>JBQTIG010000038.1:0-81104 GCA_052388375.1 Planctomycetaceae bacterium | reverse complement strand
ATGATCCGCTCGGAAGCCTCGTAGGAGCCGTTGTCGTTGAGATCGACCGAGACCTCGTCGAACAGGTTGAACCCCGTCTTCTTGAGCACGAAGCGGACCGCGCCGGTGTCGACGACGAGCTGGGTGGACGAGTCGGCGAGCGTGACGCCACGCGGCGGCTCAGCCGTCTCCCCCCCCGTGGTGCGGAAGAAGAGATAGGACTTTCCGTCCGGGGCCACCGTCGCTTCGAAGTGCGCGACGACATGCCGGATGCTGTTGTCGCGCACCCACCAGCGGTTCAGGACCTGGAATTGCGCGGGCACATGCCTGCCGGACGAGTCGGCGATGCGGAACGACGACGTGTCCTGGAAGGCGCCGGGGGCGAGAGGAATGACGGCGGACACGGGGAAACCGGCAGCGCCCGCAAGGGAGGCGTCCTTGACGGTGATGCGGAGCCCTTCCACCGCCGGTACTTCGTTGTCCGCGACGGAGACCATGACCGTCTGGGAGGCGTCTCCGACCAACTCGACCTCCACGACGCCAAAGCCATCCTCCGCGTCGTCGTCCTCCGACGCCACGAGGGTGAGCGCCTGCTCCCGATCCCAGTCACCGAGCGTGAACAGGAACACCGTGGGACCAACCACGGTGAGAGTGGGATCGCTGGTCGTGAGGCGGGCGAGCACGTCTCGCTCCGCGCTCGGCGGGCCCGAGAGACGGAAGGAGAGCGTGACCGACCCGCCCTCGGGGGCGACCACATGGTTGGCGGAAACGACAAGGCCGAGTCCCGCGCCGGGACCCCCTCCGGGGGGCGGAGGCGGGCCGCTGGCGCCCGATGAGCACCCCGCGACCAGGACGAGCATCGCGATGCTCGACAGGGCACGTAGCCGGACGGCTGCGGACTTCATGCGCCACTCCTTCTGTCTGTGCGCGCCGGGCGGGCTCTCCTTCCCGCCGCGCCACTCTCGATGCGAGTTCTACCTCTTCGGCAACTGGCTGCCCAACCCGGTGGTTTCCGGATTTTCGGGCCCTCTAGCTTTGCGTCGCCCGGTTCCCCGGGGTTTGCCTTTTTCGGGGTACTCAGAAGGTGGCTCAGCGCCCCCGGCGATCCGAGGGATGAACAGCCTCCGAACGCCTGGGCGAAGCGCCTGGGCGGTCGAGTCTCCCTGCAGGGGAGCCTATCCCTGCCCGGAGTCGCGTCAAGCACTCCTCGCTTCCCCGGACGGCCGTCGCGCTGGCGGCGCTTGCCTCCCCCGCGCGAGAGCCCTCTGGGCGCCCCGTGGCGCCCGGACGCTTGGCCCGAGGCCGCCGGCCGCCGAGATCCCGGCGTTCGCGCCTGCGGCCTCCCTGCGCGGCCCTGAGGGCCAGGAAGCCGCCCGCAGGCCCTCTCCAGAAGCTCGGCGCTCTCTCCGGTAGACCTCTCCGGATGCGGATTGCCGCTGGAGGGTCCCACCGTCTCGTCTTGAGACGGTGCGCTTGCCGCCGGAGGTCGCGACGTTTCCATCTCCTGCCGTTCGCGATGGACGCGCGGCCGCGAAGCGGTCCCGTGGGGCTGCGGCGCTTGCGCTCCGCTGGGACGCGGCGGCCTGCGGGGGGCGGTGGGGGCGCCGGGGAATGCGGGGAGCGGCCCCGTCGTTCCCCTTGGAACTCCCGACCGAAGTGGGCCGCCTGGCGGATCACGCCGGCCCGGCGATCGCTTCGAGCGTCGTGGGTGCCGTCGAGCTCAGGCGGAAGCAGGCCCGGCGCCGGCCTCCCCCGCGACCGCCGCGCCGGCAAGCCGCGGGGAGCGGGGCCCGGCGCCCACCGGCGTGCCCGGCTTGCTCTCCTCAGCCTCGGTGCGTTCGGGATTGAGGCCGCGCGTCGCCGGGTCGGCCAGGAAGGCTCCGGACACGGCCACGATGGCCCAGAAATATTCGCTCAGGAAGGTGTTGGTGAAGGAGGCCGATCCCAGGAACCCGACGATGGCGCATCCGAGCGCGACGCACATGTTCTCGGCCGTGCGATCGCCCGCGAGCCGGGCAGCCTTGCGCCTGCGGGCCAGGCTCCGCAACAGGTGCGCAATGACGACGAGGAAGAAGAGGAGCATCGGGAATCCGTACTCCGCAGCGGACTTGATCCAGATGCTGTGCGGTTCCCGGTTCGCGTTGATCCCGTAGCGCGGCACGATGTAGATGAAGCTGCTCGACCCAACGCCGAGGACGGGGTTGTCCAGTGCCATCTGGATTCCGGCCTGCATGACCTCGAGGCGCTCCTTCGCGGAGCCCTCGGTTTGTTCGGTCACGCTCGTGTCGATCGTTCCCATCCGTTCCAGGAGGAACTCCGGCACGAAGAACGTGGCGCCGAGGAGGAGAATCGTGATGCCGATCAGGCGGCGCGACGCACGGCCCGTGCGGAAGACGTAGTAGAGCGTCATCAGGCCGAAGCCCACGACCCCGCCGCGCGAAAGGCTGAACACCAAGGCCGCCACGCTGAGCCCGGCCATCACGCGCGTGCCGAGGCGCATGCAGAGGCGCAAGGGGCCCTGATAGTTCCACGACACGTAGAAGAGGAGCGGAATCGCCGTGACGCAGCCCACCATGAAGTCGTTGCGCTCCGTCATCTGCGCACCGGGGATACCCATGCCGATCTGCGGCTGCCCCGTCATGAGCCCATGCATGCCGGCCTGGGCGGACCAGATCCCCACGGAGTAGGCCAGGGAACCGATGAACATGTTCTGAGACCAGCGGTTCGTGAGCACGCATGACACCAGGAGCAGGGGCAGCAGGAGCTTGGCGTAGTGCCACGCCTGGGACAGCGCGAATTCCCGCATGGGGGAGAAGACGCCGCAGACGAGGAGCCAGACGGTGATGACCGCCAGGACGGTACACATCGTGTTCCATCGCTTCGGCGTCCGGCGGAGGAAGACCGAGGCGACCAGCACGAGGGTCGTGAGATGCACCGCCGGGAACTCGAGGACGCGGTAGGCGAAGTCGAGCGGCCGGAAGATGTCATTGATGATGTAGAAGCAGCAGGCCATGGCCGGCAGCATCAGCCCGAGGACGGAACCGAACGTGTAAAAGAGCAGAATCGCGATCATCCGCATGCCGGGGTCCTCCTCGTGCTCGTGCGGCCGGCGCGGCCCAGCACTTCCTCAAACAGATCGGCGACTCGGTCCGCGACCGTAGCCCAGGTCCTGCCTTCCACGCTGGCGCGCGCGGCCGCGCGGTCCGTGGGGTGGGCGAGCATGCGCCCCAGCGCCCCCGCGAGGGCAGATGCGTCCTCCGGAGGCACCAGGAGACCGCTCCTGCCCTCCTCGACGAGGTTCGGAACCTGCCCCACCGCCGCGGCCACGACCGGGCAGCCCGAGGCGAGCGCCTCCAGCACCACGTTCGGGCAACCCTCGTTGCGGCTCGGAAGGCAGAATAGGTCCGCGGCGCGGTAGTAGAGCGGCAGGCGCTCGTGGGGCACGCCCCCCGCGAAATGCACGCGATCCGCCAGCCCGAGCCTGGCCGCCCGCATCCGCAGCCGCCCGAGCTCGGGGCCCTCCCCGACCAGGAGCAGGCGCGCAGAGCCCGCGAGGCTCGCCATGGCGTCGAGGAGCAGGTCCTGTCCCTTCACGGGGACCAGACTCCCCACGGAGAGGATCCAGGGGCCCTCTTCGGAGATTCCCAGCTCCCGCCGGGCAGGAGCGCTCTTGCCGGGGGCAAAGGCGCGTCCGTCCACCCCGTTGTCGATCACGCTCACCTTCGCCTCCGGAACGCCGAGCCGGAGCACGGCGTCGGCGAGGGGCTGGGCCACGGCAACGATCGCCGCGGCGGACTCCAGCGTGGCCCGGATCCTCTCGCGGAGCGCGGAGCGACCGAGATCGCGGTGGATGTCGCTGCCCCGCAGCGTGACGACGAGGGGCAGGCCGTGGTCCCGCGCGACGCGGGCGGCGGCGGCGGCATCGGGGTGCGCGTAGTGCGCGTCCACGAGGTCGACCGGGCCGCGCGCCAGGATCCGCCTGACGGCCGGACGGCTGGCGCGGTGGATCGACGCGGGCTTGAAGGCGGCCCAGGTGCCGGGCAGGGACCAATAGCGCGGGTGGGCGACGCGAAGCCCCCGGATCGTCTCCTCGCGCGGCACGCGCGAGAGCCGCCGCGCACGGGCGACCAAGGGAAGCGGGGGGGCGAGGGGGATCGGGGCGATGACCTCCACCTCGCAACGCCGCGCCAACTCCGCGGTGCGCTGCAGCACGAAAAGGCCGTGCCGCGGGAACTCGCGGTTGGGAAAGAGCGTGGTGAAGGTGAGGACGCGCATCGCGATCAAGGGAAGAATCGGATCAGGGCAGGGCCGGCTGCATTGGCGAGGGGCAGGGGGAGGTGGCTCCAGAGCGAGCGCAGCTTCGGGTAGACCCCGGTGTTGGGGTCGCTCGGCGCGGCCTCCGCGGCCTCCGCGAGCCCGAGCCGCTGGTAGGGGAGCGCTTCGACCACGAAGCCCTGGTTGCACTTGAAATCGACCACGCCTGCGTTGGAGAGGCGGCTGCGCCCGAAATCGAATCGGCGCATCCCAAGCTCCACCGCTCGTTCCATGAGGCGGAAGTACTTGAAGTTGTTCGCCTTGAGGGCGTGGACTCCCGCGGCCTCGCCGCTGTAGAGCGGCATCATCGTGCCGCGGAACGCCATGGAGAGCACCCCGGCGACGGCGCGGCCGGAGTGGCGGACGAGGAGGATGGAGCAGTCCCGGGGGAACCGCCGCGCCATCGCGGCGAAGAAGCGGCGCGGAAAGACCGGCGTGCCGAGCTTCTTGTACGAGGCCGCGAGGAGGGGATAGAACTCCTCCAGCGTGCCCTCGAAGTCGGCCTCCAGCTTGTGGCGCTTGCGCGCCTGGTTGATCATCTCGCGCGCCTTCTTGGGAAACGTCTTGTAGACCTCCTCGACGCTGCCCGGAAGCTCCTTCTCGAAGGTTGCGCAGCCCTCCAGGGAAGGGAGAGCGAGCAGATTCGCGTGCCGGTTCCGGAATTCGAGGGAGGTCGCTCCGCGCTCCGCGGCCAAGGCGAGGGCGGCGTCCGCGAGCGCATGCTCGGCGGCGTGATCTGCGCCCACCGGTCCCCCGTAGACCGAGTGGGGGAGCGAGTGCAGCTCGACGCGACCGCGGAGGGTGCGGCAGAGAAAGAGCGGGAGGATCCCCCGCAGCCCTCCCGCATCCACCGCCACCAGGTAGCGCGCGCGGTGGCCGAAGGTCGTCTCCAAGACGCGCTTCCAGCCGAGCTGGTGGAAGAAGGTGGCGCGAGGGTGGGCCTGGACGAACGCTTCCCAGGCGGATGCGTCCGAAGGCTGCAGCTCCCTCACCTCGAGACCCGCCGCGCCCCGCGCGCCGGGACGGTCGGAGGACCCGGCAGCCGGTGCGGCCAGCGTCCGGCCTTGGGAGGGGATGTTCATCGGATTCGACAATGGTGCCTTGAAGAGGGCCTGAGTGCGAGGACCGTGCCGAGCGTGTCCGGCGCCCCGCCGCTACCGTGTTCGATCGGCTCGATGCGACGGGGACGGGACCGGGCGATGGCCGCCCACCGTCCCTCGCTCGCCGCGGTCGGGCCGCGCCCCTAGCGCGCCCCGCGGCGGAAGAGGACGACCTTTGCGGTCTCGAGAAGCACCGCGAAGTAGAAGGTCAGGGACCGGTTGAGGATGTAGAAGAGGTCGTAGGCGAGCTTTTCGCGCGCGTCGTCGTCATTGGAGCCGTAGGGGTGGCGGATCTGGGCCCATCCGGTGAGGCCCGGGCGGATGGAGTGCCTCGCCTCGTAGAGCGGGATCGTGCGGGCCAGCTGCTGCACGAAGAAGGGGCGCTCCGGCCGGGGACCCACCATGGACATGTCCCCCCGGATCACGTTCCAGGCCTGCGGCATCTCGTCCAATCGGAGGCGCCGCAGGACTCTCCCCAGGCTGGTGACCCGCGGATCGGCGGCCTCGGCCCAGACCGGTCCCGTCTGCGCCTCGGCGCCATGTCTCATGGTCCGGAACTTGAGCATCTGGAAGGGACGTCCCCAGAGGCCCACTCGTTCCTGGCGGTAGAAGATCGGCCTTCCCGAGGTCACGAACACCGCGGCGGCCACGAGGATCCAGAGCGGCAGGCTGACCAACAGGAGCGGCACGGCGAACACAAGATCCACGAGGCGCTGGGCCGCGCCGGGCCGCGCCTGGCTTGTCAAGCGCGAGAAGAGTCCCAGGTCCCCGGCCCCCTTCAGATCCACCTTGCCCTGGCTCCGCGCCACGAGGTCCCCGACCGATTCCACCATGAGCCCTACCCCTGCGCAGGCCGTGAGCAGCGACTTCGCCTGCGCCGGCGGAACAGACCTTCCGGCGATCAGGTACTCCACCCCCTGATTCCGCAGCCAGGCGGGGTCCTCCGCATCGCTGCCTACCTCGATTCCCGACACTGGGGATCGGTCCGGCTCGTCGGGGGGGAGAAGAACTCGCCGCACGACGGTCGGCCCGACCTCCTGCAGCGCGACCATGGCGCGTGCGGCGTCCTGTCGCGTACGGCAGTAGAGGGCGGCGGCCACCACCCTGGGCTGGCCGTGCAGCTCCAACCAGCGCCGCTGGAGGTAGACGCTCAAGGCCGCGAGGGCGGGGGCTCCGCAGAGCACGAGCGAAGGCGGGGCGTAGTCGGGCACCAGGAGGTAGCCGGCGCCGAGGACGGCGCAGGCGACTCCGATGGAGGCGAACAGGGCCTCCACGGACGCACGCGGCAGGGGCCGCGTGGTGAGGCCGATCAATTCGCAGAGGTAGAGGGAGAGGAAGATCGCCAGCGCCAATACGACGACATGGATCAGCGTCACCACCGGCTCCCCGGGCTGGGCGAGCGCCCAGGTGCCCACCAGGGTTACGAGCAGGAGGGTGGCGAACGCGACGAAGAGGCGCCGCACCAGGGAGAAGGGGTAGCCCCAGAGCACGCCGACGCGCGGCGTGATGGGGCGTCCGGAACGGCTGTCGGAAGGGTCTCCGGCGCGCTTACTTTTTGTGGTTGCGCCGGTAGTAGCCATAGACCTCCCGGAAGTACGGAATGTCGCTCGGGGAAGCCCGATTGAGCACGGCCGCCATGAACTTGGTGATGCCGAATTCCGTAACCGCGTCGTGCACCACTTGGCGGGGCGTGCTGTTCGCGCGCACGACCATGATGGCGCTGTCGACGACATCCCGGATCACGAAGGTATCCGCGACCGGGACGAGCGGCGGGCAGTCGATGACAAGAATGTCGAACCGTTGCTGGAGGGCGCGCCCGATGAGGGAGCGGATCCGCTCGCGCTGCGGGAGCGGGATGGCATCCTGCCCATTGATCCGACCCCGGGGCAGGACGAACAGCCCGGCGGAATCGGTCTGGTAGGCCGGGATCTCCCCGATGGTGTCCGTGCTGGAGAGCACCTCGAACGCGCCGCGGGCGTCGGGAAGCATCACCTCGTCGCTGAGGGTCCCCCGGTGCGTGTCGAGGTCGATCACCAGCACCCGCTTGCCGGCGGCGGCGAGCTTGCTGGCGAGGCAGAGCGCGATGGTGGTCTTCCCCTCGCTGGAGAGCGCGCTGGTCACGGCGACGGTATTCAGCGACTTCGCTGCGTGGCGTGCCAGGACGTGGGTCGCGAGCACATGGATCTGTTCCATCGCCAGCGTGGATTCCCAACTCCCGGACTTGGCGAGCCGTTCGGGCAGGACGGCCACCTGGTTCCCGCGATCCGGAGTGGTGGGAACCGCGGCGCCGGGGTGGATCTTGAGGGTCTTGGCCAGGGGTGTCATGTCGATGGTGATGGGTTGCATGGTTGAAGTTACCGGAGTCCGCGAACCGCCTGGAGCACCTCGGGCAGCTGGAACCAGCCGACCTGCGTCCCCAGGAGAACCAGCGTTGCGACGAAGAGGCCGAGAAGGAGCATGCCGGCGGTCACCCCGAACATCATGCGGGGAAGGCGCCGCGTCAGCTTGGAGACCTCGGGGACGCTGACCAGGACCGCGCCGGGGAGCAGGGCGCGGAGGTCCGAGGTGTCGTGGTAGGAGACATCGAGCCGGCGGCGGGCGACGACCAGGGCCACGCCCACCGCGGTACCCACGGCGAGGCCGAGCAGCGCGATCACGAGGCGGTTGGGGCCGGCCGGCCGGGAGGCCGGGAAGGCGCGCTGCTCGATCTGCACGGGGGTGATGGGATTGAACTCCTGGCGCTTGAGGGCGTACTTCGCCGCCTCCACGCGCGCCTGGAGGATCTTGCGGCGTTCCTCCGCGTCGGTCACATTGCGCTTGAGCGAGGAGTAGACCGCCTCGAGAGTGGCTGCCATCTCGATCTTGTGGCGCAGTTCGCGCATCAGCTGCTCGGTCGCCTGCGCGACCTGGTCGAGCCGTCCGTTGTCGGCGCGCAGTTCCTCCTGCCGCGTGCGGTAGAGATCCTGCATGTACCGGTAGTACTCCTCCACCTGGTCCTTGCCGCTGCTCGTGGCGCGGATCTTCTCGATGCGCTCCCTGACGCCGGCGATCTGGGCGTCGAGCGTCTGGATGTGGCGGCTCTCCTCCCCGTAGCGGACGAGGTCCTGCACCCGCTGCTGCTCGAGCACGTTGAGCGATTCCACGGCGAACTCGAGGACGCGATCCCCGGACCGGGGCGCCATGTCCCGCGCAAGGGAAAGGCGCTGGTCCAGTTCGAAGGAGGACATCGTGTAGCGGTCGATCTCGTCACGGTTGCGCGCCTGGGACCGGCGCAGGTCGTCGATCTTGTTCGTCAGGGTGAGAATCTGCATCTGGTTGCCCGTGACGTCCTCGGGCAGCTCCCCCTTGTGCTCGTTGCGGAACGCTTCCAAGGCGCGTTCCGCCTTCTCCAGCTTGCTGCGGAGTTCCGTCTCCTGCCGCTCCAGGAAGGTCACGTTTTGCGTGGCCGTGTCGGAGAGCGCCTCGCGCTGGGAGGAGACGAAGAGCTCGGCGAGCCGGTTCACCACCTGCGCGGCCAGTTCGGAGGGGCGTTCCCCCTCGCGGTGGCGGAAGAGGAGGGTGATGGCGCCGCTGGCCTGGTCCACATCGACGATGAGGTTGCCGCGGAGCTCCTCGATGAGGGCCAGATCCCCTTCCGGGCGCACCTCCGGGTAAGGGTCGAACTCGTCGATGATCTGCTTCAGCAGCCGCGTCCCCATGAGGTACTCGTGGGCGGAACGGAGGACGTCACGCGTCGAGGCCTCATGCCCTTCGCCGGCGATTTCCGTCGACGTGCGGACCATGGGGCCCATCATCACGACCTGCCCTTCGTAGACGTCCGGCTGGAGCGTCACGAAGATGGTGGTCGCCGCGAAGATCACGACCGCGGGTACGAGTACCATCCATCGGAAGGACCAAGCCTTCCGCAGATACTCGCGAGGGGACAATCTGCTGCTATTCATCGGTGCTTCACCTTTGGTTGGTCGGGCCGGTCCGCCGGCTTGAGCCGGAAGGAACGAGGCGCCAGGGGATGTTCACGAGATTCAACCTGTTCGTATCGTCTGCCCTCCCTGGGGCACAAACCGTGCCATGCCTCCTCTCCTGCGTCGCCCGTCGCTCTCCGTCCCGTTCCGTTGCAGCGCCGCGGCGGGCTCCCCGCCCCATGATTCTCGGACGCCCGGGGGTTGCGTCAAGGACGGGCCACCAAAGTATTCATCGAGTCGGCCAGGGGAACCGGTGCGGAGACGGTTCTCTCCTGTACCTCTTCCTGCGGAATCGCGCGGGAGCCGCGGTTCCTGATCCACTGCTTGCCGAGTCTCACGGTGACTGCGAGAGAAAGGAACACTGCTCCCTCCAGCAAGAGCGCCAACGCAGGAACATTGCCCAGCTGTCCGACGAAGAATCCCATACCCATTCCATCTCCAATGGGCCGGGCGGGCGGCGCAGCGATCCGCACACAACGTCCAGCGCCCGCCGGACGGCCACCCGGTCCTATTCTCAGCGAGGGGAAGAGGATACCCGCAGACGCGCGATCGAGTCAAGGCCCGGGACCCCTCTTTGGGGGAGTCGATTGACACACCCGTTTCCGGGGGGAGGATTGCGTCCGGGGGCTGGCCTCCTCTTTGCGGGATGGGGCTGGGTGCCCACGCCATGTCGACGAATCAAGACTTCGCCTGCCCCCCCGCCGGACTGATCTTTCCCGGACCCCGGCCCCAGAGGCTGGTCGCCTGCCTCCTGGGTGGGCTGCTCGTGGCGGCCTTCCTGCCAACCATGGTCGAGCTGTTTCGGGAGTGGATCGATCGTCCCGAGGCGAGCCACGGCCTGTTGATGCCCCCGGTCGCCGCTTGGCTGATCTACGAGAGACGCCACCAGTTCGCCCGGCTTCGCAGGGGAGACAGCGCCGCCGCCTCGGCAGCCCAGCTCCTCGCCGCGCTGGCGATCATCCCGGCCATGGCGATCCTGCTGCTCGGGGAGATGAAGCTCTCTTGGTACTTGAAGCCCTACGCTCTCGTGGCCGCCCTGGTCGCGGCCTTTGCGGGACTGTACGGCTGGCGTGCCCTGCGGCCGGCCCTGCCCGCAGTGGTGGCCCTCCTGCTCATGTGCCCGCTTCCCGGGCGGGTCGAGCGGGATCTCACCGTTCCTCTCAAGAACCTCTCGGCCATCCTCGCGACCGGCATGCTCGACCTGAGCGGCTTCCAGACCACGTTGGAAGGCAATCTCATCCATCTGCCTGGCATCGAGAGCCTCTGGATCGCCGACGCCTGCAGCGGGATCCGGTCCCTCATCTCCCTCGTCAGCGTCGCGATCCTCGCCTGTCTCGTATGGAGACGCTCCTGGCTGCTGAAGCTCCTGGCGGTCCTCTCCTGCGCGCCGATCGCCGTTTTCGTGAACGCGTCGCGAATCTGGCTCACCGGCTTCCTCTCGGTGCGCGTGAGCCCCGCCGCGGCGCAAGGCTTCTTCCACGTCTTCGAGGGGTTCCTGCTCTTTGCCGTCGCCGCCCTCCTGCTTTGGGGCTGGACGCTCTTCCTGGGTCTCTTCTTCCCCGCCGGTCCCGCGGCGGAGGCCGCGCCCGCCGGCACGCGTGAAGATCTCCCCTCCCGTCCCGCCACCTCGCCGTTTCCGCGAGCCCTGTGGGTCGCTTCGGCCGTTCTGATCCTGACCGTGACCGCAGGGGCCGTGGAGGTGCATCGGGTCCGTGCCGCCCTCGCCGCCGAGGACGCGGATCCCGACGCGGTACGCCGGCTGCACGAGAGTCTGGACCGACTGCCCAGTGACCTCGCGGAGGGCCGCTACGTCGCGGAGCCCCTCGAAGTGAGCAAGGAGGTCGTCGCCTACTCGGGCACCGACAGCTACATCTCGCTGCTCTACGAGACGCGTCTCCCCCGAGAGCAGGATCGCTCGAGCGCTCGACCCCGCACCTACCATCTCTACATCGGGGGCTCGGTGCGCAACGAGCACTTTCATGCGCCGAGCTACTGCATGCCTGCCCAGGGCTGGGAGGCGCTTCAGCAGTCCACGGTGCCCCTGCCCAGGGAGCTCGGCGCGGCAAGCGGCGTTGCCATGCGCCGCCTCCTCGTCCAGAAGGGGGCCGCGCAGATGGTCGTCTACTACTGGTTCCAGGCGGGAAAACGGGTCGCCAACCACGAGTGGACGATTCGCTGGTACCGTTTCCTGGACATGCTGAAGGGGGAACCGCTCCAGCCCACGGTCATCGTCACCGTCTACGTTCCTGTGATCGGAAGCACGGCGGAAACCGAGGAGGCCGCTGCGGGCTTCTTCGCGGCCCTCGGTCCCCACCTGCGAGAGGCGATCGCCTTGGGAGTTGAGAATGGCTAGCAAGCGAATGCGCCCGGGGCGCGCCGTCCTCCTGGTGCTGCTGGGCCTCACCGTCGTTGCCGGCGGCTCCTACGCCGCCTACAGGGTCTACCTGCGCGGGAAGCATCGCGAGGGGGTCTTCGAACGGGCCCAGCGGGCGCTGCGCGAGGAGAATAGGGAGGAGGGCGAGACGCTCCTGCGGCAGCTCTTGGCGTCCGAGCCGAAGCACCGCGCCGCCAGGGAGCTCCTGGCCGCCTTGCTGCTCCAGGCGCAGCGTTACGAGGAGGCCAAGGCGTTCCTCGAGGAGAGCCTGGCACAGACTCCCGGCGACGTGGCCGTCATGACCCACCTCGTGGAAACCATGATGCGCCTGGGGCAGGCGCCGGAAGCGGTCCGCCTGGCGCATCGGGTTGCGGACGCGCATCCTGAGTTTTCGCTGCGGGTCCTGCGCGACATCGCGGATGCCAGCGTGAACCTGCAGCTGCGCCAGGAGGCGCTCGAGTTCGCGCTCGCGCTCTCCACCGTCACCCAAAGCCAGAGCGTGAGGGCGGAGGCCCTCCTCTTCGCGGCGACCACCCGTCTTGACCTGTCCCTCGGTTTCGTGCCGGAGGCGAGGGCCCTGGCGCAACTGCAGGCTCGAGGGGAGCTCACCCGGGCGGACACGGCGGCGAAGCTCGCGCGCCAGACCAGGGAGAATCCGCACGTCGACCTGCTCCGGTCGGCCGTCCAGGCGTTCTCCGAGAATGAGGTCGAGGCGGCCACGGCGGCCCGCGACCTCCGCATCGCCACGGAGACGGAGTCGACGGCGCGCTTCGCCACCTCGATCCTGGCGCACTACCACGCCCTGCACGGCGAGTGGGTGGAAGCGGTGCGGTATGCGGGCCTGCTCCGGGATGGCGCACCGCACCTCTGGCTGCGCGCCGTCCAGCGTCTGGCCGCGTTGGACCGGCGAGCCGACGCCCTCGAACTGCTCCGCGAGCCCGAGGAGGGCGAGCCGGTGCGCACGCTCTGCCTCGTGCTCAAGGCCGAACTCCTCTTCCGCGGCCAGACGCCGGGGGAGAAGGCGGAGGCGGTCGCCATCCTCGAGGAACGGATCCCGTTCCTGGCCAAGGCGCAGGATCTGGCCCTCACCGGCGCCGCGCTTGCCTGGGCCCACGGCGAATCCGCCCTCGGACTTCGCATCCTCGATTCGGCCCGCGCGGCCAATCCCGGATGGCGTCTCGACCTGCTCACCCTCGGCTTGAACCGAGGCCGCGAAAACGGCCCGGACTCCGCCTCCCTCGCCGGGGGGCTGGCCAGCAAGGTCGACTCCTTGGAGGAGAGCCTGCAGGTGGTCCGGATCCTGGCGGGCCAAGGGTACGAGAGCGCCCTCTCCTACCTCGACGCCAAGATCGCGGCGGGTGGCCCCGAGGCGACGGACCACCGGGTCTGGAGGGCGCACCTCAAGGCGCGCCGGTCTCTTACCGTCGAGGACGCGGAGGCTTCCCGCTCCCTGATCGCGCAGGCGGTCGAGGATGTGCGGGCCTGCGCTTCCGACGCTGCCGCGAGCCGTCGCAGCCTGGTGCTTGCCCATGAGGCGGCCCGGGCCGTCGGCGATCACGAGCTGGCGGGATGGTGCCTTGGCCGCGCCGCGACGGGTTCGGGGCTCCCGGATCTGCCGGAGGCCATTGTCCTCGCCGCCGCGCAGGCTCTGCCGGGTCTGCCTGCGCGCACCGCCTTCGCGACCGGCCTGCGAAGGGCGGCTGCCGACGTCCCCGCGCGCGCCCTGCTGGAAGTGCTCGCCGCCGCGATCGCCCGGGCCGCGACCGACTACCCGGCGCTCCTCGAGGCGCTCAAGGGCATCCGCGCCGATGCGGGCTCGAGCCAACTCGCACTGCGGCTCGGCGTGCGCGTGGCCCAGCACATCCGTGAGTTCGACACCGCCAGGACGCTGGCCCTGGAGCTGGTGGCCACCGGCGGAACCGCGGAGGAGCAGTCGCGCAATCGGGTCCTCCTCGGGGAGATCCACTTCCAGCGCCAGGAGTGGGAGGAGATCGTCGGGCTCCACGGAGACCCCGCGCTTCGGAGCATGGAGGCGACCGCGCAGGTGGTCGAGTCCTTGATCAAGCTCAAGCGTGAGGACGCCGCCCTGGCCGCGGCGAAGGAGTTCCTGGAGCGGCACCCCGAGAGCGCCTTGGCGCACACCATGGCTGCACGGGTCTATATGCAGAGGAAGCAGGATCGGGAGGCGCTCGCGCTCCTGAGCATCTCCCCTCCCAGCCGCACCAACGCGATCCTGCGCGGGGAAATCCTCATCCGGCTGCAGGAGTGGGACGTCGCCCATGCGCTCTACCTCGGACTCCTCGTCCAGAGCAATCTGGGAGACGAGACGGCCTGGGAGCGGCTTCGCGAGGTGATGGCGGGCGCCCGCAGAGAGGGGGAGTTCCTGGAGATCACCCAGCAGGCCCTGAAGGCGCCGTCGGTTCAGAAGCTGCCGCTGGTGGCCGGGCAGCTCCACTCGCTGCGCGCCCGGACCCTCGAGGATGCCGGAAGGATGATGGAGGCGATCGCCGCCTACGAGCAGGCGATCCTCCTCAATGACGAGGACTGGGTCTCGCTCAACAACCTCGCTTGGAGGCTCGCCACCAACTCCCCCGATCGTGTCGCCGACGCCTTGGGGTTCATCCAGCGGGCGCTGGCCCTCCGTCCGAAGCACGCGAAGCTGCATGACACCGCCGCGGAGGTGCTCTCCCTCGCCAAGGAGTGGCAGACGGCGCTCGAACACATGGAACAGGCGCTCGCCGGCGCCGGTCCGCACCCCCCGTACCTGCTGCGGAAGGCCAAGCTGCTCATGCGCCTCGACCGCGACGAGCAGTCGCGCGCGATCCTTCTCGAGCTTCGCACCGGAAACCCGGAAAGCGCGGAGGCCAACGAGGCCGCGGAGTTGCTCCGCACGCTGGACGAGCGCAAGGCGGAGCGCAACTGACCGGCCGGGGCCGCCGCGCGATCGCGCCGTTCGCGCGCGCGCGGCGGCCCGGCCCGCGGCTCAGAGGCGAATGATCCGGGCGTCGCCGGAAGCGGGCGCGTTGGAGGGGTAGGCGTTGCGCGTGTCCACGACAAGCCGCGCATGCTTGGCCACGAACCCGAAATCGAACGCCTTGTGGCGGCAGGTGACCACGACGCAGTCCGCGCGCCGCAGCTCCTCCGCTGTCAGGGGCACGCTCGTGTGGACCCCTCCGCCCTCGTGGGCGTGGTAGCTCGGCACGTACGGGTCGCTGTAGGCGACCTTGGCGCCCAGCTCCTCGAGCAGCCTCTGGACGTCGAGGGCGGGGGATTCCCGCATGTCGTTCACGTCGTTCTTGTAGGCGATGCCGAGGAGGAGGATGCGGCTGCCGCGGACGCTCTTGCTCTCGTCGTTGAGCGCGTTCGTCACCTTGCGGACGACGTAGTGCGGCATCTCCGTGTTCACCTCGCCGGCCAGTTCGATGAAACGCGCCTTGTAGTTGAGGCTGCGCAGCTTCCAGCTGAGGTAGAAGGGGTCGAGGGGGATGCAGTGTCCCCCGACGCCGGGGCCCGGCACGAACTTCATGAAACCGAAGGGCTTCGTCGCCGCCGCGTCGATCACCTCCCAGACGTCGAGCTTCAGGCGATCGCACATCAGCGCGACCTCGTTCACCAGGCCGATGTTCACGCTCCGGAACGTGTTCTCGAGGAGTTTGGCCATTTCGGCGGCCCGCGCGGTCGAGACCGGCACCACCGTATCCACGCCCTGTGCGTAGAAGAGCGTCGCCAACTCGCCCGACCTCGGGTCGACGCCGCCCACCACCTTGGGGGTGTTGCGGACGCCGAAGCGGGCGTTCGCGGGATCCACGCGCTCCGGGCTGAAGGCGAGGTAGAAGTCCTTGCCACAGCGCAGCCCCGACTTCTCGAACGCGTCCTTCACCAATTCGTCCGTGGTGCCCGGGTAGGTCGTGCTCTCCAGGATGATCAGCTGGCCCTTGCGCAGGCGCTTGGCGATCTCCTCCGTCGCCCGGACGACGTAGGACATGTCGGGATCCCGGCTCTTGGAGAGCGGGGTGGGGACGCAGATGCTGATCACGTCCATCGCCCCGAGCTGGTCGAAGTCGAGGGTCGCGGCGAGTTTTCCGGACTTCACGAGGGGTGCCAGCTCCGCGTTCGGCACATCCGCGATGTAGGACTCGCGCCGACCGATCGCGTCCACCTTCGAGGCGTCGACCTCGAACCCTGTGGTCGGGAAGCCGGCCTTGGCCAGTTCCACGGCCAGCGGCAGGCCGACGTAACCCAGGCCGATGACGCCGTACTTCGCGCGATGGGACCGAATCATCTCCTCGAGCATGGATCGTCGCTCCTTGTCGGACGCCGGGGTTCCGGGGGCCGGTTGCCCCCTCGCGCCCGAGGCGGCGCAGCCTCGCGTTCGCGACCCGCTTCCTGGGACAGGCCCGGCTTCTCCCTCCCATGATCGGCAGTCGCCGGGCGCGTCTGAAGAACTTGCCTGCGGCCGCCCGGAGGGGAGCAAGCTCAGAAGATGACCGTCAGCAGGGCGCGAAAGACCAGCCCCTGTACGAATCCAGCGGGCAACTCGGCGGTCATCGAGCCCAGGGCCACGTTCTGGACGTATCCCAGGTCGAGGTTCACCTTCAGCCGGTCTCCGGGCACGCTCCCAGCCTCGTCGCGCCAAGAAAAGATGAAGCTGAAGGTGGCCTCGAGGAGATCGCTGCCTCCGCCCGAGACGGCGGCATACTCGATCCAGCCGGCGCGAAAGGCGAGGGCGATGCGCCCGGGAACCAGGTACCGCGCGAAGGCGGCATGGGCGCCGAAGTCCTCCCCGCCCCCACCTGCGAGCCCCTCCTTATGGAAGCGCCCGAATAGATTGAGGGTGGCCCACATCCCCTCCCGGCGCCACATCAGGTCGACGGTCATCTGCCTGTACTGAACCTGCGCCATGGACCCGATCACCGTGTCCTCGAAGTGCACTCCTATCCCCAGCACGAGGACCGGCTCCGCGCTCTGTCCCGGATCGCCCTCGAACGCCGCGTGGGTCCAGGGCACCCCCTCGCCGATCAGGGTGCGCGCCCAGCGAAAGCTCACGACCGCGCGGGAGTCGTCCGCGATCACGGGGGCGTCGGGGTTGAAGCGCTCGGAGCCGTTCGTGATGGCAAGCTCCACGGCGGAGCGGCCTCCGCGCAGGTTCTCCACCACGATGGCGATGCCCTCGGTCCGCCCGACCGTGAAGAACTCGTTCACCAGGCTGCGGGCGGCGAACATCAGCGCGTGGTCCGCCGCCTCCTCCCCGGAGGTGAACCGGGGGCGGAAGCGCCCCCCCTTGAAGCGGAGGTGCTCCCAGGGGCGGCGGTGGTAGACGAAGTACCCCTCCGAGATCGTGTCGGCGGTCGTTTGGAAGCGGCGCGCCGCCGGGGCCAATTCGAGGTCCACGAAGAAGGTGAGACGCTCGGTGAAGGCGTGCCCCGAGAGGCGCAGCCGGAGCGACTCCAGCTCGAACACCGACTGCGCCTGGCTGTGCGTGTCGCTGTAGTCGCGGCTGGCGAACCAGCCGAACTGCGCGACGAGGTTGAAACGCAGGAGGTGGAGCCCGTCGGCGGCGGCGAGGAAGAAGCCGTGGTCGAAGCCGCAGGTCGCCGCTTGCGCGCCCCCCGCCGGCCGGGAATCCTCGAGGTACTGCTCGATCACCCGCCGTGTGGCGGCATCCGGATCCGCCCCCTTCAACGTCGCGAGCTCTCCCCGCAGCCGGGCGTTCTCGGTCGCCAGGTCCTCCTCCGACGCGGCGGCCGCGGCGGCGGCGAGGAGAAAGACGACGATCCGGAGAGACGCCATGGGCGGAAAGGGAATCATGGAAGGGGGGCGGGGCGCAAGCCCTCGTTGCCAAGGTCCCCGGCCGCCCTTATCCTTACGCCACGCTGGAATGACCACCGCCACCTGCGCCGCCCCCGCCGCCGCGCGCCAAGCCCCCTCCCCCTGGATCGTCGGTCCTCGGTTCGACCTGACGTTTTTCATTGGGAGCGGGCTGCTGGGCTTCCTCGTGCTGGGCGTGCGCGCGCTCATCCCCGCCTACGCCACGCTCCTCCTCTGCGCCCTGATCTCCATCTGCCTCGACCAGGTCCATGTCTTCCACACCTTCACCCGGACCTACCTCGACCGGACCGAATTCGGGCGCGCGCGCCGCTTCTACGTCCTCACCGCGGTCGTCGTCTTCCTCACCTTCACCGGGGCCGCGCTGCTGGGCATGGGCTACGCCCTGTCGCTCATCCTCTACGCGTCCGCCTGGCACCAAGCCAAGCAGCACTACGGATTCGTGAAGCTCTACGACCGGAGGCGTCCCGCCTCAAGCCTGGGAGCGTGGGACACCTGGATCGACAACTTCTGCCTCTTCGGCGGGATCTTCTCCCCCGTCCTCTACATCTTCCGGCTCCAGGATCTCGGCGAGGTGGATCGCAGGCTCCTGACGCCTCACGTGCCGGTCCCCTGGGCGATGGCGGTCATGGGCGTGGTGGCCGTGGGCTTTCTTGCCATGGCGTTCCGCGAGATCTACCGCCACTGGCGATTCGGGGAGATCGCGTGGCAGAAGTGCCTGGTCATCGTCATGGCCTCCGGTCTCGTCCTGGCCGCGGCAGCCCTGGCCACGGAGTTGATCGTGATCCTCGTCGCGATCACCTCGTTCCACGCCACCCAGTACATTGCGATCACCTGGCTCTACAACCGCAACAAGTACGCCGAAGGATTCTCCCCCGAGAACCCCGTCACGAGCCGGCTCGTGCAGAAGCGCTGGCGCTGGCTCTACTTCGCAACGGGCATCATCTACGGTGCGATCGTGGTCGGGTTGCAGCGGGTCGATCTGCTCGTCCCTTTGGCCTACACGATGACGGGGGTGCACTTCGTCGTGGACGCACGCATCTGGAAGGTGAAGTACTGCCCCGATATCCGGGCGCATCTCCGGGCGCCGTCGTCCGCCCGCGCCTGAAGGCCGCCCTCAGCCCGCCTGCTCGCCCAGGAGCCGGTCGGCGATCCTGTCGAACGGCGTCGCCGGCACCTGCAGGATCGCGCAGCCGAGGGCCGCGCCATGGGCTAATTCGTCGCGCGGATCGTCGCCCACCACGACGCAATCCCCGGGCGCCAAGCCATGCTCGAGCAGGAGACGCCGGAAGTCGTCGGCCTTGCTTCCCGGCGCCTCGATGGGGCGGATCACGATGCGGTCGAAGCTGGGGCCGAGTCCGCAGCGCTCCAGCTTTCGCGCCTGCCGCATGAGGTTTCCGCGCGTCACGAGGAAGAGCGGGAGGCGGCCGCGGAGACGGGCGAGCATCGCGCGCGCCCCGGGGAGCGGCTCCAATGCGGGCACCTCGGGGGCGTGCCACGCGGCGGCCGCCGCGGCCAGGAGGTCGGGGGGGAGGGGGCCCAGCGGGGCTACCACCTCGCCGATCCTCTTGCCCCCCGGATCGAGCCGCGACGCCTCGACGCCGAGCGCCGCCGCGGTGCGGCGCAGCGCGTCCGGCAGGAGCAGGCGCCTGGTGTCGATGAGCGTGTCGTCGAGATCGAAGAAGGCGGCGCGATGCGGAGTCATCGTTCGCCCCCGGCGCGGCGCGGCGCGGGCTCGCGCATCCCGGGGAACGGGCCGATACTAGGCGCAGCGAAATGATGAAGCGGGCTCTCATGCGCGCCGCGGTGATTTCGGGGATCCCCGCGGCGGTCCTGGCGGCCGGCCGCAGGCGACTGCGCGTTCTCGAGTACCACGGCGTCTGCCCGGATGCCTTGGCCCGGGAACCGTGGGTGCCCGCCTATTTCGTCTCCGCATCGCGCTTCCGCGAGCAGATGGGCTATCTCCGCCGGCGCCTCCGGCCTCTTCCCCTCGGGGAGGCGGTGCACCGTCTCCGGCAGGGAACGCTTCCGCCCGGTGCGGTCGCGGTCACCTTCGACGACGGCTACGCCAACAACCTGCATGAGGCGCTTCCCATTCTCGCGGAGCACGCGATCCCCGCCACCATCTACCTGGCCACCCACTACGTGGAGACCGGCGCGCTCTTCCCCTACGACCGCATCCGCCTCCTGCGCGACTTCTGGCGCCGGAGCGGCCTTCCGGAGAGGCCCGGCGCCTGCGCGATGAAGGACTACCTGACGCGTCCTCTCGACGAGGTCGAGGCCCTGATCGACCGCGACTGGCGGGAGGCGGGGGCGGAGCCGACCAAAATCCAGCGCGAGACTCTCCGCCCGCTGCGCCGCGACGAATTGGGGCGCTTCGACTCCTCCCTCCTCTCCTTTGGGGCGCACACCCACCGCCATTGCATTCTCCGGAACGAGTCCCGGGAGCGCCGGAACGAGGAGATCCGGCGCTCGGTCCAGCTGGCGCGGGAGTGGACCGGGGCGCGCGAGCGGCTCTTCAGCTACCCGAACGGACAGCCGGGGGACTTCGACGAGGCGGACAAGGCGGCGCTCCGGGAAGCGGGTGTCGAGAGTGCCGTGAGCTGCCGTCGCGGGAGCAACCCGCCCGGAAGCGATCCCCTCGAACTGCGCCGGTTCTCGATCGGGATCCACCACGATCTCGACATCTTCCGCATCGAGATCAGCGGCCTGCGCGTCGCGGCCCTCCGGCTGCTGGGACGTCAATCCAGGGTGTAGACCACCGCCTGCTCTTCGCGGCTGGACTGCTCCAGGCGCCGCTCCCAGCGCACGAAGTCGGATCGCACCCCCATCACGTGGGCGTAACGGAGCGAGTAGTGGGGGAGATCGAGGCGCAGGAGCTGCTCCGACAGTTCCCGATCGTAGGCGATGAGTTCGGTGCGGCGCCGGCGGAAGGTCTCGCGGTCCATCGCCTCCACCTCGCGCACCAGCTCGGTGTAGGTCTTCGCGCTGGGCCAGTCGGTGAGCGCGTTCACGTACCAGGGGCAGAGCGCGCCGAGCTTCTCGAGGAAGAGGTCGTGCGCCTCGCCGAACTTGAGGCAGCTCGCGTCGAAGTAGTTGCCCATGTTCTCCCAGCGGCTCCAGTCGATGAGGGCCGCCTCCTTCGCGATGGTATAGCCCGCCGTGCCCGGGAACGGGAAGAAGATCGCCCAGCGGAAGCGCCCCATCTTGACTTCGGCGCAGAGCCGCAGGGTCTCGAAGATCTCCTCCCGAGACTCGTGGGGGAGGCCGAACATGATGAAGGCGCTCGTGTGGAGCCCGTGCCGGTGCGCCGCCGCGGTGGTCTCGGCGATTTGCCGGTTCGTCATGAACCGCCACAAGACCTCCTTGCGAACCCGGTCCGACCCCGATTCCAGGCCGTACTTCACGATGCGGCACCCGGCGTCCGCGAGCGCCTTCGCCATGGTGTCGTCGAAGCACTGCACATGGGCGTTCACGACGAAGGGGAGGCCGATGCCGCTCTCCCGGTAGGCCTGGGTCCAGCGATGGACGTAGGGCTTGTTCAGGGTGAAGAGGTCGTCATCGATGATGAGGGTCTTGATGCCCGGATGCCGCCGCTTCAAGGCGGCGATCTCCTCGATCATCCGCTCCACGGGGTAGGCGCGCAGGTACTCCTTCACCGTGGTCGCCCCGCCCTCCTCCTTGTAGAGGTCGACGATCTCCTTGTTGAAGCAGTAGGTGCACTTGTAGGGGCAGCCGCGCGAGGTGATGAGGCCCATCCACCCGTTCTTCCGCTCCACGATGTGCTCGATGTCGAACAGGTCGTAGTCGGTCTCGGGCAGGGCCGCGAGGTCGGGGAACGGCCCCACGGCGTTGCGGATCTCCACGCCGGTCGGGGAGAACCGGGCCGGGATGCGGGAATTGGGCACCGAGGCGAGATCCCCGCCGTCGCGCATCCGGTCCACCAGTTCGGCGAAGGCGAGGTCGCACTCCCCCAGGAAGACGTAGTCGAACAGCGCGCAGGCGACGACCTCCTCCGGCACCATCGTGCAGTGAACGCCGCCCACCGCCTGCGGAAGCGCAGGATGCCGCGCCCGCAGGGCCCGGCTGATGCCGCACGACCAGGGGAATTGCTGCGACATGACCGAGAAGCCGACGATGTCGGGGCGGAAGGCGTCGATGCGATCGAGCACCTGCCCGGTGGTGGGGAGTTCCCAGAGGTTGTCGCAGACGTGGACGAGATCCACGGCGTGTCCGCGGGACTTGAGAACGCCCGACATCGCCGCCAGCCCGTGGTTGATGCCCGGGGGGCAGTCGATGTTGGGATAGACGAACAGGACGCGCATGGGGAGGCCGGAGTGAGAGATTCTACTCCCCTCCTTCTGTCGGCTGGAAAAGGGTACCCTTGGAGGATGCGATTCCTCGCCCTGCCCGCCCTCCTCGCACTGCTCTCCACGCCGGCCGCCGCCGACCCGCTGGTGGTGGTCTCGAAGAAGGACCTCGACGGCACCATCGTCGGCCTCACGGCGCTGCGCCGCGGGGAGAGCCACACGCTCGCCGCCCTGGTTTCCCGCGGAGCGCGCACGGAGTTCTGGATCGTCGACACGGCCGCGCGGTCCGTCGCCGTCTCGACGATCGCCGGAGCGGCCGGGGGCCTCTGCAGCCAGGGCGAGCGGCTCCTGGCGTTCGAACGCCGGGGGGCGACGACGCTTCTGCACCGTACCTGGCCCCAGGGGCGCGGCTGGACCGCGGACAGCCGCGGTCTCGCGGTGGGGAGCGGCGGGGAGTACCGGCTCCTCGGCTTCGGCGGCGACGACTCCGAGGCGCTCCTCTGCCTCGCCGAGGGGGCCAACCTCTATCTCGCCGTCTGGAACGAGGCTGGGGTAGGTCGCGTCGATTTCCTCGCTCGCCCCGGCCGCAAGTTCCTCGCGGCGACGCGCTGCTCCTGCGATGTCGACAGGGACGGCAAGCCCGACTTCTTCGTCGCGGCCGAAGGTCCCTCGCTTCTCCGCTTCGGCGGGAGGGAGGGAGGCGGATGGGACCTGACCCAGGACTATCCGTACAAGGCGGACGGATTCGTGCCTTCGGCCGTTGTCGCCACGCCGGGCAGGATCTGGGTGGCGGGGCGGAGGGGCGACGATGCGGCGGTCTTCCTCCTCGATCCCGATGCGCGTCCCTCGGTCCACAAGTTCAAGGACATCTTCAAGGACGATGCCACGGGCAAGCGCGATCCGGTCTGGGCCGCGGTGTTCGGAAAGGGCGAGCTTACCTGCATCTCGGCGCTTGGGGAGGACTCCGTGGCCGTCGCCGGCATGCGGGACGGCAAGGCCTGGATCGGGGTGATCGACGCCAACCGGGGGCGGCTCTTGCACGAGACCATCCTGGCGGGCGGCGCCATCCGGGAACTCGTGGTCAACCCGACGAGGGCAGGCTGGTCCCTTGCCGCCCGCGCCGATGGCGGCTCGGTCTACTTCCTGCGCATTCCGGGGGACGCCGCGGCGCCCCGCGACCGGACCGACCCCGACCCCGAGCCGGACTCGGAGGCCGACATCTTCCGGCCCGAGCCCGGTGCGGAGGCCGGCAGAGCAGTCTTCCCGCGGCTGGAGATGGAGGTGCGCCGCGCCATCGATGCCGAACTGTTCACGCTCAATCTCGGGCAGCGGGAGGCGCGCCTCGTCTTCAAGTTCTACGACGGGGACGGCCGCCTAGTGGACCAGTATCCCGGCACGCTTGCGTCCGGGCGGCGCGCCCGGGTGCTGCTCTCTACGGTGTTTGCGCGCCGGAGGATCGTCTCCTTCGACGGCTATCTCGTGATCGAGGGCGCCCGTGCCAGCGAGGTCGTCATCGAGGCGGTCCAGCGGCGCCCCGACGCGCTGGAAACGACGCTCCAGCCGCACTGGCGGTGACGGCGCGGCTTGCGAGCGGCCCTATAATCCGTCCGCGATGGCCGCCCAGACCCAGCGTTCCGCTCCGATGCTCGTCGTCGGGCTCTTCTTCGGCCTGCTCCTCGGCTACTTCCTCAAGAGCCTCTCCGAAGCCGAGCGCGCGTCGGTGCCGGGTCCCCAACCCGCGCCCCGGCCGCGGTCCCGCGACGTCGACCCTCATGACGCCCCGCCCGCCCAGGGGGACCGGGCGGCGGAGTCCGCGGCCAAGGCGCACTTCATGAAGAAGTTCGTGGCCGCCCTAGTCTCGCTCCCCAAGAACGCCAAGCCCAACGCCGCCTGGTCCTCGCCGCTCCTCGATCCGTCCAACCCCATCTCGTGCCAGGACTGCCACGACCCGACGCGCTTCAACATCGAGGGGATGAAGCAGATGGATCCGGGCGCGGAGGCCGTCCAGTCCTACCGCCAGAACAAGCGGTTCATGATCATGCTCATGATGAACTGGGTGGAGCGGCTCAACCGCGAGCATGGGGACCGGCTCGAGACCGCCGTGACCTGCACCACCTGTCACGCCGACGACCCTTCCGGCGGCATGGCGGAGCGGCAGCAGCGCGCGCAGGACTACTCCTACTTCATGACCACCTTCCTCCGCGCCCTGGAGGAGAAGCCCGCGACGAATCGCGGCCCCGCCGCGCGCTGGCAGCCGCTCCTCAAGGAGCCCGGCACCGTACGCTGCTCCAGCTGCCACAAGGACGAGTTCGGCGCGGCGATGGACAAGAACGTCCTCGGAGCCCGCGACCTTCCCCGCCCGCCTCGCCTCGCCGACGACAAGGTCTTCATGGTGGACCTGATGGAGAAGTGGGTCGAAAAGCTGAACCGCGAGGCGCGCGATCAGCTGACCAAGGTCGTCGTCTGCCAGGACTGCCACGAGAACGACCCGCGGCGCTGACGCCGTTCAGGCCGGGCCGAGGCGGTAGCGGTCGGTGCGCACGTCCTTGAGGGCGGGGAACTTGTTGCGCAGCCTCGTGGGCTTGAGCGGATCCAGCTCCACGGTCCCCGCCCCCTCCCGCAGGACTTCCCCCAGCGGATCCACCGCGAGGGAGAGACCCGGGTAGGAATGCGCGGGGTCCTTGCCCACGCGGTTGACGCCGACCACGTAGGCTTGGTTCTCGATGGCGCGGGCGCGCAGGAGCGTGCTCCAGTGCGCGATACGCTCCGCGGGCCAGTTCGCCAGGACGAGGAAGAGGTCGGCGCCGCGCAGCGCCGCGTCACGGAACGCCTCGGGAAAGCGCAGGTCGTAGCAGATGAGCATCGCGATCTGGAAGCCGCGCACAGGGATGACCGGCATCTCGTCCCCCCGGACGTAGTGCTCGTGCTCCCCCGCGACACGGAACGGGTGCAACTTGGAATAGCGCGCCAGGATGGTGCCGTCCGGCGCCGCCATGCCCGCCGTGTTGGCAGGTCCCTTCGCCACGTAGCCCGCCGCGACGTAGGTTCCGGTGCGGCCGGCCAACTCGCGCAGGAACGGTTCCGCCCGCGCGTCCACGCGCGGATTCATGGTGAACCCGCTGAACGTGAGTTCGGGATAGACGGCTAGGTCCGCCGGCGGGAGCGCCTCCTCGACCGCCCTGCGGTTGGCCTTCTCGTCCTCCCAGACGGTGTCCGTCTCCACCAAGGCGACTTTCACGGCGCCAAGTATACGACGGGGAGTCCCCCTGCTCCGGCCCAAAGAGTAGGATGCTCGCATGCGCGCCCGCGTCGCGGCCAGCCTGCTCCTGATGCTCGCGCCCGCCTTGCTCTCCGCCGAGGAGGAAGGCGCCCCCGACCCGCGCGCGGCGAACGAGCGCCTGGAGGAGTTGTGGGCGGAGTACCAGGATCTGGCCCGCAACCAGGACGTGAGGCAACGGCGCCGGCGCCGCGAGATCGCCCGCGAACTGGCCGGCGTGCGCCACGAAGAGACCTGCAAGCGCCTGCAGGCGATCCTCGACCAGGACGCCGACATCCGTGCGCGCATCAACGCCATGGTCTCGATCGGCGGCATCGGGGATCTGGCCGCGGTCAAGCGCATGGTGGCGACCGTCCAACGGGAGTCCCGGACCGTGCTCGCATCCTACGTCGGCGGCGCCCTCGCGCTCTCCTCCGACCCGCAGGTGGGCCCGTGGCTCGTGGAGAAGCTCCTCTCGAGCCCTGTGGACGAGATCCAGCTCGGCTGCGTGCAGGCGCTCGGCGTGCTCGGCACGAAGGAGGCCAGCGAGCCGCTCACCGCGCTGCTCGCCCGGGCGCTCAAGCGCGAGCGACCCGACATGGCGCTTCTCTTCGAGATCCACGTCGCCCTGGGGCGGATCGGCGGGCCGGGCGCGGAGGCGCTGCTGCGCGCCGCTGCGGGTTCCGCGGACTGGAGGCTGCGCCTCGCCGCCGCCGACGTGCTCCTCGGCCTGGGAAGCGCCCCCGATCTCCTCGATGCGATGCGCGCCCTGTTCCAGGACGAGGTGCCCATCGTGCGCGAGGCGGCGGCGGTCGCTGCGGGCGCACGAAAGGCCGAGGCGCTCTTCCCCGAATTGACGCTGCTCCTGCGGGAGGGCAACCTGCGCGCGAAGGAGAAGGCCTACGGCGCGCTCAAGGCAATCAGCGGGCAGGACTTCCGCTACGCCCCTGAGGTCTGGGAGAAATGGTGGCGCGACAAGGAGACGGGCCGCCTCACCGAGGAGGGCAAGCTCGCCGCGGGCGAGAGCATCAGCGTGGCCAGCTTCTTCGATTTCAAGATCCTCTCCGACCGCGTGCTCTTCATCGTGGACGTCTCCGGCTCGATGGCCTGGCCCGAGTACCACCCCAACCGCATCGAAACGGCTCGGAAGGAGCTCTACAAGGCGATCCGCAGCCTCGACGAGAAGACCTACTTCAATGTCATGACCTTCGCCGGGGCGCCGAGCATTTGGCAGAAGAAGGGGGAGGTGGTCGCCTCGCCGAAGAACGTGGCGGACGCGCTCTCCTGGAGCGAGGCGCAGCTCCTGCCGCGGGGCGGCACCAACACCCACGACACCTTGATGCAGGCCTTCGAAGACAACCCGCTGGTGGACACGATCTACTTCCTGAGCGACGGGATGCCCTCCACCGGGCGGACCATCGTGCCGGAGGAGATCCTGGCGAAGGTGCGCGCTTGCAACCGTTTCCGACGGGTCATCATCCACTGCATCGCGCTGGTCATGGGGCGGCCCGCCATCGAGAAGGCGGACAAGTACGAGGACCCCGACGAGATGGCCGACTTCATGCGCGCTCTGGCCGAGCAGAACGGCGGCAGTTGCGTCGACATCCGCAAGCCCAAGCCCCTGGGCAGCGACTGACCGAGGTGCGCGCGTTGGCGATCCTCCGCTTGCGCAGACCGCTTGTTCCGCTGTCCAGCCATCGCTCCGCGGCAGCTCCCTCGCGGCCGACGATCGACGCTCCACCTCGTTGCCCCTCCCCTGAGGCTGGTTGCAGCTTGGTGCCGGGCCCGGCCAAGGCCACAGGCGCTGCGCGCGAACGAGAACCCGTGATAGGCGATGTTGCGAATGTTCTCCGCGCAGCCCGCGAACGCCATTGCGCTATAATCCGCGTGTCTCGATGACTTCCCGCGACCTTGACGCGCTCGTGCAGGATCTCCTCGATGAACGAATGGCCGGCCCGATCCCCCCCAGTCTCGCCACGGAGTTCCTGGCTCTCCCCGTTGCGCCGGCTGCGGCGCGGCTGTTCGAGATCCTGAGATCACATCCGACGGCGATCGCGATTCGCACGATCCCTCCCCTCCTCGGATCCCTTGCGATGCGCGACGACCGGTGGAATCGCGTGGTCGTCAAGAGCATCGCGCGTCAGGGACGCTGCCCCAAGAACCTGCGTGCCGCGGTTCTCCAGGCGATGAAGGGCGGAAGTTCAAGTCCGTTCGCTAGCCGTGCGACCCCTATCGAAGAGGGGGACGAAGTCTTGCGAGGATCCAAGACGCCGAAGTCTCTGGAGGTCTCCGTGCGCAAGCGCAAGGCTCCAGCGCGTATCGGTCTGACCACTCAGTCCACAAGCCTCAATGGCATCCGGGTCTTGGTGGACGCCTTGGCGGAGGTGGATGCGTCCGGCGGGCTCGTGTTGGACCTGACGGACGTGGATCACCTGTACGTGACGGGGCTGACCCTCCTTGCTGCTTGGTGTATCGAGCGATCCGTGCGTCCGCAACTGGAGGGTGCCTCCGCCGCGACGGAGCATTACCTCCAGCGCATCGGCTTCCACGACGTGCTCGAGGGAAAGCTCTACGTGGACCGGGGTGCCGACGGCGGCTGGCGGGTCGCGATCGCTCCGATAGACAGAGCATCGAGCGCGGATCTCCTTGCCGCGGAGATCGTCGGCATCTGCGACCGGCGGGGATTCGTCGGCAAGGCGGATCACAATGCGCTCCTCGTGGCCTTTGCGGAACTCATCGAAAACGTTCAGCGGCATGCAGGGATCGAGCGGACGGCGCTCGTGTCGGCACAGTACTACCCGGCGCGGAAGAAACTGACCGCAACAGTCGTCGATACGGGTTTCGGCATCCACTTGAGCTTTCTCGCGGGAACCAATAGCGTCGCAAAAGACCGAATCCGAGCCGGGGAAGACCCGCTGAGGCTGGCGACGCTACCCCTCGTGACGAGCCGGCCGGTACGGATCGGCGACGATCCGGGCCATGCCGGCTACGGGCTGTACGTCGTGAGCGAGATCGCCGTGCGAAACGGCGGCACTTTTCTGCTGACTTCAGGGGAGAAGAGCCTTTGCGCGTTCCGGAAGATGGGGAGACGGCGGACCGAAACCGTATCCCACAAAGCATGGAAGGGTACGATTGTGGCGATTCTCTTCGATCTTGAGAATCTGCTTCCCATGAGCGACGTGTACGCTTCGCTGCCCGCCCCTCAGGGATTCGAAATGGAGGATTTCTTTGGTGGCGACTAGTGAGCATCCGATCAGGCTGGTGACGTGGGGCGACTCCCTCCTCACCCGCGATCAGGGGGCCATGGTTCGCAAGCGACTGGTCGAAGCCGTCGGGCGCCTTGGAGGGCGTGAGAAGATCCTGGTGGATTTTGAGGGGATCGAAGCCATCACCCCGAGCTTTGCCGACGAGTGCCTCGGGCGCCTGCTCCTCAACCTAGGCCTGAAGCGATTCCGCGCGACAGTCCGCCTTCGCACAACGGACGCGACCATTCGTCGGCTGGTCAATCATGTGTTGGCTCATCGTGCGAAGGAGGCGTCGGGATCCTCTACCAGGGGCTAACCCGCGCTGCCCTCGCGGGGGCACTTTTCGACGTGCCCGCGCCGTAGTCTGTACCGGAAAGTCGCGGGTAACCTATCTCACCGCGGGCGACCGCGTGCGCCGTTTCCTGGTGCGCGCGCAGGACGGCGGTCTCGACCTCGTGCTGCCCAACGGCCTCGACATCCTGCCTGAGGCGCAGGAATCGAAGTAGGCGGCCTCACCTGCCCGGATGCCCGGTCCAGGCGGGGAAGCCGCGGTGCGCGTCCTTCGGTCCGGCGTCGGCGAGGAGGACCACGGTCCAAGCCGCGGTCGTCCAGACCTCGCCGAAGGAGACGTCGCTGTTGCTCTGCATGGCCAGGCTCTCGTGCCAGGGCCGCGGCTGGAACGAGCCGTCCGGCGCGCGCGCCAGGAGCAGCTCGCGCTGGGCCACGCTCCAGTAGCGCTTGCGCGCCTCCCCGCCCAGCGTCTGCGCCGCCACTCCGGCGAGGAGGAAGTGCTGCATCAGGCTCGCATGGCCGCCGAACATCTCGCTCGCATGGGCCTCGACATGCTTGCCGGCCTTCTTCGCCCCCGCCTCTCGGCCGAGGCCGAGGCACTCCTGGGCGAGCCAGGCGGCCGCGGTGCGGCCGATGTTGCCGATGCCCTTCTGTCCGGGCTCGGTGGAGTAGCCGACGCCCCCGTCGTCGCCGCCGCTCGCTTTCAGATAGGCGATCGCTCTCTCCAGGGCCTGGGGAGCGACCTCGATGCCCGCCTGCTTCGCCATCCCGAGCGCGCCGAGGGCGAGGCCGGGCACGATGTTGAGCTCCACGTAGCCGAGGGGGTTCGGGCCGCCGGGCCCGTGCGCCCAGCCACCCGAACTCTCCTGCGTCTCCAGGAGCCGCCTCCCGCAGAAGAAGCGCGCCTCCTTCACCGCGTCGTCGGGGGTATGCGCCTGGAGTTCGCCCAGGAAGAGCCCGGCGTGCTCGCAGCCCCAGTTGCACTGGTTGAGGACCGCTCCCTGTGCCTTCTGCGCGGCCGTGCCGCCGGAGAGGGTCTTGACGGACTCGCAGAGAAACGCCGCGGGGCGGCGCAGATTCTCACCGTAGGGTCCCTTGGAGAGCCCACCCCCCGCCCCCGACCACGCGAGTCCCGCCATGGCGGTGAGCACGACGGCGCCGTTATGCCCCGAGAGCGTTTCGGCGAACCCGCCGGTCTCGAGTTGCTTTCCGGCCAGCCAGGCGAGCGCCTCCTCCACGGCTCGGCCCCGCGCGCCGCCGCGAGTCGGATCCAGCGCCTCCTTGCCGAGCGCCGGAATCGTCACGCGCACCTTGCGCGGCTCGCCGCCGGCGGCGGGGACCACCGGGAGCGTGACGAGCCCCTTCCCCGCCTGGGCACGGAGAATCACCTTCGCAACGGCGTCGGCGACACCGTCCTGGAACCGCGCCCCCTCCGCGCCGGTGAGGATGTCTCCCGGCGCGAGCCCCGCCTGCGCCGCCGGGCCATCCGGGAAGAGCAGTTCGACCTTGAGTCGCGCGGGATAGTCATCCCCCGCGCCGGGATCGATCCGCACGCTGCGGCGCCCCTGGGGCGGGCCGGAGGGATCGGGGGGCGGGCCGTCGGCGTCGGAAGCCTTGAGGCCCAGCGGCCCCAGGTTGTAGAGATCGCGCCGCCCCAGCATCCCCTCGCCGCCGAAGGGCCAGCCCTCCGCGCGGGCGAGCAGCGCGAGGGCCAGGAGCGCGGCGGCGCGGAGCACGGGCTAGGGTCTGTCTGACTACTCCATCTGGCTTCGCCCGGCTGCGCGGGCCGCTCGCTTCGCCGCTCGTCCATCGCCGTGTTTGGGGTCAATACGGCTTCGGACTTGCGGCTCGCCAGCAGCCCGCTCGCTCGGGCTCGGGCCGACGATGGAGTATTCAGACAGGCCCTAGTGTCCGGCCTTCTCCTCCCCGAGCTTCATGGACAGGTAGCGCTCGACCCCGATCGTCTTCACGAGATGGAGCTGGGTCTCGAGCCAGTCGATGTGGTGCTCCTCCTCGGCGAGGATGGTCTCGAGCAGCTCCCGCGTGGTGTTGTCCTTCTTCTCCACGCAGATCGCGATGCCGCGGTTGAGCCGTTCCACCGCGCCGTACTCAAGCTCGACGTCGTTCTGGAACTGCTCCGGAACCGTCTTGCCCACCTTCACCTTCATGTACTTCTGCATGTTGGGCACGCCCTCGAGGAAGAGGATGCGCTCGATGACTATCTCGGCGTGCTTCATCTCGTCGATGGACTCGGCGCGACCGTAGGTGGCCAGCGCGTGGTAGCCCCAGTCCGCGCACATCTTGGCGTGGATGAAGTACTGGTTGATGGCGGTCAACTCGGCGCACAAGACCTCGCCGAGGACGTCGATGACTTCGGGGTTGCCCTTCATGACGCCATGATACGCGCCGCGCCAAGGCGGGCGGCGCCGGCGGCGCGCGCCTGGAGAAACGCGCGCAGGTCGGGCTTGCAGGCGGTGCAGGTGACGGCGCAACCGCTCCGGGCGCAGAGCAGTTCGAACTCGCCCAACCCCTCCCGCTCCGCAATGAGCGCCACCTCCTTGAAGGCGAGGGCGGCGCACTCGCAGCGGGTCATGGGAGGGGAGGCCATGCCCGGGAGTTTATGAGAATGGTTCTCAAGATCCAGGAATCGCATGCCCCGCCCCGCCCGCCAGCCGCTGCCCCGCCTCCCGGAGAGTCTCCACCGACTTGCAGAACGCGAAGCGCAGGAGGTGGCGGCCATGCTCGGGGTGCTCGTAGAACGAGCGGGGGGGTATGGCGGCGACCCCGCGTTCGCGCACGAGCCTTTGCGCGAACGCGGTATCCCCCTCGTCGCTGAGGGCGCGGTAGTCGGCCATCACGAAGTAGGTGCCGTCGGGGGGGAAGGCGCGCAGGCCCGCGCTGGCCAGGGCCTCCAGAACCGCGGCGCGGCGCAGCGCGTAGTCGGCGCGGAACGTCTCGTAGTACCCGCGCCCGGGCGCCTCGCGCAGCGCCTGCGCCACCGCCTCCTGGAGCGGCGAGGCGGCGCAGAACGTGAGGAATTGATGCGCGCGCCGCACCCCCTCGGTGGCCGCCTCGGGTCCGCAGGCCCATCCGATCTTCCAGCCGGTCACCGAAAAGGTCTTGGAGGCGCTCCCGAGGCGCAGGACCCGTTCTCGGTCGAGGGCGGCGGGGGAGATGTGGCGCGCGCCCTCGAAGGTGAGGTGCTCGTAGACCTCGTCCGCCACGAGGAGGCAGTCGTTCCGTCTGCAAAGATCGAGGAGCACCGCGCACTCCGCTTCGCGGAAGACCTTGCCGGTGGGGTTGTGCGGCGTGTTGAGCAGGAACAGCCTCGTGCGGGGGCCGAAGGCCGCCTCCAATTCGCGCTCGTCGAAGGCGAAGTGGGGGGGGCGCAGGGGGACCGCGCGAAGCCGCGCGCCGGCCAGCGCCGCGCAGGCCGCGTAGGAGTCGTAGAAGGGTTCGAACGTGAGCAGCTCGTCGCCGGGGTCGAGGAGTCCGAGAATCGCCGCCGCGATCCCTTCGGTCGCGCCGCAGGTGACGGTGATCTCGCGCTCCGCGTCGTAGGCAATGCCGTAGAGCCGCTCGACGTCCTCCGCGATGGCCCGGCGCAGCGCCGTCGCCCCATGGCTGATGGAGTACTGGTTGATGCCGCGCCGCATGGCATCCATGGCCGCGTCGTAGAGCCAGGAGGGCCCGTCGAAGTCTGGAAACCCCTGGGCGAGGTTGACGGCGCCATGGCTGCGCGCCAGTGCGGACATGACGGTGAAGACGGAGGTTCCGAAGGGAGCGAGGGCGCGACTCGTCACGCCACGGAGTCTACTCGGGGGAGACGCGCGCGAGGACCACCTTGTCCTCGCGACGGATCTGGGCGTACTGGAACTCCTCCTCCACCTTGAATACCAGGTAGAGGTAGGCCCCATCCTCGTCGCTGTCGGTCTCGGTGTGGACGGGCTCCAGGTCGCGGCCGCTGGCCCCGTTCACGCGGGAGAGGAACATCCCGGCATGTTCGGGGACCCGCGCGGCGGCCGGGTAGAGGATCTCCACTGCCAGGTAGACGACCGCTTCGCCGACCCGCGGCGCCTCGACCCCTTCGGGCACCTCGCTGTCCTCCAGGATGCGGCAGCGGGCGAGGCGCGGCTCGGTGAGACCGGTGAGCACCGTGCGGCTCCGCTCCTGTTTCTCGGCGGCGGGCTTGAGCATGTGCCGTCCAATGACGATCGCGGCCATCCCCACGATGGCCAAACCGACGACGGCGGCGACGCCTTTCTTCACACTTCCCCCTCGGCCATCCCCCGGCGGGAACTTGATAGGCTTGCTCCGTGCCGAGTCTGGCCCTTGTGGTGATCGCCCGCGATGAGGAAGTCGGCCTCCCGCTCACGCTTGCCTCGGTGCAGGGGGTCGTGGACGAAGTCGTGGTGGCGGTCGATTCCCGGACCCGGGATCGCACCCGGGAGGTCGCCGGCGGGGCGCGCGTGTTCGACGTGGCGTTCGAGGACTTCGCCCAGATGCGCAACGAGGCGCTCCGCGGCGCCAGCGCCGACTGGGTCCTGATGCTCGACGCCGACGAGGTCCTTGAGGGCGATCCGCGGCCGCTCCTCGCGCGGAGCTGCATCTGGGAGTTCCCGCGACGCCACTGGCTCGACCTAGAGCGCACCCGCCCCGCACCCGACGACCGGTTCTACCCCGACCGGCAGGGGCGGCTGTTTCCCAACGTCCCCGAACTGAGGTTCGAACGGCCCGTCCACGAGCTGGCCCGCGGCTTCCAGCGGCGTTTCAGCGACTCCTGCGTGATCCACCACCAGAAGGAGGCGCTGCGCACACCCGCCCTTCTCGAGGAGCGCCGGAGGCTCTATCACGGCTTGGTGGAGAAAGGCCGCAAGGAGGGCTTTCGCTTCCGCGAGGGCAAGGATGCCTGAAGGCGTAGAGTGGGGGAACGTGCGGCGCCTCGCGCTCTTCCTCGTTTTCCTCGCGGCCCCCCTCGTGGCCGGTCCCTACCGCGGCGGCCGCGCCGAGGAGGCGGAGATGCTTCGGCGCTGGCCTGACGCGGGACCCGAAGAGCGGCGCAGGATGGAGGCGGCCCTCGAGGAAATCGAGCGGGCGCGCCGGTTCGTGGACGCGCCCTGTGTCCTGGTCGAAACCGGTGGCAGGCTGCTCCCGCTCGCCGAGCTCTTCGTCGGTGTGCTGGAGCCTGCGCTCGAACTGCCGCCGCTGCGCGGCCCGGAGTCGGGCCTCGGCCTGCGCGACGAGCACCGCGCGGCGCTGGAAGGGCTCGCCGCGCTCCAAGGCGCCTACCGCGCGCCCCAACCGGTCGGCTCGGGAACGCTCAACCTCCTCCTGGCCCACGCGGCCTCGGCGCTCGACGCTCCGGCCCTGACCGACGCGGTGCGGTTGCGCTTCTTCCTCGAGGCGGTGCGCTGCGTCCAGGTGCTGGAGGGCCGGGTGCGCCCCGATGCGCGCACCGCCTGGCTCGTCCGTGAAAGGCTCCTTCCCTCGCTGCTCGCCCTCGACCGCCGCACCCGCGCGGATCCGGCCGCCCATGACTCTCTCGCCGAGGGGGCCTCCATCCTCTGCCTCCCGGCCCTGCTCGACGACGACTCCCAGGCGCAATTGGCTCCCCTCGCGGGGGGCGTGCACGCCCGCGCCCCGCTCCTGCGCGCCTACCGCCGGCGGTCCCTCGACGGCGAGGGGCTCTTGGCGCTCTCGCGCAGCGTCGACGCCCAGGGACGCGAGGACGCCGCCTTCGTGGCCGGCGCGCCCCCGCTGCTCCTCGAGCTGCTCTGCGAGCCCGCGCTCCCCGCGCGCGAGAGGCGCCTCCTCATGGATCTCGTGCTCGATCGCCTGGCGCCGCTCCCGCCGCTCCGGGAGACCTGCGAACTGCTGCTGGCCGCCGGCCACGGCGAGCCGCCCCGCCCGCTCGCGGAGTTCGCGGCGTCGCGCGACGTCGCCATGCCCGCGCCGGAAACGACCGCGGACGCCCGCCGCTTCCGGCTCCTCCACGTCCTCCTCCAGCGGGCGACGCCGGAGGCGACGCCGATGGTCGCCCGGGTGGTGCGCCTCGATCTGCCGCTCTTCTGGTCCTGCACGACGGAGGACGGCGCGGGAGGAAAGCTCTTCCTCGGCGTCCTCCTCCCCTCGCGCTCCCAGGACTACCCCGATTTCGTGGGCCCCTCCCCCGGTTCGGCGGGACGCGACAACCGCCTCCTGCGCCGCCCGCTCCGGCTGGAGCGCCTTGCCGTGACCTTCTTCGGTTCGCGCGAAGAGGAGATCGAGCTGGTTGCGGCGTTGCCCGAGGACGGCTCCGAGCCGGTGCCGGCGCGCGGGGCGACCCTGGGCCACGTGCTGGATCTCGTCGCCGCGCGGCTGGCGCGCACGCAGGAGGAGGAGGAGCGGCGCGACCTCGTGCGCTTCCTCGCGCGCATGGGCTCGGAACCGGCGGAACGGCTCGCGGCGCTCCACGCCCGCACGCCCGAGACGCTCGCGGAGCTCCTGCCCTGGGCCGAGCGCGGGCGCGCGCTTCCCCTGCAGACTCTCCTGGAGCATGCGGAGCTGCTGCGCGTGGAGGCGCTGGAGCGCGTGCTCGTGGCCGCGACCCGCGAGGGGAACGAAGCGAATCTCGCGGCCGCCTACCGCCTGTGCGCCGAACGATCCCTCGCCGTCGCCGTCCTCGCGGCGCAGACACTTCTCGCCCAGGGGGACGGCACGGGGGTGATGGCGCTTCTGCAACGCAAGGATGGCTACGCGCGCGTCGCAGGCACCGCCTTGGCGTTGCGGCTCAGCCCGGTGGCGGGAAGCCTTCGCGCCGATCTGCGGGTGGGGCCGGATGCGGCGCGGCTATGCGCCGCCGCGATGGAGGCCTTCGGCGAGCGCGAGGAGCGGCCGATTTGGCGGCAGTATGGAGCCTGGCTCGCACTCGCGTTCCGCGATCCCGATCGGGTGCGCGCCCTGCGCCGCGACCACCAGCGGCTCTATCTCGGGCGGCGCGAAGTGCGGCCCGTGGAGTTCGCGGAGCACTATCGCGGCGAGATCGAGGAGGGGCGCGCCTCCGAGAAGCTCATCGCGGGGCTGATCGCGGGCATTCTGGGACCGGAAGATCCCGGCAAGGGGATTCCCGAACCGCAGCTCGGCGCGCTCCTCGACGCCCTGGAGAAGCGCTGCCGCGCCGGCGCGCTGCGACTCGCCTGGCTCGATGCGCTCACGCTGCTCGCCTGCGCGCAGTCGGGCATGGAGGCCGACACCCGCTTCCTCGATCTCGCCCACGCGCGCCTGCTGCGGGCGGCGGGCGAAAAGGGCGCCGAGATCCCGCGCCGCATGGCGGGCGTCTTGTGGCCCGCCTGGACCGCGTCCGAGGCGTCGCGGTGAGCGTCGCGGCCGCCAAGCTGTTGCGTCGCGTCCTGCCCGCGGACCGGGTGCGCGACGACCGCGCGACGCTTCTCGTGCACGAGTGCGACGGCCTGCGGCTCTATCGGGAACTGCCCGACGCGGTGGCCTACCCTCTCGACACCGGCGAAGTGGCGGCCTGCGTGCGCGTGCTGGCGCGCGCGGGCATCCCCATCGTGGCGCGCGGTGCGGGGACCGGCCTGGCCGGGGGGGCGCGCCCCTGCGCGGGCGGCGTCCTCCTCGATCTGGCCAAGATGGACCGCATCCTCGCCCTCGATCCTCCCTCGCGCACCGCGCGGGTCCAGGCGGGTGTCGTCAATTTGCGCGTGAGCGAAGCCGCCGCCCCCCACGGCCTCTTTTTCGCGCCCGACCCCTCGAGCCAACCCGCCTGCACGATCGGCGGCAACGTCGCCTGCGGGTCGGGGGGGCCGCACTGCTTGCGCCACGGCACCATGACCGACCACGTCGCCGCGATCACGCTGATCGATGCGGAGGGAACGGTCCACGAGACCGACGACGAGTGCGTCCTCTCCCTCCTCATCGGGAGCGAAGGCACCCTGGGCATCGTCACCGAGGCGACGCTCCGCCTCCTCCCGCTCCCGGCGGCGACCGCCACGCTGCTCCTGCCCTTCGCGCGGATGCAGGAGGCCTGCGACGCGGTGCAGGAGATCCTCGGCGAAGGGCTCCTGCCGGCCGCGCTCGAGGTCCTCGACCGGCGCGCGGTGGCGGCGGTGGAGGATTCGGTCTTCGCCGCCGGCTATCCGCGCGACGCCGGGGCGGTGCTTCTCGCGGAGCTGGAGGGGTTCCCCGAAGAGGTGGAGGAGGCGTTCCAGTGGATCGCCGCGCGCTGGCCTCTGCGCCGCGCGAAAGACGAAGCGGAACGGAGGCGCTTCTGGAAAGGGCGCAAGGGGGCGTTCGGCGCCATGGGTCGGCTCGCGGAGGAGTGCACCGTGATGGACTGCGTGGTGCCGCGCTCCCGCATGGGCGAGGCGGTCGGCGCCATCGACGCGGCGGCGGAGCGTCGCGGCCTCACGCTCGTCCATGTCTTCCATGCCGGCGACGGCAACCTGCACCCGCTCCTCGCCCACCGGCGCGACGAGGCCGAAAACGTCGAAGCGGCCGGGAAAGAGATCGCCGAGATCTGCCTGCGCGCCGGCGGCTCGCTCACCGGCGAGCACGGCATCGGCGTCGAAAAGCGCGATCTCATGCCGCTCCTCTTCGACACGGCCTCCCTCAAGGCGATGGAGCGCGTGCGCGCCGCCTTCGACCCGCGCCGCATCCTCAATCCCGGCAAAGTGCTTCCCGGCCCCAAGGCGTGCGCGGAGGCGCTCCGGCGCGAGGAGGCGTTCCGTGTCGTTTCCTGACGGCGTGGTCACCGTTTCGGGCGACGCGCCCTGCGCCGAGGTGGAGGAGCGGGTGCGCCCGTGGCTCTTCGCGTCCGACCGTCCCGACCTGACGGTTGCGCAGTGGATCGACCGCGGCGGCGGCGATCTGCTCTGGGGGCTGCTCGGGCCGACGCGGGCGCAAGTGCTCGGCATCCGAGCGCGGCTGCAGGACGGGAGCGTGGTCCGCTTCGGCGGCACCGTGGTGAAGAACGTCGCCGGCTACGACCTCGCCCGCGCCTTCGCGGGCGCGCGCGGCCGACTGGGTCGCATCCTGGAAGCGCACCTGCGCGTGCGCCCGCCTCCCCGCGGCTGGCGCGCCGCGCGCCTGGAGGGAACCGTCCGGGAGGATGCGGAGAGGGGGCCGGGGAGCGCGGTTTGGAGCGGGGCCACGGTGCGCTGGCTGCGCCGCGGCGAGCCGACGCCGGAGGGCTACGAAGAGTGCGATCCGATCGAGGCGCGTGCCGCGCTCCGCCCCGCCTGGAGCCGCGTCCGGTCGTTTCTCCCCGCTGGCCCCGCCCCGGGCATCCTGCTCGCGACCCCGCGCATCGTGGGCAGCGAAGCGGATGCGCCCGAGCGCAGCGATCCCCTGTTCCGGCGGCTCTGCGCCGCGTTTGCGCCGTGAGCATCGCCGACCTCTCCCGCTCCTGCGTGCACTGCGGACTCTGCCTCCCCGCTTGCCCCACCTATGCGGTGCTGCGCGAGGAGGCCGATTCCCCTCGCGGGCGCATCGCGCTCCTGGAGGCGTTCGACGCGGGACGCGCCGACGCCGCCGACGTACGGCTCCACATCGACCGTTGCATCGGCTGCCGCGCCTGCGAGTCGGTCTGCCCCTCCGGGGTGCGTTACGGCGAGCTCCTGGAGGAGGGGCGCGCCCGCTTGGGCGGCCCCGGCCTGCGCGCGCGCCTCTTCTTGCGCCATCTGCTCCCGCGCCCGAGGCTCCTCGGCGCGCTGACCCGCGTGGGCCGCTGGCTCGGGCGGCTTCCCTCCCCGCCCCCCTCCCCGGCATGGCCCACGCCTCCCGCGCGCCCGAAAGCGCGCGTGGCGCTGCATGCGGGATGCGTCACGCCAGCGCTCTATCCGCACCTTGCCGCCGAAGCGGCGGTCGTCCTCACGCGCCTCGGCTACGCGGTGGAGGCGCCGCCGGGCCAGGTCTGCTGCGGTGCGCTCCACCGCCACGCCGGTCTGCGCGACGACGCGCTGCGCGAGACGAACGCGCGCGCGCTGCGCGGCTACGACGTGGTTCTCTCCGCCGCGGCGGGCTGCAGCACCACCCCCGGCCTCACCGATCTCACGAAGTTCCTGCTCGACCAGGGTCCGATCCCCGGCGCGTCGCTGCCCGGCGTGGTTGTTGCGTACCACGCGCCCTGCCATCTGCGCCACGCGCAGCAGGTGGACGCGACGGCGCTGCTCGACCGCATCGAAGGGCTGGTGCGCGTGCCGCTTGCCGGCGCGGGCAACTGTTGCGGCGCCGGCGGCCTCTACATGTCGCTCCAGGGCCGTCTCGCGCGCGCCGTGCGCGAGACGACGCTCGACGCCGTGGAAGCTTCCGGCGCCGCCATCGTGGCCAGCGGCAATCCCGGCTGCATGCTCTGGCTCGCCCGCGGCCTGGCCCGACGCCGCGTGCGCGTGGAGGTGTTGCATCCGGTGACGCTCCTTGCGCGGGCGATGGGGGGGAAGGGGGCGTAGGGGGGATCGGGAGGCGCAAGGCGGAAGCCCGGGGGGGACGACTTCTGGCCGCAGTCTCCAGCCTCCGGCAGACCTCTTGCGCTGGAGCTCCCCCGTGAGCGTGGTGCGCCATGGCGCCTCCGCTGCGCATCGCCGTGCCGTCGCCAGATCGCGTACGCACGAGATCGCGCGCAGCGAGGCGAGGTCGTCCCAAGCAGCGTACGGGGGTCTGCGCCGAGGGCACCCCCTGGGAACGGGGAGGGTCCTGGCGAGGCCGGTGCGGGCAGTCCCCTCCGGCTGCGGGACGCCGGCAGCCCCTCGCGCCTGGCGCTCCGCTACCCGGCGCCGCCCCCGAGAGCCCGCACGTCCTCGAGGTCTTGGGGGCGACCCACCGCGCGCTTGTTCCGGATGAGGTCGTCCCGCGCGAGAACGTGGATCGTGCAGTCGCCGTACCGCCCTTCGACGCGCCGCTCCCACGCACCGGCGAAGGTGAGCCCTTCCAGCGCCGTCAGGATGTCGATGCGGTTCGGCGCCACGCCGATCTGGAACACCGTCCGCGGGTCGGACAGGTCCGCCGCGGTGAGCGAGCGAAGGGGCGCGCCGAACGTCGCGAGGGCCGTGAGGACGCGACCCACGTTCGCGGGCGCGGGCTCCACCCAGAGATCGAGATCCTTCGTGAATCGCGGCCGCGCGTGGAAGCCCACGGCGTGCGCCCCGACGACGAGGTAGCGCGCCTCAGCGGCGTTCAAGGCGGCAAAGAGATCTCTGAAGTCGGGGTTGACTGCCATCGCCGCCTTTCCACATGCCGCTCTCGACAACCATGTCCCACATCGCCTCGAGCCGCGCCGTCGGACCGAGATCGTGCCAGAATCGGAGGTCCCAAGCTTCCGCCTCCTCGTGGCTGCGTGCGACGTTCACGACGATTCTGCGGGAGCGCTCGGTCACGACGGACTCATTCTATCCTCGACGGGCCTTGCCGCAGCGTGGCGCGAGCGGGCCGCGAGCCGCGACTCTCGCCTCGGCGCCTCGGCGCCGTCCTCGCCATCGGCGAGGGTTGGCCGGCCCGCGCCGCCGGGAGCTTGGGGGGGGCTGCTAGAATCGCGCGCTATGACCTTCGCCGTACGGGATCCCCTGCCGAAGGGGGCGTCGCGGGTGATCGCGGGCCTTGCGGTCCTCTTCCTCGGAGCGATCGCCTTCGCGATACCGCCGGCGCCCATCGAGATCCGAGTCAAAGAGCGGCGCGGCTACGTGGAGAGCTTCAGCAGGTTTTCCGACCGGCTGGCGGACCTCCTCGCCGGGGATGGCTACAGCTTCCTCGCGCTCGAACTCCAGGGCGCTCCCGGCGGCGAAGCGGCGTTCTGGAAAGAGCAGCTGGAGCGGGTGCAGAAGCGCCGCTTCAAGGTGTGGGGTTGGCTTCCGGCGAGCATGGAGCTCGCCCGGGCGCGCGAGCTGGTGCTGATGCTGCAACTCGAGGGGCTCCTGGTCTACGGGCCCGGCTCCGGCACCACGGCGGCATCAGCTGCCTCCTGGAAGCCGGGGCTGAAGGTCCTCGAGGTGGTGGACGAGAAGGATCCCCGCGCGGCCGACGCCGCTTGTGTAGCGGTATCTCCCGAGGGGTTTGCCGCGGCGGGCGATCGCCCGGCGGGCGCCAGCGCTACGGGTCGGGCGCCGATGCGCGTCCTCAAGGCGAGTTCCCTCACGGCGCTGCAGCTCAGGGAGCTGCGGGCCAAGGCCACCGGCGACTACGTCATCTGGCGCTGACCCGATCGGGCTCACGCGTCTCCCCGGAAAACGGCGGAGGCCGGTCCCCGAGAGGACCGGCCTCGGCGCCTCCCTATTGCCCGACGTTCCCGCTGGAATCGAGCCGGGTGCCCTCCTGTCGAACAGGAATCCTAGCGGCGAGCCGGGTCGCCGCGCAAGGGGGTAGTTTCCGGCGCGCCTCTCAAGGGTACAATCCCTCGGCGCTCGCCCATGGATGCCACCTTCTCCACCCTCGACGACCGGACCCTGGTGCTCAACCGCTCCTGGGCGGCCATCACAACCACATCCGTCCGCCACGCTCTATGCCTGGTCTACCAGCGGGTGGCCCGGGTGATCTGTCCCGACACCTACGAGACGCACGATTTCGACTCCTGGTCCTCCCTCGCGGTGGCCCGGGACGAGCCGCAGATCCGCACGGTCTCGCTCAACATCCGGGTGCCGGAGGTGATCGTTCTCGCGCTCTACGACGGCTACCCGAGCAGGAAGGTGGCCTTCAGCCGCCGCAATCTTTACCGGCGCGACCAGTTCACCTGCCAGTACTGCGGCTGCCGTCCGGGCAGCGAAGAACTCTCCATCGACCACATCCTCCCCCGCTCCCGCGGGGGCCGCACCACCTGGGAGAACTGCGCGCTGGCCTGCGTGGAGTGCAACAAACGCAAGTCCAACCGCACGCCGGTGGATGCGGGGATGCGGTTGCTCCGCGTGCCGCGCATTCCGCGCTGGTCGAGCGACGTGGAGATCGCGATCGGGAGGCGGAAGGCCTCCTGGGAGAACTTCATCTCGGATCGCTACTGGAACACGGAGCTGGAAGACTGACGCGGCGGAGCAGCAGGTAGCCGATCGCGTAGAAGACCGCCACGCTCAGGATCGCCCCGCGCTGGCCGATGCGCGGGGAGAGTTCCCCGAAGAGAAGCGGCCCCAGGATCGCGCCCGACTTCCCGCAAAGGGCGTAGAACCCGAACATCTCCGCCTCGCGCCCCGCCGGCACCAGTCGGGCCATGAAGGCGCGGGAGGCCGCCTGGATGCTTCCCAGCCCCAGGCCCGCCAGGGCGGCCACGCAGGTGAAGGAGAGCTTGGTCTGCGCGAAAAAGGCCGCCGTCACCACTACGATCCACCAGAGCAGCACCCCGCGCACGATCCGTTTGGGGCCGACGCGATCGGTCGGGCCCGCCATCGCGAACGATCCCGCGAGGGCGGAGACCTGCACGAGGGCCAGCAGGCCGAGTGCCTCGCTCATGGTGAAGCCGAGGGACGTCGTGGCGTAGACCGACGAGAAGATGATCACCGTGTTGACGCCGTCCTCGTAGAAGAAGTAGGCGAGGAGGAACCGGCGCAGGTCGCGCATCCCGAGCACGTCCCGGATCGTCGCGAGGGTCTGCGCGACCCCCACGCGCGCCGCAGAGACCACGCCGATCCCGCTGCTCCGGTCCCGGGGGAGGTTGCGGAGGGCGGGCAGGGCGAAAAACGCCCACTGGCAGGCCAGCAGGATCCAGATGGCCGTGAGCGGGCCGTCTTGCGCCAGAACGAGGACCGCCCCGCCGATCGCCACCAGCGAGCCCGCGTACCCGACGCCGAACCCGAGGCCCGAGATGCGCCCCTGGTGGGTGGGCGGCGCAATTTCGGGCAGGAACGCGTTGTAGAAGACGTTGCCCCCCTCGAAGGCGAAGTTCGCGAGGACGCCCACGAAAAAGCCCGCCAGGACCATGCCAGGACCTACCCCGGAAAAGGCGAGCACCGCGGCGACGCCGGCGGCGGTGTAGAGCGCGAGCATCCGCTTGCGGATGCCCGCATGGTCGGCGATGCCTCCCAGGAGCGGGGAGGAGAGCGCCACCAGCAGCATGGAGGCTGAGCTGATCCGGCCCCACCAGGCGTCTCCGCGGCCGTCGGCGTTCCCGACGACATGTTGGGTGTAGTAGACGCCGAAGACAAAGGGGAAAAGCGCCGCAAAGGCCGAGTTGCCGAAGTCGTAGAGCGCCCACGACCGGATGGTGCGGCGGTCCAAGCGCGGGGATTGTAGCTTGCGCGCGGGTAGCATGGGCCGGTGCCCCTCGATCCGGTCGAGCGAGTCCTCCACTACGTCGGCGTGCTCCTGCTCCTCGCGACGGCCAGCACCTTCCCGTGGTGGATCGCCGCCAACCTGGTGCGCGCCGAGTACCGGCGCGTCTTGAGCGCGCTCGCCTGCTCCATGCGCCATTTCTTCTATTCCATCTGCTTGCTCTGCATCCTCGTGGCGGGGCGGAGCCTCCATCTTGAACCCATCGATCCACGCAGCACGCTCTACCGGGATCTCCACCTGTGGGGCACCCTCGTCATCGCGTTTCCCTGCGCCTGGCGCGCCTTCCGCCTCAAGGGGCCGCGCATGGTCCTGCTCGTGGCCATCGCGGCGGCGCTCTCCGGCGGGCTCTTTCTCGCCGCCGCCACCGCGAGTCCCGCCTTTGCCCGGACCCTCGCCGAACTTCCCTTCGCGCTGGTGAGAGCCCGCTGATGGAACGCGAGGTGCACAAGGCTCTGCTCCAGGGGCCCGCGTCCGGGGGCCGCATCCTCGAGCGGTTGCAGGCGGAGGGCGTTGCGGGACTGCGCGGCAGGGCGGCGCTGGTCTACGGCGCCCTGGCAAACCTGCGCGCCCGCGGCACGGCGCTCCCTCTCCTGCGCGCGGAGGGCGAGGAGATCTGGGGCGTCGATGCGGCGGTCCCCCCGCCCCCCCCGCGCCCCCCCGGCCCTCCGCCCTCCTTCTCGTTTGGCCCGGCCGAACGGGCGTTCCTCGACGGGGCGCTCGCGCGCATCACGATCGGTCTGGCGCCCCACTTCTTCGAGGAGCTGCGCCGCGTCGTGATCGCCGACGCCGACCGTCGCGTCTTTCACGGCGAACGGCAGCCCCGCGCCGCCGAACTGGCGCTGCGCGAATTGGGGCACCCGGTCCCGGTGCGCCGGATGCTCCGCGCGGCGGAGCGGGGGACGGCGGTGCGGCTCTCCATGCGCAAGCCGCGCGGGCGCATCGTCGCCGCGCTCCTGGCGTGCGGCCTCGCCCTCGCCGCGGTGCGCCTCTTCCTGATCGGCGTCTACGCGGTGCAGTGGAGTTCCATGGCGCCCGCCCTCGAGCCCGCCGACGAGGGCGGCGACGCCTGGGTCCTGGTCTGGCTTCGCGCCTACGACTCACGCCGGCCGCGGCGCGGTGACATCGTCGTCTTCCGGCCCCCGGAGGGAGGAGGGAGCTACGTGAAGCGCGCGATGGGGCTTCCCGGGGAGACGCTGGGGATCGGGGGCGGCGATCTGCACGTGAACGGCAAGCGGCTCGTGAAGGAGCGTGCGCTGCTGGACCGCCTCCGCGTCCCGCTCTTCGGGCAGGCCGACTTTCGACTCACCGGGCGCCCCGACCGCTGGGAGCAGCCCGCGCCGCTGCATCGCGGGAGGCGCCATGCCGACGGGAGCGTGGAGGGGGAGGCGGGGGCGCCGACTCCGGAAGCCGTGGTGCGGGCCCGGGTGCGCGCGACCGCCCGACCTTGCACGATCACCCTCGTCCTCGACGAGGGCAGCCCTGGCGGGCGCAACACGCACACCGTCGTGCTGCGCACGTCGGGGCCGGGCATGGGCGTCTCGACCGGCGGCCGCGAGATCGCTACGGGCGAATCCTTCCTGCTGGAGCCCGGAGTCTGGCGGGAGGTCTGGATCAGCAATGCCGACCACCTCCTGCGCGTCGAACTGGACGGGGTGGAGGTGGCGAGCGCCCCCCTCGAAACGTACGGGCCGGCTGCGCGCTGCTCTCTCGAAGCCAGCGGCCAGAGGGCCGAGGTCGAAGGGCTCGAGGCGGCGCGGGATGTCTACTATGAGCAGTCGCCCACCGCCCCCGGATCCACTGTCGTCCTGCGCAAGGACGAGCTCTTCCTGCTGGGCGACAACAGCCCGCACAGCCGCGACTCCCGCCACTTCGGGCCGGTGGAGACGCGCGCCGTCCTGGGTCGCGCCTTCTTCGTGGCGTGGCCGTTCTCCCGAATCCGAAGCCTCGACTAGAGCGGGCTACTTCGTCACGAGGAACTGCACCACGCCGCCGGAGCGGACGGCGAATTTGTCGATGAAGAGCACCGGCTCCGCGACCAGGGCGGTGGTGGCCGGCGCGTAGATCGGCCCCTGGGGCGTCTGCCGCCAGACCCCGGCGGGCAGATCCATCGCCGCGTACGGGATCCAGCAGGCCCACGTCGTGTCGAACCCCTCGGGAGGGATCTCATAGGGGGCGGTGCCGCAGGCGGCGCTTCCATCCACGGTCGCGTAGTGCTTGTCCAAGCCGCGCACCGCCTTGCCCTTGTTGCCCTTGCCCGCGTCGTAATAGAAGAACACGACGATCTGGTCCACGCGGCCGGCTCCGGGCGGGATCTGGAGAGTGCCGTCGAAGCGCATGAAGTAGCCCAGTTCCTCCTGATCGGGGAACTGCGTGTTGTGCTGCACGCTGGTGATGGCGAAGCTCACCTCGGGGGGCGTGAACGGCTGCGGATCGGGCGTGGGATCGGGCGTGGGATCCGGCGTGGGATCCGGCGTGGGATCGGGAGTCGGATCCGGAGTCGGATCGGGGGTCGGATCGGGGCGCTCGTCGGAGGCGCGCCCGTTATGAGCGTCTTTGGCGACGTAGGCCTCGACGATGACGGTGCGGAAGTAGTTGTAGTCGATCCAGCCGAACCCGTCGTCGGCCCAGCCCGGGCCCCACGAATTGATGAGACGGAAGGCGTTCTTCGCGTCGTCGTAGCCGACCAGGAGCATCGCGTGGCCGCCCTTCACCTGCCCGCTCGGCGACCGCCATACCCCTCCGCGCTGCATGGCGAGGAAGCCGTCGTCCACTGGGCCCCCGATCATCACGGGGTACCCGGCGTTGAGGTGCGCCTTCACCTCCTTGACGTCCGCAACGTTCACCTGGCGCCAGTAATCGATGCGGTAGCGGCGCGCCGCGGCGGCAGCCCGGCCGGAGGGCGGGCGCGTGAAGTCGTTCTCGTCATAAGGCATCTCGGCCAGAGGCGTCGCACCCTGCTGGCTGAGCAGGTTGAGCGCGTCGATGAAGGTGGCGCCCCCGTCACGACCGTTGTTGATCTGGTTGTAGACGAAGGCCGGGCTGAAGACCCGCGTCGGGTCGGCGCGCCCGCCGCCGGCCGACCGAGGCTTTCCCTCCTCGAGGAGCTCCTGGTAGCTCTTGAGCGCGTAGGCCACCGAGAAGCCGACGCAGGAGCTCTGCTTCCCCTGGAACCCGGGCGGCGGCATCTTCTCGGAGAGATCCACCTTGGAGGGCAGCTCGTCCCCCGAATAAGGGGCGGTCGCAAGGGGGATGCCGCGCAGCTGCTCCGGCTTGGCCAGCACGAGGCCCAGCGTCCGGGACTCGCCTCCGCCAGGGGCTGCCGGTGCGGGGTCCTTGTCCTGGCAGGAGGTGAGGAGAAGGAAGAGGAGGAGAAGGGGCAGCGGTTTCAAGAAAGCCATCGTGGAGGAGATTATGAGGCAAGTTGCACGCAACGGGCAACGGGGGCCCGCGGGGGGGGGGGAAAAAGAGGGGCCGCCCGAAGGCGGCCCCTTGGCTCGATTCCCCGGAAAGCGTCACCGCAGCCGGGGCGTGGCGGACGGACCTGGGCTAAGTGGATTCGGTAAGAGAGGGTTTGTCAGGTCCGCCGCCGGGAGTGGAGTTCGATGAATCGAGGAGGGTGTGAGCGCATCCCTGCGGACGGTACGCCGGTCGGCCCATCGGCCACCGCGCCCTCCCGGGCGAGCGCTCTCCAGCCACATCAGGACCGGACGGAGCCGTATCCCTGCACGGTTCCCGCGTGCTGTCGCAAGGGTTGGTCAGGGGCTTCCGCGACTCCATCTCTTCCACACTCCGATGCCTCGAAACGCTATCCCAAGGCGCGAATCCGTCAACCAGGAAATCCGACGTTAGTGCTTTCCCTGCAATGGCTTGAGAGCGCGCGAGTATTGAATCCGCACCTATGCTGGAGTTGGCTAGGTAGGCGCCTCGCGCAGGAGCAGGAGCGCCAGGGCACTCACGCTCAGGGCGTGGTGGATGGCCCCTTCGCGAAGCAGGCGCGGGATCGCCTCGAGGGGGCACAATTCCATCTCGATGTCCTCGTGCGCGTCCGGACAGGGCTCGGCGACGCGCCGCGCGTTGGGTGCGAAGAAGGAGTAGGTCCGATTCGCGAGGATGGCGGGGTTGCAGGTGATGGCGCCGAGCGGGACGAGGGGTTCGCTGCCATACCCCGTCTCCTCGAGGAGCTCGCGGGCGGCGGCGGCTCCCGGATCGGAGTCGCTCGGGTCCATCACACCGCCGGGAACCTCCAGGGTCACCTCCTTGATGCCGTGGCGGTACTGCCGCACGAGAACCACCTGCCTGGCGGCCGTGAGCGCGACTACGTTGACCCAGACGGGGGCGTCGAGCAGGTAGAAATCGTGGATGGGAGCGCCCGCGTGCTCGTAGGCCTCCCTGAGGAGGCGGACGACGCCGGCGTCGTAGACCAGCTCGCTCCTCAGGAGTTTCCACCGGTTCTTCATGTGGAGTAAGGCTAACATCATGGCAATTCCCGGGTTAGGGCGGGGCGAAACCGGCCCCTCCCCTGCGGGTTCCAGGAATGGCAAGCTCCCGATGACCGAGCGGTCCGACGTGGATCTCATGCTCGCTTTCCAGGCGGGCGACGAGTCGGCCTACTCGGTCCTCGTGCAGCGCCACGAAAACAGCGTCATGAGCCTCACCTACCGCTACCTGGGAAACCGCGCCGACGCCGAGGATCTCTCCCAGGAGGTATTCCTCCGGATCTATCGCGCCCGCAAGCGCTATCGCCCCGAGGCGAAGTTCACCACCTGGCTCTACAGGGTCGCCGCCAACGCCTGCCTGAACGAGATGCGGAGGCGCAAGACGCGCGCGACCCACGGCGCTTCTCCCCTGCGGGAGGCGGGTGAAGAGGAGGGCGCCGCGCCGGCCGCGACGGGGGATGCTGGCGCCGGACCCGTCGAGGCGCTCGCCCGCGAAGAGCTGCGCGGTCAGGTCCGTGCCGCGGTGGACGCGCTCCCCGAGCGGCAGCGGTTGGCATTGCTCATGAACAAGTTCCACGGCCTTGGCTACGAGGAGCTCGCCCAGACCCTTGAGCTCTCCGTCCCGGCGGTGAAGAGCCTGCTTACCCGCGCGCGGGAAAACGTGCGCGCGCGGATCGAGCCCTATTTGCACGCGGCGCGCCCTGCGAAGGCCGCCCGGAGTGAGCCGGTATGAACCGCGATACCTTGAACGCCGTCTTCGACGGCGAGCTGCCCTCCGACGAGGCGGCTCGCGTTCGCGCGCAGATCGAGGCCGATCCCGCCGCCCGGCGCGAACTGCTTGCCCTCGCGGCGGTCGACAAGGCGCTGGAGGCGCTCCCGGGCGCCACGGCTCGCGCCGATTTCGCGGCGCGGGTGCTGAGGCGCGCGCGCAGCCCCGCCCCCCTCCTTCGCCTCGTTCTGCCGCTTGCGGCCGCCGCCGCGGCGCTCCTTCTCGCCCTCCTCCCGCCGCTCGGCGAAACGGGGCCCAGCGAGCCGGTCGCGACGGAAGAGCCCCAGGAGTACTTCTGGGAGGCTGATGTGGACACGTACGGCAGCCTCGCTCTGCGCGATCTCAAGCAGGAGGTCCTCGCGGAGCTGGACGCTTCCTGAAGCATGCTTCGACTGCTCATCCTCCTGTTGGCCGCCGCCCCGCTCTGCGCCGGGGAGGACGAACCGGCCACGCCCGAGGAGACCGCCACCGTCGCCCGGCTGATCGGGGAGGGGGAGTGGGGGCAGCTGCCGCTCTGGCGCCAGCGCATGGTGCTGGAGCGCTATCGCCGCTATCGGGCGATGGCTCCGGAAAAGCGCGATGCGCTGAAGGAGGGCCAGCTGCGGGAGATGCTCCTGCGTGCGCCCCGCGAGCGGGCGGACGAACTCGTGCCCCGGGAGCTGCGCGAGGCGCTGGCGGCGCTCCCCCCCGAGGCTCGACCGCTCGCGGGGCGGTTGGTCCTGATGCGCTGGCGCCAGATCCAGCTCGACTTTGCGCTGCGTCGCCTCCCCGACCTCGAGGAGCGCCGCGCGACGTTCCTGCGCCTGTTTCCCGAGCCCTTCGACGCGGCTGCGGCGCGTGAGGCGCACGAGGCCCTGCGCGCCCGCACGAGGGGGATCGTCGCCTGGCATGTGTTGGCGCTCGTGCAGGAGGCGGAGCGCAAGGCGGGGCGCGAGTTCACCGAGGAGGAGAGGCGCGCCGCCGCCGCCGAGGTCGTCGAGAAGAGCGCACACGAGGAGGAGCGCGCCGCCGTCGATCTGATTCGCGCGCAGCTTCTGCAGGTGCGGGGGGGGGAGACGAGACGGATCCAGGCGGACCTGGAGCGCGAGCTCTACTACCTCGTGGAGGGCCCGAGCGTCTTCCTCACTCCGCGCGAGCGCGAGCTGGTCCGCTATGCGTTCCGCCCCGAGGACTGCCCGTTCCTCGATCCCGGGATCGCGGCCCTCATGGGCCCCGCCCCCACCGACCCGGCGGAACGTCGCGCCTGGGAGCGCGATTCGCGGGGTCTGGCGCGCCTCGACCTCCTCGACCGGATGAGCCTGCCTCGCGAAATGCTCCTCCACCTCGCCTCCTGCGAGACGCCGGAGGACTTCTTCAGGGCGCTGCAGGCCATCCGCGGCGTCCGCCCGCCCCGGCCCCGCCCAGGTTCGGGGGGGTAAGTCCGGCACGGCCCCCCTGCCGATAGGGGACTGAGTCCATGCCGAAGTGTCTCGACTGTTCCGAGGTCTATCCGGACCACATGCGCCGCTGTCCCCATTGCGGGGACTCCCCCCAGCGCGTGGGCACGGCGCCCATCCTCGCGACTCCCGCGCGGAGCGCCCGTGCCGGCGGCGTCCAGCCGCCGGCGCTCAGGTTCCGCCGAGGCCTCCGCGCCCGTCCCATGATCCTCCTGGTTGGCGTGGCGGCGCTCGGCCTCGTGGCTTTTTTCGCGATCCCCAGGAGCGGCTCCCGGAGCCCATTCTGGGAGGAGGGCGAGCTGCCGGAAGCCGACGCCCCCGCGGCGCGCAGCATCTTCCTGGGCCCCCCCGACGCGTTCGAAGCTTCCAGCCCTTCCGAGGGGTTCGCCGTCACCGGCGTGGAGGTGGACGCCGACTCGATCCGAGTGAGCGGAACCTGCGCTCCGCGCGGCGTCGTGCGCGTGCTCGTCGCGGGTCAGCCGGCGGCGCTCTCCCCGGCGGGGGACCGATTCGTCTGCGTCCTGCATGAAGTCGGGGCACGCGTGGAGGCGGTGGCGGAAGGGCTCGACGGCAAGCGCGCCCGGCTCGATGTCGAAATCCCCCTGTCGGCCATGCCCCCCGCGGCCGTGCCCTCCCCGGTGCGCAGCCACGCGGACTGCGAGACCGTGCATGCGCGCGTGGTTCGGCTGCGGTTCGACACCTCGATGGCGCGGAATCTTGCGCCGCACGCCGACCTCGACCTGCGCGACATCGAGAATCGCGTGCGGATCGGCGAGTCCCAGTTCACGCTCTTTCGGGCGCCCCCCGGCCTGACCTACCTGCGAACGACCGCCCGGGGCCAACGCACGCTTCTCCGTGCCGCCGACGGGCAGGAGATGGTGCTGATCCCCGCGGGGATCGGCATGAGGGGGGCGGGGGACAAGCCCCCTCTGGGGCCCGCGCACCTCATGTTCTTGAGGCCCTACCTCATCGACCGCAGCGAGGTGACCGCGGGCCAGTACGAGGAGTTCCTGGCCTACATGAGGCGAATGAACGACGCCGCGGTCCGGCATCCCGAGGACCCCGGCGTGAATCTGCGGCCTGCGGGATGGACCAGCGACTCTGCACCGGCCGGGACCGAGACCTATCCCGTGCGCGGTCTCTCCTGGTACGCGGCCTTCTCCTACGCCCGCTGGGTGGGTGGACGCCTGCCTACCGAGGCGGAGTGGGAGCGGGCCGCGGCGGGGCCCGACGGACTCGCCTACCCGTGGGGAGCGACCCTCGATTCCACGCTCTGCGTGACCAAGTCCGTGGGCCCGGCGCCCGCGGACTCCCTGCCGGAGGGCGAAGGCCCGTTTTCGCTCTTGCACACGAGCGGCAACGTGCGCGAGTGGTGCCTCGATCGCTTCGAGCCGCGCTGGTACATGCGCTCTTCCCGGGTCGACCCCCAAGGACCCGCCGAAGGCGGCCACCGTGTCGTGAGGGGGGGCTCCTATGAAAGCGATCCGGCGACCCTCGCGCTCCAGTGGCGCGACCACGCCGACCCCGCGTCGCGGGCGCTGGACATCGGGTTCCGCGTGGTCCGGGACTGGGTGGATTGATCCGGACATACGACGCGCATGCGCGGCCGCCCGCGGCGGTCCGATCGCAACCCGTTGCCGCATAAAGGGTTGAGAAAATGTCTAAAATAATTGTGGGTTGCGCTTGCCTCGCGACATCGGCGGGCTAGTCTTCTCGCGGTCCCAAAAGGACTTGGTTCTTTTCGAGCAGACTGTATCGGTCGGAACTCGGCTGAAAGGGCAAAGTCGGCGAAAGCCGGCGGCGCAAAGCTAGAGGGCCTAAACCGCGCCCGCGCGCGGCAAGGCAGCCAGCTGCCACACGGGTCTGGACCGCGCACCCCGCGCGCCCGGATGCCGCCATGGCTCCGGGCGCTCGGCGTTTTGCGCCCCCTTGCCCCTCGCCGGGAGCCGTTCGGCAGGCCTGCGCCACGACGGGCGGACGGAGACGAGGAGGCTGAGCCATGCGGATCGACGATCGCGCGGTACGAGACGTCTGGGTGAAGTACAAGCGCACGCGCAGGAAGATCTACAAGAACAAGCTCATCGAGACCTACCTGCCGCTGGTGAAGTACGTGGCGGAGCGGATGCTCATGACGCTTCCCGCGTCGGTCGAGCTGGACGACCTGGTCAGCATGGGCACCTTCGGTCTGCTGGAGGCGATCGACCGGTTCGACATCGACCGCGGCGTCCTCTTCAAGACCTACTGCGTGAACCGCATCCGCGGCGCCATCCTCGACGAGCTGCGCGCCCTCGACTGGGTGCCGCGCCTGGTCCGCCACAAGGCGACGACGGTGGACCGCACCTGCGGCAAGCTCCAGACCCGCCTCGGGCGCGAGGCGACGGTGTTCGAGATGGCCGACGCCCTGAAATGCAGCGTCGGGGAGTACATGCGCATCGAGAAGGACAGCAAGCCCGTCTCCATGCTCAGCCTGAGCGACGACAACTCCGACGGGTCGGAGGAGGGTTCCAACCGCATCCTCGATCTGGTCAAGGACCAAGGCGGCGACGACCCCACGCGGGCGGTGCACAAGAGCGACCTGCGCGACCTCGCCTGCAAGCACCTCAACCGGAAGGAGCAGATCGTCGTGACGCTCTACTACTTCGAGGAGCTCTCCATGAAGGAGATCGCGAAGGTGCTGAGCCTCACGGAGTCGCGCGTCTGCCAGATCCACTCCCGCGTCATCGAGAAGCTCAAGACCATGCTGACCGAGGTGCGCTGCGACCTCTTCCCGGCCTGAGCGTAGGGAACCGGCAGTCGGGCGGGCCCTTCCGGGAGCGGAAGGGCCCGTTTCATTGCATAATCGATCGGGCATGAAGCGGGCCACCCCCCTGTCCGTCGCCTTCGTCGCCAGCCTGGCGTTCGTAGCCGTCGCGAGTCCCGCGGCGGCGGGATCCGATCGCGTGGATGAGTCCCATCCGCGCACGCCGGGGACGCCCCTGGAGATCCTCTTCACCCCCTGGACCTGCACCCGGTGCATCGAGGAGGGGATACTGCCGGCGGAGGAGGGAAAGCCCATCTCCATGATGCGCGTGCCGGTGGGGGAGTTGGTGCAGAAGCTCCAGGTGGAGGGGAAGTGGATCGCCATCCAGACGCCCCACTTCAAGATCCTGAGCACCCTCCACGGCGAGAAGGTGAAGCCGTCCGACAGCGTCTTCTACTGGAGCGACTTCGAGCGGCTGAAGGCGATCTTCCCCAAGATCACGGCGGGCCTGCAGGGCACGATGCTCGACCCCCACGAGCGGGCGCACCTCTACCATGTGCGCATGGAGCGGCTCTACGCCCACTTCGCCGCGCTCACGGCGATCGCCAAGCCCTACCTCGGCATGGGGGCTCCCTACGAGCTCTACCTGTTCGAGAAGTACGCCGACCACCACTCCCTCGTGGACCAGTTCATCGGCAAGTCCAACGACAAGGCGGGCATCCAGCACCACAACCGGGGCGAGCCGAACTTCATGATGTTCACCCACGCGGCCCAGCAGGTTCCCGGGGGGGACCGCCAGCTGAACAACACGATCTTCCACAACGTGGCGCACAACCTCGCCGACGGCGCCGGCAACTACTACCGCGAGACGCCGGCCTGGCTCGAGGAGGGCCTGGCGCACTACTACGAGCGGCGCGAGGCGACCTCGCCGAACACCTTCTGCTGGTCCGAGGGAAAGGCGCCCACGATGTTCCAGAAGCCCGAATGGAAATCGACCATCCTCAACATCGTCCGCCGCGGCAAGGACGCGCCGCTGGGCCAGTGGTGCGAGAAGCTCCAACCCGGCGAACTGTCCGGCGAGGAGCAGGGGCTCAGCTGGTCGATCGTGGAGTGGATGATCGCCACCGACCCGATCCGATTCGCGAAGATCTTCGACAAGATCGACGACACCGTGGAGAAGCCCACCGCCGCGCAATGCATCGAGTACGCCTTCGGCGTCACCCCCAACGTCCTCCATGCCCGCTGGCAAGAGTACGTCCGCACCCAATACGCCAAGAAGTAGCCCCTCGCTCAGACTTGCACTGCAAGTCCGGGAAGCGCATAAGTGCTTGTCGGAAATGGGATTGCGGCGGTGGGGTACGCCACGGCCGGCGCACCCGGCGTGGGTCAGGTCGGTCCCCGCCGCGCCGATCGGGGCAGCCTGTCGAGGAGATCCCAGGCGGCCGCGGCGACCAGTTCGTTGAGCGAGGGGTGGACCGTGACGGCGCCGGTGAGCGAGGAGACGTGGTTGCGCCAGCGCATCACCGGCACCACCTGGTGGAGGAGGATCGAGGCCTCCGGTCCCACGACGTGGAATCCCAGGATCTCGCCGCGCGGCGAGGCGAGGAGCTTGGCGAGGCCATGCTCTTCCTGGAGCGCGGTGCCCTTCGGCACGTCCGCGTAGCCGACAACCGATTTCACGTACCGCGCGCCGCGCGCCAGGAGCTGGTCCTCCGTCTCGCCCACCGAACCGATCTCCGGGTCGGTGAAGACGGCGTGCGGCATCGGCCCGTGGTCGAGCGGAAGGCGCGGGTGGCGGTCCACCAGCCGGTCTCCCAGGTACTCCACCTGGGCCGTGGCGGCGTGCGTGAAGAGGTGCCGGCCGTTGGCGTCGCCGCAGGCCCAGATTCCAGGGACGCTCGTCTCGAGGTAGCCGTTCACCCTCACGTAGCCGCGCTCGTCGGTGGCGACACCGGCGCGATCGAGACGCAGCGTGTCGCTGTTGGGTACGCGCCCGATGGCGTACACCAGCGCGTCGGCGGTGACCGTCTCCAGCCCCCGGGCGTGCGCACGCGAAGGCCTGGCGCCTCGCCGGCCGTTCTTCGCGGGGATGCGCCCCCGCCCCCCTCCCGAGAGCTCGACCCGGAACCTCCCGCGCGCGAAGGAGACCCGTTCCACCGCTCTCTCCGTGCGCAGATCGATCCGCGGGGCGAACGCCTTCGCGAACGCGCGCCGCACATCCGCGTCCTCGTGCGCGAGCAGCTCCGGCCCGCGCTCGAGAACCGTGACCCGCGTGCCCACCCCCGCGAAGAAGTGGGCGAACTCGCAGGCGATGAATCCGCCGCCCACGAGAATCAGCGATCGCGGCGCCTGATCGAGCAGGAACAGGTCGTCGCTCACGACGTAGGGCGCGTCGATGCCGCGGGGGCGCGCCGGCCGCGTCCCGGTGGCGATGACGATGCGCCCGGCGGTGAGCCGCTCGCCGCCGGCGCGGATCGTGCGCGCGTCCTCGAACTCCCCCGCGTGGGGCAGGTGCCGCACGCCGCGTCCCAGGGAGCGGCGGATGGCGTCGTGCGTGCCGCCGATGGTGGCGCGCATCCTCGCAAGGATGGCTCGCGTGTCGATGCGGCCGAGGCTTGCGGCGATGTGGAACCGCTTCGCCCTGCGGATGGATTGCGCGAGCGTGGCGTGCTGGAGCAGCAGCTTGGACGGGATGCAGCCGCGGTTGGGACAAGTTCCCCCGAGGGGGCCCGGGTCGAGGAGCGCCGTCTTCAGGCCCGCCTTGCCGGCCCGGCGCGCCAGCGCGGACGCGCCGCCGCCGCCCAGGATGATCAGATCGTACGCCTTCATGCGGCTCCACCCTACGGGATGACGCGAATGCGTGCTCGTCGCGGGCGCGGGGATAGAGTGGCGGGCGCGCATGAGAGTCGTCCGCACCGCCACCGGAGCCCGACTGCTCGAGGGGGACGCCATCCTGAGCGAAGTCCTCGACCGGCCGGGCCCCACGCACTGCCTCGGCGACCTGCTCGCCGCGTGCGTCGCGGCTCTCGCCCCCGGACCGCGCTGCGCGCTCCTGGGATTCGCGGGCGGAGGCATCGTCGCTCCCCTGCGCGCGATGGGCTACGGGCACGCCCTCGAAGCGGTGGATCTCTCGCGCGAAGGGGAAGCGCTGTTCCGGGAGCTCGCCGCGGGCTGGGCGGGAGAGGTGCGGCTGGCGCGCAACGAGGCCGGCGCCTGGCTGCGCGGCAGGCCGGGGAGCTACCACGCGATCGTCGAGGACCTCACGGTGACGGGCGTCGCGGGCACGACGAAGCCGGAGGCGAGCTTTGGGGAACTCCCCGCGATGGTGCGCGACGCGCTCCTGCCCGGCGGAGTCGCGGCGACCAACCTCCTGCCGCATCCGGGCCGCACGTGGCCGGAGCTGCTGCGCGCCGTTGCCGCGCCCTTTCCTCGCGCCGTCTGCATCGAGGTAAGGGGATACTTCAATCGTGTGGTGGTCGCGGGCGACGCCCTTCCGCCCGCGCGCGAAGTGGCGGGGGCGGTGCGGGCGCGCCTCGCCGCCCTGGGCTCGACCATGCAACGCCGCCTCGCGTTCCGGACGCAGCGGGCGTAAGGGGATGCGCAGGAGGGGGGCGGGGGCCTCCCGTGCCCAAGGCCGTCCCGCCCTGCGCCCCAGCGCGTGGGGCGCGCGGCGCAACCCGGCGGGATGTCCGCGAAGCGTCCCGCCGCGTGCCGGCGCAGGGATAGGACGAGGAGGACCCGGGTGAGGCGTCTCTCGGCTGTCTCACTTCGAGCCGGCGACGGGATTCGGCGGTTGCCGCCCCCGCGCCCTGGCATAGGGTTTCGCGAGAAGACCTCGGGTCGCGGCAGGGCCGGCGCGGATGGCGGGCTGTCGCGACGAGGCGCAAGGAGACGGGCATGCAACTCCGATGGATCCTCAAGACGGTGGCCGCGTCGGCGCTTTCCCTTGCCGCGGCTTGCAACGGGAGCGGGGCCCCGCCGGCGCCGCTCGTCTACGCATTCTCGTCCAACCTCGACGCCGTCGAGCCCGGCTTCGAGCCGGACCAGCTCCTGGCGGGATTCTCCCTCGGCCTGGACTTCGACGTCCTGCAGGGAGACATCGAGGTGACCTCCCTGGGCGTCTTCGACTGGCAGGAGGACGGGCTCGCCTCCGACCACACCGTCCGCATCTACGACCGCACCGGCGTGATGGTCGCTTCGGTCGACCTGCCCGCCGGCGGGGGCACGCTGCAGGGGGGGTTCCGCTACGTCGACCTTGCCGCGCCGGTGCTCCTGGAGGCCGGATTCGAGGGGACGATCGTGGTGGGGTATCCCGCCGGGAACCTCGACCGCAACGCAAACGTCCACGGGGATCTCGCCATCGACCCTCCTCCCCTCTTCGATGATGGGGACGGCCTGCTGGCGAGCGTCGGTTCCGGACGCTACGCGGAGGATCCCGACGCGTTTCCCGATGTGGTGGACGACTACTACGGCGCCCTGCCCCCCAACCGCTACCACGCCGGATCGCTCGCCTACCGGCCCTTGCCGTAGGCCGCGTCAGAACCCCCGCAGCACGTACTTCCCGCCGTTGCGCGTGGCCAAGGGCGCGAGGCGCTGGCCGTCCTGCTTGTTGAAGCAGATGACGTGGATGACCACGCCGCGGGTGCGGTTCCACTCGGTCACCGCGTCGATGAGCTTGGGCACATCGACGATGTCCCCGATCGTGGGGAGCCCGTCGGTCACGAGGAAGATGGTGTCCACCTGCGACCGCGACTTCCAGTTGGGTATGGCGGCGTCGCTCTGCTCGAAGGCGGCGGCCAGGGCGCCGTAGGTGTTGGTCTTCTGCTCGTCGCCGCCCGACTTGCGGCCGCCCTGCGCGATCGGCTTCAGGTCCGCCACGAACTTGATCGCCGCCGTGCGCATCGAGCCCGGCACCAGAGTGTCCTGCCAGAGCTTCGCGCGGCCCGCGAACACGATGATGTTGAAGTAGACGTTGCCGTCCAGCGTCGCGAGGATCTCGATCAGCTCCCGTTTCGCGATCTCCATCTTGATGCGGTCGGGGAACTCCTCCGCCGCGGAGGCCGGCGCGTCCGGCGGGATGATGATCTTGTCCCCCATGGAGGAGGAGATGTCGATGATGAACACCATCTTGCGCGAGAGGGTCTCGATCTTGTGGTACTTGCGCTTGTCCGGCTTGGCGTAGCCCTCGAGCGCCTTCTCGGCCAGCGCCCTCGCCTTCAAGACTTCCGCGTCGGTGGGTACGCGAAAGGTGGGACCGGCCATGACCCACCAGCGCTTCCAGTTCTCGATCTTGTACCCGAAGTCCTGGCCGGTCGTGGAGACGAGCGCCGCCTGGATCACCTCCAGCATGAGCCCCTCTTCCGCTTCGAGCCGCGCCAGAAGGGGTTCGATCGCCTCCCTCACGCGTATCTTGCCGAGGGCCTCCGCCGCCGCCTTCTTGAGCGACCAATCGCTCTCTGCGAGGCAGGCGAGCAGAGCGGCCGCCGCCGCCGGCGCGCGGATCTCGCCCAGGGCGGTGGCGGCCAGAACCCGCAGCGCGGGTAGTCCGCGCTGCACCCCGCGGATCAGGGGCTCCACCGCGGCGGGATCGCGCTGGCGCGCGAGCGCCTCCATCGCGTAGCGGCGCTGGTCGTCGCTCCCGCTCTCGAGGCAGGCCACGATGCCGGCCACCGCGGCGGCGTGGGGCACGCCGTGGGCGAAGCCGAGCAGCGCAGCCTCGCGGGTGGAGGACTTGCCCGCCGCCAGGGCCGCGGTCATGGCATCGAGGGATTCGGGAGCGCGCATCTTCCCGAGTGCCACCCCCGCGGCGCGGATCACGCGCACATCGACGTCGTTGGCGGCGGTGAGGATCAAGTCGACGATGGGGGCCGAATCGACGGATCCGAGATCCTCCACCGCGGCGGCGCGCACGAGCGGGTTCTTGTCGCGGGCGAAGCGACGGAAGGCCCCCATGGCCTCCATCTCCTGCGGCGTCAAGGCGCGCTTGTCCCGGCCCTTCCCGGTGGTCGTCGGGAGCGCCGCCGCCTCCTCGGCCTTCACCGCCATGGAAGCCTTGAGCGCCTCCTCGCGATCGAGCAGCTTCTCCTCCTCCGCCTTGAGCGCCTGTTCCAGCTCCTCTACCTCCCGGAACCCCTTCTGGCGGTCCGCCTCGCTCTTGTCGCCCGAGCGCGACGCGAGGTCCTCGATGCGCCGCTCCTCCTTCCAGAGCTTCTCCGCGTCCTGGAGCAGCGTGACGTACTCCTTCAGCCACGGCCCCAGGGGCCGCGTGCAGGCCGCGTCGATCGCCTTCGCCATGAGCCCCAGGCAGCGGTCGGCGGTGAACTCCTTTTGCTCGTTGAGAACGCCGACCACGGTGAAGTCGCGGTCGAACACGACGATGGAAGGGTCCTTGATGCCCTCCACCACGGCGAGGTAGGGCAAGTCGATCGCCTTGGTGGGGGAGATGCGGATGATCCGGCAGACTCGCGAAGCGAGGGAGAAGCGGGTGTCCGAGAGGATGTTGGCGTCGATCTTCTCGCTCGACTTGGTGTCGAGATTCTGGACGTAGAGCAGGAACGGCCAGGGCGACTGCGCGGGCTCGGTGGTCCCGTCGGGGAGCTTGATCGGCGTGGCGTCGGGAACCGAGTCCCATTCGAGGCGCAGACGCTGCTGCGTCTTCTGGGAAGTCCAGCCGTCGATACGGCTCGCCGGGGGAAGGCCCTGCGCGAGGGCGGGGAGGGCGAACGCGAGGAGGGCGGCCAGCAGGCGCATGGCGCGATTGTACGGGGAGATTTGTCGGATCGGGGGCGGGGCGGCTAGGATCCGCGCTGCCCGTGCAGCAACCCGTCGAGCCCTACCGCAAGCACTACGACGCCGATCGCGCCGCGCGGTACGCCGCCACGAAGGACCGACCCACCCGCGCGAACCGAGCCGAGCGGGCGCTGGTGGCGCGCGCGTTCCGCCATGTGCCCGCCGGCGCGACCGTCCTCGACGCGCCCTGCGGGTCGGGACGCCTGAGCGCGAAGCTCGCCCTCATGGGCTATCGCGTGGCCGCCGCCGACGTCTCGCCCGCCATGGTGGAACTGGCGCGCGCCCGGTTCGTCGCGGAGGGGCTCGCGATCTCCGCGGAGGCGCGCGACCTCGAGGCGAGCGGGTACGCCGACCGCGCCTTCGATGCCGTCTTCTGCTTCCGCCTCTTCCACCACTTCCCGAGCGAGGAGCTCCGCGACCGCGTCGCCCGCGAGCTCTGCCGCATCGCGGGGCGCTTTGTCCTCGCCTCCTACCTCGATGCGCGATCCTTCACCTGCAGGAAGCGCGCCTGGCAGGCGCGTCGCCGCGGCCGAGCGCCGGGCAAGCACCCCGAGACCCCGGCGGCGATGGCCGCGCGCTTCGCGCGGTGCGGCTTTCGAGCCGTGGCCGATCTCGCGCGCTTCCCTCTCGTGCACTCCCTCAGGATCCTGGTGGCGGAACGGCGGCCCACGGCAGGGTCGTAGCGCGCACCACCGCCTCTGCCTCGCTCGAGCGCGGTTGCCGCGGAGGGACCGCGTCCCAGTGGTCGGGGTCGGGAAGGGAGTAGAGCGGCGCCTTGGGCAAGAGCACGTCCAGGATGTCCACCTCGACCGGGGAGGTGGGCCACTCCACCTCGCGGATTCCGCGATATCCGGCGAGCAGCTGCGTGAGCTGCCAATCCGGGAGGATCAGGGCGTGGTCGGGGGCGGGGGGCTCGGTTGCCGACGCGTGGATCGTCCCTCGGCGCAGATCGAGCAGGATGGCGCCGCGCTCCGAAGCCAGCGCCAGCTTGCGGTTCTCCTCGGCGTAGGCGGAGCGCGCGAGGCGCTGACCCATGCCCGGCAGGAGCGCCTTCAGGAGGGGCCCGCGCGCCACCTGGCAGAGCATCTCCTCGCTCTTCCCCGCGTCGGCGCTGGCGCCGCGGACCACGGCGCGCCCGCCCAGCTCGAGACAGAGCCGGCCGAGGGGATGGCCGGCACCGACGTTGAAGTGGATTTCCGTCAGGTCGAGTCGTGCCGCCTCCGCGGCGCAGTGGCGCAGGACCGTGCAGGCGGCTTCGCGATCCAGGAGCTCCACTTCGGGCACGAACACCTTGGGGTGCCATGGGGAGGCGGCAGACACTTCGAGGCTGAACCAGCCGCGCAGGCCGTGCGCCGGGCTCTCCACGCAGAAGTGGTGGAACGCCGGCACCCCCGAGGCGAGGACGGAGGGCTGCTCGGCGGCGCCGGGCACCCGCAACTCCGGGATGCGGCGGATGTCGTCGGTTTTCAGCCGGCGGACGCGGTAGGGGGCGGGGAGGCGCAGGGCCGCCGCCACGTCCACGTAGGCCCGGGGGTGCAGGAACGTGGGGACGAATCCCTTGCGGGCATAGAGCGCGACCTCGCCGTGGGCGTAGACCAGAGGATAGGAGCGCGCCCAGAGATAGCCGAGCAGCTCTTCCAGCAGGAACTCGAACGGCTCGCATTCCCCGGTCTCACGGAAGTGGCGCCGGCCATCCTCGCCCGCGGTCTCGACGATGCGCGCGCAGGGCACCGGCGCGCCGCGGATCGCGAGCGGCCGGGGATCGAAGAGGAGCGCCGCGAGGATGGTCCCTTCCAACTCCAGCATCCGGATGCATCCGCGCTCCTCCGGATGGCCCTCCACGATTTCCCGGGCGCGCGACGTGCCGAAGAACTCGATGGCCCGGGCGAGATCCTCCTCCGTGCGCGCCAGATGGACGCGGGCACGCGCGAGCACGTCCGGACCAAGCCGCACCGCGCCCCTCTTCACTGCTTCGGATCGCCCGGACTCGCGCCGGCCCCGCCCGGTCCGGGATCCGCCGGCTTCTCTCCTCCCACCCACCGAGGCTGCTCGGCGGGGGTCGGGACGGAGACCTCCTCGTCGGGCAGATAGACCTCCTCCTCGTCCGTGCCGTCCACATCGCGCCGCAGGATGAGATAGAGCGAGGCGGTCCCTCCGAGGAAGACGTAGAGCGCGTAGGCCTTGAAGGCGAGCAGGAAGAGGCTCAGGAAGAGCCACATCCAGGCGAAGGCGACGTAATCCTTCACGCCGGCGTGCCTGATGTTGTCCAGGTCGGCGATGCCGCGGGTGCGCTGCTCCATCGTCCGCCGAAGGGCGGGCTCGAGGGCGCCGACATTGTCCGGGATCCGGTAGGCGACGATGTCCTTGAAGGACTCCCGCACGCCCCAGACCCGCACCGACTCCTTGGCCGTGTCCTCGAAGGAGTCGCCCACCAGGATCACGACGCTCATGAACACGAAGATGAGCAGGTAGCCGAAGAAGAACTGCAGCGGGCGAGCGAAGATGTAGGAAAAGGCGCGGGAGAGCGCCTCGAGCGCGCCGTTCCGCTCGAAGGCGATGCCGGCCCACATGAGCGGAAGGCCGAAGAGCCCGGCCACCAGGGTCAGGATCGCCAGCAGCGCCGCGAGGAGGCTCAAGGGCCAGAGCAGGAGGACCAGGATCCACGAGCCGATGAACGGGAGGCTGATCACGAAGCCGGCCGCGGCGATGCAGACGAGGAAGAACCCCGCCACGACGGCGACCAGCACCGGCGCGATGAGGAACGCCCGAAGGTTCCTTCCGGAAAACACGAGCGCCTGCGAGAGGGAGATCGGCTCGTCACGGGTGAGCCGCAGCGCGCAGGTGCGCAGGAGAGCTCCCCCGAAGACCGCCCACGTCGCGAAAAAGAGGAAGGCGGTCACGAGCCCCTGCCACCAGTTCAAGGCGTGCGGCTGCAGGCCCCAGACTCCGTCCATGGCACGCCGGAAGCCGTCACCGAGGAACGCCACGCGACCGATCTCGGTCGCGAGAAGGGTGACCATCTGCCCGATCGGATTCCCCTGGCCGAACCACTTCTCCAGCCCGAGGTTGACGAGATAGAGGACCACGAAACCCGCAAGGGCGAGCAGCAGGCACTTGAGGTCGAAGAGCACCCGCGGGGCGCGCAGCACCCCCTGGGGAGACGTCGCGCTCTGGCTCATCGCTCCGATCCTCCGAACCCTCGGTCAGGAAAAGGGTTATGATCTCGCAAAAGGAGCGATTCTTGGGCGGGGACGGCGCTTTGTCAACGAAAAAGGGGAGAGATGGCGTGCGGCGCCTCGTGCATCTCGCGTTTGGCGCCCCGGCGCTCCTGCTCCCGAGCCTCGGCGCAACGTGGGGAGCGGGCATCGCGTCGTGCGCGCTCCTCTACAACGCATTCCTCGCGCCGCACTTCGGTCTCGATCGCGCCTACCGTCGCCCCGAGGAGGGCCACTTCGGCGGACTCACCACCTACCCTCTCGCCGTGCTGCTGCTCCTCCTCCTCGCGCCTCTGCCGATCGCCGCCGGCGCCTGGGTGGTTCTTGCGGTGGGAGATCCGACCGCGGCTGCGGTGGGCCAGCGGCTCCGGCGTCCGCGCGTTCCGTGGAACGCGCGCAAGTCGCTGGCGGGGACCCTCGCCGCGACGCTCGCCGGCGCCGCCGCCTGCGCACTCGTGCTGGGGCATGCGTGGACGGCGCACCCCTGGACGATGGCGCTCGCCGCAGGCGCCGCGGGCGCGGCGGTCGAATCGCTCCCGCTTCCGATCGACGACAATCTGCCCGTCGCTGGTGCAGCGGCGCTCGCGCTTGCGCCCTGGCTGGGATGAGTCCATGGCGCCCGACGGCATCTGGCCGGTCGCCGCGGTTCCCGCCATCGCGGCGCTCGCCTTGGCGAAGGAAGCCGTGGACCTTCGCGGCGCGCTGGCGGGAGCCCTGGTGGGGGGCGGCATGGCCCTCGGACTCGGCTGGGCCGGGGTCGCCGTGCTCGCGGCTCTTCTCGTGCTGGGCACGCTCTGCTCGCCGGCCTCCGGACGGCGGCGCGACTGGTGTCAGGTCGCAAGCAACGGCGGCGCGGCGGCGCTGGCCGCGCTTGCGTCAGGATGCGGCCTCGTCTGGGGCGCGGCCGCCTCCACCGGCGCTCTGGCGGCGGCGCTTTCCGACACGCTCTCCGGGGAATTGGGGAAGCGGTTCGGCGGCGTCCCGCGCGCGCTCCTCGTCGGGCCCCGCGTCGTCCGGGGCGCGGACGGCGGGATGACGCCGTTCGGAACGGGGGCGGGGATCGTCGCGGCGGCCATCGTCCCCTTTCTCGCGCTCCTCCTCGACGCGCTGCCCGACGCGGCGACGGCCCTGCGCGTCGCCGCCGCGGGAATGGGAGGCAACCTCGCCGACAGCCTCTTCGGGCTGTTCGTGCAGCCGCGCCTCGGAGCGCGCGGCAACGACTGGTGCAACGTCGTCGCGACCTGTGCCGGGGCGCTGCTCGGCGCGCTCGCGGTCTAGGACCTGTCCGCCCCCGTCCAGCACGCACAGGTGGCTGTGCTCGTCGCCGGCATAAACGCCCACGGTCAAGGTGCTATCCTGCGTCATGGCCGGTCTCCTTCTGGGCCGTTGAGCCCGCAACACTGATGCAGACCTCACGGTACTGCGCTAGGGAGACCGGCCTTCTCATCCCATCTGTCTGAACACTCCAGCTGGCTTCGCCCGGCTGCGCGGGCCGCTGGCTTCGCCGCTCGTCCATCGCCCTGTTTGGGGTCAATACGGCTTCGGACTCGCGGCTCGCCGGCAGCCCGCTCGCTCGGGCTCGGGCGGACGATGGAGCATTCAGACAGGCCCTAGCCGCCTCACCATCCGCGCAGGATGGTGCGGAGCGTGCGCGCCATCTCCGCGATAGCCGCCCGACCGATCGGGCCGGTGTGCGTGGCGTAGGGCTGGAGATCCTGTCCCAGCGCGGCGATATGGGGCGATCTCTGGGCGCGGAGGAGCGCGGAGAGCGAGCCGTCGGCGTCGAAGGCGACCTCGGACCCGCGCAGGGCGGCGGCGGTCGACTGGAGCACCTCGGACGCGGGGGCGGGGCCGTTGTAGAGCGCGAGGAAGGGCACCCCTTCCGCCGCGGCGGTGAGGCGCACCTTGCGCGCCTCCGCCATCGTGCCCTGGTCGAGGAAGGCGAAGCAGAAGAGGAGCCCCGGTCGCAGCCGCCCCTCCGCCGCGCGAGGCGGCTTCCCCGACGGCTCGGCCGCCTCCTCGATCAGCGCGATGAGGTAGCGGAGGGAGGACTCGGTCTTGGGGTTTGGCCCCTTCGCGAGGGCCTCCTCGAGATCCGGACGCACCGAGGCGCCGAGCGCGAGGAGGCGGGTCTCCGCCTCCGCCCATTTGCGGTCGGAACCCTCCGCGAGGGCCCGCAGCGCCTCCCGGACCGCGGCGCGGTCGGGGGGGGCGGCGGACCGCGACACCTCCGGCGTAGGAGTTCTTGCCTCCTCCGTGGCGCGCTCCCGCGAGGGAACGCGGCCCGCGCCGCGCGTGGCGCTCACGGAAACCACGAGCCACCCCACGAGCAGGAGCGCGGACGCGAGTATGCCGGCGACCGCCAGGGGATGCGCGCGAAATCGCGAGGGGGATGCTTGCAGGAGGGTGGAGTTCCGGGGCGGGGGAGAGGGCGGCGCGGGCACGGGAAGCGCCGGGGCGCCAGGCTCCTCGGGTGGCGCCGCCTCGAGCACCTCCTCCAAACGGTCCAGCGCGGCGACCACGTCGAGGCCCGCATCGGCGGCGGCCTCGTCCAGGTCGACGATCCGCGCCTCCACCTCCCGCTGGAGCGCTTGCAGGGTGGCCGCGAACTCCTGGGCCCCCGCCTCCTCCCCCTCGCGCTCCCCCTCCTTCCGCTTGCGGAAGCGCATGCACTCCTCGACGAGCTCCGCCGGGATGCACGCCGGCGCGGCCCAGGGGCGGCCGTAGACGAGGCGGAGTCCAGTGGTGGGGCCCCCGCGCGCGATCGGCGCGCGGAACCGGGAATCGAGCCGCGCGTGGACCGGATAGTCGTACCAGGAGCCTCCCTTGACGACGATCGCCTCGGCATCCCCCGGATAGGGCGTCACGGTCAGCTCCCAGACGTTGCCGCAGAGATCGAGGCAGCCGCTCGGCGCCGCCCCGCCGGGAAAGGCGTCCACCGGCGTCGTGCCCTTGTGTCCGCTGCGCACCGTATTGCAGCGGCCTCCTTCGAAACGGTCTCCCCAGGCGTAGGCCCCGGGCGCGACCGGCCCCGCCGCAAGCCGCCACTCTTCCTCGGTCGGGATCGCCCCGCCGGCCCAGCGTGCGAAGGCCAAGGCGTCGAAGAGGTCGACGCCCACCACCGGGTGGTTCACGAGGCTCGCGGGCAGCCGGCCCCCGGGCCAGTAGCAGGGGGGGCGGTGGCCCGTCTCCTCGACGAAAGCGGCGTACCGCCCGTTCGTGACCGGGTGGCGGTCCACCTCGAGAGCTCCGGCGCGAACCCTCTCGGAGCGGGCTCCGCCGGAGACGGCGGAGCCGCCGCGCACGGCGGGTGCGGTCATACCGTCTCTTCGACCCCGCCGGCCCGCCCACTTGAGTGGGGGGCAGGCGCTACGGGACGAAGAAGGAGGTCGTCGCGGTGCCGAAGGAGGCGCTACGGGACGAAGAAGGAGGTCGTCGCGGTGCCGAAGGAGAGGAAGCTCAGCAGGGCGGTGAGGGGGGAGACGCCCACCCGGATCTTTTCGGCCACGAGGGAGAAGCCGTTCTGGGGCACGTAGAGCAGGTCGCCGGGGCGGACGTAGTAGTTCGTGGAGAAGTCGGCCTTCCACAGGAAGTCCTTCAGCTTGACGTGGTAGACCTTCATCTCCCCCTCGACCTCGCGGAACAGGAGGGCGCGGTTGGGCGAGCCGGTCTCGACGACGCCGCGCGTGAGGCCAAGCAGGTCGGTCACCCGCATCTGGCCCGTGTAGGGGTAGCGGCCCGGGAGCCTCACCTCGCCCAGCACGGTCACCGTCTTGGAGTCGAAGGCGGTCACCGCGACGAACACCTTGGGGGCCTTGAGGCCGAGCGTCTTCTGGAACTGCGACTCGAGCTCGGAGCGCAGCTGCGCCGCGGTCTTGTTCAAGACGTCGATGTCGCCATGCTCGGGGAAGGAGATCTTGCCGTCGGGACGCACGATCGTCGAGACGGCGAGGGTCTCGGTCGCGTCGTCGAGGACGCGGATGGTGACCGTGTCGCTCTCGCCGATCGTGTATTCCGGGGCCGTGCGCAAGGCGATCGCCTTCGCGAAGACCGCGTTCATCTCCGCCTGGGTACGGCAGCCGGCCAAGCCCGCCGCCGCCAGGATAAGGACCAGGGTTCGGATGTTCGTGCCGGTCATCGCATCGCTCCTCTCGAAGTGCCGGCCCGTACCCCCGCCGCCCCGGGCGGGCGAACGGGATACAGGCCTCGTCCCCAAGGAATCGGCTCCTGGGGCGCCAAACCTAAACCCCCCTGATACAACGGGTTTCGTCGTCCCCGCGCACCCGCCGTGGACGATTTGGGCCGCTCCCCGATAGATCCGAAAAGAGAGAGGTGCCTGGAGGACCTTTCGGATGCGCATCCTAGTGACCGGCGGAGCCGGCTTCATCGGCTCGAACGTGGCCGACGCCTTCCTGGCGGACGGCCACGACGTGGGCATCGCCGACAACCTCACCACCGGGCTGGCGGAATTCGTCCCGGCGGCGGCAGAGTTCGTGGAGGTCGACGTCACGACCCCCGCCTTCGCCAAGTTCGTTCGTGCCTTCCAGCCCGAGGTAATCTGCCACCACGCGGCACAGATCAACGTCCGCTCCTCCATGGAGGATCCCATCCGGGACGCCCGCATCAACATCCTCGGGACCATCCAGGTGCTCCAGGCAGCCGTCGATTGCGGCGCGCGGCGTGTCCTCTTCGCCTCCTCGGGGGGGGCGGTCTACGGCGACCCGCCCAAGGAGCGCTTGCCGCTCGACGAGAGCTTCCCGGTCCAGCCGCTCTCGCCCTACGGGGTGGGCAAGCGCGCGGGCGAACTCTACGGCCTCCAGTTCGCCAGCACCGGGCCCTTGGAGTTCGTCGCGCTGCGCTACCCCAACGTCTTCGGCCCCCGCCAGACCCCGCGCTCCGAGGCGGGGGTGGTCTCCATCTTCATGGAAAACCTCATCGCGGGGCGCCGCTGCACCATCTTCGGCGACGGCACGAAGACGCGCGACTACCTCTTCGTGGCCGACATCGTGGAGGCGAACCGGCTGGCGCTGCGCTGCCCCAGGAATCGCATCTACAACCTCGGCTGGGGCCGCCAGGTGAGCGATCTCGAGATGTACCGCGCATGCGCAGCCCAGTTCGGCAGCCGCGTGGAGCCGGAGTTCGCCCCCAAGCGGCCGGGCGAGGTCGACTGCATCGCGCTGGAGGCCACGCGGGCCCGCGAGGAGCTTCGTTGGACGCCTCGCGTCCGCTTCGAGGAGGGGATCCGCCGCGCGGCCGAGTACTACCGGGCGTCCTTGGCGAAGCCGTAACGACCCGGGTTCTCCAGGTCCGGCAGGAGCGCGCGCGGCACGAGGAAGGAGCGCGCGCGGAAGAGTTCGGGGTAGAGCCGGTAGCGCATGGCCGTGGCGTCGAGGTAGTCCACGCCGCTCGACCCGCCCGTCCCGACCCGCAGCCCGATGAGGCGTTCCACCATGCGTGCGTGGCGGAAGCGCCAGAGCCGGAAGTACTCCTCGAACTCGCAGATCGCGTCGAGGAGGCGGTTCGGCCAGTGGAGCAGCGGCTGGTCGCGGTGCGCGAGGATGAAGAGGCAGGCGCGATGGACCGGCGCGTCCTTCCCCTCGAGGAAGTCGCGCCCATCCGCGCGGTAGACCTCGAGGCGGCGCTCGATGGCGGCGCGCTCCTCCGGCGCCAGGCGCGGATTCCCGCGGTGCAGCGCCAGCTGCCCCGCGACGTAGCGCTCCAGCGAGGCGAGGTAGTTGCGCACGAACGCGCTCTCGATCGGCGTGCGAGCGAGCCAGCCGTGCATGGCGTCGCGCAGGGTCGGCTCGGCCCGGCGCGCCTGGAAGCGCCGGAGCGCCTCGGCGCCGAAGAACCGCTCGTAGGAGGCGCCGTCGTACTCCATGCGCAGCGTCTCGGGGAGCCCCGCGACGATCTCCAGCTCGCGGAACTGAGCCGACTGGAAGCCCGACGCCGAGCCGAGTCCGCCGCGGAACGCCAGGAAGTCGAGCGGCGTCATCGTCTCGAGTACGTCGAACTGCGCCAGCAACACCGTCTGGATCTCGTGCACCCGGCCCAGCGCCGCGACGACGCGCGGCATGTCCGGCTCCGGCACCTCGGGCGCCGCGAGCAGGTCGCGGGCCAGCACCAGCTCGTGAAGGATCTGCTTGAACCAGAGCTCGAACACCTGGTGGATGACGACGAAGAGCATTTCGTCGTGATGCAGGTGCGTCCTCGCGCCGCCGTCCGGCCCCGGAGGATTCTGCAACGCGAGCAACCGGTCGAGGTTGAGGTACTGCCCGTAGGTGAGGTTGCCGCCCGCCCCGCCGCTCACAGCCCCATCCTCTCCTTCGCCGCGGCGAGGGTGTCGGCGATGCGCTCCCGCGCGCGGACGGCGCCCGCCGCGAGCACCTCCTCGACCCGGGCGTCCGCGAGCTTGGCGCTCCGCTCGCGAACGGGCGCGAGCATCGTCACGACGTTCCTGTGCAACACCTTCTTGCAATCGATGCATCCGATTCCCGCGGTGCGGCACCCCTCCTCCGTGCGCGCCACGTCCTCCGCGGGGGATACGTAGCGATGGATCTGCCCGATGGGGCAGAGCTCGGGGTTGCCGGGATCGGTGCGACGCTGGCGCGCCGGATCGGTCATCGCCGTCCTCAGCAGTTCCCAGATCCGCTCGGGAGTCTCCGCGATGGCGAAGCCGTTGCCGTCGCTCTTGCTCATCTTGCCCAGGCCATCCAGGCCCGGCACCCGGATCGCGCTCTTGCGGAAGGCCTCGGGAAGGGGAAAGGTCTCCCCGAACCGATGGTTGAAGCGCTGGGCGATGTTGCGCGCCATCTCGAGATGCGCCATCTGGTCCTCTCCCACCGGCACCAGATCCGCGCGCGGCCCCAGGATGTCGGCCGCCATCAGCACCGGATAGGTGAGCAGGCCGGCGTTCACGTTTTCGGGCTGCTTGCGGCTCATCTCCTGAAACGTCTTCGAGCGCTGCAGCTCGCCCGCGCTCGTCACGTTGCAGAGGAGCCAGAAGAGCTCGGAAGTCTCGGGGATGGCCGACTGCCGGAAGAGCAGGGCGCGCGCGGGATCGACCCCGGCGGCGAGGTAGTCCCGGGCGACCGCCCGGGTCGAGGCGCGGAGCGCCTCGGGATCCCCCAGGGAGGTAAGCGCGTGCAGGTCGGCGATGCCGAACAAGCAGTCGTATGCGGGATCGGTGGAGAGCGCGGCGAAGTCCCGGGCGGCCCCCAGGTAGTTGCCCAGGTGCAGGACGCCGGTCGCGCGCATGAGCGAGAGAACGGTCTTCCGGCTCATCCGTCCGCAAGCGTAGCACGGCCGCCCCGGACCCGGTACCGGCGTCCCCGCCACTCGACGCGGCCCGGGAGCGCGCCCGCCGTCCAGGCGAGCGGCTCGACGAACCAGAGGAGGGGCAGGAGGGGAAGGGCGCGCAGGAGGGACCGGTCCCAGCAGAAGCGGAACTCGACGGCGATCGCGACCGCGACGCGGGTTAGGGTGAGCAGCCCGAGCGCCGCCAGCGCGGGTCCGCGATGCGCGCCGAAGAGGCCCGCGGCGAGGAGCAGGAGGGGGGCGCATACGGGGAGCAGCGCGGAGAGGAAGAGGAGGGGTGCGGCATGGCGCACCGTGCGCATCCAGCGCGTGATGTGGCGAGCGGCGGCGGCGAAGGCCGCGTCCGGCGCGCGGCAGCGGACGGCACGTCGAGCGAGCGCCGCCGGATGCCCGCACGCCCGCAGCGCCCGGCCCAGCGCCAAATCGTCGGCCATGTGGCCGGACACCGCGCGCCAGCCTCCCGCGGCGCGGAGCGCCGGTACGCGCACCGCGATGGTCGCGCCCGGCGTGAACCGCCCCGCGGCGAGGAGGACCGACAGGAATCCCTCGGTGTTCACCAGAAGTCCCAGGAGACGGGCTCCCAGGGTCCGCATTCCGAAGAGGACCGGCGGGAAGACCGCGACGTCCCGGCCCGCCAGCGCGTTGGCCGCGTCCCGGAGATAGAGCGGGTCGGGGCGCACGTCGGAATCCGAGGCGACGAGGATGGCATGCCGCGCCGCGAGTTCCCCGAGGATGAGCACCGCCGCCTTGGGGTTGGTCGCGGCGGGATCCCGCCCCTCGAGGAAGCGCACGGGGACGTCGGGCACCTTCGCGGCGGCGGCGTGCGCGGCCGGAAGGGCGGCGTCGCCGGGCCGCTCGTGCAGGAAGAGCACCTCGAACGAGGGGTAGTTCTGGCGCAGGGTCGCCTCGAGATTCTCGGCCAGATCGGGCTCGTCGCCGAAGAGCGGCTTCAGGAGCGTCAGCGGCGGCGTTTCCCCTCGCGGAATGGAGCGGATGCGCGCCCTCCGCAGATAGAGGACGAGGCGCGGCAGTGCCGCCGCATGCCGCAGCAGCGCGACCCCCCCCGCGACGAGCGCAGCCCAGTCGAGGGCGCTCATCGCGCGCGCCCTTGCGCTCTGGAGTCTTGGTCGCGTGACTTCGGTAGGCTACCCTTGAGGGAAGCGGCATCCATGGCGCGTCTTTATAGCTCTTCGCTCTCCGATCCGCGCGCGGAGCGCCTCGAGATGGTGCGCCGCCAGATCGAGCGTCGCGGGATCCGGGACAGCCTCGTTCTCGCCGCGCTCCGAACGGTTCCGCGGCACGAATTCGTGCCCGTGGAGGAGCGCGCCGACGCCTACGCCGATCGGCCCCTCCCGCTAGGGTTCGGCCAGACCATCAGCCAGCCCTACATCGTGGCCCTCATGACCGAGCTCTGCGCACTCCGCGGGGGGGAATCGGTGCTGGAGGTGGGCACGGGGTCGGGCTACCAGGCGGCGGTCCTCGCCGAGATCGCGGGCCGCGTCGTGACCCTGGAGAACGTGGAGCCGCTGGCCCGCACCGCCGCCGCCACCCTGCTCCGCCTCCGTTACGCCAACGTGATCTGCCGGTTCGCGGATGGAAGGGAAGGTTGGCCGCCCCTCGCGCCCTACGACGCCATCGTGGTGACGGCGGCGCCGGAGCGCGCGGTGCCCGAGGCGCTCTTCGCGCAGCTGCGCGAAGGGGGGCGACTCGTCGCGCCGGTGGGGGGGGTGGAGCAGGTCCTGCGGGTCTACGAGAAGCGCGCGGGCAAGGTGGAACACCGCGACGTGGCCGCGGTCCGCTTCGTTCCCCTCACCGGCGATCCGCGATGATCCCCCTGCTCCGCGCCGGCGCGCTCCTGCTCAACGCGGGCGCGGCGGCAGCCCTGCCCTGGCTGCTCGGCTTCCCCTGGCCCGCCGGCGCGGCATGCATCGTTGCCTGCGCCGCGCTCTCCCGGTGGGGCTGCGGGCGGGCGCCCCGCGCGCTGGAGGGCGGCGACGCGCTCCTCGCCGAGGCCGTTACCCTTGCGGAACTCCTCGGCGCCCCGGCGCCACGCTTCGTGCGTCTGCTCCCCGGATGGACCGCGGCGAGCGTGCGCGCGGGCCGCGGGTATGGACTCCTCCTCGGCGCCGCGGTGGGCGAAAGCGAACGGCGTGCGATTCTTGCGCATGAGATCGCTCACGCGGCCGCCGGGGACCTCTTCTGGGAGCCCTTCACCGACGGTCCGGCGCGTCTCCTGATGCCGCTCCTGCGTGCTCTCCCCCCCTTCGCGATCCCCTTGTGTCCTATTCTGGTACTCGCCGTTCCCCTCGCGAGGGCGACCGAGCTGGAGGCGGATCGGCGCGCGGCCCGCATCGTCCCGCACTATGCGCGGATCCTGGCGGGAATCGCCGAACGGCAGGGCGCCCTGCCCTCGCTGCTCTATCCCTCGTTTCCCAAACGGATCGCGGTTTCGGCACGGCTTTCGTATTGAGGATGCGCGAACGCCGCCACGACGCCGCCGGCGCCGGGGCGGCATCGGGAAGTCCAAGCCGATGCGCTTTACTCTCCGCCTTCGTCCAGTCGATACAGCACCCAGGAATCGTACAGCGAGCAACACCATGACGGGCACCAACTACTACTGCGCGGGCGAACGCTGCCGGAAGACGACCCGGCACCTCTACGTGCGCCTCGAGACCCACTCCTATCTCTACTGCGTCGATTGCGGGAGGCGCCTGGACGTGCGCCCCGAGCCGGGGCAGGCGGAGACGCAGCGGCGCGCCAGCTGATCAGCGCACGCGGGTCCAGGAACAGCCGTCGCGGCCGGGCTGCCCGGCCGGGAGCGGCGCCGCCGCGATGTTGTTGGCCTGACTGGAGAGCACGTCCGGCGGGGGCGGGTTGGCTCCCTCGTAGACCCCATCGGTGCAGGCGTAGATCACGCCGCTGGCGTCGAGGAGAAAGCAGTTCCGTCCCGTGCGATCGCGTTCCACCGGCCAGGCGACGGTGATGCAGATCGCCTCGGCGAGATCCCCGTCCACCGGGGCGCGGCGCTGGGAGCCGACGACGCCCACGGGCGACCCGTCCTCGGCGGGCAGGAAGACGCGGAAGAGGTAGCCGTTCCGTTCGTAGACCCCGGAGGCGTTGCGGACGAGCCCCGGCAGCGGGGTCAGGTCGCGGGGGACGGCGCGGCCGGAACGCAGGGGCGTGTCGCCAGCCAGCTCCTCGAGGGTGCCGAACTCGCCCTCCCCATCGTTGTCGGAGTCGAGCAGCCTCCGCGCGCGAAACGCGGACTGCCCGGCTTCGATGGAGCGCAGGGTGACGAGGGCGGTGGACTCGTTGGTCTGGATGCGCGCCTGGGTCATGTTGGGAATCGCGATCGAGGCGACCACCAGCAGCGAGAGGGGGCTGTTCATGCCTCCGAAGCCGGCGGTGGGGGAGCGGGTCACGCTCAGCAGCCCCGAGTCGTCCGCCACCGTGTAGGAGACCGTGGGCTCGAGCCCGCGGAGGAGCGAGGCGAGGGAACCCGCGTCCGAGGTCTCCTTCTCCGGGGTCGCCGGTGCCGAGGTGGTGGGGGAGGACCAGAGCCCGACGAGGGTCTCGACGCCGGAACGCACGTCCTCGTACGAGAGGCTCGCGACGGTCTCCGGGGCGGCCTTGACCGCCTCCCGGAAGCGCGTGCCGAACCGCCCGGGTTCCACGGAGAGCATCCGGGTCATCGCATCCTCCGAGAGCGCGACGAAGAGGTGCGCATCGGTGAGCGCGTACGAGAGCGAGAATCCCGGAGGGAGCTGGCCGGCCACGAACCGGTAGTCGTGGACCGTGTGCGAGCCGACCGTGCGGGTGGCGCGGCGCACCGTCCCAGTGCCCTGCGGCAGGCGGCCCAACACCTTGTGCGCGCGCGCCGCGTCCTGCACCTCCGTCACGAGGACCAGCCCCTGGAACCGCTTCCAGAGCGCGTCGAGGCCGTCGGCGCCGGAGCGCTCCACCGGAAGCGTCACCAGCGAGCAGCGGGGCCCGAAGACTTCGAGGAGATCGCCCTCGAGATCGATTCCCATGCGGCCCAGCTCGCCGATCCACCCCTCCAGCCCCGCGGCTCCGGCGTCGGGCAGGGCGGTGCGCAGCGTGCGCAGGATCGCCCGGCCGTCCAGGGCGAACACGGAGAAGGCGATCGTGTCGCTGGGCAGGAGGTCGAGGAACTGCCGGTCCACCGCGTGTCGCTTGAGGAGATGCGTGAGGCTGTCCTCGCCCCCGGGCGAATCGAGGAAGGTCGAGACCACGAAGTTGTCCCCCTCGGGCCGAAGCGAGAAGGCGAGGCCGCGTACGCGGTCGAGGCCGAGTTCGGTGAGCACGCGGCGGGTCTCCTCCGGGATCCTCGATCCGAACCTCCGCAGCCAGGCGGTGACGTCGAGGTGCAGCCGGAAGGCGTCGCGGGGATCGCCGCACACCTCGAGGCAGCGCTGGAATCCCGCGTCGATCGCGGCGGAGGACCCGTCGCGCTCCGCCCGCTCCATCGCCTCGGTGACGATCTCGCGGCCGAGCCCGAGCAGGATGGCGCCGCGATGGACCGCCATTTCGAGGACGGCATCCATCGGCTTTCGGAGCACCACCCGCACGAAGCGCGAACCGCCCGCGCTGCCGCGCTCCACCTTGACCGCCCGATCCGTCGCCGCCATGACGCCGATCCCCTCGATGAGGGACTCCGCCGCCTGCTCCGCGCCGAGGATGTTCGCCATGAACAGCAGGCGCGGCATGCCCGGCGCGCCTGCCTCGCCGATGGGCAGATCCTCGATGCTCACCACCACCTCGCCCCGGAGCGAGGAGAGGAGGTCCAGCGGCTCGGTGTCCCCGCCCGCCGCGCCGGACACCGGGCCCGAGGCCGGGAAGCGCAACGGGAGCGACGCGGTGAGGGAGGAGAAGAGCTGCCGGATCTCGCGGCTCGTCAGGATGCGGTAGAGCGCGGTTTTCTGGATGCGCCGCCCAGCCGAGGCGACGTCCGGCACGTGGAACGTCACGAGCGCCCCGGACGGGGCCGCTCGCAGGAGGCGCAGGGTGTCCGCGGCCGCCAGGGTCGGCAGTCCGTCGTCGTCGACCCCGGCGAGTCGGTGGTCGAGGAGCGAGAGCCGGACCGGGGGCGGGGGGACCTGCGTGAGGTCGGCGCAGGAGACCACGAGGAAAAGGCCCAGGAGAAGGGAGGCGCGCGGCATGCTCCCCTATCGGCCCTCGCCCCCCCTCCCCCTGAGCCCGGGCCCCCCGGGCGGGGGAGGCTCAAGTGGCCCGCGCTGCCGGGCCGATACTGGCTTGGGCATCGGGAGACTCACGGGTGAACCAGACCACCAACACGATCTCGGTCATGATGCCGAAGATCGCACGCAAGACGCTCGGTCTTGCGGATGGTGGCTTTTCGCGCATCGCGGTCGAGGGCGACTCGCTGGTGTTCCGCGGCGAAGGGGTCACCCGCCCGGTCCTGCTGCCCGTCTCGATGATGGGGACGTTTCACAACGACATCCTCAACAACCTGTTTCTCTACTTCGCGAACAACCGCCAGAACGGGATGCTCTGCGTGACGACGGGGCCGCTCACCAAGGTGGTCTTCTTCAAGCGCGGCCAGATCGTCTTTTCCGGCACGACGGACGCCTCGGAACGGCTGGGCAACGTGCTCCTGCGCCTCGGCCTCGTGACGCGCGAACAGATCGCGACGGTCGAGGCCTTGGACGATCCGCGCCGGTTCGGCGTGCGGATGCGCGACGCCGGCCACATCACCCAGGAGCAGCTCTGGGACTCCCTGCGCGTCCAGATCGTGGGGATCTGCTGCTCGCTGGTCCACTTCCCCGTCGGGACCTTCTTCTTCCTGCCCGGCTGCGTCCCCTCCGATTGGTTCAACCACTTCCTGATCCAGCCGAGCGAAGTGCTCTTCGAGAGCATGCTTCGTCTCGACGAGCGGGAGCGCCTCGCCGCCCTGCGCGGCTCCAACTACGACGGGAAGTCCCCCCTCGAAGTCCTCGCCGCGATGGAAGAGGACTGATCACTCCTCCCCGCCCCCCTCCCCCTGCGTCCACGCCTCCACCCGCGCCGCCAGCTCGCGCGCCTCTTCCCGCGACAATCCGGCCGTGGGGATCGGCTCGCCGCACTCCACCGTGATCTCCCCGGCGCGGATGCGCCACGTCCCGCGGGGCAGCGCGCGATAGGCCCCGCGCAGGCGCACCGGGAGGATCGGCACGCCGTTCTCGATGGCCACGAGGAACGGCCCGCGCTTGTAGCGATGCACCGCCCCGTCCGGGCTGCGCGCCCCTTCGGGGAAGAGCGCAAGGCTGATCCCGCGGCGCAGCCGGTCCGCCATGCGGGCGAAGGCCGCGGCGGCCTTGCGCGGGCGCAACGGGTCGAGAGCGAGGTGGCCCTGGACGAACATCGCCCACCCGAGGAGCGGCACGAAGAAGTAGAACGGTCGCGACACGAAGCGGAAAGGCGGGGGCAGGGTGGCGAACAGCGCGCAGATGTCGAGCATCGAGGCGTGATTCGCAACGATGACGCGGGGCCCTCCCCGCATCTGTTCGCCGCAGATCACGCGCCGGCGCACCCCTCCGAGGAAGAGCACGCCCCGCCCCATCCAGCGCGCGCAGGCGTCGCCGAACCTCGTCCAGCGGGAGAGGGGCCATAGGAGGAGCGCAACCGACGCGCAGAGCACGACCCAGGCGAGGACGAGCGGGACGATGAGGATCGATCTCACGGGCGCCTCCCGGCGAAGAGCACGCGCGACTCCCCTTCCCGGACGAGGAGCGGCTCGAGGGAGGCGAACCAGCGCGCCGTCGCGCCCGGCGGGGGCCCGAAGCGGCAGAGGGCGCGCGGGCGCGCGACGAAGACGAGCAGGCCGCCCGGCGCGAGGGCGCCCACGAGCCGGGGCACGAGCCGCTCGTCGGTGTAGTGGACGCAGACGACCGCCGCGTAGACGCCCTCCTCGATCGCCGCGTCGTCCAGATCGCGCTCCGCCCAGCGCACCGCCAGGCCGCCCGCGCGCGAGCGGGCCATCGCGATCGCGGCGGGGGAGACGTCGAGGGCGTCCACCGCGTAGCCGCGCCGCGCGAGCGCGATGGCGTGCCGGCCCGCCCCGCACGCCACGTCGAGGGCGCGCCCGCCGCGCGGCGCATGGAGGAGCGCCTCGATCACGAAGGGGTCGGCCTCCTCTCCCGCGTGCGAGCCCGCCGCGTACCGCGCCTCCCAGCGCTCCCGGTCCTCCGCGGACACCGGCTAGCTTCCCGAACCGCGGAACTTGTCCTCGTCGCGCTTGAAGAGGACGTTGAAGCTGGTGAGGCTGCCGTAGCAGCGTGTCACGTACTGCTGCATCTCCACCTTCTCCACGTCGGTGAGCTTGGGGTGGGCGTTGAGCTTCTGCTCCAGCACGCGCAGCCGGTCGCGCACCATCACCACCTTGTGGAAGAGCGCGTCCACGGGAAGGTGGATCTCCTTCGTCCCCTCCTTGCTCGGCCGCACGACGATCTCGCCGCCTTCGAACCGCGGCAGGATCTCCGACACGCCGCCGAAGCCGTATTCGTCCAGCACTTCGCGCAGGGCGGTCTTGAGGGGATCGCCCTGGGGCGGCGTGGGGGCCGGCTTGACCCCCGCCTCGTGGGAGTCGAATTCCCGGAGGCCGATGCCCGGAAAGGTGCAGATGTAGCGGGTGTCGTTGTGGCCGGTGACCCGTCCCCTGCCGAACTGCGGGTGGTCGAGCCAGGCGCCGAGGGGGAGCATCCAGGCACTCTACACGCGAGGCCAAAAAGGGGGGCGGGGGCGCTCTTCGTGTAGTATGCACACTTAGAGTGCGGCTCGCCCTCGCGCAGATCAACGCCACGGTCGGGGACTTCCCGGGAAACCTGGAGCGCATCCGCCGCGCCGCAACGGGGCTCGAGGCGGATCTGGTGCTCTTCCCGGAGCTGGCGGTCTGCGGGTACATGCCGCGCGACCTGCTCGAGGACTCCTCCTTCCTCCAGGCCTGCGCGCGCGCGCTGGGCGAGCTCGCGGCCGATGCGACGCTCCCGCCCCTCCTGGTGGGCTGCCCCCTCCCCGCCCCCGGCCCCGGCAAGCCGCTCTTCAACGCGGCGGTGCTGATCCGCGGGGGGCGGACCGAGATGGTCGCCAAGCGGCTGCTCCCGAGCTACGACGTCTTCGACGAGCGCCGGTACTTCCAGCCCGGGCCGCCCTCGCTTCCGATCGCCTGCGGCGGCGTCGCGGTGGGGGTGACCATCTGCGAGGACGTCTGGACCGGCGGGCTCTACGAGGAGGATCCGGTGGCCGACCTCCGGCGCGCGGGGGCGGAGCTGATCGTCAACATCAGCGCGTCGCCCTACGAACGCGGCAAGCCCGCGCTCCGCCGACGGATCCTCCAGGCCCACGCCGCGCGGCACCGCATCCCCGCGGCGCTCTGCAACCTGGTGGGGGGCAACGACCAGCTCATCTTCGACGGGAACTCCTTCGCCATCGATGCCTCGGGGCGGCTCGTCGCCCGCGCCGGCCCGTTCCGCGAGGGCGTCGTGGTGACCGACCTGCGCGCCGCCGTCGCCGAGCCGGAGGGGACCGACGATCTCCGCGCGGCGCTCCTGCTGGGCATCCGGGACTACTTCCGCAAGACCGGGTTTTCCACCGCGCTGGTCGGCATGAGCGGGGGAATCGACTCCTCCCTCGTTGCCTGCCTCGCCGCGGAGGCGCTTTCGCCCGCCCGCGTCACCGGCATCGCCATGCCGGGGCCCTTCAGCGCGCCGGAGAGCGAGCAGGACGCGGCCGCCCTTGCCGCGGCGCTTGGGATCCGCTTCCGCGTGGCGCCCATCGGGGAGGGCTACACGCTCCTGGAGCAGGGCTTGCGTCGCCTCTGGGGCGAGCGCCCCTTCGACACCGCGGAGGAGAACCTCCAGGCGCGGCTGCGCGGCGTGATCCTGATGTCGATGGCCAACAAAGAGCGCTCGCTGGTCCTGGTGCCCTCCAACAAGAGCGAATTGGCGATGGGCTACTGCACGCTCCACGGCGACATGGTGGGGGCGCTCGCGCCCATCGCCGACCTCTACAAGGGGCAGGTCTACGAATTCGCGCGCTCCTACGCCGGCGCCATCCCCCCGCGCAGCTTCGCGCGCGCGCCAACGGCGGAGCTGCGGCCGGGACAGACCGACCAGGACACCCTGCCGCCCTACGAGCTGCTCGACCGCGCCCTGCGGCTTCATCTCGAGGAGGGACGGACGCCCGGCGAGATCGTCGCCGCCGGAGTGCCCGAGGCCGTGGTGCGCCAGGTGGTGCGAGGGGTCGCGCTGGCGGAGTACAAGCGACAGCAGGGGGCCGTGGTCCTCAAGGTCTCGCCCCGCGCCTTCGGGCTGGGCCGCCGCCGCCCTATCGCCCAGGGGTTTCATGGCGGGCTCTGAGGCCTCCGTCGCCGTCGATCTGGTGGTCTTCGCGATCCGCGGAGGCCGCCTGGAAGCGCTCCTCATCCGGCGCGGCAGCCCGCCCTTCAAGGGCAAGTGGGCGTTGCCCGGCGGCTTCGTGCTCCCCGACGAGGGGCTCGAGGAGGCGGCGCGGCGCGAATTGGCGGAAGAGACCGGGTTGTCGGGCCTCTACCTCGAGCAGCTCTTCAGCTTCGGCGATCCGCGGCGCGATCCGCGCGGCCGCGTCATCGGCGTAGCCTACTTTGCCGTGGTGCCGCCTTCCAAGGCGCTGCCCGTCGCGGGGAGCGATGCGGCGGGCGCCGCCTTCCATCCCGCGCACGACGCGCCGCCCCTCGCGTTCGACCACGCCGCCATCCTCGCCAAGGCGGTGGACCGTTTGCGCACCAAGACGGAGTACAGCACCGTCCCGCTGCGCCTCCTCGACGAGCCCTTCACCCTCACGGAGCTCCAGCAGGTCTACGAAGTGCTCCTCGAGCGCCCCCTGGACAAGCGCAACTTCCGGAAGAAGATGCTCGCGCTGGGGGCGGTGGTGGAGACCCGCGGCGCCCGCCGCGAGGGCGCTCACCGTCCGGCCAAGCTCTACCGGCTCTCGCCCTCCCGCCCCAATCTGCTCAAGGAGCGGGGGATCCTCTTCCCGTTCTGAGCGCGGTGCGTCCGGCGACTACCCGCCTTTCCCGGTGAAGCGGATCTGCAGCGAGAGGGTGACGAGGAGGTCGTTCTCCTTCACCCCCGCGGGTGCATTGGAGTCGAACTTGTCGATGATCGCGAACCGGAGGTCGAGCCGCTCGCCCAGAGGCGTCGTGAAGACCGACTCGGAGAGGATGCGGAATTCGCCGGTTTCGGAGAGGCTCGGAAAGATCACCACGCGCTGGGTGAAGGTGAGGTTCTTGCCGATCTTCCAGACGAAGTCGAAGCCGACCTGCGCGATGCCCTCCGTCTCGGGGCCGGTGCGGAACTCCTCGTGCAGGACGCCGCCGCCCGCCTCGCCGTGGAGGACGAAGTTCTCCTTCTCCACGAGCTTGCGCCGGTAGCCGACGGTGAACTGGAGCCGATAGTCCAACTGCTCGCGTTCGTCGTGCTCGACATAGAACTCCTGGAAGAGCGACGCCTTCTCGGAGATCGCACGCTCCAGCCGCTCCGTGAACGTCTGCTCCGAGGCGCTCTCCACCCCTTCGGACTTGCCGTAGACGATGCCGGCCTTGAGGAAGAGCGTCCAGGGGTCCCAGGCGCGCGAGGCATCGGCGCCCGCGGAGACGGTGAAAGAGTCGGAATTGCCCGACGTGAGGGTCACACCGAGGTTCCCGCGGATCGTCCAGGGACCGGGATCGGACTCCTCCGCGGCGGCGAGGTAGGAGTCCACGGCCTGATCCAAGGCGTCGGCCCAGGTGAGGCTTGCGAGGAGCAGGATCGCGGCGAGGCACTTCATGGGGCGGAGACCCTACCCGCGCCCCCGCCCCCCTTCAAGAAATCGCCTCTAGGGGGGGCGCGGCGTCATCTGCACGCACTCGATTCCCGCCTCCTCGAAGAGCAGCCGTGACAAGGGATCGTTGTACTCCTCCTCGTAGACCACCTTGCGGATGCCCGCCTGGAGGATTGCCTTGCAACAGAAGGAGCAGGGGAACGTGACGCAGTAGATGCGCGCGCCCTTCGTCGACACCCCCTCGAAGGCCGCCTGTGCGATGGCGTTCAGTTCGGCGTGCGAGCAGCGAAGCCGCTCCTGGAAGGTGCCCGACTTGCGGCTGGGATCCTGGCAGAAGCAGCCCGCCTCGTCGGAGTGGCGGGTCTTGCGGGGCGCCCCATTGTAGCCGGTGGAGATCACGTGGCCCGCGTCGCTCGCGATGATCGCTCCCACTTTGCGCGAGAGGCAGGTGGAGAATTCCGCGAACATCTTGGAGATCCTGAGCAGGTGGGCGTCCCTGCTGCGTTCCTTCTCGGCGCGGTCCATGGGGGGGCATTATAGGGCGCGGGACGAACCCGCCGCTCTAAGGACCTATTCCGATAGGGAGATCCTGCCGATCAGGAATCTTGAGGAGGAGACCAGCCCGAGGGCTGCGCGATGGGTCTGGTTGTCAAGGACGACGGCTGGCGGATCCCCGACGAACTCTGGGA
>JBQTIG010000037.1:0-74999 GCA_052388375.1 Planctomycetaceae bacterium | reverse complement strand
TCGTCCATCGCCGTTTTTGGGGTCAATACGGCTTCGGACTCGCGGCTCGCCAGCAGCCCGCTCGCTCGGGCTCGGGCCGACGATGGAGTATTCAGACAGGCCCTAGGTGCCGTGCGGGCGCCAGACGTTGCCGTCGCGGGCGGTGGTGCCGACGGCGATCGGCCCGACGATGCTGCTGGCCGCGCCCGGCTCGGCGAGGGCGGCCCCCGCGGGGATGGGAGCGCCGAGGCCCGAGTAGAGCGGGTGACTCGTGAAGAGGATGTCGCCGCTCTGGTTGGTGAAGAAGGTGCGGCGACCCGTGACGCCCACGCGCTGAGGCCAGGCGTAGACGCACCATGTGGTCTCGGCCAGATCCGCGTCGACGGAGGTGGAGGCGCCGCCCCCGGCCAGTTCCGTCACGCCGACCCCGCCGGCCCCCGGCAGGTAGAGGCGGTACACGTAGCCGGATCGCTGCATCTCGCCGAGGGGGGTGATGAGGCGGAACGAGGGGTTCACCACCGTCGGGGAGAGGAAGCGCGTTCCGCCCGATGCGGCGCGCACGGCGACGTTGCCCGACATCTCCCCGAACGTGCCGAACTCCCCGTTGCCGTTCTCATTGAGGTCCGCGTCGCGCCGCGCGGCGAAGCTGAGCTGCGCCTGCACGAGGGTACGGAGGGTGGAGATGGCCGCCGACTCGTTGGCGTCGATCCTCGAGGCGAGCAGCAAGGGGAGCGCGATGGTGGCGATGATCGCGATGATCACCGTCACCATGAGCACTTCGAGAATCGTGAAGCCCCCCTGACGCCGCATGCCTCGCTCTCCTTGTCGGTTGCCGCTCTCCCGGACTTGAACCTCCCCTCAAGCCACCGCCCGCGGCCGGTCGATAGGGAGGGCGAAGGGCAGCACTCCATGAATGAGAAGTCGAGCCGGTCCACGCAACCTCCCGCACCTCGCCGCGGCGCCTTCCTGGTCGACCGCGAACTGCAGTTCGCCGTCACGATCCACCTGATCGGCGTGCTCCTCGGCATTGCGGGGCTCTACACCTTGGCCACGTTCGTCTTGCCCAGCGGCGGACTCAAGGGGCAGACCTCCGAGGAGGCGTGGGGCTTTCTCGTGCGCAACAACCTCATCTACCTGGTGCTGTCCATCGTGCTCCTCGGCACCGTGAGCCTCCTCCTGACGCACCGCGTGGCCGGCCCCGTGCTCGTCATCGAGCGCGCCATCCAGGGCATGCAGCAGGGGGACTACGAGCGGCGACTCACTCTTCGCAAGCGGGACTACCTGAAGGGGCTCGCGGCAAGCGTGGCGCAGCTCGCCGCTCACATGCGGCAGCAGGAGGCCCAGCGCCTCGAGGTGCTGCGCGAGATCGACGGCTGCCTGGAGGAGAACGACCTGCCCGCCGCGCGCGAGCTGCTCCACCGCCTCGGGCTGCCGGAGCAGGCGCCCGCCGCCGCACCCGAAGCCTCCAGGGCAAAGTAGGTCTGGTGACCCTAGGGGGAGTCGAACCCCCGTTGCGGCCTTGAAAGGGCCGAGTCCTAGGCCTCTAGACGATAGGGTCGCGTGGCTAAGAGCCTATCCGAAAACCCGGCTACCTTCGGCCGGCTGCGCGGGCCGATCGCTTCGCCTCTCCTCCGTCGCCGTAGTTCGCCAATACGGCTTCGTCGTCGCGGCTCGCGCTCGGCCCGCTCGCTCGGCCTCGGTGTTGACGCCGGGTTTTCGGATAGGCTCCAAAGGCGCATCCTACTACGAAGGCTCCGCGGTGGCCCGCTTCAGGATGGCGAAGCCGATCACGCCGAGCGCGACCACGCCGGCGAGGATCCAGAAGAGCGTCGGCGCGGATTTCTGAGCCGCCTGGAGCTTGGCGTCGACATGCATCGTCCAGCGGTCGTACTCCCGGCCGACCGTCTCGAAATCGACGAGAAACCGCGTCCCCACCGCTTCCGGCCGCTTCACGTGGGCGGGCACCGGGACGCCCGGCCGCACCGGGATCTGCGCGGAGTCCGCCTCCGCGAGCTGCCGCTCGATGTCGGGGCGCAGGAGCCAGTCGATGAGCCTCCTGCCCGCGGCGGGGTTGGGTCCCCCCTGGATGAGCATGACGGTGTTGGGAAGGTAGAGCGTCCCGATCTCTCCGGGGCCCGAGTCGGGGTAGACCTGCGCCACGGGAGCCCCCAGCATGCGCGCGACATTGAAGTCGTCGCTGTCGGTCCAGCCGAAGGCGTAACGCCCCTCCCGCACCTCGCGCATGACGTGGGCGTTCCCGGTCAGCCAGACCACTTCGTTCTGCACCAGGGAGTCGAAGTAGCGATCCGCGAGGTCGCGGTCCTTGACGTAGAGGCAGGCCGCGTGCGTCGCCGTCGTGCCGGTCACGGGCTTGGCCATGCAGACGCGGCCGCGCCACTTCTCGTCCGCAAGGTCCCACATGGACTTGGGACGGTCGGCCTCCGGCACCAGAGTGGTGTTCACGATGAGCACGCGCGCGCGCGCGGCGAACCCGGTCCAGTGTCCCTCCGCGTCCTTGAACTCCGCGGGGATGTCCGCCGCGGACTCCGACACGTAGGGCTGGAGCACCCCATGGTGCTTCAGGCGAATCGTGGTGGCGATCTCGTTGTTCCAGTAGACATCCGCCTGGGGCTTCCCCTTCTCGGCGATGAGCCGGCGCACCAGCCCCACCGTCTTGTTGGATTCGGTGTCGTACGCCGCCTCCACCTCGATGCCGGTCTCCTTTCGGAAGTCGTCGAGGAACCGGGCGCTGTGCTCCTCGTCCACCGAGACGTAGACCACCACTCTCCCCTCCGCGAGGGCGAGGGAGGCTGAGAGCAGAAGCGCCGGTAGGGTGTTACGGAACGGTATCACTTGTGTATCCTTATCGATACAGTTTACTGAGCCTTGAACTTGTTGGGGTCGATTCCCAGGAGCCGCATCTTCTTGTGCATGTTGGGGCGGGAAATGCGCGCCATGGCGGCGGCTTTCGTGACATTCCCTCCCGACTTGCGCAAGAGTTCGCTCAGGTAGCCCTTCTCGAATTCGTTGCGGGCCCCGGCGAGTCCGGCGGAAGGAGAGGAGGGGGGCGGGGGACGCTTCTCCACGAGAAACCGCAGCTTCCGATTCTCGCGCTCCACCGCGCGCCGTTCCAGCCCGCGCTCCACCGTGATGAGCAGCTCCTTCAGCTCGAAGGGCTTGGTCAGGTAGTCGAAGGCGCCGCGGCGCAAGGCGTCGATGGCGTTCTCCACGGTGCCGTGCGCGGTCATGAGGATCACCACGGCGTCCTTGTCCATCTCGTGCACCGCCGCCAGGACCTCGAGCCCGCTCACCTTCGGCATCACGAGGTCGGTCAGGACGACGTCATAGGAGAGCTTGGCGAGCATCTCGATGGCGGCGCGACCGTCCGGCGCCTCGTCCACGGTGTAGCCCTCCCGCGCGAGGCCGCGCTGGAGGAAGAAGCGCACGGATTCCTCGTCGTCCACCACCAGGACGCGGAAGGGGGCCGCCTCGTTCACCCCCGGACCCTCACGAACGGCGTGCCGATGGGAGGTGGACCAGGAACCGGGTGCCCCGTGCGCCTCCCTCCGCCACCTCGATGCGGCCCCCGTGGGCCGCGACCAGCCGGTCGGCGAGGAAGAGGCCGAGACCGGCGCCCTCGCGCCCCCCGCGACGGGTGGTGACGAAGGGCTCGAACAGCACCTCCCGCACCGCCGGGTCGATCCCCGGTCCCGAGTCGGCGACCTCCAGCACCACCCCGTCCCCCTCCTCGCGAACCTCCAGGACAAGCCGCCCCGTCCCTTCCATGGCCTGAACGGCATTGCGCACGAGATTCACGAGGACCTGGCGCAGCATCGCGGCGTCGGCGTGGAGAGGGACGGATCGCACGTTCTTGCGCACCTCGATGGAGGCGGGCGGGCGCACTTCGGCCAGCGCCTCCTCGACGAGCCCGGCGAGATCGCAGGCGGAGCGCTCGGGCTCGGCGCGGGTCGCGCGCAGGAGCGCGCCCGTGACCCCCACCCCCCTCCGTGCCGTCTTCTGGATCATGGCGAGCGCTTCCTGGACCGCCGCGGAGGGGCTCTCGGCAAGCGCCGCGTCGGCGCAGCCCAGGATTCCCCCCAGCAGGTTGTTGAACTCGTGGGCCACGCCCCCCGCCAGCGTTCCCGCGCTCGAGGCGCGGGCGGCGCGCACCAGGGCGGCGGTGCGCTCCTTCACCTTCTCCTCCAGCTGCGCGCGCAGCTCGCGGTTCTCCGCCTCGGTGCGCTCCACCGACTCCGCCGACCGGTTGAACGCCCGCGCCAGCTCCGCCATCTCGGCGCCGCCCTTCGCGTCGAGGCGGAATCCGCGCGCGCCCCCGCCGAAGCGGACCTGCGCCTGCGTCGCCGCGCGCACCGGGCGGACGACCACGCGGTCCAGCACGAACGCGCCGGCGGCGAGGAGGACCAGGAGGAGTCCTCCCCATGCCGTCACGGTGCGCGTCGCCTCGCTCTCCCCGTGCGCCTGGGCCGCCGCGCGCTGGTCCTCGCGCAGGGCGCCGAAGCTGCGCTCCATCTGGCGGCGCGTCCGGTCGAGGATCTCCGCGCGCACCGCGGCGTGCTTTTCCGGCAGTGAGGAGGTCGGATCGGCCACGATGGCGCGCACCGCCTCTCGCAGCACCTCCGGCTGGAGCGCGCCCTGCGCGTCGGTGTAGAGGATGAGCGGCAGATCGGCGATGTCGCGCGCGCGCTGCTCGTCGGCGGCCAGCGCCGAGGCCGCGGAGAACCCGATCGCCTCGTCCACGAGGGAGGTGGCGATCTCGCCGAAGGCGCCCTCGGTGTCGCGCAGGAGGCGGTCGCTGCGCGCCACGAAGGCGCCCCGGCTGGCAGGCTTGAGCACGATGATCCCCAGGAACGCGGCCACGAGGAAGATCGCGGCGGCGACAAGGGCGATGCGCGGGAAGAGGCCCATGCTCACCTCCGGATCGAATCGGCGCGGGCGATGGCCGCGAGGGGGATCTCGTGGCCCGCGGCGCGCGCAGCGCGCAGATCGAGGGAAAGCGTCATCTTGGAGACGCGGCCCGGGGGCGGCTCGGCGCCGTCGCGCATCCGCCAGAGCGCGATGGCCGCGGCGCGGCGGCCCACGCCCGCAGCGTCGGGGCGCAGGCGGAGCGCCGGCTGCTCGTCGGGAAGGAGCGGCGACGTGGTGACCAGGGGGATGCGCAGCGCGTCGAGCGCGCGCCGCAGCTCCGCCGCGTCGCCGGGTCCCCCTTCCGAGACCCAGGCGAGATCGCAGCCGCGCGCCTGCTCCGCCGAGGTGCAGACCACCGTCACGTAGCCCGGCAGCATCTCGGCAGGCCCGAAGAGGGCGATCCTGCGCGCCCCGGGCTTGAAGAGCGCGAGGCAGCCGGACCACTGCTCGCGATCGGCGCGCGTGTCCACCGTCGTGCCGGGGCCGGGATGGAGCGTGAGGAGCAGCGCCCCGGGCAGCCCCGCGGTGGCCGCCGCCGCCGACTCCGCGTCCAACGCGATCACCGCCGCCGCGTCGGCGTTCCGCGCGAGGAACGCCAGGGCGCGCTCCTTGTCGCCGTCCAGTTCCGCCAGCCGCCGCCGCGCGATGACGCCGAAGTGCCGCTCCAGCGCCTGCCACATCGCGGCGTAGACGCGCGCGCTCTCCGGCGTGCGGCGCCACCGCAGGAAGAGCAGCGGCTTCCCCTCGGTGCCCGAGTCCCTCCCTCCGTCCTGCCCGAGGGCCGCCGCGCACAGCACCAGCGCGGCCCCAAGGACCGATGGGCGGCCGCGCCACGGCTGCATGCGTCCGCCGCTACTCCTCCCCTACTTCCCCTTCGAAGAGCGCCGCGAGCGTCTCGCGCCGGCCGTCGAACTCCAGGACCACGGTCTCCGCCTCGAGCACGACGACGGTGCCGACGCGCCCGTCCTCCAGCTGCAGCTCATCCCCGGGCTCGATGTCGACCGGCACCACCAGGAGGCGTCGCGCCCCCACCGTGCGCCAAGCCACGCGCCGCCGCACCCTCCGGCGCGTGCGACGCCGCGTGCGCCGGCGGACACCGCCGGCGCAGCCCTCCAGGGTGAGGAGGATTCCGGCGGCCGCACCGAGGAGGCTCCGGCGCAGGAACGTCCGGCGAACGAGACCAGCGGCATCGAATTCCATGATCGACCTCCCTGCGCGCGCGGCGCAGGGATGGGATTGTAGCGGGGCGCAGGCTTCACCGCACCGTGACGAACCGCTCCGCCACCACGAGATCGAACGGCCGGGTGGGGTCGGGCGGCAGGTCGGCGGCGGCATCGTGGACCTTGAAGCGGAGCCGGTGGAGGAGCCGCACGCGCAGGAGGATGGCGCCCGTGTCCGGGACCTCGAAGGAGCACGCGGTGGTCACGGGCAGGGCCGGGCGCAGCCGCGTATCCTCGACGACGCGCGTGGCGCGCCAGAAGGGCACATGCGTAACACCCGCCTCGTCGGCCAGGACCTGGGCGAACTCTCTGCCGGCGAAGTTGGTCCACTCCCCCGCCTCCATGCGACGCCGCAGCTCGGTGGCGTCGACCCGCGTCGGGTCCCCCGCCCCCCCCGCATGGCTCGGGATGCGCGGGCCTTCGACCAGACGGTAGGGTCGCCCCTGGAGATCGGCGGCGACGATCGCCAGGAGGAGGTGCTTGTCCCCGGTCCCGGTCGGGACCAGGTGCCCGGCCGTGCGGTTCTCCACCACCGCCTCCACGCGGAGGCGCCCCCCTTCCAGGCGCGCCGACACCTCAAGCGCAAGCGCCTCGCTCGCCTTCTCCCGCCCCAGGAAGCCGTGGTGGTGGATCTGCTCCTTCGGCCTGCGCAGCGCGTTGATGGCGACGCGCTTCGCGAGGCTGCGCCCCTCCATCGAGAGGCCGGTCCCCATGTGGCAGTCCTGGCAGCTCTCGGGAGCCTCCCGCGAGGCGGCCCAGGCGCGCCACTCGCCGTAGGTGTCGAGGGCGGGCAGCCCGCTCGCCGTCGTGTGCTGGTGGCACCCGGCGCAAAGCACGCTCGTCTTGAAGAGCGGGTTGTAGACGGCGCCCATGAAGAGATAGTCGCTGTCGGGCAGCGCGCCGAAGATCCGCTTGAGCGGTCCCGGCACCGACCCGTCCTGCGGCGAGGGGCGGGCGACGCGCAGCGACCCGGCGACGCCGGGCGCTTCGATCCGCTCCACATGGTGCACCTTGTGGCAGAAGTCGCAGTGGTTGCCCAAGAGCGCGGTCCCCGTCACGCGGTCGAGCCGCGCCGACGGATCGTCCAGCGCCGCTTCCGGGGCGTGGCAGGAGGCGCAGAGGCCGGGCCCGCCCTCCGCCTTCCCCGCGGCGAGGGCCGGGAGGAAGTCCCGTTCGTAGAGCGCGCGGGTGACGGGGTTGCGGGCCGCCTGGGCGTGGCGCGACCGCGTCCACTCGGCGTAGGAGTTCTTGTGGCAGTTGCCGCAGTTCCAGATCCTCTCGCCGGCGTGCGGCGTCGGGTCCAAGAACCGGTAGGAGGGGTCGTCGTCGAACGGAACCGGATCGAGGACGAACTCCAGCTCGCGGAATTCCTGGAAGAGGATCGCGTCGCAGGCGTTGCGGTAGCCCGGGGCCGCGGCGGAGATCAGGAGCACCGCCGGCACCTTCGTGAGGCGTAGCGAAAAACGCCCCTCCGCGTCGGTGCGCACCGCGCTCGACTCCTCGTGGCGCAGCATCACGATCGCGTCGGGGAGCGACTCTCCCCCGCGCCCCCTCACCCTCCCCGCGACGACGACGCCTTCGGGAAACTCCCGCGAGGGCTGCGGCACGCGGATCCGGTAGTCCAGCCGCTCCCCCGGGCGCACTCCCTCGCGCAGCGCGTAGCCCTCCTCGATCGACTCGTCGGCGTCGTGGGTGTAGCGCACCCGCAGGAGCGTGCGCGCCTCGTCCTCGAACCACAGTTCCGCGCCGCCGTTGTTGGCAGTGTTGCGCGACAGGTCGATGCACCACCAGCGCGCCCGGATGCGTCCGTCGCGCACCGTGCCCGCGCCGAGGGTCTGGAACGCGCCGCCGATATCCTGCTCGTCCACGCCGCCGGAGCTGAAGACGACGGCATCACCCTGCTGTTCCACGACGAGGTCGTAGCCGTAGTTGCCGAAACGGTAGCGGCCGGAGAAATCGACGGCCTCCGCCGTGGACGAGGGGGGGCGCGGGGGGGCGGGCACCAGGGCGCGCTTGGTGAGGAAATCGTTCTTCCAGCGCGCGATCGTCTCGGGCGTGGCGGCCTTGCGGTACCGGCCGGCCGGACGCTCCTGCGCGGTGAGTGCCACCGCGCCCGCGAGCAGCGCCGCCAGCGCGAGGAGGGGGAGGGGGCGGCTCACCGCGCGTCCGGGCAGACGCCGCGGAACGGACAGCGGCTGCATACCCGTCCCGGGCGCGTCTCGAACCCCTCGCGGAGCGCGACATTGCGTTCGACGTCCTCGAGGCGGCGGCGCATCTCCGCGATGGAACCGCGCATCAACTCCCCCACGCGCGCGGTGTCTTCCGCCGTCACCTGCACCGGCTCGAACGCCCCGCCGGAGAGGAGGTAGACCGGCGCGCCCTTCACCTTGGCGGGGTCGGCTCCCCACTTCGCCGCGGCGAAGAGCGCGTAGAGCGCCACCTGGTCCTCGTTCCGGCTGTCCTTGCGGCCCGACTTCCAGTCGAAGAGGATGAGATCGCCGTCGATGCGGCAGGCGAAGTCGGGCACCGCGAAGACCTTCGTCCCCTCGAACAGGAAACTGTCCAGGGTCTCGATGGGGAGCCAGCGCTTCGCGTCGCTCTCCCGGATGAGGGCGAAGGCGGAGGAGCTGAAGAAGTTGCGGATCGAGCTGCCCACCTTCTGGGCGATGCGCTCGAGATCGGAGCGGGCGGGCGGCGGGCCGTAGTGGTGCTCGAAGAGCCGGGTGTAGCGCTTGGGGCTCTCGCGCCAGAGCTCGCGGCGGGACTCGTCGAGGGCGCGCTGCATCTCCTGCTTGCACCACGCCACGATCGCTTCCGGATCGGAGGGGGCGCCGCGCTGCAGGGCGGCGAGCACCTTCTCGATGGCGCGGTGGACGCAGTCCCCCGCCACGAGGTGGAGGTTGGAGATGTTCTTGAGGAGGTAGATCTCGCGCGCTTCCGCCGGGGCATCGGGCGACCAGCCGCCCCAGGAGCCGTAGTACTGGAACCAGTAGCGGCGGGGGCACTCCTCGAACGTGCGGTGTCGCGAGTTGGACCAGGAGAAGGTGTTCTCGAGTTCCGCCAAGGGGGTCAACCTACCATGCGGCCTTGCCGCGCCCGCGCGGATCGCTCGCCCCTTCGAGATCCCCCTCCTCCGTGCGCGTCACCACTTGGGCATCCCCCATCGGCCCCTCCTTGGCGCGCAGGGCGTGACCGAGCGCGGCCAGCGCGGTGAGCAGCGCGGGCGGAAGCGGCTCGTGCAGGATCTCATCCGGCTTACCCTGGTGGTGGATGCGCGGCGCCGCCACCGCCGCGCGCCCGTCCATCCCGAGAGCCGCGACGTTCAGAACGGTGAGCGACACCGTGGAGATGATCGTGGGGCCGCCGGGGCTCCCCGTCACCAGGACGGGGCGGCCGCCCCGCAGAAGAATGGTCGGCGTCATCGAGGAGAGCGGCCGCTTGCCCGGGGCGATGGCGTTGTTCTCGCCCTGCAGGAGCCCGAACTGGTTGGGCCTTCCGGGCGCCGTCGTGAAGTCGTCCATCTCGTTGTTGAGCAGGAACCCCGCCGCCATCGCGCCGCAGCCGTAGGCGCCGTTGAGCGTCGTGGTGCAGGCCGCCGCATTTCCCGCGGCGTCCACCACGGAGAAGTGGCAGGTGGACTCGCCCTCCGCGCCCCCCCCGCCCCCCCCGGCGGCGATCGCCGGCGTGGCGCGCGAGGGATCGATGGAGGCCTTGCGCCGCGCCAGGTAGCCGGGATCGAGGAGGCGCGCCACCGGCACCTCCGCGAAGTCGGGATCGCCCAGATGCGCGGCACGGTCGGCGAACGCGCGCCGTTCCGCCTCCGCGAAGCGATGGAACCGCTGGACCGGCGGCAGCCCCGCGAACTCCTCCGGCGGGAGCATGGCCAGGATCTGCAGGAGCGCGATGCCGCCGCTGCTGGGGGGCGGGGTGGTGAGCACCGTGGCGCCGGCGTAGCGCCCCACCAGAGGGCGGCGCACCTTGGGCTGGTACCCCGCAAGGTCCTCGGCCGTCAGGATCCCGCCGTTGGCGGCGCTCACGCGCTCCACCTCCTCCGCGACCGGCCCGCGATAGAAGCCGTCCACGCCCTCTTCCGCGATGCGCCGCAGGGTCGCGGCGAGGGCGGGCTGCCGTAGCAGCGTGCCGGCGGCGGGCGGGCGGCCCCCGGGCAGGAAGACCGCGGCCGCGGTGGGAAAGCGGCGCAGAAGCGCGGCGTTGCGATCGAGGGAGCGGGCGAGGCCCGCGTCCACGAGAAATCCCTCCTCGGCCAGGTGGATCGCCGGCGCGAGAAGGCGCCCCCGGTCCATGCTGCCCCAGCGCTCGAGGGCCAGGAGATAGCCCGCCACGCTCCCGGGCACGCCGGAGGCGAGCGGGCCGACGAGGGATCCCTCCCTGCCCGCTTCGCCATACATCGTGCGCGTGGCGAGCCTAGGGGCGGTTTCCCGCGCGTCCACGAGTCCGTCCGACCGCGCCGTGTGGACGAGCAGGAAGCCGCCGCCGCCGAGGTTTCCCGCCTCGGGGTGGGTGACCGCCAGGACGAAGCCGACGCAGACCGCGGCGTCGACGGCGTTGCCGCCCTCCCGCAGCACCGCGGCCCCCGCCTCCGCCGCCAACGGCTCCGGCGCGACCACCATGCCCCGCGCGGTCGTCGTGCAGGCGGCGAGGAGCGGAGCGAGGAGCCACGGGAGCGCGCGCATGATCAATTCCACTGCCAGGCGCGGTACAGGAACTCGAGGAGGAGATCCAGGCGCCGGCCGGGGTCCGGCTCCTCGAGCAGGCGCAGCTTGTCGAGGGGCAGGAGCCCCGAGGCGAAGGCGCAGTCGTTGACCAGCGCCGCGGGGAGGTGCTCGGCCCCGACCAGCTCTCGCAGCCGCGCGCTCAACGCGTCGAGCGTGCCGGCCCCGGGAAGGGTGCGGGCGAAGGCGCGCTCCAGCCGCGCTCGGAACAGCCCTTCGTCGGGCAGGGCGGCATCGAGGCGGGGCGCGAACTCGACGGTGCGATAGAGCCGCGTGTCTTCGACGGCGCGGGCGACGCCGGCGGCCAGTCCCAAGAGCGCGATAGGGGAGCGGCCGTCCGGGAGCGGCTCGTGGCGCACCACGCGCCCCAGACAGACGGTGTCATGGAAGGGGGCCGCGGCGTCGACCTCGTCGGGGGTGCACGGCTTGAGCAGCGCGATGGCGATGAGCCCGTCCCCCGCGAACGCGCCGGTCACCATCCGCCGGTAGCGCGGCTCGAAGATGTGGAGCGGGAGCAGCGCGCCGGGGAACAACACCACGTCGCGGAGCGGGAACAGCGCCACGCGCCGGGGAAACGACGCCAGGAGGGCCTCCGCGCCGGTCACGGCTCCCCGGTCGGCCGCGGGAGGTCGGGGATGCGCCCGTTCCAGGCGAAGCGGATCCCCTCCTCGTCGAGATAGCGCGCGAGGGAGGCGACGACCGCATCGAACTCCTCGACCGGGCGGGCCCTTCCCTCGAAATAGACGCGCGGCGGGTTGCCGTACTTCTCCACCCAGGTGTCGAAGCCCACCTCCTCGGCGAACAGGACGCGCAGGACCTCGCCGCCCCACAGCCGCTCGCGCACCGTCGCGAGGTCGCTGCCCTTCAGCTTCATGCCACCACGGCGGTCCGGCGCGGATCGGCCCGGAGCGCCTCCCCGAAGGCGCGCAACTGCTCCTCGACCTTGAGCTCCTTGTTGCGCCGCACCACGATGTCGTCGCGATACCGCTTGAGGAAGTAGGTGATGGTCTCCACGCGGATCTTGATGGAGCCCGAGGGCTTGTTCTCGTCGATGTCCTTGAAGGCGAAGAAGGGCGTGCCGCTGCTCTCCACGATCTCCTCCACGACGCTGTAGATCGGGGCGTCATGGCCGCATTTGAAGTTGGAGAGCTCGAGCCCCACGAGGTTGGGATGGCGCGCCACGAACTTGGCGGCCCAGACCTTGCGGTTGGTGTTCTCGCTGTAGGCGTTCTTCCAGACGTCGCGGATGTCGAGGCCGCTCTCGATGAGGCCCGCCGCGATCTCCTCGCCGAAGAGCGGCTCCAGCGACTCCGCGTCGATGGGCAGATGGTCCTGGGTGAGGATCGGGTAGCCGTGCTTCTGCAACTCCTCGAGGATCTCGTGGTTGATGCCCGGGTCGTTGTGGTAGGGACGGCCCAGCACCACGATGCCGATGCGCGCCTCCTGCTCGAGCTGCCGCAGCACCACCCGCCCCTCCGCGCGCATCCCGTCCATGAAGGCGTTGAGCGCTTTCCAGCCCTCGGCGCAGGCGCGCGCGTTCTCCGCCTCGCTCAGCCCGAGCAGGTCCTGGAATCCCTGCATCATCTGCCGCACGAGCAGGTCGGCGTTGGAGAAATCGACGAACGGGCAGAGGTAGGCGATCCCGCGCTCGGCGAAGACATCCCCCTCCTTCGTGAACGCCGCCTTCACCGCTTCGGGCGTGGCCGTCACCGTCGGGCAGGCGCGCGAGGCCTGGATGCCCACCAGCGGCGACGGCAGCGCGTCCACCATCGGGAAGACGATCGCCTGGAGCGGAGTCTTGGCGTGGTGGCGGTAGAGCAGGTTGTGGACATGGGGGATGCCCACCTTGCTCGGGAAGCAGGGGTCGATGGAGCCGCGCTTGGCCCCCTCCTTGTAGAGCGTCTCCGACGTGAAGTCGGAGAAGACGAGGTTCACGTGCGGGACCCCGAGGCTGCCGAGGTAGGCGGTGAAGAAGGGGGTCGTGGAGTAGGCGTTGAGCACCCGCGGGATACCGATGCGCAACCCTTCCCGCGCGCGGATCTTCGCCGCCCGCTCGCGCGCGGCGCGGAAGAGGGTCCGGACGGGGGCGGGGTCCGCCACCCTCGCGGGCTTGAAGTCGCCCCAGGCGCGCTTGGCCGCCAGGGCGCTCAGATCGGGGCTGGTCTTCTTGGCGTCGTCGAGCCCCGCCTTGATCCTGCGCATCGCGTTGACGTCCTCGACGGTGCCCTTCTCGCAGGTGGCGAGGATGAGCCGCCGGGTCTCCTCGGGGAGCTTCTCCCCCGGGATGACGGGCGCCTGCGGGTCGGCGGGCGCGGTCTCCCCGCCCCCCTCCTTCAGGCTTACGTCGATGAACGTGCGGAGGCACTTGTTCTTGCAGAAATAGCAGCGCGTCGACTCGTTGCGCGCCTGCGTGTAGGCGATGCGCGCCACGCTGTCGAGCCCGATGAACTCGGTGCGGCGTCCCTTGCCGTAGAGGCGCACCGCCTCCAGCGCCGCGCCGATGGCGCCCGACTCGCCGCAGTGCTTGTGGACGAAGACGTTGGGCTGGACGCCCGTGTCGTCGTTGAAGCGCGTCTGGATGAAGTCGACCTGCGCCTTCACGGCGGCGAGGTTGTGCTGCGTGCCGCCCTGGAGTACGAAGTTGCGCCCCAGCTTGGCGAGGTTGGGGATTTGCGAGACGTAGATCCAGATGTTCTTCGGAAGCACGGCGGCGAGTCCCGCCATGATCTCGGGGGGCGCCCAGCCCTGCCGCTGGAAGTCGACGATGTCGGACTGCATGAAGACCGCGCAGCCGTAGCCGAACTCCGGGAACTCCTCCGCGCCGAACGCGGTGGCCGCGTAGTCGCGCACGTCCACGCCGAAGTTCGCCGCCGTGCTCTGGAGGAAGTAGCCGTTGCCCGCCGAGCACTGCGTGTTGAGCTTGAAGTCCTTCACCTTGCCGTTCTTGAGGACGATGATCTTGATGTCCTGGCCGCCCACGTCGCAGACCACGTCGGCGTCCTTGTAGAAGTGGAGCGCCGACTCGGTGTGCGCCACCGTCTCGACGATGGCGGCGTCGGCCTTGAGCACGTCGCGCAGAATGTCCTTGGCGTAGCCGGTGGTCCCGACGCCCAAGATCTCCAGGATCGCGCCCTGCCCCTCGATGTAGTCGCGCAGCTCCTGCAGGCGGCTCTTCGTGTCCTCGATCGGGTTTCCCTTGCTCAAGCCGTAGGTCTTGACCAGGACTTCGCCTTCCCCGGAGAGCAGCACCGCCTTCGTGGAGGTGGAGCCGCCGTCCACGCCGAGGAAGGCCCGCACCACGCTTCCCGATTCGAAACGAACCGGCTCGAAGCGCGGGGGGGTGAACCGCTCGATGAAGGCGTCCCGCTCCTGCACGCTCCGCGCCAGCGGGCGCCGGCTCGACTTGGGGCGCTGGCGGCCGTTCGTGCCGCCCTCGAGATGGGCGCGCAGCGGCGCGCTGCCGCGGTAGACGCCCACGCTCTCCGGCTCCTCGCGGCCGAATTCCACGGCGCCCAAGGCCGCGAAGTACTGCGCGTCGCCGGGGACGAGGATCAGCTCCTCGGGGTCGACGCCCTCGGGGAGCGCGACCTTCCGCTCCTCCCAGACCTTGGGGATGTTGACCTTCCACGCCTCGACCATGCCCTTGATGTAGGTGTTGGGGCCGCCCAGCAGGAGCACGTGCGGGCGCAGGGTGTTGCCCCGGGTGAGTACGGAAAGATTTTGCTGGATGATCGCCTCGAAGAGAGAGGCCATCAGCTCGTTGGGAGGCACCCCCTGCTTTTGCAGGCCGTTGATGTCGGTCTCCGCGAAGACGCCGCACTTCCCGGCCACGGGGTGGAGCTTGAGGCCGCGGTAGCCCATGGCGGAAAGTTCGGAGGCGGGGATGTTGAGCTTGGCGTTGATCTTGTCGATGACCGAGCCGGTCCCCCCCGCGCACTTGTCGTTCATGGAGGGGATCTTCTTCTTCCGGCCGGTGGCGGGATCCTCCTTGAAGATGATGATCTTGGCGTCCTGGCCGCCCAGCTCGATGACCGAGCCCGCCTGGGGAAAGAGCTTCTCGACGGCGAGGGAGACTGCGTTCACCTCCTGGACGAACTTCGCGCCCAGGAGATGGACCAACGCCCCGCCCCCCGACCCGGTGACGAACATGCGGACCTCGTCGGCCCCCGCCCCCCCCATCGCCTCCTCGATAGGTTGGAGAAACTCCGCGACCTTCTTGGCTTGCTTGCTGTCGTGGCGCTGGTAGTCCTTCCAGACCACCTGGTCGGTGGCGGCGTCCACCACTACGGCCTTCACGGTGGTGGAGCCGACATCGAGGCCGACGCGGAACCGGATCATCCCTTGGCCCCGTTCATGAGCGACGCGACATGCGCGACGAAGTTGGCCGCGGTCCCGGAGTAGCGCCTGTGGTGCGGCAGGCGCAGGAGCCCGCTGCGCAGTTCGGGACGGCCCTCGGTGAACGCGCGGATCTCGTCGAGGGAGCGCCCCGACTCATCCACCGCGCGCGCCAGTTCTTCCTTCGCCTTGCGGCGGGCCTCGCCCAGCGCCATCTGCACGCGGCTGTGGGCGTTGATCTCGCCCTCGCCGGAGGTCTCGACGGGCAGGTAGACCATGTCGCTGTAGCGCGAGACGACCGCCGCCTGCGCCCCGTCCGACTGCGTGGAGGGCATGCACCCGAACGGCTTGAGCGAGAGCACCATGTGGCAGAGCTTGGCGTTGGAGTAGTAGATGTTCTTCGCCACCTCCAGGTGGCCCTCGCCTCCCTGCGCGCGGGAGTTGTAGTGCGGGTGGCCGAGCCGCTGCAGGTGGAGCTGGCTCACCGGCGCGTGCGCCGTTCCGCCGAGCGCCTTGAGCCAGCGGCCGTACTCGCGCTCAAACATCCAGCCGGCGAGGGAGAGCCGCCCGAGGCGGTAGAGATGGCGGAACGGGTTGCGGTTCCCCTTCAACCCGAAGCGGTCCTTCTGCCCCTGGCGCGACTGCCAGAGCATGTAGAGCAGCCAGGTGGCCACCGGCTCGACCAGCACCTCGGCGCCTTCGCCTTCCAGGAAGCGGAACATCCTGAAGTTGCCGTCCCCCTCGGTGGTCTGCGCCCAGAACTCCCCGGTGATCTTCACGATGGGCCGCAGCCGCGTGCGGTCCACGTCGACGGCGGCGAGAATGCGGCGCGACTGCTCGAGGACGTCGCGGTAGGGGTGGCCGAAGATCTGCGCGGCGAACTTCCCGATCGTCCCGGCGCGGCGGGCGGCCGCCGGCCACGCCTTGAGGAACCGGAACGCGCTCGTCTCGAGGCTCCAGTACTTCCGCTCCTTCACCGCGGTCTCGACGATCTTCATGCACTCCGCCAGCGCGCGATCGGTGGAGCCCTCCACCGTCTCGTAGGGGCGGATCTGGTAGCCCACCTCGTTCAGGAGGTCACCGATCGCGATGGCGCCGACGATGCCCAGGAAGAAGTCGAGGTCCATGCGGAGCCCCGCCTCGACGTCGCTCTGGCTGAGCCCCCCCTTCTGCTGGAAGAGGATGACCCGAAAGCCGTCGAAGCCGGAATTGCGGAGCGCGAGCCGGTACTCCGCCTCATACATCCCGAACCGGCAGGGGCCGCAGGCGCCCGCCGTGAGGAAGACGTAGTCGTTGAGGATGCTCTCCTTCGGCGTGCCGCCCTCGCGCATCTCCTGGAGGTGCTTCACCAGGTTGCCCACAGTGAAGTAGGTCGGGTTGCACTGGCCGTTGTTGCCGTACTCCTTGCCGAGTTGGAACGCCTTCACGTCCGGCGTGGCGAGGCTCGCGCACCGGTACCCCTGCCCCTCCAGCGCCGCTTTCACGAGCGCCTCGTGTTTCACGGTGAGGCCGCCGAAGAGCAGCGTCGTCGTGGGGCGCTCGCGCGCCGTGAAGGGTCGCTCCGCGGGGCGGCGGAAGTGGCGCGGGGGCTCCGGGAGCCCCGCCTCCCGCCGAAGGCGCTTGCGTTCGGCGTCGAGGCGATCCGCGATCTCGGCATCGTTGAGCAGGGAATTGGGGGTCATCTCCAGGGTCCTCCACGTCTCGCCCCATGTTGCCGCGCCGTCGCGGCGCAGGAAAGTCCAAATTCATTCGGCCAGGAGCGTGAGGCGGGGGGGTCTGTCGGGGATCCGTGTTACGGGACCTCGCTTTCCGCGGCGCGCGTCCGCCAGGATCCGCCAGGGCTCGAGCTCGGCGAGGAACGCCTCGACGTCCATGCCCATGGCGCGCGGACGGAAGCGCAGGAGTTTCTCGCTGCCGTCGGCCAGGAGCGCCGCCATGCCCGCCCAGTTCCCGTTCCCGTGGTGGTGGAACGCGCCGGCGACCTGGATGGCCCCCTGGAAGAAGAGCCGCATCGGCCCCTCCTCCTCGATCCAGATCTCTTCCCACGCCTCGTGCGCCTCGAAGAACTCCCCCGCATTGAAGAGCCGCGCCCCCTCCTCCCACCCGTCCGGCCAGCCCGCCGCTTCGCCCTCCCCGGCGAGGGCGCCGCCCAGCCGCTCCGCCGCGTCGACCAGCGCCGGGTCGCCGGGAGCCGCCGCCCCCTCGGGCGCGAAGCCGCAGACCTTTCCTTTGTAGGCGATGCCGAAGAACGAGAGGATGCCGCGGATCTGGCGGTGCAGCGCTTCGGCCTGGGCCGGGTCATCGGGGTGGTAGACGGCGAGGTAGCCCGCCCTCATGCGCGCCGTGCGGGGGACGACGGTGCCTCCGGGGAGCCGGTCGAGCCACGCCTCGAAGAAGGCCTTGGTGTCCGCCGGAAGCGAGAAGAGCAGGATGGGCGCGGCGAGGAGCAGGGCGTCGCACTCGAGCGCCGCCTCGGCCAGCTCGGCCGTCCCGGCGCTGCCCAGGGTGAGATCGAGGCCCCTCCCCCTCGCGGCGGCGATGCCGCGCCCGGCCGCCTCGACGAGGGCGTCGAGGGCGGGGCAGGCCCCGCCGCCGCGCACGAGCGCTACCCGCACGGCTTCCTCACAGGTCGGTGTAGTTGGGGCCCCCGCCCCCCTCCGGCGTCACCCAATCGATGATCCCATAGGGATCCTTGATGTCGCAGGTCTTGCAGTGGACGCAGTTGGCCGCGTTGATCGTCAATGTGAGGTCGAACTCGTAGACGCCGGCGGGGCAGAAGAAGCGGCAGGGGTTGCCATGCTCGCGGGTGCAGCGACTCACGCAGAGATCGGGCTCCCGCACGATCAGGTGGGCCGGCTGATCCTCCTCGTGCTTGGTGCCGCTGTGGAACACGTCGGTGAGCTTGTCGATGGCCAGCTTGCCGTCGAAGAGCTGCTCGGGAGGGGGGCGGGGGCCGCCCAGCCCTTCGTGCACCGGCTGGGTGTGGCGCAGTTTGGTGTAGAAGAGGCCGCGGCCGCCGAGCAGCGTCTGCAGCATGACCGCGATCATCGCTCGCGGGCGCGACCACTTCTTGAAGGCGGCGCGCATGTTGCGCACCCTGTTCAATTCTTCGTGGGCCCAGGAGGAGGCGAAGGCGTCGCCGTAGCGCGAGAGCGGGGCGCCCTCCTTCAGGTGGCGGAAGGCCGCCTCGCCCGCCAGGGCGCCGCTCTTGAGCGCTAGGTGGATCCCCTTGAGCCGCGCCATGTTGACCGTGCCGGCGGCGTCGCCCGCCAGGAGCCACCCGGGGCCGAACAGGCGCGGGATGGCGAAGAGGCCGCCGCCCGGGATCGCCTTCGCCCCGTAGCGCACCAGGCTGCCGCCGTCGAGCAGCTTCCGGAGCAGCGGGTGCGTCTTGAACCGCTGGAACTCCCGGTGCAGATCGTAGGTGGGGTCGGTGTAGTCGAGCCCCATCACCAGACCGATGCTCACGAGGTTCTCGCGCATCCCGTAGATCCAGGATCCGCCATACACATCGGGGGGCAGCGGCCAGCCGAGGGTGTGGATGACGGAACCGGCCGGGAACGCCCCCTCGCGCACCCTCCAGAGCTCCTTGACGCCGGTCTCGTAGTCGGCGGCGTTGCGTCCCTCGAGGGCGTCGGGGAAGGAGGCCAGGAGCTGCTTGGTGAGGTTGCCGCGCACGCCGTCGCAAAGAATGGTCACCTTCGCCCGCACCTCGGCGCCGGGCTGGAAGCTCGGCCGTTTCTCCCCCTTCTTCGAGATGCCCTGGTCCTGGAGCCGCACTCCCTTCACCGTCTCCCCCTCCACGATGAGGTCGCGTCCGGGGAACTCAGGGAAGAGGTCGATGCCGCGCGATTCCGCGATCCCGGCCAGCCAGACCACGAGCCGGTTGAGGCTCGCCACGAAGTTGCCCTTGTTGTGGAGCGGGGGCGGGACGGGGAGGCGGTAGGCGCGCCGCTCGGAGAGCGCGTAGAACCGCTCCCGGCCCACCTCCGCCTCGATGGGAGGATCCATCGCGCGCCAGCCGGGGAGCAGCTCGTTCAGGGCGCGCGGATCGACGACCGCCCCGGAGAGCGAGTGGAGCCCCGGCGCGGACGCCTTTTCCAGCACCGCCAGCGAGAGGTCGCCGGCGCCCGCCTCCTCCGCCAGCTGGCGGAACCGGAGCGCCGCCGCGAGGCCCGCGGGCCCCGCCCCCACCACGGCGCAGTCCAGTTCGAGAAGGTCCCGTTCGCTCATGACCTCTTCCGCATCTTCTTCAAACGCGCAAGGTTTTCGGCGTAGCCCTCGGGACCCCCGGGCGTCTCGAGGATGGCCGGGAGCCTTCGGAACCGCTCGTCCCGCACGAGACGCTGGAACGCGGCGGCTCCGATCTCTCCCTGGCCGATGTGCTCATGGCGGTCCACCCGCGAGCCCTGGGGCGTCTTGGAGTCGTTGAGATGGAAGGCCTTCACGCGCTCGAAGCCCAGGACGCTCTCCACTTCGCGCAGGGTCGCCTCGTAGGCCTTCGGGCTCTTGAGCCCGTAGCCCGCCGCGTGGAGATGGCAGGTGTCGAGGCAGACCGCGACGCGGCGGCAGTCGAGGAGCCGGAGCAGCGAACGAAGATGATCGAGTGTGTGGCCGAGGCAGGTGCCCTGTCCCGCGGTGCTCTCCAGGAGGACGGTCACGCGCGCGCGCGGCGTCGCCTGGAGCGCCCTGCGGATGGTCGCGGCGGCGGCGAGGAGGCCCGCCTCCTCCCCCTTGCCGAGATGCGCGCCGGGATGGAGCGCGAGGAAGGGGATGCCGAGAGCGGCGCAGCGCTCGATCTCGTCGACGAGGGCGCGCTCCGACCGCTCCAGGATCTCCGGGTCGGTGGCGGACGGATTGATGAGGTAGGAGGCGTGGGAGAGCGCCGTGGCCAGAAACCCCGCCCCCTCCGCCAGGGCGCGGAAGGAGGCGACCTCTTCGGGATCGAGGGGGCGCGGGGCCCACTGCCGCTGGTTGCGGGTAAAGACCTGGATCGCTTCGCAGGAGAGGTCGAGGCCCTGCTGGACTGCCGTGGGCATCCCGCCGGCGGTGGAGACGTGCGCGCCCAAGAGCACGGCAGCACAGTCTACAGGCCCGTCCGGCGGCGCTCGTACAATCGCGCGCGATGGCCGCCGCCGACCGCAAGGCAGAAATCCGCCGGAAGTCGGCCGAGGTCTTCGCCGCGCAGGGCTACGACCGCGCCTCCATCCGCGACGTGGCGAAGGCGGCGCGGCTCAGCCTCGCAGGGCTCTACTACTACTACCGCGGCAAGGAGGAGATCCTCTACGACATCCAGCGCGAGGCGTTCGAGACGCTCCTCGACGCGCACGCCGGCGCGCTCGCGGGGGTGAAAAAGCCGGTCGACAAGCTGGGCAGGATCATCGAGGCGCACCTCGCCTTTTTCGCCAGCCACATCGCCGAGATGAAGGTGATGTCCCGGGAGAGCGAGAGCCTTACCGGCGAATACGCCGAACGCATCAACGACCTGAAGCGCCGCTACGTGCGGCTGGTGCGCGGCATCCTGGAGGAGATGGGCAAGGCGCGCGCGCTCAAGCCGATCCCGCCCAGCGTGGCCGTCTTCATCCTCTTCGGCATGATGAACTGGATGTACACCTGGTACGACGCGCAGCGCGACGGAAGCGCGAGCGACATCGCCGCGCACGTGCGCGAGATCTTCCTGGGGGGAATCGGGGCGTAGCGGGCGTCCGCGCTAGCCCCGCTTCCTCCAGTCGCCGCCGGGGATGCGGCGGGCGCCGGAGGCGTCGCGGGCGAAGAGGTAGATCCAGGCGGGCGCCCCCTCGACCTCCACCGGCACGCGACGGTAGAGCGGCGGGTCCTCGTGCACCCCCTCCATCAGGTCGAGGAGGTCGAGATAGCGCGGGTCGTGCAGCTCGTAGAGCTCGGCGCGGAGCGGGCCGGCGCCGGGCACCGCGCCGGGATACGGGCCGAGGTCGAGGAGGTCGAGGCTGCCCAGCTCGACCGGCCCCAGGAACTGCGCGTCCTCGAGGAAATGCGCCCGCGGCTCGCCGCGGCGCAGCGTCCCGTAGACGACCAGCCGGGCGCCCACGCGCTCCTAGCCCCCCTCCGCGGGGACCAGGGCGACGTCGTAGTCGTGGAGCGCGTCCGACGCGTGGGCGAGGTCGAAGGGGTGCTCGGGATCCCACTCGTGGGCGAGGTCGAACTCGTGCTTGGGGTCGAAGGGGTGTTGGGTGTCGAACGCGTGCTCGAGGTCGAACTCGTGCTGCCTGTCGAACTCGTGCGCGAAGTCCCAGTCGTGGGCGTAGTCGAACGTGTGGAGGAAATCGCACCGGTGGCGGAAGTGGACGCAGGGGACGCGATGCTCGCAGGCGATCCGGCTGCCCCGCGCATCGCGGTCGAACTCGTGGAGGAAGTCGCAGTCGTGGAGGCGATGCGCGCAAGGGATGGTGTGGCGGCAGGCGATGCGGTGGCGGCAGGGGATGCGATGGACACAGGCGACGCGATGCTTGCACTCCACCCGGTGGGTGCAGGGAATCTTGTGCACGCAGGGAGCCTCGTGGCGGCAGGCGACCTTGTGCGTGCAGGGGCGCGGGTGCTTGCAGGGGACTTTGTGCTGGCAGGGGCCGGTGTGGGTGCAGGGAACCTTCACCTGGATCAGACGCGTTCCGGGCGGGGCAGGCGCCGCATCGGGGGCGGGGGCGGCTGCGCCCACCCGTTCGGGCGGGAAGAGTTCGAGGCCTCGTTCGTAGACCGCGTCCAGCGCGAGATTCTCCTCCCGGCGCAGCCGAAACCCCTCGGCGAGGGCGTGGGCGCGCGCCTCGGGGGAGCCGTGCTCGAAGCGGGCGTTGAGCAGCGGGTCCTCGCGATCGAAGAGCGACGCGGCGAAGGCGAGCTCCATGCGGGGGCCGGCGAGGGAACCGAAGTTGCGCTTGCCCAGATACCAACCCGCGAGCAGGTCGGCGTGCAACTCGCGCGGGATGCCGGCGCGCGGACAGTCGCGCGCCCATTGCACGGCGTGCGCATGGAAGTGCGCGAGGAGCGCCGCCACCGCCTCGTGGCGCCTCTCCCGCTCCCAGGCACGCTCCCGGAGCAGCTTCAACTGGATGCCGATGCCCCCTTCGCGCGCGGCGAACGCGGGGGGGCTGGCCTCTTCGCTCAGGAGCCGGAAGGGGACGGCGACGCCGAAGAGGCGCTCGAGGAAGGAGCGCTCCGAGGCGATGCGGGCATCGAGCCCCTCGATCCCGGCGGAGGCGAGAAACGGCGCGGCCTCGGGCGTGCGGTCGAGCGCGCAGCGGCATATAGGCTCGTCGTCGGCCCAGGCGGGCGCGAGGGCGACCGCCAGCGCCGCGAACCACCAGAGGCGACGCATCCGCCCCAGAGTACCAAGATTCAGAGGGCTTGCAGGAGGAGGCCGGTGAGATAACGCCCCTCCGGGCAGTGGAGGTGGACAGGGTGGTCGGGCGGCTGGCCGGTAACGCGGAGCACGCGGGCGGGCCGGTCGGCGCGATGGGACGCCTCGGCGAGGTGCGCCAGGAAGTCGGCGGCGCTGAAGAGCCCGGTGCAGCAGAAGGTGAAGAGCAGCCCGCCCGGCCCGAGCGCCCGGAGCGCGAGGACGTTCCAGTCGATCGACTTCTCGCGGGCGCGGGGGAGCTCCCGGGGGGTCGAGGCGAGCTTGGGCGGGTCGAGGAGCAGCAGATCGGCCCCCGCCCCCGACCGCAGCACGTCGAACCCGTCGGCGTGCTCGAAAGCGGCGCGGGCGCGATTGCGTTTCGCGTTCTCCCGCGCCAGCGCCACGGCCTCCTCGTCCAGATCGACGCCGCGCACCGAGGCGGCGCCGCCCCGCGCCGCGGCGAGGGAGAAGCCTCCCGTGTAGCAGCAGAGGTCGAGGACGCGGCGGCCCTTCGCCAGTCGTTCCACCTCGGCGCGCGCCTCCCGCTGGTCCACGAAAAAGCCCGTCTTGTGGCCGCCCCGGCAGTCGACGGCGAAGGCGAGGCCCCGTTCGTGCACGACGGTGCGCGCCTGCCCCGCGTGGCGGTCGAGGACGCGGAATCCCTCGATGCGCTCCACGTCGGCGTCCGCGCGCACCACGGTGCGGGTGACGCCCAAGACCTCGCGTGCGGCGCCCTCGATCTCCTCGAGGTGCTCGAACATGCCGCGCGCGCCCAATTCGAGGACGGCGATCTCGGCGTAGCGGTCCACGACGAGCCCCGAGAGGCCGTCCCCCTCGGCATGGACGACGCGGTAGGCGTCGGTCACGTCGGGGATGCCCAGGTCGCGCCGGAGCGCCTCCGCCTGGGCGAACCGCTCCGCGAACCAGGCGCGGTCGATCGGCGGACCCTGCTCGTCGCGGTCCAGGACCCGCGCCCCGATGACCGACTTGGGGCTCGTGAAGGCGCGGCCCACGAACGCCCCCTCGGAGGTGCGCAGCGCCACCACTTCGCCCGGCCGGATGCCGGGGTCGGCGGCCCGGATCCGTTTTTGGAAGATGCGCGGGTTGAGCGGCGCCGCGGCGGAACGGAGGAAGGCGGAGCGCATGGTGGGCGGTCCGCCTGCGGCGGTCCGCTGCGAGAGGCCCCCGCCCGCTGCGGCAGCGCTGCCGCAGCGCGACGGCGCAACCCTCTGGCCCGCAGGGTCTTGTGGCGTCGTCGAGGGTTCAGGGTCAGGTCTATTATAGGGGCGGAGGGGATCGAACCCCCGACCAGCGGCTTAAAAGGCCGTTGCTCTACCACTGAGCTACGCCCCCGTGGCGCGACGAGCGGGACGGTCCTTCGGGCGGGTCACACCGCCATCAGCTCGTCGATCTTCTTCTTCAAGTGTTCGTCGACCTTCTCCTCGGCGCGCTTCGTCTGCTCTTGGATCTCCTCCTTGCAGTCGCGCAGGTCGTCCTCGGTGAGGTCGCCCTCTTTCTGGGCGGTATCGGCATTCTTGATTGCGTCGCGCCGCGTGCCGCGCACCGCCACCCTCGCCGCTTCCGCCCTCTCTTTCACGAGCCCCACCAGCTTCTTGCGCCGCTCCTCGCTGAGCGGCGGCAGGTTGAGCCGGATGAGCTTGCCGTCGATGGCGGGGGTCACGCCGAGGTCGCTCGCCTGGATCGCCTTGGCGACCTCCTTCACCTGGGTGGCGTCGAACGGCTTGATGAGGATCTGACGCGGCTCCGGCGTCGAGATCTGCGCCATCTGGCCGATCGGCGTCTGGGTGCCGTAGTAATCGACGCGGATGCCGTCCACCAGCGCCGGCGTCGCGCGCCCGGAGCGGACGCCGCGCAGCTCGTGCGCGAAGTGCTCCACCGCCTTGTCCATCTTCTCCTGCGCCTCGGCCAGGATCGCGTCGTACTCCACGGAAACCTCCTTGCGCGGGCTCACGCCCCGGCGGAGATGCGTGCGAACCGCCGGATCTCGAGGGGGGCGCCGATCTGCTTGCCGACCGCGTCCACCTGCTCCTTCACGCTCCTCTTCTCGTCCTTGATGAAGGGCTGCTCCAGGAGGACGACCTCCTTGAGACGCTTGGAGAGCTTCCCCTCGGCGATGGCGGCCCGCTTGTTCTCCGGCATCTCCTGCGCCTGCGCCAGGAAGATCTCGCGCTCCTTCGCGACCCAGGCCGCATCGAGATCCTCGCGGCGGAGCGCCTGCGCCTCGCGATGGAACGCGATGTGCATGCAGAGCTCGGTTCCCAGCGTGCTCACCTCGTCGCTTCCCTTGAGCCCCTTGCCGGCCAGCTCCACCAGGGTCGCCACCTTCTCGTTGTGGTGCACGTAGGAGGCCACCAGCCCCTCCCCGGAGCGGAAGCGCGCGAACTCCCCCACAGCCAGGTTCTCGCCCAGCTTCGCGATGAGCCCCTGGAGGCGCTCGGCCACATTCCCGCCGTCGGGGAGCGAGAACCCCGTCAGATCCGCGCCTGCGCCCGCGTCCTTGGGCGCCTTGGCCAGCAGCGCGGCGGCGAGCGCCTTCCCGAAGGCGACGAAATCCGCCGACCGCGCCACGAAATCGGTCTCGCAGCGCAGGGCGACGGCCGCCTTGCCCCCCGCGTCGCTGGCGACGAACGCCAGCCCCTCCTTGAGGGTGCGGTCCTTCACCTTGTCCACCGTCTTCAACCCGAGCTTGCGCAGATGATCCTCGGCCCCCTCGAGGTCTCCCTTGCTCTCCACCAGCGCCTGCTTGCACTTCATCATGGGCAGCCCGGTGCGCCGGCGAAGCTCGGCCACGATCTTGGCGTCGATCTCCATGCTCACTCCTGGCCCGCTTCGGCCTCGGCGGAGGCTTCGTCCGCGGCGCCGGCGTCCACGGCCTCGGCCGCCCCGCCCCCTTCGCCGTCGAGGCCCGCCGCGCTGCGGGCGGCCGCCTCGCGCGCCTTGCGCTCCGCCTCCTCGCGCCGCTTGCGGGCGGCCGCCTCGGCGCGCTGCCGATTGCGGATCTCCTCGCGACGCTTCTCCTCGGCGCGCCGGCGGTCGTCCTCCTGCCTGCGGAGGATCGCCTCCTTCACCTTCCAGTCCTTCACGCCGCTGAGGATCGAATCGGCCAGCCGCGCCAGCACGATCTGGATGGCGCGCATGGCGTCGTCGTTGCCGGGGATGGGGATCTCCACCCGGCTCGGGTCGCAGTCGGTGTCCAGGAGCGCGATGACCGGGATGCCGAGCTTGTTGGACTCGGTCACCGCGATCGTCTCGACTTGCGGATCGATCACCACGACCGCGCCGGGGAGCTTCTCGAGGATGCGCACGCCGTCGAGGTTCTTCTGGATCTTCTTGCGCACGCGCACCATGCGGGAGAGATCCCGCTTGCTCATCTTCACGGCGCCGGCCAGGACCTCCGCCTCCGTCTGCTCCAACTCCACCAGACGCTTGAGCCGCTGGCGGATGGTGTAGAAGTTGGTCAGCATGCCGCCGAGCCAGCGCTCGCCGACATAGGGCTGCCCGCACCGCCGCGCCTCGGCGATGATCGTGTTCTTGGCCTGCCGCTTGGTGCCGACGAAGAGCACCGTCTTGCCGTCGCCGCAGAGCCTCTGGAGGAAGTTGCACGCGCGCAGCAGCCCGCGCACCGTCCCCTTGAGGTCGATGATGTGGATGCCGTTCCGCTTGCCGTGGATGTAGGGCTCCATGCGAGGGTTCCACACCTGGGTCGAATGCCCGAAGTGCACCCCCGCGTCGAGGAGCTCCCTGACCGAAACGATGGACACGAAGTTCTCCGCCGGGAATAGGGACCCGCCCCCCGCGCGGGGGTCGGGCTCCGCCCCCGGCCGGCATCCGGGGGAGGGGAAACCCTCAAAGGTACCGGCATCCCGCTACGCTGTCAAAACGACCGGCACCAGCCTCGGCGTGGCGCCATCCTCCACCGCCACGAGGCCGGAGGGAAGCGCGGCCAGCCCCGAGTAGAGTCCGGGGGGAAGACGCGGAGGGGGGGCGGGGGCGTCGAGGGTGGGGAGGAGCCCGCCGCCCCGCACCAACGCCACGATTCCCCCGGCCCAGGGCGCCGCCGCGCCGGAGAGCGGGGCTCGGTAGGGAGGCCAGAGCCGAGGGGTGCCCGCGGGGAAGCGACGCCAGACCCCCTCCCGCCAGAGGCCGGAAGCGCCTCGGCGCACACCCACGACCAGCGCTTCGCCGGAGAGCGCGAGCGGAGGTCCGGCGTCCCCTCGCCAGAAGGCGTCGCCGGGGCCCCCGATGCGCAGGAGCCCCTCCACGCGGAGCGGGTACCAGCAGGTCCCGCGGCTGAGGAGCGGCGTGCCGGAGCAGTGGGGCTCGCGCGCGAGCTGCCCCAGATCGGGCAGGGGCCCCTCCCAGACGAGCGGACGGCCGGTGCCGCGGTCGATCCCGCACCGGAGCGCGTGGATCCTGCCCGCTTCCCGGCGCTCGAGGTTGAAGTAGTCCCCCGCCTCCCCCGCCTCCCCCTCCTCCCCGCGCCCATCCTCCCTTCCCCTCTCGGCGCCCGTGCGCGGATCGAACCGGCGCACCCGCAGGGGCGGCGCCAGGAGCGGACCGGAAACCGGCTCAAGCACGAAGAGCGCCTCTTCGGTGAGCGCGAGCCGCCGCTGCGGCGTCACCTGGGCGCGGCCATCCCAGCCCAGCTCGGCCACCGGCCGGAGCCCCTCCCCGTCCCGCGCGAGGCTCAAGAGATCGCCGCGCCACCCGCCCAGGTGCGCGAGCAGGGGGCCCGCGACAGCGATCACGGGAGCGCGGCGGCCTGGGAGCGACGGATGGAGTCGAGCACCGCGTCGGCGATGCGCAGGACCGCGAGGCCGTGCTCGCCGGTCACCGCGGGCCGGCTCTTGGTGCGCACGCTCTCCACGAAGTTGGCCAGCTCCTTGCCGAGCGGATCGTGGTCGGGCATCGGGATCGTCTCGTGCTGCAGAAGCTCGCCGAACACCGACTCGCGCCCCTTGAAGTCGGTGAGGGAGGCGGGGTCCTCGCTGATGCGGCGCACGACGTCCAACGTGAGCTTGGGGGACTTGCGGAAGATGGAGCCCTCCCGCCTGCCGTAGTCGAGGGAGATGTAGGAGTCGCGGCTAAAGACGCGGATCTTGCGCATCGGCTTCACCGCCACGCGGCTGGCGGTGACGTTGGCCACGGCGCCGTTCTTGAAGGCGATGCGGGCGTTGGCGATGTCCTCGCTCTGCGAGAGGATCTCCACCCCCACCGCATCGACCCGCTCCACCTCCGACCGCACCAGGTGCAGGATCACGTCGAGGTCGTGGATCATCAGGTCCAGCACGACGCCGACGTCGGTGGCGCGGAAGGAGAAGGGGTTGAGCCGGTGGCATTCGATGAAGAGGGGATCGATGCCGAGCGCGCAGGCCGCCTCGACGACGGGATTGAACCGCTCGACGTGGCCGACCCCAACGAAGGTCTTTCCCCTTCGGGCGGCCGCGACGATGCGCTCGGCGGCCTCCACGGAGTCGGCCAGGGGCTTCTCGACGAGCGCCGGGATCCCCCGCTCCAGGAACCAGCAGGCGACCTCCTCGTGGGCGCGGGTGGGGACGGCGACGGAGACCGCGTCCACCTCGCCCACCTCGGTGTGGCGCACCACGCCGCGCGCCCGGTACTGTTCCGCCGCCGCCTCGCACCGCTCGGCATCGGGGTCCGCCACCGCGACGAGCCGCACGCCGGGCATGCCCGCATAGACCCGCGCGTGGTTGCGCCCGAAGTGGCCGACGCCGATGACCGCGACGCGCAGCTCCCTCGCCGTCATAGGGTGTGCCGGCGTCCCGGCTTCTCCTGCTGTCGCCCGTGGCGGCCCGCGCCGCACGCGCGCAGGAAGCGCACCAGCTCCAGGACCTCCTCGCTGCCGCGATACTGCTGCTCGAGCTGCGCCCAGGAGTCCTGCATGGGCGCGTCGGCGCGGAAGAGCTGCTTGAACGCCTCCTTCACCTGCCCGATCTGCTCCTCGGGATAGCCCGCGCGGCGCAGACCGACCACGTTGATGGCGCGGGGGCGACCGGGGTGACCCTCCACCACGGTGAAGGGGGGGATGTCGGAGGTGACCCGCGCGAGCCCGCCGACGTAGGCGAACCGGCCTACGGTGGCGAAGTGGTGGACACCCGCCCCGCCCCCGATGTTGGCCTGGTCATGGATGTGGACGTGCCCCGCGAGCATGACCGCGTTGGCCAGGATGACCTTGTTGCCGATGCGGCAGTCGTGGGCGACGTGGCAGTTGGCCATGAGCAGGTTGTCGTTCCCGAGGACGGTCTCACCGCCCCCCTGGATCGTGCCGCGGTTGATCGTGACCCCCTCGCGGATCTGGTTGCGGTCGCCGATGCGCAGGAGCGTCTCCTCGCCGCGGTACTTGAGATCCTGCGGCTCCCCGCCGATCACGGCGTGGGAGTGGATGCTGTTGCCCGCTCCCAGGATCGTCGTGCCCAGCACGACGGCGTGGGCGTGGATGGAGCAGCCGGGCCCGATGCGCACCTTGGGGCCGATCACCGCGTAGGGCCCGACCGTCACGCCAGCGGCGAGTTCCGCGCCTTCCTCGAGGATGGCGGTGGGGTGGACGGCGGCTCGGCTCAAAGCTCCAGATCCTCCACGTTGCTGGGCGAGTCGACCAGCATGAACTTCATCTCCGCCTCCGCGACCAGCGTGTCGCGCACCGTCGCCCGGGCGCGCACCTTCCCCCCGCGGCGGCCCAGGTGGAGGGTCTCGACGATGAGCCGGAGCTGGTCGCCGGGGATGACGGCGCGCCTGAGGCGCACGCGGTCCATGCCGAGGAAGACCGCCACCTTCCCCGAGTAGTCGAGCTTGCGCAGGAGCAGGATCCCGGCCAGCTGCGCCAGCGCCTCCAGGGTGAGGACCGCCGGCATGATCGGGTTGCCCGGGTAGTGCCCCTGGAAGAAGGGCTCGTTGGCGGAGACGTTCTTCAGCCCGACGGCGCGCTTGAACCCCTCCACCTCCACGACCCGGTCGACGAGGAGGAAGGGGTAGCGGTGCGGGAGCACCCGCATGATCTCGTGGATGTCGAACCCGGTGCCCCGGCGCACGTACCCCATCTCCTCCCGCCGGTGCATCTCGAGCGCGATCCGCTCCACGAGCGCGCGGTTGGCGGCGTGGCCGGTGCGGTGGGCGACGATGTGGGCGTGGATCGGCTGGCCCAGGAGCCAAAGGTCGCCGATCAGGTCGAGCACCTTGTGGCGCGCGTACTCGTCGGGGAAGCGGAGATGGCGCGCGTCCTCCTCGGCGTTCTCGCCGATCACGAGGGTGTTCTCGTCGGTGGCGCCGCGCCCGAGGCCCGCCGCCCGCAGTTTCTCCACCTCTTCGCTCAGCACGAACGTGCGGGCCGGCGCGATCTCCACGGCGAACCGCTCCGGGGTGACATCCAGGGTGAAGGTCTGCCGCACCGTGCGCGGCTTGTCGAACCCGAGCGTGTAGGAGATGCGCAGCCCCTCCTCGCGGGGCAAGGCGACGATGGCTGCGTCCCCCTCCTGGACGTGGATGGCCTCCTCGATCCGGTAGGGGGCGCAGACGCCCTTCTGCTCCACCACCCCGACCCCGGCCATCCCCTGGAGGAACGGGCGGCTCGATCCATCCAGCCCGGGCACCTCGGGCCCGGAGATCTCCGCCAGAACGTTGTCGATCTGGAGCGCCGCAAGCCCGGCCAGGAGGTGCTCGATGGTGGAGACCTCCGCCGCCCCGTTCCGCAGGAAGCTGCAGCGCGGGCGCCGGTCGGCGAAATCGATGCGCGCGGGCACTTCCGGCTTGCCGGGAAGATCCACGCGGCGGAACAGCACCCCGACTCCCGGCTCGGCAGGGAGCAGCGTGAGCCTCGCCGGGGCACCGGAATGGAGACCGGCGCCGGAAAACTCCACCTCCGACGCGAGGGTCCGTTGGGGTCGCTGCTTCACCACGAAAACCGTTCGAGGGCGGATTATAGACTTGGCCCCAAGCGTGAGGGGAAGGGGGGACAAGGGGGCCGGCGGGCCGCGGCTCTAGGGCTAGAAGTTGCGGCTGAAGCTGAACGAGACCGCCTGCTTGCGATCTCCGGCGCCCTCGCTGAGGGGAAACCCGAAGTCGATCTGCAGGGGCGGCTGCGTCGGCCCGCCGAAGGCGATCGCCACGCCGAAGCCGACCGAGATGCGCCAGTCCTCCGCCTCGAATTCGCCGAGGGTGGTGTTGAGCGTGCCCTGGTCGAGGAAAAAGACCAGATCGAGGCCGAACTGCCCCTCCGGCGGCGTGAGCGGGATGAAGTAGTTCACCGTGACCAAGGCCAGGAACTCCCCTCCCGTCGGGCGGCCGTTGCTGCGCGGGCCCACCTCGCGGAATTCGAAGCCGCGCAGGGTCCGTCCTCCGGCGAAGTAGCGCTCGAAGATCGGCACCTCCGGGGAGTCGCCGTAGGCGCCGGCCCAGTCGAGGGAGGCGTGGACCGTCACGCGGTGGAAGTTGCCCGAGCGGAGCTGGAGCATGCGCCAGCCGCGGCTGTGGTCGAGGGCCACCTTGACGACGTGGGTGTCGCCGCCGAAGAGCCCGCCCAGGAGGTCGACGCGGAGCGAGGACTGGTGGCCGGTCAAGTGGCGCCCCACCTCGGTCCGGCGGTCGTAGCGGATCGTGATTCCGATGCCGTGCACGGAGTTATGGCCCTGGGCGTCGAGCGCGTTGACCGGGGAGGGCGGGTCGGGGTTGTCCAGGGTCACCTCGCGGAGCATCCACTCGAAGGAGAGCTGCCAGCGCATCCGTTCGTCGAGGAATCGCCCCACCCGGATGTAGCCGCCGGTGCTCGCCTGGTCGTAGTCCTCGAGAAAGGCCAGATTGCGGAAGAGGCTGAATCCGAATGACCAGCGGGAGTCATTGACCGCGGGATCGGAGAAGGTGAGACGGAAGCTGCTGAAGGTCGTGCCCGGGGCGGCGCTCAACTCGAAGAACTGCCCCGCCCCCCGGAACGCGTCCTGGTCGAAGATCGCCCAGGGGCGCGAGGGCGGCTTGCGGTAGTCGAAGTTGCGCCACGTGACGGTGAAGTTGCCGAAGACGCCCCCGTCGCTCGTGACTCCCGCTCCCACGTTGAACTGCCGCGTGTCGGTCTCCTCCACCTCGAGCTCCACATCGAACTCGTCGGGCCGGTCGAGGTTGGCGCTCTTGGAGAGGCCGTAGCGCGGCGGCCAGAAGCGCGCCACGGAGAAGAAGTTGAGGGACTGGATCCGGTTGAGCCCCTGCTCCAGGGCCTCGACGTCGAGGAGATCGCCGGGCATCGCGCCCTCGCGGAACTCGCGGCGCAGGACGTTGTCGCGGGTCCACTGGTTGCCCACGATCCGGATGCGACCCAGCCGCACCTTGGGCCCCGCGCGCGCCGTGAGGCGGACCAGCACCGTGTGCCGGACCGGGTCGGGCTGCGGGAAGAGGCTCAGCGCGACGTCGGCGTAGGCGCGCGAGAAGAACCGAAGCTCGATCTCGCGATAGGCGCGCCCTAAATCCTCCTCGCGGTAGGCCTCTCCCACGAAGGGCGCCGCGATCCGCTCCGCCTCGGCGGGGGAGAGGAACTCGCGATCCGCCTCGAGCGGCTGGGCGTCCGCCTCCGCGCCCCACTCCAGGCGGATCCCCTCGAGGACGTAGCGCGTCCCCTCCGCCACCTGGTAGCGGATCGTGGCGTAGCGCCGGGCGTCGTCGTGGCGCACCTCGACCAGGACCACCCGCGCGTCGAGGAACCCCTCCGCGTGGTAGATGAGCTCGATCCTGCGGCGATCCTCCTCGAGGGCGGCCCGATCGAACCAGGAGGGGGCGAGGAAGCCGAAGAGCTGGCTGCGGTAGCGGTCGCTGTTGCTGGCGCCGGCGAGCAGCTTGGCGCGCCGGAGGGACGCCGCCCCGTCGAGGATCACCTCGCGCACCTTGACGCGGCGCTCCGGGAACACCTGGAAGATGATGTCCTCGACGTCGGGCTGGTCGGTGCGCCGCCGGTACCACTGCACATCCGCGAAGGCGTACCCCTTCTCCCGGTGCAGCCGCTCCAGCAGGTCCTTGTCGCTGCGCAGGGCGAACTCCTGGAGCGGTCGGCCGCGTCGCGTCAGGAGGAGCGCCTCGAAGTCCTCGTTCCGGACGCCGGCGAGCCCCAGCACCTCGACGGCGCCGACGACCGACTTGTCCACGACGTGGAAGACCACCTCGACGCCGCCGTCCGTCGTGATCTCCTCGATCTCGAGCACGGCGGAGAAGTACTCGCGCAGGGTGCGCTCGTCGCGGGAGAGCAGCGCGGGATCGAGCGGCTCCCCCACTTTCGTGGCGATCTGCTCCTGCAGGAACTCGCCGGTGTAGCGGCGGTTCCCCTCGAAGCGGATGCCGACCACCTTCCGCTCGCCGGCGCCGCGGGCGAGCCCGGCCAGGAGCAGGATCGCGAGAGCCGGTAGGAAAAACGTCGCGGTGCGTCGCACGGGGAAGGCGGGGATTATACGCACTGGCGCAGGGCACGGCTCGGGAGGAAAGCGGTCGCGGCGGAGTGCGGCGGGAGCGGGCCCCTAGTGGCCGCCGTCGTCGCGGAACGCCGCGTTCTCGAATCGGAGGACATTTCCGAAGAAAAGGAGCGGAACGGAGCCGATCGGACCGTTGCGCTGCTTGGCTACGATGAGCTCGGCGAGACCGCGGTTCTCCTCGGTCTGGCGGTAGACCTCCTCGCGGAAGAGGAAGAGGATCAGGTCGGCATCCTGCTCCAGCGCGCCCGACTCCCGCAGGTCGCTCATGCGCGGCCTCCGGTCCTCGCGGCTGTCCACGCTCCGGTTGAGCTGCGAAATGGCGATCACCGGCACCTCCAGCTCGCGCGCCATCCCCTTGAGCTGGCGGCTGATCTGCGCGATCTCCTGCTGGCGGTTCTCCGCCTTGCCGGTCTCCATGAGCTGGAGGTAATCGACCACCACCAGACCCAGGCCGTGCTTCTGCTTGAGGCGCCGCGCCTTGGCGCGCAGGGTGATCGGGCTCGTCACCGGCGAGTCGTCGATGAAGATGGGGGCTTCCATCAGCTCGCCGGCAGCGTGGGTAAGCCGGTCGAGATCGGTCTTGTCGAGGTTGCCGCGCCGCACCTTCTGGAGCTCGACGCGCGAGCGGGCGCAGAGCATGTTGCGGACGAGATGCTTGCGCGACACCTCGAGGCTGAAGACCACCACCGGCTTGCGCTCCAGGAGGCCGACATGGTCTACCACGCAGTTCGTGAAGGTGGTCTTGCCCATGGAGGGCCGGCCCGCGACGATGGCCAGATCGCCCGGCTGCAGCCCCGCGGTCATCTCGTCCAGCTCCAGGAATCCCGTCGCGAGGCCCGTGATCGCCCCGCCGCTCTTGAGCAGGATCTCGATGTCGCCAAACGTCTCGTTCAGGATCTCGCGGATGCCCGCCGTGCTGGAATCCGCCGCGCCGCGGCTGAGGCTGAAGATCTGGTGCTCCGCCGAGTCGAGCAGCTCGTCCCCCGGCATGCTCCCCTCGTAGGCCGCGGACTGGATGCCGGTGCAGAGGTGGATGAGGTTGCGGGAGACCGCCTTCTCGCTCACGATGCGCGCGTAGTCCTGCGCCCCCGCCGCAGAGGGCACGTACTCCACCAGGTGCGCGAGGTAGGTCTCGCCGCCGACCGATTCGATCCCGCCGGTCCGGCGCAGCTCCTCCTTGATGAGCACGGCGTCGACGCGGGAGCCCCGCTGGTAGAGCGTCTCGCACGCCTCGTAGATCCGCTGGTGCGCGGTGGCGTAGAAGTCCTCGGGGCGCACCAGCGCGAGGACCATGCCCAGCACGTCGCCGTCGAGGAGGATCGCCCCGAGGAGCGACTTCTCCGCGTCCTCGCTGTGGGGCGGAAGGCGGGTGATGTTGCGCTGGGTCTGTTCCACGGTTCTGCACCGGCCCGCAGAGTAGCGGGCCGGGCCTTGGGGATTCAATCTCCCCATGAGCCTAAGTGGGCGGGGGACGAAAATTGTGGAGGGCGCGTTCAGAACTCGTGGAGAGAGGGGGAGAGGGGGGCGGGGGAGAACGTCCGCGGGCCGGCGCACAGGCCGGCCCGCGGGCTCGAGCGACGCGGAATCATCAGTCCGCGGCCGGCTCGATGACCCAGACCCGCACCTCCGCCTTCCGTTCGGCGTCGAGACGGACCGGCACGTTGAAGATGCCGAGCTCCTTGATCGGGCGCTCCAGTTCGACCTGACGCGCTTCGACCGCGATCCCCTTGGCTCGGAGCGCCGTGGCGATCTCCGCGCCCCCGACCGATCCGAACAGGTGGCCCTCCTCGCTGGCGCGCTCCTCGATGGTGAGGCTCATCCCCGCGACCACCTTGGCCAGCTCCTCGATCTGTCGCGCTTTTTCGGCGCGCATCGCGACCGCCTTCCGCTTCTGCCCCTCCACGCGCAGAAGGGCCTCCTTGGTGGGCTGCGTCGCCTTCGCCTGGGGGAAGAGGTAGTTGCGCGCGAATCCCGGGCGGACGTCGACGATCTCGCCGACTACGCCGAGGGTTTCGTCGTCCTGCAGGAGCAGGACCTTCACGTTGCGGCGGATCTTCACGTTCAACTCCCGACGTAGGGCAAGAGCGCCATGAACCGCGCCCGCTTCACCGCGAGCTTGGCAAGGCGCTGAAACCGCGCGCTTTGAAACGCGCGCTTGCGGCTCAAGAGCTTGCCCTGCCCCGTGCAGAGCCGCTGGAGCGTGGGCACGTCCTTCCAGTCGATCATCACGATGCCCAACCGCTCGAAGCGTCCCCGGCGGTCCCGGAAACGCTTGAAGCGCGGGGGCTTCTTGTTCTTGGCGTTCTTGGCGGCATGCCCGCCTTCGCGGGGCTCGGTCTTGGGGCGCCTCATCGGTCGCGATCCTCCTCGCGATCCAGGCCATCCCCGCCGTACGAGACATCGCCCAAGGCGTGCCCGCCCTCGTCGCCTTCCTCCCGGTCGCGACGCGAGGAACGGTCGCGGTCGTTCCGCCGCAGCTCCGCATCCTCCTTGATCTTGTCGTAGTACTTCGCCAGCTGCTCCAGGTAGGCGGGGACCTCCTCCTCCAGCCGCAGGAGCAGCTGGCGCAGGATCACCTCGGTGATGCGGCACTCCTGGCGGAGGGGACTCACGTTTTCCCCGGGCAGGTCGAAGTAGGCGAGGAGGTAGACCCCGCGCTTGTGGCCCTTGATCGTGTAGGCGAGCTTGCGCTCGTCCCAGCGCTCCAGGCGATGGATCTTGGCCCCGTGCTTCTCCAGGAGACCCTGCACCGCCTTCTCGACGGTCTCGGGGCTCGCGGCGTGGGCCACGGGATCGATCAGGAACATGCCCTCGTACGGATACATCGATGCTCCGGTGGAAAACGTGTGATGCTACGCCGCGCCCTCCGCGCCGTCAAGCTCGCGGCGATTCACCTCCCCCATGGCCCGCTCGATCCCGGCGGAGAGCCAGGACTCCACCGCCCGGGCGGCGACCTCGACCGCCCGGGCGACGGCGGGCTCCTCGCTTGGGGCGAAGGGCTCCAGGACGTAGCGCTCGGCCGGCTCGGATCCCGGGTCCCCGATGCCGAGGCGCAGCCGAGGGAAGGCGACGGAGCCGAGGCTCTCGAGGATGGAGGTCAGTCCGTTGTGCCCCCCCGCACCCCCCGAGGACCTGAGGCGGAGGCGACCCAGCGGAAGCTGGAAGTCGTCCACCACCACCAGGACTTCGGAGAGGGGTGTCGCCTCCCGCAAGCAGAGGGCGGCGAGCACCGGCCCGCAACGGTTGACGAAACTCGTGGGCTTCGCCAGAAGTACCGGCCGCCCCGCGAGGCGCCCCAACCCCCCTTCGGCGTCGATCCCGCAAAGGTCCTCGAGCGGGACCGAGGCGCGCTCCGCCAGGAGGTCGATCACCCGGAACCCGACGTTGTGGCGCGTGCGGCGGTAGCGTTCGCCGGGATTGCCGATGCCCAAGACGATGTGCGGCAGGCGGCTACTTGCCCTTGCCCTTGCCCTTGACGGCGTCCTTGCCTTCCTTGCCTTCCTTGCCTTCCTTGCCCGCCTCCTTGCCCGCCTTTCCGGCTTCCTTGCCCGCCTCCTTACCCTTCTCGGGCGCGGCGGCGGCCGCACCCGCTGCGGCGCCAGGAGCCGCGGCCTCGCCCGCCACGGCCTCCACGGCGGCGCCCTCGGCTACCGCGGGGGCCGCGACCTCGATCTTGCGCGGCTCGACGACGTGGACGAGCAGGTCCTTGAGGCTGCGCACCGGCACGACGCCCGCGGGGAAGGCGATGTCTTCCAGGTGGAACCCCTTGTGCAGCTCGAGCGGGGTGACATCCACGCGGATCTCGTCGGGAATCGCGTGCACCGCGCAGCGCACCTCGAGGTCGGAGAGGATCGGCTCCAAGACGCCGCCCTGGGAGATGCCGATCGGGATGCCGACGAAGCGGACCGGGATCGAAACGGTCACCTGGTCGGTCATCTCGACCCGCACGAAATCGATGTGCTCGACGCGTTCGCCGAAGACATCCCACGCCACCTCGCGCACGAGCGCCGTCTGCTCGTCGGCGCCGAGCCTGAGCCGCACCAAGCGCGCGTGCTGCTTGAGAACGCGCGCCACGTCGTCGCTCGCAACGGTGAGCGGCACCGTGGTCTGGCGGTTGCCGTAGAGGACGCAGGGGATACGGGCGGTGCGGCGGTAGCGGCGCGACGAGGCCGAGCCGAGCTTTTCGCGCATCGCGACGGGTAGGTCCAGGATCTTCATGGTTGGTTCCGGGAAAGCCCGACAGTATACCAACGGGCGCCAGGAGGAGAGGCGGGGAGGGGGGCGGGGGCGGGGGGGCCGCGCACCGGGAGGCCGTCACGGAGGGAAGGGCGCGCCCGGACCGGCGACGGGGATCAGTACTCCGCGTCGGCGTCGAAGAGGCGGGAGACCGACTCGGAGTGGTGGATGCGCAGGATCGCCTCGCCGAGCATGCGGGAGATGCTCAACACCTCCAGGTACTTGCGCCGGTTCTCCTCCCGGAGCGGGATGGTGTCGGTCACGAGCACCTTTTGGACCGGGGCCTCGTCCAGCCGCGCCATGGCCGGGCCGGTCATGACGGCGTGCGTGGCGGCGAGCACGATCCCCTTCGCCCCCATCTCGTGGACGGCGGCCGCCGCCTTCGAGATGGAGCCCCCGGTGGAGATCATGTCGTCTATGAGCAGGACATTGCAGCCCTTCACGTCGCCGATGACCGAGAGCACCTCGGTGTCCTTGTCGTCGACGCGCCGCTTGTCCACGATGGCCAGGCCCGCCCCGAGCCGCTTGGAGTAGCCGCGCGCCAGCTTGCTCGAGCCGACGTCGGGCGCCACCACCGTCAGGTCGGGGATGCGCATCGAGCGGATGTGGCGGGTAAAGACCGGGGAGGCGTAGAGATGGTCCACCGGGAGGTCGAAGAACCCCTGGAGCTGGGCCGCGTGCAGGTCGATGGCGAGGACGCGGTTGACCCCCGCGACCGTCAGCGTGTTGGCGACCAGCTTGGCCGAGATGGGCACGCGCCCCTCGTCCTTGCGGTCCTGGCGGGCGTAGCCGAAATAGGGGATCACGGCCGTGATCCGGTCCGCCGACGCGCGTTTGAGTGCGTCGATCATCAAGAGCAGCTCCATGAGATGCTCGTTGACCGGGGGGCAGGTGGACTGCACGACGAAGGCGTCGGTCCCCCGCACGTCCTCCTCGATCTTGATGCGGATCTCGCCGTCGGCGAACCGCTCGACGCGCGCGTCGCCCAGCCTCGTGTTGAGGTGGCTGCAGATCCGCTCCGCGAGCGGACGGTTGGAGGAGCCCGAGAAGATCTTCATCGCGGCGTCAGCCATGGTTGCGTTCTCCGGACAGGGCCTCGCCCTCGCGGCCCGGCACCGCGCCGGGAGGGAGAACGGCCCGGTCGCCTACGGTAACGGGAGCCTCCAGGATCGCGCCAGCCCCGATTCGGGCGCCCTCCCCCACCACCGCGCGGCCCCCTCCCGAGGCGGGCCCGGGAGCCATCGTTCCGGCCCCGAGGCTCGCCCCCGCCCCCAGTGCCAGATCGCGCAAGAGAGCGTGGCCGACCACCGCCGCGCCCGGGTCGAGGAGACAGCGCCGCGCGTCCACGAAGGGACCCACAACCGCCCCCGCGCCGAGCACCGTCCCTTCGCCCACGCTCGCGAAGGGGCCGATCCTGCAACTGCGCCCGATGCGCGCCCCTTTGGCCAGATAGGTGAAAGGATAGAGGATCGTCCCCTCGCCTACCTCCACGCCGGAGTCGACCAGGGTCGTCTCCGGGTCCTCCACGACGACGCCGGCGTCCATGAGGCCCCCCACCGTGCGCCGGCGCAGGAGCCGGGCGGCGTGCGCCAACTCCCGAGGGGTGTTCACCCCCAGCGCGGCGCCGGCGTCGGCGGTGCGGAAGACATCCGCCCGCCGCCCGTCGGCAAGGAGGAGCCCCGGCACGTCCGTGAGGTAGTACTCGCGCTGGGCGTTGTCGGCGGAAAGGCGCGCCAGGGCGCCGGGGAGCAGCGCGGCGTCGATCACCATCACCCCGGTGTTGATCTCGCGGATCGCCCGGATCGCGGGCTCGCGCGCCGCATCCTTGAACTCCACGATCCGCTCCAGGGCGTCCCCCGCCCCCCTCACGATGCGTCCCAGCGACCCCGGGTCCTCGAGCTCGGCGCTGAGGACGGTCAGCGCGCGCCGCTTCTCCCGGTGGTCGGCGACCAGCGCCGAGAGCACCTCGCCGGTGAGGAGCGGGGTGTCGCCGCAGAGCACGACCACATCCCCTACGAACCCCTGGAGCGCGGGGAGCGCGCACTGCACGGCGTGGCCGGTGCCGAGCTGCTCCTCCTGGTGCGCGAAGACCACCTCGCGCTCCTTGAGCGCCTCCTTCACCAGCGCCCCGCCGTGCCCATGGACGAGGACGGTGGGGCGCGCCCGCAGCGCACCGAGCGCCTCGAGGACATGGATCACCAGCGGGCGGCCGCAGGCCTCGAGCAGGACCTTGGGCAGGGGCGAACGCATCCGCTTGCCCTTGCCCGCGGCAAGCACGACGGCGGCGAGAGGTCGTTGGTTCATCGCAAGCACTGGCTACCCGGCCAGGACTCGAACCTGGACTAAGAGATTCAAAGTCTCCTGTGCTACCGATTACACCACCGGGTAGACGGGCCCCTAAGCCTACCCGCTGCCGGGGATCAGCGCGCCTGGAGGTGGCGGCGCACGGCGTCCAGGGCGGCGTAGGCGGCCCGTCGGCGGATCGCGTTCCGCGTTCCGGAGTACTCCACCTTCACCACGCTTTCGGAGCGCTTGCCCCGCCCCGGTCCCGAGACGGCGAGGAAGATGCAGCCCACCGGGGCGCCGTGCGGGTCGGGGGTGGGGCCCGCCGCCCCGGTGGTGGAGACGGCCACGTCGGCGCCGAGCGCCTTGCGCGCGCCGCGCGCCATCCGCCGTGCGACTTCCGCCGAGACGGCCCCCTCCCGTTTCAGGACGGTCTTGGGCACGCCCAGGAGCGCGTGCTTGAGTTCGTTGGTATAGGCGACGATGCCGCCGCGCAGGACGCGGGAAGCGCTGGGCACCTCCACGAAGAGGCTCGCCACCATTCCGCCGGTGACCGACTCCGCGGTGCCGAAGCCGAGGCCGCGCCCCTCGAGCAGGCCGTAGAGCACCGAGGAGAGGGTGTCGGCGCCTTCGCCGAAACGGTCGTCCCCCAGCTTGGCCGCGATCGCCTCCGCGCGCCCGTCCGCGCCCTCGCCCACCACCGTGACGGTGATGACGCCGTCCTTCACGGTCACGCCGACGGCGGGGTCGCCGCTCCGGTCGAGCAGCTCCCCCAGCTGTTCCGCCACCTCCGCCTCGCGCAGGCCGAAGACCTTGAGCGTCCGCATCGGAATGGGCGTGGCGTTCGCGAACGTCGCGATGAGATCGGGAACGACGGCGCTCTCGAACATCGCCTCCATCTCGATCGGGACGCCCGGCAGAGCGTAGACCGGCGTTCCGCCGACCTCCACCCGGAGCCCCGCCGCGACGCCGATCTCGTTGGGGAAGGTGCGCGCCCCCTCCGGGATGCGCGCCATGCGCGCGTTTTTCGATGCGGAACGGCCCTTCGTGCGTTCGGCGACGGCGCGCTTGAGGCTCCGATCCACCACGACGAGCTTGCCCGCCGCCCCCGCGATCGCTTCGCGCGTCACGTCGTCCGGCGTCGGCCCGAGCCCGCCCACCACGATCACCGCCTCCGCGCGTCCGCAGAGGCCCTTCACCGCGTCCGCGATGGCGAACTCCTCGTCCCCCACGGTCTCGGTGGCGGAGACGAGGAAGCCGGCCTCGGTGAGCCTCGTGGCGATGAAGGCGGCATTCGTGTTGATGATCCGTCCGCCGAGGAGTTCGTCCCCGACCGAGAGGATGGCAGTTCTGGGCAGCTTCATAGACTGGATCTTACGTGGAAGATGTCCCCGTCCTTCAAAACGTAATCCTTCGATTCGAGCCGCTGCTTGCCACGCGCCTTCACTTCGCGCACCGATCCCGCGTCCCGCAAGTCCTGGTAGGCGGTCACCTCGCCCTTGATGAAGCCCTTGGCCAGATCGGTATGGATCTTGCTCGCCGCCTCCACCGCCGTCTCCCCGGTCTGGATGGTCCAGGCGCGCACCTCGTCCTCACCCACGGTGAAAAAGGGCTGGAGGCCGAGGCCGCGGCAGGAGGCCATCACGAAACGGTCGCGCAGCGGCTCCGTCAGGCCGTAGCTCTCCTGGAACAGCGCGCGTTCCTCCCCCTCCATGCGTGCCAGGTCGGCCTCCAGAGCGATGCAGGCGCCGAACCGGGCACGGATGTCGAGGGCCGGCGTGGAGGGCTCCGACGCCCGGCCCCCCTCGGGCAGGTTGACGACGAGCACCACCGGCTTGCCGGTGAGGAGCTGGAACCCCTTCACGAGCTTGCTCTCGTCGCTGCGCAGATCGGCGGCGAACGCCCCGCGCCCTTCGAGGAGATGCGCCCGCATCCGCTCGACCGCGGCCTTCTCGCGCTCCACCCGTTCCCGGTCCTGGGGCTTTTTCCACTCCTCGGCGAGCCGTTCCAGCCGGCGCTCGCAGATCTCGAGATCGGCGGTGAGGAACTCGAGGGCGATGAGGTCCAGGTCGCGCGCGGGGTCGGGGGCGGGGTCGGCGTAGGTGTAGCGGTCGCTCGCGAACGCGCGCAGCACCACGGCGAGGCCCTCGGCGTTGCGCATGCGCGCAAAGAGCTCGCCGCGTCGGTCGGCCTTCGCCGCGCCGGCGGGGATGCCGGGATGGTCCTCCAGGACCAGGGAGGCGGGGGTGTACTTCTTGGGCTTGTAGAGGTCGCGGAGCCACTCCAGCCTCTCGTCGCGCACCGGCACCGTCACCACATGGGGCGGCGCCCCCGCCACGCCCGGCAAGAGATCCACCGGCTTGTCGGAGAGCGCGTTGTAGAGCGAGGTCTTCCCGCCTCCGGGCAGGCCGACGACGGCGATCTTCATTTCACGCCTCCTTCCGGCGGGGTCGCGAAACCCTCGCCCCGACGAAGATCGCACCCTCGTAGAGCGCGATGAGACAGGCGGCGAGCACCAGCTGCGAGAGGACGTCGGGAGGCGTGAGGATCGCCGCCAGGATGAAGATCGTCACCACGGCGTGGCGCCGGAACCGGCGGAAGGTGGCCGCCTGAACCACGCCGATGCGCATGAGGAAGATCATGATGAGGGGGACCTGGAAGACGAGCCCGAACACGAACATCGAGAAGGAGATGAGCGAGACGTAGTCGTTGAGGTTGAGCCAGGACTTGGCCTCCATCTTCTCCTTCGACCACCAGACGAGGAAGTCGAGGGCGAAGGGCATGACGTAGAAGTAGGCCAAGGCGGCGCCGGCGAAGAAGAGCAGGAAGCCGGGCAAGGCGTAGTACTTCACCGAGCGGCGTTCGCGCGGGTAGAGGCCGGCGCCGACGAAAGCCCAGAGCTGGTGGACGATCACCGGGGCGGAGAGAACGCAGCCGGCGAAGAAGGCGGCCTTCATGGAGCCGGCGAAGGCGTCGTAAATCTTGTGCTGGGTGACCACGACCCAGTCCTCGCCGTAGACGGCGGCGACCCGGTCGAGGGGGCGGCGGATGAAGTCCATGACATCCTCGATGCGCCAGAACGCGAGGCCGAACCCGGCGCCCACGGCGAGGAGCATGCGAACGACCCGCGTGCGCAGCTCCTCGAGGTGCTCCCCGAGCGTCATCCGCTTCCCGCCTTCGGGTTCCATCGCGGGGAAGTATACGGCGATGGAACGGGACCGCGCATGAACGGACAGGGGCCGCCCGAACCCCGGGCGGCCCCCGTCCCGCTTGGATCGTGGGGATTAGTAGTCGATGAAGCTGGAGAGCACGGCCTCCGTCACCACGACGGCGCCGATGGACGCTGCCTTCTCCATCACCGCGTTGAGGCGCCGGTCGCGCTCCACCGCGGCGCGCCGCTCGGCGGCGGCCGCCTCGGTCTCGTCGGTCACCTCTTCGGTGGTCACGCCGGGCTCCCCGAGGACGATGATCTGGACCGTGTCGTCCAGCGCGCGCACCACCTCGCAGCCGGCGGCGCGGAGCCGCGCGTAGGCGACATCGGAGGTGTAGCGCTGCAGATCCCCGTAGATGTGGACGCGCAGAGGCGCGCGGGGGTCATAGAAGGGATTGGAGATGTACATCCCCTTCGTGACCGGGATGCGGGTGTCGAGCCGCTCCAGGACGCGGCACTCGCTGATGCTCTCGTTGACCTTGATCACCTTCACCACAGCGACATACTCGCGGACGTTGCCCTTGCCGCGGCGCCAGACCTTGAACTTCGTGCCGGAGCTCAGCTTGTGGCGGCGGCCGAGATTCACCCAGAGGGTCCCGAGCGTCTCGCCTACCTCGACGACCTCCCCATCCTCGGGGTCCTCGGCGAGGGCGACCTTCTTGCGCTCCTTCTCGTTGATCAGCGCGTCCTTCTGGGCGCGGAGGTCCTGGTTGAGCTTGCGCTCGCTCTTGGAACTGTCCGCCTTGACCTGGGCGACTTCCGAACGCAGCTTGTCCACTTCGGCGGTGAGGGCCTGGCGGTCGTCCTCGGCGCGACGACGCTGGGTGTCGACGTTGTCGGAATTGGTCTGCACCTGGGAGATCGCGGCGGCGAACTTGGTCTGCGCGTCGGCGATGGCGGCTTTCAGCTTGCTCACCTCCTCGGCGTTCTTCTTCTCCGAGGCATCCGCGCGCTCCCCGGTCTCGCGGATGTACTTCCCGCAGTGGACGAGGGCGTCCTTGAGCGTCCGCAGGAACGTGGAGGCCTTGATCGTCTCGGCCGCGTCGGGATTGGTGTAGAGCGCGACGGTGGAGTTGCCGCCCTCGGTCTTGACCACGATCCCGGGCGGGTCGTTCACCTGGAACCCCTCGACCCGCATCGTGAACCGGCCGGCGGTCTCGAGCTCGGTCGCCATGGCGTGCAGCCACGCGCGCAGCTTGTTGCGGATCGCGTCGGCGTCCTCGAGGCCCTTCTCCAAGGCGGTGCGCTCGATGGAGGTCTCGCCGATCACCTCGACCACGATGTCGTAGGCGCGCTCGGCCGAGGACTGCTTGAGGGCGGCGGCGGTTGCGGAATCCTTCCACTTCCGCACGTCCTTGACCAGGCCGTCGTTGTCGTTCTTCTGCACGACGAACGCGGCGATGGCGATGATCAGGATCACCAGGACCAGCGCGAATGCCGTATTGCCGATGCCCCGTTCCCGAATGCCCATGCCCATGGATACCTCCTGCCGGGGGCGGGCCCGTTCCCGCCGCTCCGCAGCGTGTCGTTCTGCCTGTGCCGCTACCGTTGAGGCGCCAACCTTACCCGAGCGCCGGGACCGGAGTCAACCGCGGACCCCGCGGGAGGCTCGAAAGTCGCGCTCCCTCGGCCCTTGACGCTCCTGGAGGGGCCTGCTACCGTCCCGAGGTTCCAGGCGCGCCTCGGCGCCGCGCCGTGAGCTCCCCCGACCTCGCGCCCTCCCCACCCCATTGGACCCGGAGGCTTCTCCCCCATGGCCCTGGCGGTGGTCGGCCTGTCGGGCGGGATTGCGGCCGGGAAGAGCACCGTGGCAGCCCTGCTTGCCCGGCGGCTCCCCGCGGTGCACCTGGACGCAGACGCGGTCGCCCGGCGGATCCTGAACCTGCCGGCCGTCCGCGCGCGCGTGGCTCGCGCCTTCCCGGGAAGCGTGCGAAGGGACGGGACCTTCGACCGGGGGGGGCTGGCGCGGACGGTTTTTGGAGATCCCCAGGCGTTGATCCGGCTCGAATCGATCCTTCACCCCCTGGTCCGGCGGGCCCTCGAAAGCGAGATTTCCGGCGCCCGGGCCCGTGGTCGCGTCGTGCTCCTGGACGCACCGCTCCTCCAGGAGACCGGGGCCGACCTGCTTTGCGACCGGGTGGTCTACGTGGCTTGCCCGGCGCGGGTGCGGAGGAGACGCTCCCGCCTCGCGAGGGGCTGGAGCGCGGCGCAGCACCGTGCCCGGGAAGCGCGCCAGTGGAGCTGCCGGCGCAAGCGTGCGCGTTCCCATCTGGTGGTCGAGAACGCGGGGGACCGAACGAGGCTCAGGCTGGACGTGGCCCGCGCGGCCGCGGCGATCCGGCGTCTGGCGAGGAGCCGACGCCCTGCACGATCGAGGTAGCGATGGGTACAAAGAAGGAAGAGGCAACTCCCAAGCGCCCCCGGACCCGGAAGCGGGACGAGCAGGCCGCCCCCCCCGAGTGCGCGCCCCCCGCCCCCCCCGAGCCCCTCCCCCCGAATCCTCCCGCCGCGGTCTTGGCGGCGGACGTGGCGGAACGGTTCGAGAAGGTGAAGCGCGGGGAGCTGCAGATCAACGAGCTCCACACCCTGAGCATCCCGGAGCTGCATCTCCTGGCCGAACGCGAAGGCATCCCCGAATTCGCCAATCTCAAGAAGCAGGAGCTGGTGTTCCGGCTCCTGCGCGACCGCGTCGACGGGAGCGGGATCCTCTATGGCGAAGGGGTCTTGGAGATTCTCCCGGACGGGTTCGGGTTCTTGCGTTCCGCGCTCTACTCCTACACCGCCTCTCCGGACGACATCTACGTCTCCCCCTCCCAGGTCCGGCGCCTCGGGCTGCGGGGAGGCTGCTACCTCACGGGCCAGATCCGTCCGCCCAAGGAGGGCGAGCGCTACTTCGCCCTCCTCAAGGTGGAGCAGGTGAACGGGGCGGCGCCGGAGCTCCTGGCGAGCCGCCCCATCTTCGAGGACCTCACCCCAATCTACCCCATCGAGCGGTTCATCCTCGAGACCACGCGGGAGCGCGTCGAGACCCGCATCATGGACATGCTCTCGCCCATCGGGAAAGGGCAGCGCGGGCTCATCGTCTCGCCGCCCCGCGCGGGCAAGACGATCATCCTCCAGATGATCGCCAACGCGATCAGCGCCAACCACCCGGAGTGCGAGCTGATCATCCTCCTCATCGACGAAAGGCCCGAGGAGGTGACGGACATGGAGCGCAACACGAAAGCGGAGGTGATCTCCTCCACCTTCGACGAGCCGCCCTCGCGCCACTGCACCGTGGCCGAGATGGTCATCGAGAAGGCGCGGCGCATGGTGGAGTGCGGCAAGGACGTGGTGATCCTCCTCGACTCGATCACACGCATGGGCCGCGCCTACAACGCCGAGGCGCCGCACTCCGGTCGCATCCTCACCGGCGGCATCGACGCCGCCGCGCTCCAGAAGCCGAAGCGGTTCTTCGGCGCGGCGCGCAAGATCGAGGAGGGCGGCAGCCTCACCATCATGGCCACCGCGCTCATCGACACCGGCTCGCGCATGGACGAGGTGATCTTCGAGGAGTTCAAGGGCACCGGCAACATGGAGCTGGTGCTGGACCGCCGCCTCGCCGACCGGCGCATCTGGCCGGCCATGGACATCCAGCGCTCCGGAACGCGCAAGGAGGAGCTGCTCCTGCACCCCGACGAGCTGGACCGCGTCTACCGGCTTCGCAAGCTCCTCAACGACATGCAGCTCCCCGAAGCGATGTCGCTCCTGAAGAGCCGCCTCGAGAAGACCAGCTCCAACGCCGAGTTCCTCATGAGCCTGCCGGGGTAGCCCCCGCGACCGGGCCGCCTACCCTTGCAGGTAGCCGAGCACCTTGTCCACGTAGCCGCGGGTCTCCCGGTAGGCGAGCCTCGACAGGATGGCGCCGGGGTCGGGCTCCTCGCGCAGCCATCGGTCCACCGTGCCGAGCCCAGCGTTGTAGGCCATGAGCGCGAGGCGGAGGTCGGCCGGATACCGGTTCAAGAGCATCTTGAGGTAGCGGCAGCCGAGATCGAGGTTGGTGGCCGGATCGAAGAGCTCCGCCATCGTCACGGCGCGTCCGGCGACGTCGGCGGCGGTGGGCAGCGTCAACTGCATCAGCCCGCAGGCGCCGCGATGGGAGACCGCCTGGGGGTCGCCCCGGGACTCCGCCCTCACGACCGCCTCCACCAGGGCGGCATCGAGCCCGTGGCGCGCCGCCGCGGCTTCCACCAGGGGCCGCAGGCCGCGCGGCAGGATGTCGCGCGTCCCGAAGAGGAGCCAGAGCGATCCTCCGAGCATCACCGCGATGGCGGCGTAGCCGAGAACGAGGCTTCGGGCGGGGCCGCGGGCCATGCCGCAATCCTAGCTGGCGGGAGCGCGGGAGGGGCTTCCCCCTCCCCACCCGCGAAACGACCCAGGTCGCGGGTGCGCCGCCCCGTGACGCCGGGCCGCGAGCTTCTCGCGCGCGGGCTCGCGGCCGAGCGGAACGGCGGCCTTTCGCCTCTCGCCCTGGCGGCCAGGCGCGGGACGCGGGCCCCGTGCCGCTCCCCGCCTCGGGATCGACGCGCTCGAAGGCGGTCTCGGCGGTAGGCGGAGCCCGTCCGCGGCAAGGGGTGGTCAGCGGGCGGCCGGAACGCCGTCGAAGAAATCGACGACGCCGGTCTCGAGGGAGTACTCGGCTCCGACGACGAGGAGTCCACTGCTCTGGATCAACTGCTCGAGGATGCCCGATCCGTGTCGCAGATGATTCGCGGAGACGCGGATGTTGGCCCGGACGGCCTGCGCCACCAGGGCCTCCGGGTCGTGCCGGAGCTCCGTCGCCAGCAGGCCTTCCACGGAGGGACGGATGCGGTCCACGATCGACCTCAGATTCCGCGACTGGTGTTCAGTCGTCTGCTGCAGCTCTTCCAGCGTGGCCTGAATCGCGCCGCACTGGGAGTGCCCGAGGACCACGACCAGCCGTGTGCTGAATCGTTCCGCGGCGAATTCGACGCTTCCGACTTGGGAGGAGGCGACGATGTTTCCCGCCACGCGGATGACGAACAGGTCGCCTAGCCCCTGGTCGAAGACGATTTCCGCCGGCACCCGCGAGTCGGAACAACCGAGGATGATCGCGAACGGCGCCTGACCTGCCGCCACTTCCTCGCGGCGCGCTTGACGCGTGAGGGCGTGGGCGTTCCGAACTTCGGAGACGAAGCGGCGGTTGCCCTCCTGCAGGCGTTGGAGCGCTTCGCGCGCCGGCATCATCGTTGGGTCCTCCTCTTCCGGCCGGCCAACCCCTTGCGGCGAAGCCGAGGTCCGCCTAAGAGCCTATCCGAAAACCCGGCGTCAACACCGAGGCCGAGCGAGCGGGCCGAGCGCGAGCCGCGACGACGAAGCCGTATGGGCGAACTACGGCGATGGACGCGCGGCGAAGCCAGCGGCCCGCGCAGCCGGGCGAAGCCAGATGGAGTATTCAGACAGGCCCTAGCCGCGCTCCGCCGCCTTCGACTTCTCCGACTCCTTGGCCCACCAGGCGTGGTAGGCGCGGATGGCCTTCTCCTTGTCCTCCTCCATCGTCAAGTGATCCAGGATCTCCGGCGCGCCGGGGCCCATCCGCTCGGAGAGGAGCATGGAAGCGTTGCGCACGAGATACCACTCCGACTCGCGGAGGACGCGCAGCAGCAGCGGGATGGCGCTCTCCTTGAGCGCATCCCCCGCCGCGAAGGTGGCGAGGGGCGCGGTGTCGTGCCCCCGCTCCGCCAGCACGTCGCGGAACCAGATGCGCGGGTCCCCGTCCCCGTTGGCCGCCACCCAGCTCTCGTAGTTGCGCGCCTGCTCCTCGAAGCCCTCGCCGGCAAAGGCGCGGCTCGAGAGGAGCTGGAGGTGGAGGAGCGCCGAGCGCGCGTTGCGCCCGCGCCGCAGCATCGCGATGAGCTGGCCGAGGGCGCCGCCGTCCCAGCGTCGCGCGAGGCCGAGGGCGGCGGCGTCCGCGCTCGCGGTGTCGTCCCCGTTGAGCGCGGCGCGCAGCGGGCCCTCGGCGGAAGGACTCTTGAACCGCGCCAGGACGTTGACCAGGGCGACGCGCTCCCCCGACTCGGCGCGGGTGAGTTGGAGCCGCTGGATGAGGGCCTCCACCAGCTCGGGGGTCTCGATCCCCACGAGGGCGTTGGCGGCGGCGGTCCGCACACGCAGGTCCGTCTCGTTCTCGAACACGCGGACCAAGGCGTCGGCGACGCGCGGGTCGCGGCTCTCGGCGAGCCCTTCGATGGCCCGCACGCGCACGTCCACTTCGGGATCGGAGTAGAGCAGGGGAGCGAGGGCCCCCTGCGCCTCCTGGCCGCCGAGGAGACCGTAGGAGTAGGCGGCCGCCGCGCGCACCGACGGCGAGGGATCCGCGGCCAGCTGCGGCAGGGCCTTCAGGACCGCCGGGTCCTTGGCCCGCGCCAGGGCCTCGATGGCGGCGAGCCGCACCAGGGTCTCCTCGTCCTTGAGGCTCGCGATCAGGACCGGCCGCGCCGCCGCCGCGTCGCGCGCCGCCAGCGCAGTCACGGCCGCCCGTCGCACTTTCCAGCGCTCGTCGGAGGCGAGCGCCTCGAGCCGCGCCCCTTCGAGGGAGGCGCCGAGACGCACCAGGAGCGTGTGGGCGCCCGGGCCGATCTTGTCGGAGAGCGCCTCCACAAGACCGGCCACGGCGGCCTCCCCGGCCGCCGGCACCAGGAGCACCACCGCCGCCTCGACGAACTCGTTGGCCTCCGTCTCGACCGCCACGGCGCGCACGAACGCCTGCGCCTGTTCGGGAGTGAGCGCGCCCCCGCCCCCCTCCAGCGCTTCGATCGCCGCGACCGCCGCGACGCGGTCTTCCACCGCGATGAGATCCTTGAGCGCCGCCGCGATCATGGCTCGCATCCGGTCGGCGCGCTGGGCCGGCTCGCGGTTGTCGGCGAACCAGCGCGCCTGCTCGGAGAAGAAGACCGGCCACGATGGCTGCGCTCCCATGTCCCACCAGCGCTGCCACCCGAATTCGCCGACCAGTCGCGCCGTCTCCGCCAGGAGCTTCTCGCGCACGGCGCGCTGGCCCTCCTCCATGCCGAAGTCGACGGACCGGGAGAGGCTGGCCACCCGCACCGTGACCCGGATCGCCTCGCCCGCGGAGAGGGCCGGATCGGCCTCGCCCCTCCGGAAGAACTCCGCCTCCTCGAGAAGCTCCACGAGGGCGAGCAGGTCGCGCTTCGGGAGAGCGTACGCGCGTCCCATGCGGAAGGTCGGCGGCGAGCCGGCCACCGCCGTGAATCGCACCGGATCCGCGCCGGGCGGCGCCAGGTCGACCACAGCCTCGCTCAGATCCACCTCCTCCACCGCGGTCAGCTCGCGGCGCGCGCGGAAGCGCTCGCCGTGGTCCTTCCACCAAACCGCCCAGAGCGGCGCCTGATCGGGGAAGGTCTCCCCGGTGATGCGGCGCAGCATGCTGTAGGCGAGCGGCTGGACCGAGGCGAAGTCGAGGTAGTGCCGCCCGCTGCCGCCCACCGAATCGATGAGCACGATCGGGATTTCGCGGTCGAGCAGCCGGGTGAGCGCGGGGTCGTTGGAGCGGAGCGCGGCCTGGGCGAGGGCGAGCGCCGCCGCCGCGCGCGCGAACATCTCCTTGCGGTGGAGCAGGCCGCTCTCGCCGCGCAGGGTGACGAGGCTCTCCGGAGTCAGCGCCTCCACCCGGAAGGTGGTCGACAGGAGCGCCAGGGCCATGGCGGCGTAGGAGCGCCGCCGCCAGTCGGCCACTTCCCCGCTCACGCGGCGGTTCAGTTCCGCGATGTTGTCGGGCTCGTTGCGCGACGCCAGGAGCAGCATGGCCGACCGGGCCACGCTGGGCGACGCGTCGCCGAGCGCCGCGTAGAAGTGCGGCGAAGCCTGCTCACGCGTCACCTGGCCCGTCGCGACCAGTCGGTCGAGGAGCGTGAGGCCGATCTCGCGGGTGAAGCCCTGCGGCGACTTGAGGTGATCCAGGAGGTCGAGCACCTGGCCGAGGTTGCGCGCCGTGACCCGCTCCCGCACGAAGACGACCGCCTCGCGCCGTATGGTGGTCTGGCTCATCGCGAAGAAACGGAACACCTCCTCCACGGCCAGCTCGGCGTCGAGGCGATAGGCGGCTTCGAGAAAGACCGCGGCGTGCCTGCGCTGCTCGCGCTCCGAGGCGGCCAGGATGAGGGCGAGGGCCTGGCCCGGCTCGCCGATATGGCCGAGCGCGTAGGCCGCCCCCGGCTTGAGCGCCTGGTCCTCCTTGCGCGTGGAAAGCAGGATCTGATAGACCTCTTCCCGGGTCCGTTCCTTCTGGACGATCAAGCGCTCGGCTGCGCGCCGGGAGGCGTCGCTGGGCCAGCCCTTGAGCCTTTCCAACTGAGCGCGCAGGGGATCGTCGTTCTCGGCGCCGGGATCGACCTTGGGATCTTCCTGGGCGGGCTCCTCCTCGGGATCGGAAAAGACCGGCTTCCCGTCGCGCGCGCCCGGCTTCGTGGAGCCTCCCTGGGCGAGCGCCGGCACCGCGAGACAGAGGAGAAGGAGGAGAAGCGCCTTCATGGCCCGGCACGGTGGCCCGTCGAGGTCATGGCCGGGTCACGGCCGCTCGCCCTGTGCGGCGGGCCCCTGTATCCTTGGGGCTCCTTGCCGAGCCTCACCTTGGAACAAGTCCTCGAACGCGTCGCCGCCCTGAAGGCCATAGGGCAGTTCGGGCCGCTCAAGGAGGAGCTCGGGTCGCCCGCCGACGACCTCGCCGCGGAGATCGCGACCATCCTCCAGGATCCCCAGATCCGACGGGAGCACCGCTCGAGGATCTACGACGACCTGCTCGCGAACCGGTCCCTCCTGGCGGAGACCCGGAATCCGCAGTTCGTGCAGCTGATGTTCTGGGGGGAGCACGTGGAAGGCCTCTACACCGGGCGCAGCCGCGGCCACCTCCAGGTGTTCCACTACGCCCGGGCGATGGAGGCCACCTGCAAGCGGTGCGGCCTCGATTTCATCCGCGCCATTTCCAGGATGGAGGAGCTGGGCAAGCTCTGGTCCGGCCGCGACTACGCCGGGGTCCTGCGGCTCCTCGCGCCTCCTGCGTGAGGAGCGCCCGCGGGGGCCCTCCGGACCCCTGCTCCCGGTGCGATCCTGCCCGCTTCTCCCGCGCCCTCATGGCGCGGGCCCCGAAGCGCCGCCGCGGCGAAGCCCCCCATCCGGAGGTCGAGCCGCACGAGGGGCGGCCGCTCGCCCTCCGGGTCGCCCGATGCCGGCTCGGCGCACGCGCGCAGGGTGGAGACAAGCCGCAGGTCCGTCCCCCGATCCTCGTCTCACCCGATGTCGTAGAGGCCGATGCGGCCCTTGAACCGCCTCAGGAACTCCTCCTTGAGCTCCCGGTGCCCCTCGAGCTTGGGATCGCGCTCCAAGAGCGCGAAGGCGTCTTCCCGCGCCTGAAGCAGGATCTCCACGTCGCGCACCAGATCGGCCACCGCCAGCCCCGGAAGTCCGTGCTGCCTCGTGCCGAAGAACTCCCCGGGGCCGCGCAGGCGCAGATCCTCCTCGGCGATCCGGAAGCCGTCGGTGACCTCCTCCATCACCTTCAGGCGCACCCGCGCCTCCTCGGTCATGCGGTGCGCCACCAGGAAACAGCAGGAGGCTCCCCGCCCCCTCCCCACCCTTCCCCGCAGCTGGTGCAGCGTGGAGAGCCCGAACCGTTCCGCGCTCTCCACCACCATGACGGTGGCCTCGGGGACATCCACCCCCACCTCCAGCACCGTCGTCCCGACGAGCGCGTCCAGCGCGCCGCGCCGGAACTCCGCCAGGATGCGCTGGCGGTCGGCGCTCGGCGTGCGGCCGGTCACGAGCCCCAGACGCAGCCCCTGAAGCGGACCGGTCGCCAGCTCGGCGTAGCCCTCCTCGGCCGCTCCCGCGTCCACCTCCTCCGACTCCTCGACGAGGGGGTAGATGACGTAGGCGCGCTCGTTGCGCCGCGCCGCCTCGCGCACCGCGGCGTAGGCGACTTCGGCCTGCGACGCGCGCACCACGCGGGTGAGCGCGGGGGTGCGCCCCGGAGGGAGGGCGTCGATGACGGAGACATCGAGGTCCCCGAAGGCTGTGAGCGCGAGGGTGCGCGGGATCGGCGTGGCCGTGAGGACCAGCACGTCGGGCCGGATCCCCTTGCGGATGAGGCCCGCGCGCTGCTCCACGCCGAACTTGTGCTGCTCGTCCACCACGACCAGTCCGAGCTTCTGGAACGCGACGTCGGGCTCGACGAGGGCGTGGGTGCCGACGACGAGGTCGAGCTTGCCCGCCTCGAGCTCCTCGAGATGGACGCGCCGGTCCGCGGGCGGCGTGCTCCCCACGAGGAGCTCCACGCGCACCTCGGAGCCCTCGAGCAGGGAGGTGACGGTGGCGTGATGCTGGCGCGCGAGGATCTCCGTGGGCGCGAGGAATGCCGCCTGGGTGCGGTTGGCGACGGCCACCAGCGCGGCGTAGAGCGCCACCGCCGTCTTGCCCGAGCCCACGTCGCCCTGCAGGAGGCGGTTCATCGGCTCGCTCGAGCGCATGTCGCGCAGGATCTCCGCGATGGCGCGGTCCTGCGCCGCGGTGAGGCGGAAGGGCAGGCGCGCGCGGATGCGGCGGTCGAGCTCGCGGCTCCACTTGAATCGGATCCCCTGCTGGCGTCGCCCGTGCCGGCGCTGCACGGCCACCGCCAGCTCGAAGTGGAAGAGCTCGTCGTACTTGAGGCGCGAGCGCGCGCGGTCGAGCGCCTCGAAGTCGGGCGGGAAGTGCATGGCGGCGAGGGAGGAACGCAGGTCGGGAAGGGCGCGCGCCTCGCGGATCGAGGCGGGGAGGGGGTCGGGGAGGTCGGGCAGCGCGCGCTCCAGCGCGGCGGCCACGGCGCGGCGCAGGGCCGGCGCGCTGATCCCCTTGGTGAGGGGATGGATCGGGACGATGCGCCCGACGTGGAGCGGATCGCCGTCCCCCACCACCTCGTGTTCGGGGGCGGTGAGGATCCCCTTGCGCACCTTGCCCGACAAGACGACGTCGCTCCCCTCCGGGAGGACCTTGAGCATCCAGGGGCGGTTCCACCAGCGCACCGCGATCGAGCCACTCGGGTCGGTCACGGTGGCGGTGACGAAGTTGCGGCCGCCGCGGACATGCTGGCGCTTGATGGAAACGACCCGGCCGCGCACGATCGCCGTCTCCCCCTCCTGCAGCTGGGCGATGGGGCGGAAGGCGCGCCGGTCCTCGTGCCTCCGAGGCAGGTGATGGATCAGGTCCGCGACGGTGGCGAGCCCGAGGGCGGCCAGCGCGGAGGGCCGCGCCATGCCGAGCCCCGGCAAACCCTTCACCGGCTCGCGGAGCGCGGAAGTCACCGGGCCCAAGGATACGGCGGCTCTCCCCCCGGGCCGCCGGGGCGCGGGGGAGCCGTCACCAGGCGATGCCGCCGTTCAGGAAGGGGTTGCCGCGCCGCTCGGCGCCGATGGTCGTCGTCGGGCCGTGGCCGGGGAACACGCGGGTCGCGTCGGGGAGCTTCAGGAAGGTGTCGGCAAGGGACCGCTTCAGCGCGGCCGGATCGCTTCCCGGAAGGTCGGTGCGGCCGATCGAGCCCTGGAAGAGGCAATCGCCCGAGAAGACCGCGCCGCCGGTCCGGAAGGTGACGTGGCCGGGCGAATGTCCGGGGGTGAAGAGCACTTCGAACGAGAGCCCCGCCGCCTCCACGATCTCCCCCGGCCGCAGCTCGCGGTCCACCTCCGGGTCGCGGTAGCCCGAAAGGCCGAAGAGCGCCGCCTGCTGCTCCACGTTGCGCAACAGGAACCGGTCGTCGGGATGGATGGCGAAGGGGATGCCGTAACGCTCGCGCAGCTCGGGCACCGCCCCGATGTGGTCGATGTGTCCGTGGGTGTTGAGGATGATCACGGGGACCCACTGGAGATCGTCGAGGAGCGCCGCGATGCGCTCCGCTTCGTCGCCGGGGTCGATGAGCACGGCCTCCCGCCCGGTGTCCGTGGCGACCAGGTAGCAGTTCTCCTGGAACGGTCCGGTGACGAGGGCGCGCACGCGCATGGTTGTTGAGCGGGCGTGGTACTTTACCTCCACTCGACCATGCGCGAAACATCCCCTCTGCTGGACCGCGCTTACGGGAAGGCGGCCGCCGGCGAGCGGCTCACCCCCGCGGAAGGCGTCGCGTTGCTCGAGCAGGGCGATCTCCATCTGATCGGAGCCCTGGCGCACCAGCGCCGCATGGCGCTGCATCCCGAGCCGGTGGTGACCTACATCGTCGAGCGCAACATCAACTACACCAACGCCTGCGTCACCTACTGCCGCTTCTGCGCCTTCTACCGCCGCCCGGGCCACAAGGAGGCCTACGTCCTGAGCCATGAGGAGATCGCGCGCAAGATCGACGAGATCCTGCCGCAGGGGGGCGTCCAGATCCTCCTCCAGGGGGGGCACCATCCCGACCTGAAGCTCGCGTGGTACGAGGAGCTGCTCCGGTTCTTGGCGCGCTCCTACCCCTCGGTCCATGTGCACGGGTTCAGCGCGCCGGAGATCGAGCACATCGCGCGGGTCTCCGGCCTGCCCATCGCCGAGACGATCGGGCGGCTGCGGGCCGCGGGGCTGGGCACCATCCCGGGCGCCGGGGGTGAGATGCTGGTGGATCGCGTGCGCCACGAGATCGCGCCGCTCAAGACCACCGCCGAGGGCTGGCTCGACCTGCACCGCACGGCGCACCGGCTCGGCATGCGCACCACCGCGACGATGATGTTCGGCCACGTCGAGACCCAGGCGGAGCGCATCGAACATCTCGAGAAGGTGCGCGCGCTCCAGGACGAGCAGGGCGGCTTCACCGCCTTCATCCTCTGGACCTTCCAGCCCGAGAACACGGCGATGTGGCGCGTGCCGCGCCTCGAATCCCACGCCTACCTCAAGACGGCGGCGGTGGCGCGCCTCTATCTCGACAACGTCGAGAACCTGCAGGCCTCCTGGGTCACCCAGGGCCCGCGCGTGGCGGAGGTCTCCCTGCGGTTCGGCGTCAACGACATGGGCTCCACGATGTTCGAGGAGAACGTCGTTTCCGCCGCGGGCACCACCTTCGCGATGAACGCCGCCGAGATCGAGCGCTCCATCGAGGCGGCGGGGTTCTCCCCCCGGCGGCGCAACGTCTACTACCAGGAGCTGGCAGCGTGATCCCCGCCCCCCTCCGCGCCTCCCCCCTCCGGGACCTGCTCGAGAAGGCCGAGGCGGGCGGACGATTCACCTTCGAGGAGGGCGTGCGGCTCTTCGCCACCGATGACCTGCCGGCGCTCGGCTGGGCGGCCAACCGCGCGCGGGAGCGCCGCCACGGCAACGCCGCGTTCTATCTCCGCAACCGTCACATCAACTACACCAACGTCTGCAAGTACGATTGCATGTTCTGCTCCTTCTATCGGAAGGAGGGGCAGGAGGGCGCCTGGACCTGGAGCGTCGATGAGGTGCTGCGCCACGTCGCCGACTACAAGGGGAGCGGGCTCTCGGAGTTCCACATCGTGGGCGGCGTGCATCCCACGCTGCCGTTCTCCTACTACACCGACATGCTGCGCGCGCTCAAGCGCGAGCATCCGACCGTGGCGATCAAGGCGTTCACCGCCATCGAGATCGCCTATCTCGCCGAACTCTCCGGCCTGAGCCTGCGCGACACCCTGAGCGCGCTGAAGGAGGCCGGCCTCGACATGATTCCCGGGGGCGGGGCCGAGGTGTTCGCCGACCGCGTCCGCTACAAGGTCTGCCGCGAGAAGGCGGACGCCGACCGCTGGTTCGAGGTGCACGCCACCGCCCACGCCCTCGGCATCCCGAGCAACGCGACGATGCTCTACGGCCACATCGAGACCATCGAGGAGCGTGTCGACCACCTGCTCCGGTTGCGCGCGCTGCAGGACCGCACCCAGGGGCTCTTGTCCTACATCCCGCTCGCCTACCACCCCGACCACAACCGGCTCGCCAAGCTCGGCGCGCCCTCGGGCCTCGACGCGCTGCGCAACGTCGCCGTCGGCCGGCTCCTCCTCGACAACGTCCCGCACATCAAGGCCTACTGGATCATGCTCGGCATCAAGCCGGCGCAGCTCGCGCTCTCCTGGGGCGCCGACGATCTGGACGGCACCGTCACCTGGGAGCGCATCTATCACATGGCCGGGGCCCAGACGCCGGAGGGTCTCAGCACGGAGCGGCTGGTCGAGATCATCCGCGAGACGGGGCGCGAGCCGGTGCGGCGCGACGCGTTCTACCGCGTGATTCGCGAAGAGGTCGCGGCGTGAGCGGCGCCCCCTGCTGGTTCGGCAACCGGCGCAAGGCGCGCGAGGTGGCCATCGGCGGAAAGTCGAAGAAGCGCGGCACCGTCCTGCTTGGGGGCGACCACCCGATCGCGATCCAGTCCATGACGCTGACCCCCACGGAACCGGTGCAGCCCTGCTTCGACGAGATCGTCAAGCTGCGGGCCGGCGGCGCCGATCTGGTGCGGGTCGCGGTCCCCAACAAGCGCGACGCCAAGGCGCTCGAGGGGCTGCTCGCCATGGTCGATTGCCCCATCGTCGCGGACATCCACTTCGACCCGGGATTGGCGCTGCTAGCCATGGAGGCCGGCGTCGACAAGATCCGCATCAACCCGGGCAACATCCGCGACCGCGCGCAACTCCAGGCGATCGTACGCATGGCGCGCGACACCGGCACCGCCATCCGGATCGGCGGCAACTCCGGCTCCATCAAGCCGCGCGAAGGGATCGAGGTGCCCGAGAACGACCTCTCGGGCCCCGACCTGATCGTCCGGGAGGTGTGCGAGTACGTGGAGATGTTCGAGGCCTGGGGCCACCGCGATCTCATCGTCTCCCTCAAGACCCAGGACCCCCTCACCACCATCGACGTGAACCGCCGCTTCGCGGGGCTGAGCGACGTGCCGATCCACCTGGGCGTGACCCACGCGGGCACCAAGGAGACGGCCATCGTGAAGAGCGCCGTGGGGCTGGGCACGCTCCTGGTGGAGGGGATCGGGGACACGATCCGCGTCTCGATCACCGGCGACACCATCGACGAGGTGGCGGCGGCGAAGGCGATTCTCGAGAGCTCCGGGCGGCGCAAGCGGGTCCTCGACATCTACGCCTGCCCGAGCTGCGGCCGGGCGGACGTCGACGTCGTTGCCCTCACGCGGCTCGTGGAGGCGCGGGCCAAGGAGATCGGCAAGCCGATCCGCATCGCCGTCATGGGCTGCGCGGTGAACGGCCCCGGCGAGGCGGAGGAGGCGGACTTCGGCGTCGCGGGCGGGCGCGGCTTCGGCTACATCATGAAGAAAGGCCGCATCCTCAAGAAGGTTCCCGAGGACCGCATCGTCGAGGCGTTGCTCGAGGCGATCGAGGAACACGGCAAGCCCGACGCGTGAAGATCTCCGTACGTCTCCATGCCGGCCTCAAGGAGCGGGTCGGGAAGGACTTCCTGGAGGTGGAGGCCCGCCCGGGCGCGGATGTCGCCGCCGTGCGCGATGCTCTCGCCCAGGCTTGCCCGCAACTCGCGCCGCATCTCCCCGCCTGCCGATGGGCGCTGCGCGACGCCTTCGTCGCGACCGACGCTTCCGTCCCGCGGGGCGCCGTCTTGGACCTCATTCCGCCGGTCTCAGGGGGCTGAGGATGTTGCGCATCCTCGAAGACGAGCTCGATCCCGCGGCGGTCCTCGCCGCCGTGCGCGACCCGGCCTGCGGCGCTCTGGCGACCTTCGTCGGCACGGTGCGCGGGGAACGCGACGGGCGCAGGGTCCTGCGTCTCGAGTACGAGGTCCTGGAGACCCTGGCGCTGGCGGAATTCGGACGCATCGCCGCCGCGCTGCGGGCGCGCCACGGCGTGCGCGGCGTCGCCATCCACCACCGGCGCGGGACCGTGCCGGTGGGAGGTGTGAGCGTGGCCATCGCGGTCTCCGCGCCCCACCGCGCCGGGGCGCTGGCCGCCTGCGCCGAGGCGATCGAACTCCTGAAGCGCGACGCGGCCATCTGGAAGAAAGAGGTCTATCCCGACGGCCATGCCTGGCTCGAGGGTTCGTGAGATGAGCCGGCGCCACTCCATCTACGTCATCTCGGACTCCACCGGAGAGACCGGCGCGAAGGTGGTCCAGGCGGCGCTTCTGCAGTTCCGCCACGAGCAGGTCTCCCTTCGGATCTTCTCCAACCTGCGCGACAGCGAGGCCATCCGCGAGGTGGTGGACCGCGCGGCGGGCGAGAGCGCTTTGGTGGTCTATACCCTCGTGCGCGCCGATCAGCGCAACGCCATTTCCGACCGGGCGGCGGAGTACGGCGTCCAGGCGGTGGACCTCATGGGCCCGCTCCTGGCGCGCATCGGCATGTGGCTCGGCGAGGCGCCGGTCTCGACGCCGGGCCTCCTCCACCGCATGGACGAGGAGTACTTCCGGCGCATCGAGGCGGTGGAGTTCACGGTGAAGAACGACGACGGCCAGCTGCCGCGCAACATGAAGCACGCCGACATCGTCCTCGTCGGGGTGAGCCGCACCTCCAAGACCCCGGTGAGCTTCACCCTCGCCCAGAAGGGGTATCGCGTGGCGAACTACCCCCTGGTGCCGGGGGTGCCGGCCCCCCGGGAGCTGGACGATCTCGACCCGCAGCGTGTCTTCGGCCTCACCATCGCCTCGGAGGCGCTCCTCGCGGTGCGCCAGGCGCGCCTCAAGACCATGGGAGTGGCCGGCTCGTCGGACTACGCCGAATTGGACCGCATCCAGGAGGAGTTGAAGTCGGCGCGCGAGCTCTTCCGCGCCCATGCCGGCTGGACGATCCTCGATGTGACGCGCAAGGCGATCGAGGAGACCGCCGCGGAGATCGCGGGCCACTACTCGACCCGCTTTGGAGCGCGAACGATCTGATGCCGATCCACGCCTTCCTCCTCGATGCCTGGAACTGGATGGAAGACCACTTCCGGGGGCTGCCCCAGCCCTGGTGGGCGGCGCTCCTGGCCTACGAGCTGCTCATCGTGGGGCAGTGGTTTCTCGAGCACCTCATGCTGCGCCGCCAGCGCGCCCGCCTGAGGAGCGCCGGGGAGCGCGAGGGCCACGACCGCCGCTACGTGCGGGTGCTGCTCTTCCTCTTCGTCATGCTCCAGATGCCCCTCCTGCGGGCCGGGCGCTGGTGGTCCCCCTTCCCGGTGGATGCGACCATGCCGCTCATCGGACTCGCCCTCGCGCTCTCCGGCGGGACGATCCGCATCCTCGCCATCCGCAATCTCGGGGAGCACTTCAGCTACGCCTTCGTCGTGGGCAAGGAGCACCGGCTCGTGACGACCGGCCTCTACAGCACCATCCGCCACCCGCTCTACAGCGGACTGCTCCTCTACTGCGCCGGGTTGCCCCTTCTGCTGCGGGAGTTCTGGTCCCTTTTCGTCTTCGTGGGCTGGTCCATCGTGAGCGTCATCCGCCGGGTGCGACGGGAGGAGAGGGCGCTCAAGGCCCGCTTCGGCGCCGAGTACGAGGCCTGGCGCGCCCGGACCAAGCTCCTGATCCCGGGCATCCTCTAGCGCCTCGCGACGCCCCGCCCTGCACGCCTCGGCGCCCCCCCCGAGCCCCCCCTCTCCAGGGGCCCGGCCCTCCCGCAGGTATCCTGGGAAGAGCATGAAGCGCCTCCTCCTCCTCCTCCCCTTCCTTCCGCTGCTCGGCGGCTGTCTCAAGTTCGAGTCGCAGGAGATCGAGTTCTTCTACGACGCGGCCAAGGACCGGCTGACCCTCCACATTCTCTACCAGGGGCTCTGCCACGAGGATCGTGAAGCGGGGAAGGATGCCGCCACCCTCGACAAGGCCGTGCGCGACGGGGACTTTTGCATCCTGGATTGGCCGTTCCATTTCCAATTCACGGAAGTGCGCGAGGCGGCGGCCAACGAGGAGGCGCCGCCGCTTCAACGGGAAGCGGCGACAGGGTTGCTCGAGAACCTCTCCGTGGAGAATCTCGGCTTCTTCCTGGACGCTCGCGGACGCCTCTCGGGCGCGCAAATCGTCCGGCTGGAGAAGGCGAGCAAGCTGTTCGACCTCGCCAATCGCGCCCTCACAGAGTTCGCGCTGCCGGAAGTTCTGGGCGAGGACGACGCCGCCGCCGACCCGGAGAGCCAGAGGCTTCTGCAGGATGCGGCGGAGCGTGGGCACCGGTGGCTCCGGTTCCAGGGCAACTCCATCGAGTTCGCCTTCTTCGCCTCCGACGCCGATCTGGCGCGCATGCTCGACGAGGCGTTGGCCTCCGGAAGCGATGCGCTGGATGACTTCCGGCGCTTCCTCGCCGCCAGCACCTTCTCCTTCCTGCGCGAGGGGGGCGGGGTGACGGTTCGCGTGGGCAATCCCACGGGCCGCTCGCGCGTCCGCCTCCTGGACAAGTCGGACGTAACCTACGCGCCCAACCTCGTCGACCACGTGCGCACGAACCACGGGCTCGGATTCGACGCCGCCCTCGCCCCCTTCGTCGCCACCGAACCCGCGACGCTGCCCGGCGAACGGCTGCGGGAACTGCTGGAGGCGCTGGGCTCCGCGGACGCGGCGACGCGCGAGCGCGCCGAGGCGGAACTCGCCACGGCGGAGGGCAACGCGGACGACCTGCGCAAGATCAAGGCCTGCCCGCCGCGCATCCTGGCCGCCATCGAGAAGCGAGCCGAGCGGCGGCGCTTTTTCCATTCGCTCCCGCTCTCGGAGCGTGTGCGGCTCCTCCTGGGCACGGAGGGCTCGGCCTCGGCGAAAGCGCTGGCGGCGGAACGGGACCGGCTCCCTCCCGGCGAGATCGGGGAGGGGCCGGACGACCTGTTCCTCTTCTGGCGCGAGCGGCTCGCCCGGGAGGCGAAAGAGGCGGAAGAGCGCAAGATCGCCGCAGCGGAGGCGGAGGCGCCGGTCGAAGCGGTGCCCGAGGAGGGGTGCGACTGACCGCCCCGCCCCGGCGCGCGGTGCCGGCCTCGCGCCGCCGCTCCGCTTCCTTGTCGTCGCCCTCCCGGGTTCCTGATTGGAGAGCAGGAAGGACCTGGAGCGGCGGGTCCGCGTCGCTCCGGCCCCCGCCCCCGACGTGATGCGCCCCCGCTGCGCCCTCGGGTATCCTGTCGGCGCCATGGAGTGGGGCCTCGCCAACCGCCTTGCGCGCATCTTCCAGCCGGAGGATGGCAGAACCGTGATGCTCGCGGTGGACCACGGCTACTTTCTCGGCCCGACCGCGGGCCTCGAGCGTCCGCGCGAGGCCATCGAGCCGCTCCTCCCCCACGCGGATTCGCTCATGTGCACCCGGGGACTGCTTCGCACCTCCGTCCCCCCCGCCGCCCCCCCCATCGTCCTGCGCGTCTCGGGCGGCGCGAGCGTCCTGAAGGAGGACCTTTCCGACGAGGAGCGCACCGTCTCCCTCGAGGAGGCCGTGCGCTGCAACGCCGCGGCGGTGGCGCTCTCCATCTTCGTAGGCGCGCCGCACGAGAAGCAGAGCCTCGCGAATCTCGCCCGCCTGGTGGACGAGGCGCACGGCGCCGGGATCCCGGTCCTCGCCGTGACCGCCGTGGGCAAGGAGATGGTGCGCGACGCGCGCTACCTCTCGTTGGCCTGCCGCATCGCCGCCGAGATGGGCGCGCACCTGGTGAAGACCTACTACTGCGAGGGGTTCGAGCAGGTGGTCGCCACCTGCCCGGTCCCCGTGGTGATCGCCGGGGGGAAGAAGGTGGGCGAGAAGGAGGCGCTCGCGCTCTGCGAGAAGGCGATCGCCGCCGGCGCCGCCGGGGTCGACATGGGGCGCAACATCTTCCAGTCGAGCCGGCCCGAGGCGATGATCCGCGCCGTGCGCGCGGTGGTTCACGGGAATCGGAGCGCCCGCGAGGCGTTCGACCTCTTCACCAGCATCGCGCCCTAGCGCGCGGGCCGATCCCGACCCATGCAGCGCCCGTGGCAGAGAATCTGGGGCGGCGCGGCCGATCTCATCGCCTCCACCCACCGGCGCCGCTGGGCGGATCTCTTCCTGCTCGCCGGGCTCCTGGGGGTCGTCCTGGGCGTCCTTTCCCTGGGCCGGCAGTGGACCGGGGCGATCCGCCCCACGGTCGAGATCGACCTCTCGTTCACCGCGCTCCCGCGCTACATGCTCTTCTCCCTCGGCCGAGGGCTCGTGGCCTACTGCATCTCGCTGGCGCTCGCCCTCGGCTTCGGCTACTGGGCCGCCAAGGACCGTCTGGCAGGGCGGGTCATCCTCCCGCTCTTCGACATCCTGCAGAGCGTTCCGGTGCTCGCCTTCATGCCGGGGCTCGTGCTGGCGCTCATCGTCCTTTTCCCGAACTCCAACCTGGGCCTGGAGCTGGCCAGCATCGGCATGATCGTTTCGGGCCAGGCCTGGAACCTCTTTTTCTCCTTCGTCCACTCGCTGCGCACCGTGCCCCCCGGACTGGAGGAGGCGGCGCGCGCCTACCGGTTCGGCGCGTGGCAGCGGTTCGCCCGGCTGGAGATGCCCTGCGCCGCGATGGGGCTCGCGTGGAACAGCATGCTCTCCATGGCGGGCGGCTGGTTCTTCCTCATCGTCTGCGAGGCGTTCACCCTGGGGGACCGCGACTTCCGCCTCCCGGGGCTCGGAGCCTACATGAGCGTGGCGATCGCGCGGGACGACACCCACGCCATGCTGGGCGCGATCGGCGCGATGATCGCGATCATCATCCTGCTCGACCAGGTCTTGTGGCGCCCGGTGGTGGTCTGGGCGCAGAAGTTCCGCATCGAGGAGAGCGCGACGACGCAGGAGGTCTCCTCCTGGTTCCTCACGTGGATGCGCCGCTCCGGACTGTTGGGCTGGATGGGCGAGTGGCGTCGCCGCAGGGCACGGCGCGCCGCCGCGACGCCCCTTAGGCCCCCCCCGCCCCCCCACCCCCCCTCCCACGCGGCGCGCGCCGTCCCTCGCCTGCTCTTCGCGCTCCTCGTCCTGAGCCTTTGCGCCGGCGTCGTGCGGATGTTCGCGCTCCTGCGCGACGTGCCGTCGGCGGATTGGCTTGCGGTGATGGAGGCGGGAGGCTTCAGCCTCCTGCGCGTCCTGGCCGCCAGCGCGCTCGGAACCCTCTGGGCGCTGCCCGTCGGTCTGCTCATCGGCCTCTCCCCGCGCATCGCGCGCATCTGCCAGCCGGTGGTGCAGGTGTTGGCCGCGTTTCCCACGCCGATGCTCTTCCCGCTCCTGGTCGTCTGGCTGGGCGTGCCGCTCGGGTGGAGCAGCATCCTGCTCCTCGCCATCGGCACGCAGTGGTACATCCTGTTCAATGTCATCGCCGGCGCCATGAGCGTGCCCGCCGATCTCCGCGAGCTGGCGCGCGGCTACCAGTTCTCGCGCCTGCTGCGCCTCAAGCGGCTCTACCTGCCGGCGGTGTTCCCCTTCCTCGTCACCGGATGGGTGACCGCGACCGGGGGCGCCTGGAACGCGACCATCGTCGCGGAGTACGTCCGGGCCGGGAACGGGGTCCGCAGGACCCGCGGCCTCGGCGCGCTCATCAGCGAGGCCGCCGCCGAGGCCGATTTCCCGCTCCTCGCCGCGGGGGTGCTCGTCATGGCCGCCCTCGTGGTCCTCTTCAATCGGACCGTCTGGCGGTATTGTTACCGCATCGCGGAGGAGCGCTACGCGCCCTCGGCCTGAGACGCCATGGAGCAGATCGCCGCACCCGAAACGACGGCCTTGTGCGAGGCGCGCGGGGTCTCCCTCGACTACCGCCTGCCCAACGGGAAGCCCCTGCGCGTCCTGGAGGCTGTGGACCTTCAGGTGCGCCGCAACGAGATCGTGGCGCTCCTCGGCCCGACCGGGTGCGGTAAGTCGACGCTGGTGCGCATCCTGGCCGGGCTCTTGCGCCCCACCGTCGGGACGGTGCTCCGGCACGGCCAGCCGCTCACATCCCTCAACCGCGGGGCGGCGGTCGTTTTCCAGAATCCCTCCCTCTTCCCCTGGATGACGGTGCAGCAGAACGTCGAGGTCGTGCTCGAGGCGGCGGGGCGGGCGCCGCGAGAGGTGGCGGAGCGCGCGGCGGCGGCGATCCGCACCGTGGGACTGGAGGGCACCGAGGAGGCTTATCCGCGCGAGCTCTCCGGGGGGATGAAGCAGCGGGTGGGGCTGGCGCGCGCGCTCGCCACCGACCCTGAGGTGCTCTTCATGGACGAGCCCTTCAGCCAGGTGGACGCGCTCACCGCGGAGAGCCTCCGGGCGGAGGTGCTCGACATCTGGCTCGCCGCGGACCGAAACCCGGTTTCCATCCTGCTGGTGAGCCACGACATCCGGGAGGTGGTGCACATGGCGGATCGCATCGTGGTCATGGGCTCGCGTCCGGGCACGGTGCGTACCGTCGTGGAGAACCGGCTCAAGCGCCCGCGCGACCCGCGATCGGCCGAAGTGCAGCGCATGGTGGACCGCCTCCACGAGATCATCGTCGGCCACGAGCTGCCGGACGCAGCGGCCCAGCCCGGGACGTCGATCGTGGAGCCGATTCCCGACGCCTCGGCAGGGGAGGTCGTCGGTCTCCTCGAGTTCCTCGACGCGCGCGGAGGTCGCGACGACGTCTTCCACATCGCCGCGGAAACCCACCGCGAGTTCGGCCGACTCCTCCTCACGATCAAGGCCGCCGAGATGCTCGACCTCGTGGACACCCCGAAAAGCTCCGTGCTGCTCACGGAGGTGGGCCGCCGCCTCGTGCGGGCGGACGCCGAGGAGCGCAAGGCGCTCTGGCGCGTGCAGCTGCTCACGCTCGGCCTCTTCCGCACCATCCGCGACCTGCTCCTGCGCCAGGAGGACCACGCCGTCGACGCGCCCCTGCTGCAGGAATCGATCGTGGTGGCGCTGCCGCAGGAGAACTACGAACGGGTCTTCGACACCGTCGTGCGCTGGGCCCGCTTCGGCAACCTCTTCGCCTACGACGAAGACACCTCCCAGCTCTCCCTGCAGTAGCCCCCCCCCGCCTCCGGATCCTGTCCCTCAGTCCCTCGTGGAGGCGTAAGTCACTGTGGAAAAGAGGGTTAGGGCGTCCGCCTGCGGCAGCGTTGCCGCAGAATCGGGACTTGCGGGGTGGGCACGCCGGAGTGAGGATGGGACCAGACCAAGGAGAAAGCATGACGACCCATGGACTCAGGCTGCTCGCCGCCGCGGTCGCCCTGGCCGTGGCCCCCCTCGCGGGCGCGTCCGACAGCGTCCCCCTCGAAGTGCCCTTCCGCAGCATCGACTTCACGACCATCGACCGCACCCTCGGCAAACATCCCACGCTCGTAGCGGAAAAGCCGCTCTACGGCCTCTTCCTCTTCGGCCGCAACGCCGAGACCCGAGTCTGGGCGATGCTCGATCGTTCGAAGGAGACGGCGCAAGCCTACGACCTGCTCTATCTCGATCGCGATGCGGACGGCGATCTGACGGAAGACGGGGAGCGGATCGTGGGAACCGCTCAGGGCACCGGCACCCGGTTCGACATCGGCGACTTCCGCCCGCCGGGCAGCGACGCCGTGCACAAGGAGTTCACCCTCACCTGGACACCCGCCAGCGTCCGGTTCCGCCTCCTCTGGCGCGGCGCCAAGGTCACCATGGGAGGCTACGGCCCGACCCACGACACCTACGCGCCGTTCGCGGACTCCCCGGCCAAGGCGCCGGTCTTCGTGCCCGGCAGCGATCGCCCGTTCGAGTTCGAGCACTGGATGAGCGGCACGCTCTTCCGCGGCCGGGAGAACGACTTCAAAGTGTTCGTCGGCAACCGCGGCAGCGTCACCGGCGCCTTCAGCAGCGTGGACGACAAGTTCCTGCCCGACGGCGTCTTCCCCATCGCCACGCTCGTCTGCAGGGACAAGTCCGGAAAAGAGCTCCGCGTCCTCGCCAAGCTCACCTCGCGCTGCTGAGGGATGCTCTGCCACGGCCCCGTGAGGGTCCCCCAAGAAGCAGCCGCCGGCTCCGCGATCCTGCGCGTCGAATTCCCGCCCGAAGCGGGATTCGCGAGCTTCCCGACCGACCTGCCGGTCGTTCTCGAGTGACGCCCGGGGCGGGCCGGCTCCCGACCCGCGCTGCTGGAGGAGGCGGTCCCGCGCCGCAGCGGCCGCGTCCCCGGGGCCCTGGTAGGCCTCCGCTCGATTCCGGTAGGCGTAGGCGGCCACCGGCCGCGACTCCCGGCCCCCATGGACGGCGAGCGCGCACAACCGGACCGCCTTCCCGAATTCCTTCCGCTTGTTCCAGACCTCCGCGGCATTGGTGGGCCCCCACCACATGCGCGGCGCGATGCGCAGGGCCGCCTCGAAGTCCGCGAGCGCTTCGCGATGCCGGTCCGCCGCCAGGGGGATCGTCCCGCGAATGTTGTGCGCGCGGGCGCTCCCGGGATCCAGCGCCACCGCCCGATCGAAGTCCTTGAACGCCTCGCTCGTCTCCTCCTTGACCTGCCACACCTTCGCCCGGCTCACGAGCGCGAGCGCGAGCGCGAAGGAGGGCGTGAGATCGAGCGCCTTCGTGAAGTTGGCGATCGCGTTGTCAAGCTGCTCCGCGGCCTGCCTCGCTTTGGCCAACAGGAAGTTGGCCCAGGCGCGATCGTCGAACGGCTCCGTGTAGCCCGGCTCCGCGTCGAGCGCCCGGGTGAGATCCTCCAGCGCGGCGTCCTACTGATCCCGGGCGATGCGCGTCAGGCCGCGCTGGTAGTAGGCATGCGCATGGCGCGGGAACTCGCGGAGCGCCGCGGAGAAGTTGAATTCGGCGCCGTCCAGGTCGAAGGCGTCCAGGGCGACCAGGCCCCGGGTGTAGGCGGGCTCGGCGAGCACGAGGGCATCCGCGTCGTCGTGCCAGATCGAGGGGAGCGCGCCCCGTGCCGCGCCGCGTCCTCCCGGCCCCCGCAGGCGGCCGCGAGCAGGACCAGGAACGACCCCCGAGCCCTCACCGTGCCCGCTCCTGGTAGTAGGCCTCCACCGCCGTGAAGAGCGCGAACACCTCGGCCTTGACCTAGTCGTAGGAAGCCCGTGCCGCGACGGCGTCGAGGAGCGGTTTCGCAAGCTCGGCGGGGATCGCCGCCGCACCCGCCGACCGCTCGATCCGCTGGACGAGCGCGTCGGTCTCCAACCGCTCCTCCCCAGCGGAGTAGAGCACGATCAGCAGCGCCCCGCAGGTGGCGACGTCGAACAGCGCCGCGCCCTCCGCCCCGTAGCTCTGGCGCAGCGTCCCCCGCACCCCCTCGAGATCGCGCAGCAGGTAGCCGAGCGCGCGGGCGAGATCGCGCGCGCTCTCCCCCTCCAGCGCGGGCAGCGGGGGGAGCGTCGCGCGCATCGCGCCCGCGAGCTTCTCGCAGCGGGCGAACATCTCGCTGGCGGTCTGCGCCGCGAGTCCCTGGGGCCGCCCGACCGTCACGAGCCCCAGATCCTTGCCGAGACGGAAGCAGGCGAGGCGGGTCGTCGCGACCTCCTTGGAGAGGGCGGCGTCCGCGGGCGCGCGGGCGTCCGGCGGAGCAGGCGGCGGGGAGTCCGGTTCCGGCGCGGGGTCGGACCCGCCGGCCTCCAGCTTCGCGAGCACGCGCCACGGCTTGGGGAACAGACGCCAGGCGCCGTTGACGTGCACCAGCCCGTCGTAGGCCATACCCGTCTCCTCCCCCGGCTTCACGAACTTCCAGCGGAAAAAGACAAGCCCGGGTTGGAGGTGTCGCGCGACTTTGCGATAGCCGCCGGGAAAGTGGTGGAGCGCGTCCCCGCGCCACTCGCGCAGATCCTCCGTGGTCGCCTTCCAGAGAAGCAGCGCGGTCTGCCCCTCCTCGGGCTTGATCCTCGCGTCGTCCCGCTTCCAGAGTTCCCCATACCCCTCCGCGGCCAGCGGGGCCGCCTCGCCCGCGAAGACCGCCTCGTAGTCGGCCTCCTCCGGCTTCAAGGCAGCGGTGAGCGCGGCGTGATCGGCCCCGGAGGCGAGGAAGCGCTCGAGGAGCGCGCGGGCCCCGGCCTCGCCGGGTTCGCCGCCCTCCTTGCCGCCGCAGCCGACGAGGAGGAGCACGGGGCAGAGCAGGGGAAGTACGCGCGTCATGGTCACACGATGCCTTTCGTTTGGCGGGCCGAAACGGTAGCACCCCGGACTCGGCGCGATCAAGGGGGAGGGGGCGGGGGTGTAGCGCGGGGCGCTTCCCGCCGCTCTACCGGTCAGGAGGCCCACGCATGACCGCACTTCCCAGAGCCCTCCAGACGATGCCGCTCGCCTGCCCCGGCTGCGGGGCGAGCACGGCTCGCCTCAAGCGGAAGAACACGCTCGGCATCTGCCTGTTCGTCGTGGCCTTCTTCTATTACACGCGCATCGTCGTGACCGCCTGCCCGGGCTGCATGCGGCGCCTCCTGCTCAAGCGGGCCTTGATCAACCTCCCGACCACCCACATCGCATGGCCCCTCTTCGCCCTCGTCCTCTGGATTCCGCAGCTTGCGACGACCTTCCTGCCCGGCCACTCCCGGTCGGTACGGCAGGCGCTCGCCGCGGCCGCGCAGGAGCTGGAGGCCTGCGTCGCGGCCGCCTCGCCGGCGAGCTAGGACCCTCCGGAAGCCAGGAGAGGAGAACCCCTTGTCGATCGTCACGCCTCGCGCCATCCCCCCCCCGCCACGCGCTTCCCCTCCTCCTTGCGCTCCTCCTGGCGCTCGGCTGCGGAGGCGAGCTCGGCGCGCCCGCCTCGGCCGGAGAGCAGGCCGCGAAGGGCGACGGCATCTTCCTGGAGCAGCAGTCGCCGAGCTTTCTCGTCGAGCTCTCGCGCACCACGCTCTTCGGAATGACCGAGGTCTACGCGCTCGTCCAGTTCGTGCCCTGGCGCCAGATCGCGCTCGTCCAGTTCGTGCCCTGGCGCCAGATCACGAAGGAGGGGAAGACCGGCTCGGTCCGCAGGAGCCTCGAGTACGGATCGGGGCTCGACCGGAATTTCCGCCGCGAGATGGGCGACGACCCCTTCGCCCAGTTCATGTCCGCCATGGCCGATGCGTGGGAGGAGCGCCTTTACTTTCAACTGACGGGTCCCAAGATCCAGGACCTGCTCCTCCTCCTCGACCGCGTCGAGCGCATCGAGCTCCTGCCCACGCCCGCGGGGATCACCACGCGGTTCGTCGAGGCGGAGTGGGGCGACCTGCGGATCCACCGCAACGACAACGGATTCTCCATCTTCATCGCGGGCGATCCTGGCGGCTGGGAGCCGCTTCCGGTCGATCGGCTCCGCGCGGCCCTGAAGAAAGCGGCCGCCGACCTGGAGGCGCTCATGGCGGCGCCCGCCTCCGCCCGCTGGTGAGCGGGCGCCGCGCCGTGCTAGGCTGACGGAAAGCGAGAGCAAGAGCCGTGGAGATCATCTTCCGCGCGATGCAGGCGGGCGCCCCCGAGCCGGGTCCGGGCGAGTTGCATCTTCGACCGGCCGAGCCGAAGGACGCGGGTCGCCGCGATCTCGCAACCCTCCTCCTCGCGCGCGGCGTCGCTGCGCTCACGGCGGGGCCTGGAGCCCCGACCCGCCTCGTCGTCCCGGCCAATCCGACGCTCGACGACCTGCTGGCCGCCGAGTTCGCGCGGCGCCTCGTCCGAGGTGAGCCGCTTCCGGCGGGATCTGCCGCCCTCGCGCGCTATGCCGCGCTCGTCCGCGAGGGTCTCCAACCCGGCGACCTTCCGGCGGAGCGCTCCCTCGAGGCGATCTTTCTCGCCATGCGGAACGCCCATGGCGCCGACCTCACGCAATCCACCGTCGCCGCGAGATTCCTCGCCGATTGGGAGCGTGTTGCCTCCCTCCTCCTCGCCGCGGCGGGAAAGGGCGTCGACCCCTTCACGACGCCGCTCTTCGACGGCGCGGAGTTCGCGCGCGAGCGCGCCTTCCTCGCCAAGGATCGCGACGTCTACCGCCAGGACGTGCTCCGCGGCGAGCGCTGGCTCGTCACGATCCCCGGCGCTCCCGCCAATGCCTCGGGGCTACTCCTGCGCGAACCCAAGAGCCTCCTCGCCAAGCAGTGGAGCCGGCGGGACGCCGATGCCCCCGCGGGCGACACCTACCTCTTCCTCGCGGTGGACTGGGGCGCTGGCCAATGGGTCTTCAGCACCGACCCCGTGCAGCGCCTCTCCCTCAAGCAGCTCGCCGAACGGATGGCGGCGGAGAGCAAGGAGCCCTGGTTCGACGGCGCGCCGTTCGCGCACACGCTGATCGCCGCGCCCCACGGGGGAACCAAGCTCCCCGCCGACCGCGTGGAGAAACTCCTCAAGGAGTGGCTCCGCGCGCGCAAGCCGAAGAAGGCCGTACGCCGCGCCTTGCCGCTCACATCCGCCGCCATCGTCCTCGCGGCCGCTGCGCTCCTGCTTCAGTTGAATTCCGGGGGGGCGCGGGGGCCCGCGGCACGCGAGCCGGTGGATTTCCGCCTGCGCGGCTTGGACGTCCCCGAGCATGAGCGGCGGGAGATGGAACTCGCGGCCTCCTCCCTTCCCCGCTTCGCGCTGATCCTCGGCGTCGGGAAATCCTCGATGGGCCATCTGCCCGCCGCGTGTCGCGACGCGGCGGACCTCTATCGACTGCTCCGCGACCGCTACGGCTACGACCCCGCGCACATGCGCCTGCTCCTCGACGACTCCACGGTCGCGATCGAACCCGACGGCGCCTCCCTGACCGTGGCCGGTCTCCCGGATCACGATACGGTGCTGCGCTGCCTCGAAGAGCTGGGCGCGCTGACCCTCGCCCTTCCGGAGCAGGTGCTCTCCCAGTTCCTGCTCTACTACGCGGGCCACGGCGACCGCCGCGCGGCGAGCAAGGCGATCGGTTATCTCGTGCTCTCCGGGTTCGCCGAGAATCGCGCCCGACCTCCCGAGAGCAGGCGACCCGATGACTCCGTCGGGCTCGACATGGGCCAGCTGTCGGACAATGTCCAGAAGTTCGTCCGTTCGGAGCACAAGCTGCTGCTGATCGACTGCTGCTTCAGCGGTTTCGCGGCGCTCACCCGCGGCGACCCCTTCGAGAACCTCTCCTCCATCTACCTCGGCTGGCGCCGGCCTGCCCATATCGTCCTCACCGCGGGGACGGAGGGGGAACCGGTGCGCGAAGACCGCCGCTCCTTCTTCGCGCGCGCCGTGTTCGATGCTCTCGGATGGGGCGAGGGTCCCCTGCTCGCCGACGTGAACCAGGATGGCATCGTGACGGATGCGGAGTTCGGACGCTTCGTCCAGATCCATGTGGAGGAGCGGGCCGCGCAGGGGGGGCACGTGCAGCGCCCCTATTACGTCCGGGGCCTTCCCGGCGACGGCCTGGGGCAGTTCCTCTTCAAGCCGAACTAGATCCGCCTATGGCGTTTTGGGAGGAGCTCGATCCGGCCACGCGCGAGGCGCTCGAGGCGCTCGGGGGGCGCGAACGGTACCGGGCAGGCGAGACCCTGGTGCGGGAAGGCGAGCCGGGGGTCGACATGTTCGTGCTCCTCGCGGGCTCGTGCGATGTGCACGTGGGAGGCGAGGTCGTCTCGCGCATTCCGCCCGGTGACCTCTTCGGCGAGATCGGCTCCCTCGGCGGCGGGGTGCGCACGGCCACGGTGCTCGCCCGCGAGGCCGTGGAGGTGCTCCGCCTGCCCAGCCCCGGCCTGCGCGAACTGCTCGCGCGCTCGCGCGAGCTGCTGGCGGCCTGCGTCCGCCGCCTGGCGGAGCGCGCGCGGGAGATTTCCGCGCGCGAGGAGCTCGCGCAGCGCGAGCGCCGCGACCTGCGCCAGGTGCAGGAGAGGCTGCTGCCTCAGCCGGGCACCGTGCCGGGCTGTCCGAGGCTCCGCATCGACGTCTTGTGGAGGCCCTACGGCTTCGCCTCGGGCGACACCTGCGACGTGGTGCCGCTCAGCGGGCGGCGCTTCCTCTTCGCGGTCGGGGACGTGATGGGCCACGGGGCGGGGGCCGTCCCGACCGCCTCCATCCTGCGCGCGCTCACCCGCGACTCCTCCACGCGCAGCCTGGCGCCCAGCCGTCTGCTTGCCGCTCTCGACGACCGGCTGCTTCAGCACGCCCCCGCGAACATCCACGCTACCCTGCTCCTCCTCGAACTCAACGGCGCCACCCTCGAGGCACGCGCGAGCGGCGCCGGCCACCCCGCCCCTATCCTCCTCCGTGGCGGCGTCGCCACCTCCCTCGCGCTCCCTCCAGGCATCCCCCTCGGCTACGGCCTCGCCGAGACGATTCCCCACCGCGAACTCGCCACGAGGTTCGAAATCGGGGACCGGGTCCTCCTCTACACCGATGGACTCTCGGAAGCGCTTGCCGCAACGGGGGAGGGCCGCGTGGGGGAGGAGGGACTCGCCGCGCGTTTCGCGGAAGCCAGCCGAGCGTCGGCGGGCGATCCACTCCCCTCCCTGTTCCACGCGGTGGATGGGCCGAAGGAGGCGCGCCGCGTCCGCGACGATGCCACGGCGGTCCTTCTCACGATCGCCTGACTTACCGCGCGGCATCGGCGACGCGGCGCTCTTCCTCCGGATGGAGCGTATAGATCTCGATCGGCTCGGGGTACTGGTTGCGGTCCTGGATCACCTCGTCGGGACCACGAATCTGTTCATCGCCGGCGCGCAGGAGCCGCCGGAAAAAGCCGCGCGTCATGGCAAGCCCGGTCCTCCGGCAGGTCTGGCTCGCGCCGACGCGGCTGGCCACGTTCGCGGCGTCCGAGATGAGCGCGGAAGTCCGTGCGGGATCGATCGCGTACCGCCAGGCGGCTCCTATGTGGAGGCCGGTGCGCAGCGAAACGTCGACGCGGAACCCGAGGTTCATGAGGAGCGACCGGATCTCGCGCGCAAACCTCGCGTGCAGCCCCTTCGCATAGTCGTAGAGCGAGCGCGCGGGCGTCTTCCCCGAGCAGAGCGCGAGGAATCCGTCCCCCGCATAGCCCTCGATCGTCACGTCGGGGTGCTCCTCCTTGGGATCGCGAAAGAGCCGGGAGAGGGCGAGCGCAAGCCGCTCGAGACGCGCGGCATCTTCGACGCAGTGATAGACGACCTGCGAGTACCCCGAGAGGTCGACGAAGAGGATCCCCGTCTCCCCGAGCGCAACCAACGGCTCCCGCGCCACCCCACCATCCTACCGCCTGACTGTCTGCGACTGGGCAACCGTAACTCGTTGGCGATTCATGGCTTGCGACGGCAGGGTGCGGCAGCGCTGCCGCAGGCGGCTCGGAAGCGGGCCGTGGCCAGGCCGCCTCCCGCCTCGGAGTCCCGGCGTGGACCGTCGACGTCAGGCACCAACGGTCCAGGATCGCCTCGGGCTCCTGGGACGAGACCACCCGCCTGGGCATGTCGCCCCTCTCGCGCGGCGCCGAGGGGGGTGCCTCGATCGCGCGCCAGAGGTGACCGAGTTCCGCCTCGACGGGTTCGAGGTGCGGCCGGCGCCCACCAATCGGCTCGTGTTCCTGGACGGGGAGCGGCGGTAGGTGGCTGCGCCCCGCGCCCCATCACGCCAGCGTGTGGAACACCCGCTGCACGTCCTCGTCCTGCTCGAGGGCGTCGACGAGGGCCAAGACCTCCTTCGCCTGCTCCTCGGGGAGGTCGACGGTGTTGAGGCGAAGGTATTCGTGGCCCGCGGAGATCGGCTTGATCCCGCACTCCTCCACGGCGCGCTGCAGCCGGCCGAGGTCGGCGAAGCCGCAGTGCAGGACGAGCTGCGCCTCGCCCTTCTCGCCCTCGCCCTCGCGCATCTCCACCAGCCCGTGGTCGATCATGGCCAGCTCGAGCTCGTCGGCGTCGATCCCGGCCGCGTCGAGCCGGAAGACGCCCATCCGCTTGAACTGGAACGCGACGCTCCCGCTGGCGCCCATGTTGCCCTTGCCCCATTGGAAGTGCTGGCGGATGTTGGCGACGGTGCGCGTCGGGTTGTCGGTCGCGGTCTCGACGAGGATCGCGATGCCGTGCGGAGCGTACCCCTCGTAGAGGATCTCCTGGTAATCCACCGCCTCGTGGCCCGAGGCGCGGCGGATCGCCGCCTCGATGCGGTCCTTGGGCATGTTGAGCGCGCGCGCGTTCTGCACGGCGCGGCGCAACGAGGGGTTGCTGGCCGGGTCGGGGCTGCCCTTGCGGGCGGTGATCGTGATCTCCTTGGAGGCCCGGGCGAACTGCTTCGCCATCCGGTCCCACCGGGCGAACATCGTCACCTTGCGCCGTTCGAAGATGCGTCCCATAGCGAGGAGCCGGCGTCGCCGGCGGCCCCATGATCCGGCAGCGGCGCCCGCGGGTCAAAACGAGAAGGGAGGGGGGGGGGGGGGCCAAACCCCCCCCCCCCCCCCCCAGTGAGGGCGGGTGTGGGGCGATGGCACCCCCAGAGGCGGGGGGGCGGGCCAC
>JBQTIG010000036.1:0-3665 GCA_052388375.1 Planctomycetaceae bacterium | reverse complement strand
CACCGTCGCCGTGGAGGAACTCGCCGTCACCGCCGCGAAGGTCGAGTAGATGTAGGTGCCCCCCGTCGCGAACAGCGCCAGCGCCACCACCGTCTCGATCAGCGTGAATCCGTGGTTCCGGGTCATGAGGGGACCTCAGTCGTTGTTCCGCACGAAGAAGACAGGCGCGTAGTAGGCCAGGACCGGCCGGGGCACCTGCACGAAGTTCGGCGGGGGGTTGAAGAGGAGGTTGATGTCGAACTTCATGTTGCCGCGCTTGAATCCGGAATCGACGTAGGAGGTGCCGTCCGAGCGCGGGCGGATGTAGGTCTCGAGGATGCGGTTGTTCGAGATCACGCCGCCGATCCGGCGGAGCGAATCCTTCACGAAGGTCCGCGTCCTGTAGCTGGTCTGGTCGTAGGCGTACTCCTTGTCCTTCTCCGCCTGGGTCATGCCGGTGGTGTAGGGCTTGACCGGGTTGCCGGTGCCGTCGATGGCGAACCCGTCGATCCCGACGCGGCCGGTGACGGACATGAGCGAGCCGTTGATCTCGGCCTGGCTCGGGAGGCCGTTGGTCATCAGAACGTCCCCGCGGGCGATGACGCCCAGGATGCTCTGCCCGGTGTAGGCGGGATTGCGGTCATAGGGCTTGGTGTAGTCGCCGCCGTTGAGCATCGCGGTCCTGCCGCTGTTGTCCACGTAGCGGATGTTGCCCGTCACGCGGACCTTCTCGTTGCCAACGATGGTCAGGCGGCCGTTCAAGTCGCCCCAGAGCCGCGTGACGCGGCCGTCGATGTAGAGCGTGCCGCCCGCGTCGCGCACGTTCACCGTCGTCGTCGAGACGAGGGTGGGGGGCAGGAAGGTCCAGCCGCCCTGGGTCGTGGTCACATACTCGTAGATGGGCACCTGGATCGTGGTCTGGTAGGGCTCGGGCGAGTAGACCGGCACCTGCACCGTGTAGGTCTCGGTGGTGTAGATGGGCACCGTCCGCGTCCGCGTCTCGGTCGTGGTGCCGACCTGTACGTTCTCCCAGACCGTGTAGGTCTCGGTGGTGTAGCCCGAGATGTAGGTTTCGGTCGCCTGGTAGGTTTCGGTCACCCAGACGTACTCTCCGGCCACGCCGCCGCCGCCGCCCACCGCCGTGCCGCCGCCCGCGTCCCCGCTCGTGTCGTAGGGCACGAAGACCCGCACCTGGCGGGTGAGCGTGACCGTGCGCGTGTCGTAGACGGGCACTTGGCGGGTCCGTGTGACCTGCTGGCTCTGGTAGACGGGAATCGTCACCGTGTAGGTTTCGGTGGTGGACCCGGTTTGCACCTGACGCGTGCGCGTCTCGGTGATCGTTCCGGTCTGGACCATGCGGGTCTGCGTCACGGTCTCGGTCGAGTAGCCGGTCAGCACCTGTTGGGTCGACTGCCACTCGGTCCATTCGTAGCGCGGGGCTGTGAAGGACTGGATGCGCACGCGTCCGTCGGGATACATCCGGATCTCGGCGTCGAGCCCGGTCTCGCCGACGAACAGGTTGGCCTTGGCCTTGAGGTCCGCGAAGTCGACGCTGTCGAGGGAGATCGCGTGGGCGCTGTCGTTGGCCTCCGCCATGTAGGTGTTGGCGGACGTGGCCCCGGCCTGGAAGTCGAAACCGTTGACCGCGGAGAGCGGGTCGACGTAGTTCCCGTTGGGGAAGTAGAAGGAGAGCCGGTCGTTGGCGTGGATGAGGCCGCGCGGCGCGCCGGAGACCCCAAGGGTGTGGTTGTTCTGGAAGAAGACGAACGAGCTGAAGGGCTCGTTCTCGCGCACCAGCGCCGAGACGAGGCGGACGCTGTCGCCCGCACGCCCCGCCGCCTCGATGACGAAGTAGCTGTCGGAGGCGCCGGCCGTGTCGACGTCGCGGCAGGTCTCCCCCTTGAGCTTCTGGAGCCGCTTGATGTAGTCCCGGGCGCGGTAGACCCGCGTCTCCGAACCTTCGAGGACGCCGTGCTGGACGCCCGCCGGGTCCTTCAGCCACTCGGGACCGTCGTCGTCCGCGACGGAGACCGGGGTGGCGAGGGCGGTACGGATGACCAGGTTCTGGTTCTCGTCGTTGTAGGCGCTGTTGTTCACCTGGTTCATGGCGAAGTGGATGCGGGCGAACGCGTCGTTGTACGCGCGCGTCTCCTCCTCCATGCCGCGGTGGCGGCGGGTCTCGCTCACGACCCGCCCGGAGCTAATCGTGGCCAGGACGGCGATCGCCGAGGCGACGAAGGCGACGACGAGGAGGATGGTCCCCCGCTCGCGGTCGCGCCGATTCAGGATGTTCATGGTGCGTTCTCTCATGGTGGTGTGATGGTCGCGAGGCGAGCCTAGCCCCCGGCCAGTTCCTCCTCGTCGCGCTCCTGCGGGGTGCGCGCGCGGAGGGTCCTCAAGATGGTCTTGCCGTTGTGGCGGAACTCGATGCGGAGCATGTCGGAGCGCCCTTCGCGCGACTCGAGGGCGCCGATCACCGGCTCGACGAGTCCGTTGCCGTCCAGATCGCGGTCGACGTAGATCTCCCACTCCCCCGCGTCCTCCACTCCCTTGAGGGAGAAGCGCAGCGGGGGCTCGTCGATGGCGCCGTCGGCATCCAGATCGCGACGTTCGAGCTGCGTGAGGGAGAGCGTGCGCACGTCGTCGTCGGTGCCGAAGAGGCGATCGAGCCCGGTCGCGCCCATCGCGCCCGGGTTGGGCGCCCCGAAGGGCATGCGCAGGAGCCGCTCCATGAACGCCTGGGCGCGGCTGAAGGCCACGTCCCGGGCCTTCAACTCGCGGCTCCGCTGGGCGTTGGAAAGCTCCACGAGGCCGAGCGCGGTGGTCGCGATCGCCAGGATGGAGAAGGTGAGCACGACCTCGACGAGGGAGAAGCCGGCCTGGGCCTGGGCACGCGCGGTCATCGCCCGTCCCCCTTCGTCTCTTCTTCCTCGCGCGGCGCCACGTAGACGCCGAGACCCTCCACGGGGTCGAGGACCTTGCGCAACTCGCGCTCCTCGCGCGACGTCTCGTCCTCTTCGGGCGTGGGCAGCCGGTCCTCCGCGTCGAGCTCGACGATGGGCGGCTCCTCGACGACCGCTCCCTGGCGCCAGGAGGCCGACACGATCTCCCCCGACATCTCGAACGGATTGGAGACCTTGATGGGCTGCTCCTGCTCCCGCGCCGCCTCTTCCTCGGATGCGCGGTCGCGCTGGCGGATCAGGAAGATCGAGACGGCCGCGGCCGCGACGACGAGCAGGCTCAAGAGCGAGCTTCGCCTGCTGGATCCGGCCTGGGGGGGTTTCAAGTTCATGGGTTGCCGCCCTCGAGGCGCGGCCCCTTCGAGGAGCGTCGCGCCCAATACTGTGTGTTCTCCAGTAAAGGCGTAACACACGGGGGGAGGCGGGCAACCGGGCCGGGGGAAGGGAAGCGCGCGCTGGATCAGGAAGAGGCGGAAGCGGGTCCGCGCGTGCGCTGCGCTGGCTCGAGTCGAGGCGCCGCGCCAGGTCGGCACGCGTCCCGTTTCGGGACGGCCTGGGGCGGCTGCGTGGGGGGGGGACGCCGTTCGCCGGCATCCCCCCCTCCCCGCGTTTCAGTTCTTGGGATGCACCGTGACGGCGTTGGCGTACCGGCGCCAGCCCCGGCCGTCCGCCGCCGGACGCGCCGAGACCAGCGTGATCACCATCGTCCCGTCCGCCTTCACGTCC
>JBQTIG010000035.1:0-67592 GCA_052388375.1 Planctomycetaceae bacterium | reverse complement strand
TGGGGGGGGCGGGGGGCCGTACGGGGGTGGCTCTCCTGTGGTTGGGGGGGGGGGCGGCGGCCGCCCGCCCCCCGCGACCGCCTGCGCCCTGGGGGAGCCGAGTCCAGTCCGCCGGCCCGAGGAACCGATGAACCGGGCATGGTGCTGCGTTCCAAGAAGTTCCTCTCGGGTCTCGTGACCTGTGCGGCTGCGACCCTCGTTGTCTCGGTCGCCTGCCCGTCCCTCCTTCCGGATCGCACGGAGTCATCACCGGTGCGCGCCGCCTCCCCCGCCGTCCCCGAACCCGCGGCGCCCGCGCTCCCGCCTCTGGTCGACCGGACCGCGCCGCGTACCGCTCCCACGCGGCCTGCCGCGCCCGACGAGACGAGGGAGGACGCCGCCGCCGCGGAGCGCGCCGCGGAACTCGGGGCCAAGCGCGACGCCGCGCGCGCCGTCGCGACCCTTCGCAACATCATCTCCGCCCAGGCGCAGTTCCAGGCCACGGCGCGCGCCGACGAGGACGCGGACGGCGTCGGCGAGTTCGGCTCGTTCGGCGAATTGTCCGGCGCCTGTCCCGTGCGCGACGGCAAGCCGCTCAATCCCCCCGTGCTCAGCGCCGCGTTCCGCGAAGTGAAGGGCGGCCGCGTGACCCGCGGCGGCTACCACTACCGCATCTATCTCCCCCTCGCCGGCCACCAAGGGGTCGCCGAGCGGGACGGGGGCGGGTATGCCGCGCACCAACTCGATCCCGACTTGGCCGAAGGCGCCTGGTGCTGCTACGCCTGGCCGGTGGAGGAGGGGTTGCCCACCCTCTTCGTGAACCAGGCGGGCGACGTTCTGGAGAATCGCGGCGCGGAGTACGCGGGCGAGTTCGAACCGCCCGCGGTGGCGGCCTTCGAGCCCGCGTCCCTCGGCGTCACCGGGCGAACGGCGGTCGGCTCGCGCGGCAGCGACGGCTTCGAGTGGCGCCAGGTGGGGTGAGGGGGCGGGGAGAGGGGCTCAGCCCGGAAGCTCCTCCATCCGGTCCGCCAGCGCCTTCTCCGCCTGCTCGTCGTAAAGGATGCAGCCGGCGCAGCACTGGATCCGCACGGCGAGCTCTCGCACCGCCTTGATCGTCGCCTCCCGCGCGGCATCGATTTCCACGCCCCCCTTGCGGAGCCGCTCCAGCCCCTCCAGGGCGTAGACCCTCCCCTCGGGGTTCGGTCCGCGCAGCAGATCCAGCAGGACCGGCAGCTTGCGCGGGTGGGCCAGGATGCGCTCCAGCGCCTCGCGTCCCGGAGGCGGATCGCCGCCATCCCCGCACATGGTGCCGTAGAGGAGCAGCGAGACGGGGGACCAGAGCAACGCGTAGTCCTTCACGAGGTCGGGGTGGGGCTCCATCTTGAGGGGTCCCCCCAGGGCCTTGGCGCGGGCCTCGGAGAATGCCACCGGCCCGGCGGGTTCGCCGCACTCGTAGACAAACCCCTGCGGCACCTCCTTGGGCGCCAGTTTTCCCCACGCCGCGGCGATCCGCGTGCGCACCTCGGGGGGTCCGCCCGTCACGTCTACCCGGACCGGCCCGATCGTGTCGCCGTGCGAGACGAAGGTGATCCAGGTCGTGGTGTACCCGCCGTAGAGCGCGAGATGCGCGCGCCGGGCGCCGAATCCGATGTCGCGATCCTCGCGCACATCGAACGGCTCGAGGGCATCGCGGAAGGCCGCCGTCGTTCGCTCGCCAGGCGGGAGCAGGGCGGCGACGCGCTTCGCGACCGCTAAATCCGACGCGAGCCATGCAGCGTTGATCTCGTCGCCCGCGCGGGCGGCGAGAGCCATCGCGAGAAGCAGGGAGAGACCTCTCATGGTGTTTTTCCTCCTGCGTCAGCCGCTGACCGCCACGAACCGCGCGCGTTCCTTCCACTTGGGGGACGCGCCGATGATACCCTGCACATCCTCCTCGACGACGAGCACCTTCTCGGAGCGCGGCAGCACGCAGAAGCCGTAGGCGGTGGCGCGCACGCCCCCGCCCCCCTCCCCGGCGTCACTTCGGTGTAAAAGCCTCCAGCGCCTCCAGCTTGCGAAGCCGCGCTTCCATCGCGCGATGGGCCTCCTGCATCGTCGTCAACTCCTTGCGCAGGCGATCCAGCTCCAGGGGGGCGGGGGCGCCCGCCCGGATCTTGTCGATGGCCGCCTTCGCCTGTTCGCGCACGCGGGGCGCGGGATCGTGGATGCTGAGCGCTTCGAGGGCGGGGAGCGCGGGGCTGGAGAGCTGGCCGAGATCGCGCAAGGTCTGGGCCGCTTCGGCCTTCACCGCGCGGTGCTCGGTCCGGTCGAGGCAGGCGACGAGCGCCTCCACGACGCCGCGCAGGGCGGCGTCCTCCATCTCCCCGGTGCGCGCGACGCGGGAGAGCGCGGCCAGCGCGCCGACGCGGCAGGCGCGAGGCTTGCCGCGGCGGGTCCACTCGAGAAGGAGATCGCGGCTCGTGGGGTCGAGCTGGTCGCCGATGCCGCGCAAAGCCGCTTCGCGCAGGACCTCGTTGTGGCTGTCGCGCCGGAGAACCTGGGCGAGCAGGTCGAGGGCGCCTTGGGGACGGAGGCCGGACCAGGCGGCCACCGCGGCGCTCTCCACGTAAACGCTCGCATCGCCCTTCGCGACGACGTTGCGCAGCGCCGCCTCGACGGCGGCGTCGTCGCGGAAGTTGCCGAGGGCTTCCACGACCGCGCGGCGCGCCTTGGGGTGCTCGATCGTGAGGGATTTCAGGAGCGAGTCCCGGGAGAGGTCGCCGCCGCTGGCGCCCAGCGCCTTGGCGAGCTCGATCTGCACGCCCCAGACGCGCTCGCTCTCGAGCGCGGCGGCGAGGTCGCGGCGGTCCTGATCGTTGCGCGTGGTGCCGAAGTGATGCGCGGCGCGGATGCGCGCGATGGGGTCGGGGTCGGCGCGCAGCTGGGCGATGCGCAGATCGCGGCCTTTCTGTTCGGTGAGCTCCAGCAGCAGGCTGAACTCCGGGTCGATGCGGACCATGACCGGGGGCTCGGGCAGGGGCACCACGAAGCGCTCCTCCTTGCGGGTCACGTCGACCACGATCTCGCGCGGCTCGGCGCCCCCGAACTGGAACTCGATGCGGAGCGGGAAATGGAACGCCTCGCTCTTCTGCGTCTGGACCGCGGCGATCTCCGCCAGCTTCTTGTCGTTGTTCCATTCGGTGGTCACCGTCAGGATGGGGTGCCCCGGCCGCTCGGTCCAGTCGAAGAAGAAGCGCTCGAAGGAGCGGCCGGTGGTCTCCTCGAGGGACTTGCGCAGATCGGAAGTCTCGACGCAGCGGAACTTGTGCGTCTCGACGTAGCGCCGGATGGACTCCCACCAGAGTTCGTCGCCGAGTTGGAGGCGGATCATGTGCAGCACCCAGGCGCCCTTGGGGTAGGAGCGGGCGTCGAACTGCTGCCAGGGGCCGGTGTAGGCGCGGTGCACGATGGGGAGCTCGCGCCCGCCGTCGATGGCCGCGCGCGCTTTTCCGAGCATGTTGGTGGCGAAGGCGTCGGCTCCCTGGTCGTGCTCCTCCCAGATCGCCTCGAAGTAGGTGGCGAACCCCTCGTTCAGCCAGGTGTGGGCCCACTCGCGGCAGGTGAGGAGATCGCCGAACCACTGGTGCGCGAGTTCGTGGGCGACCAGCCCGTCCGAGCTGTAGTCGAGGTGCGCGCGCTCGTCGTGCAGCGTCCGCTCGCTGAGGGTCGTGGCCGCGGTGTTCTCCATGCCGCCGTGGGTGAACTGCTCGACGACGACCTGGGCGTAGGAGTCCCAGGGGTACTCGACGCCGATGCGGTTGGAGAAGAACTCGAGCATGCGGCGGGTGTTGCCGAACGAGCGCCCGATGTCGGCCCGGCGCTTCTCCGGGACCCAGAAGCTAACCGGGCGGCCGCGCCAGCTCTCCTCCACCACCGCGAACTTGCCGACGACGAGGCTGACCAGGTAGAGGACATGGTCCTTGTCCTGGCGCCAGTGGACGGTGGCGCTGCCGTCGGCGTTTTCCGTACGTCCCACCCGCCGCCCGTTCGAGAGCACCTGGAACTCCGTGGGCACCGTCACCAGCAGCTCGGTGGTCTGCCGCTCGTTGGGGTGGTCGAAACAGGGGATCCAGCGGCGGTTGTCCACGGCTTCGCCCTGGGACCAGACCTGGTAGGGCACCTCCGGTTCCGCCGGGGTGGGACCGAAGAAATGGAGTCCGCCCTCGGGTTCGCGCACGGTGTAGGAGACCCGCACCTGCGCGCGTTCGTTCACGGCGAGGGGCTGCGGGAGGGCGAGCTCGATCTGCTCGCCGTCGTACCGCCAGCGGGTAGGTTGCGGCTGCAGCGGGTCGCCGCGCAGGAGTTCCACCTGGGCCACGTCGAAGGCGATGGCGTCGAACCGGATCGTCGTGACCGGCCGGAGCGCCGCGAGGTCGATGGTGGCCCGCCCCTGGAGGGTCTTGGCGGGCAGATCGACCTTCGCCTCGAGGCGGAGATGCAGTATGTCCACCGGGCGGTCGGCGGCGAACTTGAGCTCTTCGGGCCGCGCGGCGACGGGAAGGAGGAGGAGCGCGAGGAGGAGGCGGCGCATGGGGGGGCCATGGTAGACCACGGCCGGCCTCGGCCCGTCACTTCGTGCGGCCGAAGGACTCCTGGAACCGTTCCATCCCGTCCACGCCGAGATAGAGCCCCAGGTCGAGGAGGAACCGCTCCACGATCTTCTGCCCGAACGGCATGTTGGCCATGGCCAGCACCGACCGCCCTTTCAAGTTGCGGTTGGGCGCCTCCGCGTACCGCTCCGCGGCCGCGTCGTCGGACGTGACCGCGCGCAACATCGCCCGGATGTGCTCGGGAAGGGCGGCGTAGTCGGGATAGCGGGCCACGCCTTCATTGTCAGGAGGGGGGCCAAGGGCGCAAGCGGCGCGTGGCCCCAGCCGGGCCGCCGGGTAAGATGGCCGCCCCACGCCGGAGTGGCGGAACTGGCAGACGCACGGGACTCAAAATCCCGCGCCCGCAAGGGCATGTGGGTTCAACTCCCACCTCCGGCAGTAGAGGACTTCGCGGGAGGTCCGATCGCCATGGGACTGTAGGGCGCGTGTACAGGCACTCGAGGGGAGGCGCGTCGTAGCCGCCCACTCGCCGCTGGTCCCTGGTTTGCCGGGCGGAGGCCGATGCCCCCGCGCCCCCTCTCCCTCCTGTGTCTGCTGCCCTTCGCGCTGCCCGCGTTCGCGGAGGAACCCAAACCTCCGCCGACGCCCCTCGATCAGGCGGTCGAGAGCTACCTCGACGCCGTTCATGTGACGGCCCTGCGCGGTCCCGGCCGCGCCCTCGATACGCCCTACAGCGTCGAGACCGCCTCCGCGAAGTCGCTGCGTCAGGGGCTCGTGCGGTCGGCTCCGCAGGCGCTCGCGGCGATGCCGGGCGTGCTCGTGCAGGAGACCTCGCCGGCGCAAGGTTCCCCGTTCCTGCGCGGGTTCACGGGCTACCTGACGCTCTTCCTCGTCGACGGTATCCGGCTCAACAACTCGACCTTCCGCGCCGGCCCGAACCAGTACTTCTCCACCGTCGATCTCTTCAGCGTCGCGCGACTCGAGCTGGTCAAGGGCCCAGCGTCGGTGCTCTACGGGTCCGATGCCGTGGGCGGCGCCGTCCAGGCCTTCACCAAGGGACCGACCACCTGGGGCGAGGGCTGGCGCGGGGAAGGGCACGCCTTCTACCGCGTCTCCTCCGCCGAGAACTCCCACCAAACGCGGATCGAGGGGGGGGCGACGAGCGGCACCACCTGGGGCGCGTTCGGCGGCGTCACCGTGCGGCACTTCGGGGATGTCGAGGCGGGAGGCGACGTGGGCCGGCAGGGCGACACCGGGTACGATGAGGTGGACGGCGACATCAAGATCGAGCGCCGCGCTGCGGACGGATCCCGTGTCGTCGCGGCGTTCCAGCACGTGCGGCAGAACAACGCGCCGCGCACCCATCGCCTCGTCACCGCGGTGCCGTTCCACGGCACGGTCCCCGGCAGCGACCTGCGCCACGACTTCGATCAGGAGCGCTGGCTCGCCTACGTGCAGTACATGAAGGAGGCGATCGGCGGCGCCATCGACGCGGTGCGGGTCAGTCTCAGCTGGCAGAGCCAGGAGGAGGTGCGCGACCGCGTGAGGCCGCCCTCGAGCCCCGGAGGCGCCAATCGGCGCGACGTCGAGGGGGTCGACGTGGGCACCCTCGGCTTCTTCGTCCAGCTCGAGAGCGAGACCGCCATCGGCCGCCTCACCTATGGCCTCGATTTCTATCATGACGACGTCGACAGCTTCTCCACCGCGAACGCCATCCAGGGGCCGGTGGGGGACGACGCCTCCTACGACCTCTTCGGGATCTACCTGCAGGACGTGATCGTCCTCACGGACCGGCTCACGGTCACGCCGGGGGTGCGCCTCACCTTCGCGGCTGCCGACGCCGGCAAGGTGCGCGATCCGCTCACGGGAGGCGCGATCGCGGTGAGCGAGAGCTGGGCCGCGGTCGCGGGCAGCATCCGCGTCCTCTACAAGATCGCGCCGGGCCGCTGGCACATCTTCGGCGGCGTATCCCAGGGCTTTCGTGCGCCCAACCTCAGCGATTTGACCCGATTCGACACCGCGCGCAGCAACGAGGTCGAAATCCCCGCCCCCGGTCTCGACCCCGAGCACTACACCGGCTTCGAGCTGGGCGTGAAGGCGTCGAGCAAGCGCGGTTGGATGGAACTCGCGCTCTTCGCCACGCTCATCCGCGATCAGATCCTCCCCTTCCCGACCGGCGTCACCGACGCGGCGGGCCTCGTGGAGGTGAGCAAGGCGAACGTGGGGGACGGCTCCATCTGGGGCGTCGAATGGAGCGGCGGATGGCGCGTCCGTCCCGCCTGGACGGTCTTCGCCATCCTCCAGTTCCAGCGCGGCCGGGTGAGCACGTTCACCTCGGCGGCGCGCGTGGAGATGGACGAACCGGTGTCGCGCCTTCTGCCGCCCAGCGGGCGCCTGGGCCTGCGCTGGGAAGGGACCGACGGCCGTTTCTGGGCCGAGAGCGTTCTGGTCTTCGCCGACAAGGCCGATCGCCTCTCCTCCGGCGACAAGCGCGACACGCAACGCATCCCGCCGGGAGGCACGCCGGGCTACGGCGTCGTGCACCTGCGTGGCGGCTGCCGCATCGGCGAGCATGTGTCGGTCACCGTGGCCGTCGAGAACCTGCTGGACAAGGCCTACCGCGTCCACGGCTCCGGCACGACGATGCCCGGGATCAACTTCGTTCTCGGCGTGAGCGGCGACTTCTAGCGTCTTGCGTCAGGGATTCGTGTCCATGAGCAATCGACACGGATGTCGATGTCGAGCGGGCTGGGAGGCGGCGGCGAGCGGGTAGCCCCGGCGGCGAACGTCGGAGACGGGACGCTAGTCCCCCGGAAGCTCGAGATTGCTGACGTCATCGAACTCCGCGGCGCCGAGGCGATCCTGCTTCCCGTTCGGGCCGAGCGAGAGCAGCTGGTAGAAGTCGGGGTTGTAGAACCCGGCGCCTGCGCGGCGCACCGGCGCGACCTGCACCCGCGCGCCGTCGCGCAGCCGGAGCGTGACGGGACCGTCGGCATAGCGATCGCTCGAGAGATAGGCGAGGGGGCGCACCCAGGCGTCCACGAACTCCTCCGCCTCGAGGCCGGAACCGGGGGCGGGGGCGCGCTGGAACCGGTCGCCGTCGCAATTGTGGCGCACGATGCGGGCGTCGAGCTCCTGGTCGATCGGGGGAAGGCAGCCGGTAAGCCGCAGCACGACGAGAAGGGTTTCGATGCATTCGTTCGCGGCGTCCCCCTCGAACGCGAGATCGGCCAGCTCCGGGTGCAGGCTGGCGGCGTCCGCCAGGCGCTGGGGGGGGAGCCGCCCGAAGGTGCGCCGGTACTTCTCGATGGCGGCTTCGAGGGATTCGATCCCGGTCTGCGTCCAGAGCAGGGCGGCGTAAAGGGCGGGATCGCCGGCCGGCTCCGTCGGCGGGACCTCCAGAGCCGCATCGAGATCGCGCACGCTCTCCTCCATGCGCTCTGCCTCATCCTTGGAGCTGTCGCGCGAGCCGTCGCGCGGCGCCAGGAAGAGGATGGCGAGAGCGGCCAGCGCGGTGGCGGCGCCGTAGAGAAGCGGACGCACCGGGGAATTGTAGCGCGATCCCTGGATTCTCCCCCGCCCCCGAGTTACACATCGGCCATGGCCGCTCGCAGCAAAGCCCCTCCCCCGCACGACAAGACCATCTTCATCGTCGCCAAGCCGCGGAACGTGTGGAAGGCGCTCACCGACCTGAAGGAGCTGGAGCGCTGGTACCTGCGTCCCGTGGAGGGGCGGTTCCGAAAGGGCGAATCGGTCAACTTCACCTGGGCGGAGCGCGAGGACCCGGGTCTCTTCTACGAGCACATCAAGGAGGTGAACCCGCCGCGCCGCCTCCTGCACACCTTCCGTTTCGCGGAGGATGCCTGCCGGCCGACGGTCTGCCGCTGGGAGATCGTCCCCAACGGCGCGACCACCAAGGTGCGGCTCGTCCACTCGGGATGGAGCCCGCGCAACGCGAAAATCCGGTCCGGGACCGACGGCGGCTGGGACTGGTTCCTCTCCAACCTGAAGACCTACCTCGAGACCGGCAAGCGAATGCCGGCGAAGTAGGGTTGCACGCGACGCGCCGCTGCAGCCGGCGAGCGGCAGGGCGGGCGGCTGGCGAGTGCGGCAGTCCGGGGTGCGCCGCTCACGGCTGCGGCAGGGAGCGCCGCACGGTCGATGCCGCAGCGGAGGCCGTTCCCGCGGGCGCGCACGGCGACGCCGCCCTGCGCGGTGGGGGGCGTGTGCCTCTGCCGCGCGCCCCCCCCCCGCGGGGGAACGCCTCCCGCAACTCGAGCAGGGCGAGGGCGCCCTCCTGACCCCTACAGAAGGGCGAGCTTGGGGAAGCTTCGGCCCAGGACCTTCCGGCTCTCCATCCCCATCCAACCGTCGAGCACCGAGGCGTAGACGGAACGGAAATCCACCTCCATCTTGAGATCGCCTTGGTCGAGATCGGTGAGGCTCGGATGCTTGCCGTAGAGACCGCCCTTCACGCCGTCGCCCAAAAGGAACATCGGTCCCGCGACCCCGTGGTCGGTTCCGGCCGAAGCGTTCTCCGCCACGCGCCGCCCGAACTCGCTGAAGGAGAGGAGGAGCACCTCCTTGCCGAGTCCTTGGGCGCGCAGATCGGCGGTGAAGGCGACGACCGCGCCGTCGAGCTCGCGCATGAGGTTCTCGTGCCGGTTGCGCTGGGCGTTGTGAGTGTCGAATCCGCCGAAGCTCACGTAGAAGATGCGCGTGCCGAGACCCGCCCGGATCAGCGAGGCGACGCCGCGCAGGTCGTCCGCCAGCTTTCCGCGGGGGTACTCCGCTCTAGGCCGGTAGGCGCGCGCGGCGGCCACCACTCTGCTGCTGCTGGCGAGCGCGTTCACGGCGACGCGGTGGAGCCAGGAGATCTCCTCCCCCTCCCCGCACCCCTCCCCGTTCAACTCCTCGAACTTCTCGGCATCCTGGGGATTGCCCGTCCAGCGATAGCTCTCCGGACGATCGAACGAGATCGGCTTGTGCTGGTCGGACTCCAGCGCGTAGGGGATCGCGTCCCCCACGTTGACCACCAGCTCGGGGTGGGTGGCGCCGGGGCAGCAGGCGTCCACGGCGCGGCCCAGCCAGCCCGTGGGCAGGGAGCGGCCGCGCTCGTCGCCGGCGTGCCAGACATCCATCGACTTGAAGTGCGACCGGTTCGGGTTGGGGTAGCTCACCCCCTGGACGATCGCGAAGCGACCCTCTTCGTAGAGGGCGCGCAGGTTCGTGAGGGAGGGGTGGAGACCGATTGCATCGTCGATTTCCAGGACTTCGTTCTCCTTGATGCCGGTGAGGCGCCGCGCGTTGTGGTAGGCGGGATCGGCGAAGGGGATCACCGTGGAGAGACCGTCGTTGCCGCCCGAGAGCTGGAGCACCACCAGGATGCGCGCTCCGGGGGCGGGGCCGTCCGCGGCGAAGACGCGGGAGGTGAGGCCGAGAAAGTGCGGCGCCGTGGCCGCGAGGCTCACGCCGGCCAGGCCGCGGGCGAGGAAGTTGCGACGGGAGAGGGGTTGCATGGTCGATTCCTTCTGGCTAGTTGAGCTGGAATTCCGGGGTGCTGACGATCATGCGCAGGAGCGCGTGCAGGCGCTGCGTCGCCTGCGGGCTGGCGGGGTCGTGCGGTCCTCCTCCGCCGAGGGTTGCGAGGAGGCTGGCGCGCAGCGCCGGGGAGGGCGGATTGGCGACGAGCACCGCGGTGAAGTGGTCCACGATCGACTCCTGGGTGGAGAGGCCGAGCCGCCGCACCTCCGCGGCGACGTCGTAGGTGCCGCTCATGGCGCGCCCCTGGGCGAAGTCGCGGCGCGCCTGTTCGAAGGCGCGCTCCTCCTCGCTCCCCGCCATCCGGCCCATCTCCTCGCCTTCCATTGCGCCCTCCATCTCGCCCCCCTCTTCCGGGCGGTTGCGCGACTTGCCGTCCAGCTGTTTGAGGGGAGGGGCGCGGCGCCCGCCCTGGGAGGCGCGGGAGCGGTCCTCCGGGAGGCCGACGACGGCGGCGGCCACGTTGTAGCGCGCGAGGAGGTGGCTCGTGGTGATCCACTCGCGCCCGCCGTCCCAGCCCTTCACGTTGGGCGGGTCGAAGAGCGACTGGCCGAGGCTCGTGGCGATGCCGGCGAGGATGGGGAGACGCGGGACGTCCAGATCGAGGGAGCGGTAGAGCGAGGCGACGAACTCCACCGGCCCCTTGATGCTCCTGCCCACGCTCCGCGGGCTGTAGAACTCCTTCGAGAGGAAGATCGTGCGCAGAAGGGGCCGGAGCTCGTAGTTTGCGTCGCGCAGGGTCGCGCCGAGGGCGTCGCTCAGCTCCGCGGAGGGGGCGTCGTGCGCGAAGTACCGGAAAATCTTGGTGGCGACGGTCCGGGCCGTGGCCGGCTGCGCCAGGATGATGTCGAGGATGTCATCCCCGTCGAACTCGCCCTTGCGCCAGAGGAAGGTCTTGGTTCCGGGATCGTGGTCGCGGCGGTTGAAGACGAACCGGTTGCCTTGAAATGTCCAGCCGGTGAAGGCGCGCGCCGCCTCCTTGATGTCCTCTTCGGTGTAGTTCCCCGTGCCCATCGTGAAGAGCTCCATCACCTCGCGGGCGTAGTTCTCGTTCGGGTTCTGCCGGCGGTTGGAGCGGTTGTCGAGGTACTCGAGCATCGCCGGATCCTTGGAGACGGCGTGGAGCAGGGCGGCGAAGTTGCCGGCGGCATGGCGCCGGAGGAGCGTGTTCTGCAGGAAGAGGTGGTAGGAGTCGCGCACGTCGCGGTAGCTGGAGGTGAAGTGGCCGTGCCAGAAGAGCGTCAGGCGCTCGCGCAGGGGAAACGCGCTCTTGACCATCGCGCGCAACCACCACTCGCGGATCTCCAGGAGCTGGCGCCCGTCGCGCCGGCGATAGTCCTGCTGGGCTTTCTGCCGTTCCTCCTCCGACAATCCCCTCAAGAGCGAGCGGTCCGGCTTCTCGGTCACCGTGATCCCGACGGTGGGAAGTCCCGGGTCGGGCTTCCCCTCCCAGTCGATCAGCGAGTCGATCGCTCCCGCGAGCCCGCGGGCGTGCAGCGCGGCAACCTCCTCCCGCGTCCCGCCGAAGCCGGCGCGACGCAGGAGGTGGGCGGCCTGTTCGATGGAGAAGGCCGGGGGGTCGAGGGGGGCCAGGGGATCCCCGGAGGCGCCGCCGGAGGCCAGCGTCGCGAGAAGGAGGACATAGGCGCTCGTTTTCATGGCACTCCTGTCGAAGGTCGGACCCGCAGCTTCGAAAGATGAACCCCGCCCCCGGCCCCGGGTTTCGAGAGTGCTACCATGCCGCACCCCTTGCCGCCTCCTCCCCTGCGCCGCCTCGGCATCCTGCGCCTGAGCGCCATCGGCGATGTCATCCACTCCCTTCCGCTGGCCATGGGGCTCCGCCGCGCCTACCCGGAGGCGCGCATCACCTGGGTCGCCCAGGAGAACGCCGCGCTCCTCCTGAGGATCCACCCGGCGGTGGATGAGGTGCTGGTCTTTCCGCGTCACGGGGGTCCGCGGGCCTGGTGGCGCTTCGCGAAGGAGCTGCGGGCGCGGCGCTTCGACGCGGTGGTCGATCCGCAGGGCAACGCCAAGAGCGGCGTGATCGGGTTGCTCTCCGGCGCCCCGGTGCGCGCCGGGCTCGCCCTCGGCGACTGCAAGGAGTGGGTGAACGCGCTCTGCACGAACCGGCGCGGGCCCCGCGCCCGCGGGCCGCACGGCATCGAGCGCGCCTGGGCCGCCGGGGCGGCCCTCGGCGTGGGGGAGGGCCCGGACGAGTGGGGGCTTCACGCCACGCCGGCGGAGCGCCAGGCGTGGCGGACGCGCGCGGAGAGCGCAAGCTGCGATCCCGACCGCCCGATCCTCGCCCTGGCCATCGTCGATCCGCGCGACGTGCGCGCCTGGCCGCTCGACCTGCTTGGTGAAACCGCCGCCGCGGCGCTGCAGGAGGGCTGGCAGGTGGTCCTGAACGGCCCGGCGGCGAGGGCGCAGGAGGCGGCGGCGCTGCGGCGCCGCGCCCCGGGCGCATGCGACCTGACGGGGCGCGACGATTGGCGCGGGCTTCTGGCGCAATTCCTCGAGATGGCGATGCGGAGGGGAAGCGTCCTTCTCGCCCCCGACTCAGGCCCGCTGCACCTCGCCTGCGCGGCAGGGCTTCCCGTGGTCTGCCTGTCGGGTCCGCAGGATCCGCGCCGCACGGGACCGCGGCAGGGCGAAGCGCTCACCGCCTGGGAGGGGCTCACCTGCGCGCCCTGTCGCGAGAGGAGTTGCAGGGTGAGTCGCGACGACCCCCCCTGCATGCGCGCCATCGCGGTGGAGCGCGTCCTCGCTAGCCTCCGAGTTGCCTCGGGACGATCGGATCGAGTTGATCGAAGCGTCTCTCGATGAGCTGGCGATCCGCCTCGAGGGCGCGGCGACCCGCGGAATCCTTGATCTGCTGGTAGAACGCCAGTTGCTTCTCCAGGTATTCGCGCGCCGTTTCGCCCAGCTGGGCGGTGTCCAGCTGCTCCTGGAGCCGCGTGATGGTCTCCTCCACCCGCACCCGCTGTGCGGAACCGGACCGGCTCCACCGCACATCCTCTAGGGCGAGGCGCACGCGAGGCCAGATGCTGTCGCGCAGGTCGGATGGAGCCAGCTTGTGCCGCCGCGCGAGCGCTTCGAGCGCCTGTTCCATGCGGCCCTCCGCCGCGCCGGGCTCGGCCTCCTGGCCGCGCGAGAAGTCGAGATAGAGCTCGTCCACGAGTTGCTGGAACGCGTGAAACGTATCGATGAAGATGTCGACCTCGGCATCAGTGAGCGGCTTCGGCCCGGGGGCGCCGGTCGTGTGCGCGGGCCCGGGGCGCGTGAGGAGGAGGATGCCGACCACGAGGGCCGCGACGGCTAGGCCGGTTCCAACCCAGAGGCGCATGGACCCCATGATAGACCGCCCCGACAGGGCCGTCGGGTCAGCTGCGGCGTAGCGCCCTGCGCACGAGCAGGTAGCCCCCGTTGGGGCCGGGCACGCCGCCGCGCACGAAGAGGAGGTTCTGCTCCGGCTTCACGGCCGCCACGAGGAGGTTCTGCACGCTGCATTTCGTGTTGCCGTGCTGGCCCGGCATGCGCGTCCCCTTGCGCGTGTGCTGCGGCTTGCGACACCCGATGGAGCCGCCGTGCCGCCGCCACTGGTGGGTGCCGTGGGTGTTCCCGAACTTCGAGAAGCCGTGGCGCTTGATGACGCCGGTGAAGCCGCGACCCTTCGAGGTGCCCTCCACGTCCACGTACTGGCCCACCTCGAAGAGGTCGGTCTTGAGCTCCTGGCCTTGGACGAACGCCTTCGCTTCCTCTTCCGGAAGCCGGATCTCCCTGACGAAGTACTTGGGGGCAGTATCGGCCTTGAAGAAATGTCCGCGCTCCGGCCGGGTCACACGCTCGTAGCGCAGGTCGTACTCCGCCTGACGCCCCTGGGCCCGCTTCATGACCTCTTCCTTCACGTCGCGCGCCGGGCGGTCGTGGAACCCGAGCTGGAGGGCGGTGTATCCGTCGCTCGACGGCGCCTTCACCTGGAGGATCTTGCAGGGGCCGACTTCGAGGGCGGTGACCGGTACGATGCAGCCCTTCTCGTCGAAAATCTGGGTCATGCCGATCTTGCGGCCCAACAGGCCCATCTTCAGCTTCATGGCAGAGGTCCCTCCGCGCAGCATCGCCGCGCCTCTTCGGTACATGCGATTGGATTGAGCCACCTAGCGTACGGGGAGGCGAATCCTGGTCAAGCTCCCGACCGAGTTTTCCCGTCGGGGGCCGTGTCCGCTACCTTGGGGGTGGCATGAAACAGCCGCCTCGCGCCGCGCTCCTGATCCTGGATGGCTGGGGGCTCGCCCCGGCGGGCCCCGGGAACTGCGTGCGGCTGGCCCGCACGCCGGTGGTGGATCGCCTGCAGGCCCGCTGCCCCTCCACCACGCTGCTCACGTCCGGACGCTCCGTCGGCCTTCCCGAGGGGCAGATGGGCAACTCCGAGGTGGGCCATCTCACCCTGGGAGCGGGGAGGGTGCTGCCTCAGGCGCTGGTGCGGATCGGCGATGCCATCGAGGACGGTTCGTTTTTCGCGACCGCCGCTCTGGTGGACGCCGTGCGATCCGCGAACCGCGTGCACGTCCTCGGCCTGGCCTCGGACGGCGGCGTCCATAGCCATCTGGACCATCTGCTCGCCCTCGGGAGGGCCGCGCGGGACGCGCGCAAGCCCTTCTTCTTCCACGCGTTCACGGACGGACGTGATGTATCTCCCACGTCGGGGGCTGGGTTCGTCCGCCGGCTCGCGGCGGCAGGAAACGTGGCGACGGTCTGCGGTCGCTACTACGCCATGGATCGCGACAAGCGCTGGGAGCGCACGCGCGTCGCCTATCAGGCCCTGGTCGCGGGCGAGGGGAAACGGTTCACCGACGCGGGAGCGCTGGTGGAGGAGTTCTACGCGGCCGGAACCACCGACGAGTTCCTCCCGGCCTGCTCCACCGGGGAGGGACTCATCCGGGACGGGGACTGCCTCCTCTTCGCGAACTTCCGCGCGGACCGGGCGCGACAACTCACCGAGGCGCTCACCGCCCCGGAGTTCCAAGGGTTCGCGCGCGCGCCTTTCCCGAAGGCTGCCATGGTCACCATGACCGCCTACCGGGAGGATTCCGCGCTCCCCTGCCTCTTCCCCCCGCAGCGGCCCAGCGCCGTGCTGGGGGAGACGTTCGGCCGGCGGGGTCTCGCGAACCTCCGCGTGGCCGAGACGGAGAAGTACGCCCACGTCACCTACTTCTTCAATGGGGGGGAGGAAACCCCTTTCCCCGGGGAGGAGAGGGTGCTGATTCCCTCTCCCAAGGTGGCCACCTATGACTTGAAGCCCGAGATGAGCGCGGCCGGGGTCGCCTCGGCGGCGGTGGAGGGGGTCCGGTCAGGAAGCTACCGCAGCCTCATCCTGAACTTCGCAAACCCGGACATGGTAGGGCACACGGGGAGCATCGAGGCGACGGTGCGGGCCTGCGAGGCCGTGGACAGCGCCTTGGGCCATGTGCTTGCCGCCCTGGAGGCTGAGGGATGGGCCGCCCTCGTTACTGCCGATCACGGCAATGCCGAGTGCCTGATCGATCCCGAGACGGGAGGACCCCACACGGCGCATACCACCAACCCGGTGCCTTGCTGGCTTCACGGCGCCTCAGGCGGCCTCAGAGGCGGAGGGACGTTGCGCGACATCGCCCCAACCCTGCTCGGACTCCTCGGCGAGGCGGTCCCCACGGTCATGACGGGTGCCGACCTGCGCACCGCCGGGGGCGGGGAACTCGATTCGGCCCTTGCGCGTCATCAAAAGTAACCATGGCGGCGCCGACGCTCCCGGGTGGTGACGACCCGATCAGCCGATTGCTCCGGGGTGCGGGACGGTTCCCGCCTCCTGAGGTGCCCCTCGGCCGGATCTTCCAGCGTTGGGAACGGCGACGCCGCCGCGCCCTGCTGCTCGGGCTGGCGCCTCTCGCGGCCGGGCTCGTCGCCCTTTCGCTATTCCGGCCCCGCGAGCCCGTCGCGCCCGCCTACCTGCAGCTCCGGGTGGTGGATGTCCCCTCCTTCACGGCCCCCGCCGCCCCCTCGGCGAGTCTGGAGCCGGGGTTCGATCACCTGGAGGTGCCGTGACCGTGCGCCGCGGGATTCCCGTCCTCCTCGCCGTCCTGGTCACGACCCCCGCTCTCTGGGCAGCGCTGCACCGGGCCCGCATGGAGGAGCGCGCGCAACTCTGGGAATGCGCGACGGCGCACTTGCGGGTCGGCTATGCAGGCGTCTCCGCCTGGCGCCAGACGGAGTGGGGCCCTGAAGTACGGGTGCGCCACGATGCCACGACCGGACTGACGGAGTACCGCTGGAACGAGCGGCCGGTCATCCTGCCGTCGCCAAGTTCCCGTGCCGCCGATCCGGCGGCGTTTTGTCTCGATCCCGCCCGCGCCGCGCGCAACTACCGCATTCGCTCGGTGGGGGAGGGGTTCCTCCTCGGGCGGCGTACGACCCTCCTGGACCTGGAGCCGCTGCACGAAGGGCGCCCCACGGTGCATCTCACGGTGGACGTCGCCACGGGCCTGCCCCTGGCCACGACGACGATGCGCTGGGACGGCGCGCTCTACCGCGCGACCTCGTTTCGGGAGGTCGAGATCGCCCCGCAGTCGGTGGAGGAGCCTTCGCGCCCGGGCAGCCTCGCGCGCTACGGCGCCGCCTGCCCTTCGGATCGGTTCGCGGAGGAGCTCGGATTCCAGCCGCTGCGGCCCGCCTACCTGCCGGCGGGATTCCAGGAGTCCGCGAGCCGTCTTCTCCATTCCTTCGGGGGCATGGCCCGCACCACCTACGACGACGGGATCACCTCGTTCGAGATCACCCAGAGGAGAATCCTCACCCCGGCGCAGAACGAGCAGGCGCTCGTCGCGCGGATGGGGGAGCGGCGCGCCGAATACATCCTCCGCTGGATCCGCAGCGAGCGAGTGCGCGCCGTCGTGGAGGCGGGGGACACCGTCCCCGGCGGCGCGGTGGTGCGGCGCAGCAAGATCCCCGCGCACGACAGCTACGAGTTGCAGGTCGGTGACCTGAACGTGACGCTGGTCGCCCGCGCCGATCTCCACCCGGACGAGATCCTCCGCGTGCTCCAGTCGCTGCGCTAGCCCGCGCCGGCACGGGTACACTGGCGGCGCTTGCCGCCCGCAAGGAACGCGCTCGACGGCCCCTCGGCCACCGCCCCCTACCGGTTCGTCGTCGCGTTCCGCCTCCTGCGCGCCCGCAAGATCAACCTCATCGCCATCCTCGGCGTGATGGTCGGGGTGGCGGCGATCATCGTCGTGATGGCGGTCATGGATGGGTTCCAGCGCGAGCTGCGCGACATCATCCGCGGCACGCTCTCCGACCTGATCGTGGAGATCCATCCCGACAACGTGGCGGAGTACCGGCAGATGAAGGCCGCCGTGGAGGCGGTTCCCGGCGTGCAGGCGGCCGCCCTCCAGAAACACACGCTGGGCCTCGTGAACGTGCAGACGCGCGATTCGAGCGGCGGGAGGCGCAACTTCCTCTATCTGGAGGTCGTGGGCATCCTGCCCGGGGATGAGCGCGCCATCTCCAACCTCCTCGCCTACATGGAGCCCGCGCCCGGGCAGCCGGAGGATCCGTTCCAGGTGGAGACCGGCGGCGAACGCATCGTGATGGAGGAGACGCCGCGCGTGGTGGTCTCCCGCTGGCTCGCCAAGCGCATCGGGTACGCCATGTTCGGGACCGAGCTCATGCCCGGGGACGTCTTCCAGCTGATCACGGTGAAGGAGGTGCGCGAGGAGGGACGGACGCGCTGGGCAAACGACGACCGGGACGTGGTGGTTTCGCGCATCTACGACTCGCACAACTCCGAGCATGACCAGCAGCACATCTACGTCGACCTCGCGGGCACCGGCGGCAAGCTGTTCGGCGCGGGCACGGAAGCGGTCGTCGAGCTGCGCATGAAGCTCGTGGATTACGCGCTCGCGCGGCGGGTGGTCCCCGCGGTGGCCCGCGCGCTCACGCCCTACGAGCCGCGCCTCACCGAGGATCCCGAGGAGCAGATCAAGACCTGGGAGGACCGGCAGCGTCCCCTCCTCTCCGCGGTGAACAACGAGAAGTTCATCCTGGCCTTCGTCCTCTTCTTCATCGTCCTGGTGGCCTGCTTCACGATCTTCGCCACCTTGACCATGACCGTCGTCGAAAAGACGCGGGAGATCGGGGTGCTGCGCGCCCTCGGCGCGACCCCGGCGGGCATCCTCTCCATCTTCGTCCTCAACGGGACGCTCGTGGGGCTCTTGGGCGCCACCCTGGGATACGTGGCCGGGCTGGTCGTGGCCAACAACGTGAACCCGATCCGCGGCTTCCTGCGCGACCGCTTCGGCTGGGACATCTTCCCCCCCGACATCTACCTGTTCGACTACATCCCCGCCTACGTCGACCACGGCACGGCACTGCAATTCGCCGTGGGGGCCGCGGCGAGCGCGATGCTCTTCGCCCTCATCCCCGCGCTTCGGGCGGCGCGGCTGCGCCCGGTCAGCGCCCTGAGGTACGAGTGAGCGCCGAGCAGCAGCCGATTCTGTCCGTGCGGCAGCTCCGGAAGAGCTACCGCATCGGCCGGCAGACCCTCGAGGTCCTGCGCGACGTCGCGTTCGACCTGCGGGAGCGGGAGATCCTGGCCATCGTGGGCCAGAGCGGGAGCGGCAAGTCGACGCTCCTCCATCTCCTCGGCCTCCTGGACGAACCGGATGCCGGGACGATCCGGTTCCGCGGGGTCGAGGTGCCCACGGGAGGGGGCAGCGCCTCCCACGCGCGAAGCCGCCACTTCGGCTTCGTCTTCCAGTTCTATCACCTCCTGCCGGAGTTCTCCGCGCTCGAGAACGTCCTGATGCCCACGCTGGTCCTGGAAGGCTGGGGCGCGTGGCGGCGTCACAAGAGGGAGCGCAAGGCCTTCGCCCTCGAGCTCTTGACGCGGATGGGACTCGCCGACCGGTCGCGTCACAAGCCGGGGGAGCTTTCCGGAGGGGAGCGCCAGCGCGTCGCCATCGCCCGCGCCCTCATGAACCGTCCCGAAATCCTGCTCTGCGACGAACCCACCGGCAACCTCGATCGCAAGACCGCCCTGGGGGTGCGCGATCTGCTGTGGGAGATCAACCGCGAGAGCGGGCAGGCGATGATCCTGGTCACCCATGATCGTGATCTCGCGGCGCAGGCCCACCGGAGCGTGACGCTCCTGGATGGTAGACTCGACGGCGCACCGGAGGCCGCGTGAAGCCGCTCGCCCTCATCCTTCCCCTGCTCCTGGCCTGCGCCGCGGGCTGCCGCTCGAATCCTCCCCACGCAGAGGCGCCGCGCCGCGACTACCTGAGCGTGAACCGAGGCGGCCTGGACTCCATGGGGGAGTGCCTGCGCGAGTCCCGCGAACTGCGGCGGAAAAACCTGCGGGTCTCCCTCGAGATGAAGCGGCGCGAGCAGGAGAACCGCGCGCAGCGCAAGGAGGGGCTCGCCTTCGCCGGGGCAACGCTGTCGGCCGACGAGGGCGCGCGGGCCCGCGAGCTCTGGGAGGCGATCCGGAGAAATGTCCGGGAGGAGACCACGAACAACGCCGTCTCGCGCCGGTTCGGTTTCCTAGACTCCGGGGACTAGGGTTCGACGGACGTCCCCATCCGGCTTCGCCTGTCCCTCCCGAAAACTCGTCCGGACCCGGATTCTCGCCGTGCAGGCCACATTCGCGAGTCCATCCCCGACGCGCGGCTTGCGTCAATCGGCGCGATGGGGCGCCTTCCGGCATGGGCCTCCTCCTCCAGCTGTTGCACCTCGTGCGCGCTCGCGCCTCCGACCGCGCACGCCTCGCGCCCGAGAACCTCCTCTTCCGCCTGCAGCTCATCGTCCTCCAGCAGGGTAGGAAGCGTCCGCGGCCCGACGACGGCGACCGCGCCTTCCGGGTCGCCGTCCACCGTTGGATCAGAGACTGGATGGAGCAACTCGTCCTCGTCGAGCCCGAGACGGTGGTGCGAAGGGCCCGAGAGGGATACCGCCGCTTCTGGAAGGCGGTGTCGCAGCCCAAGCCGGGCAGGCCGCCGCTCGCCGAGGAGGTCGAGGCGCTGCGCACCGTCCCCAGCCCGCACGAACTCGCCTTCGAGGACGCGATGGCCATCGGCCACCCGCCGAAACTCGAGGGCTTCGGCACCCACCTCTTCTTCATCGCCGAACAACGCGTCACAGCCTCCTGCTCCGCAACGCGTCGGTACGGACTGGAGCGCGAGCACGCGGCGGAGCAGGCCCGACGCGATGAGCGCGCCCCCGTCGCCGTTGCGGTTCTCGACTCCCTTGCCGGCGACGGCCGTAGGGACGCCGTAACCGTTCAGCCGCTTCGCAAGCGGAGTTCGGGTCCCGCGTGACATCGCGGACCGCGAGCCGATCTCCTGGGATGTGGGCGCGGACGTCGGATGCTCGCGGTGTGCGGCGCTTGAGCACAAGCTTGCGGATCTGCGGCGAGAGTCCGAGTTGCGCGAGGTAGTCCACGCGGAGGTCGTGCGCGAGGTCCAGCAGAAGCTGCGCGAGCTCGAGAGCCGGCTGAACCTCACGTCCCGCAATTCCTCGAAGCCCCCGTCGTCCGATCCGCCGGGCGCCCCGCCGTCGTCGCGCGCTCCGTCGGGACGCAAGTCCGGCGGCCAGCCATGGCACGAGGGAAAGACGCGCGAGCGCTTCGCCCCCGTCGGCCGTACTCGCGGTCCTGCTCAGCGAGGCGACGCGAGAGCACGTCGTCGCAGTCACCGCCGGGGCCAGCGCGCTCGCGGCTCCGAGTCTCCCCTGGGGGGTCGGCAACGCCCTCGTAGCCCTCGTGCGCCGCCGCCGGGCGACTGGGACCGATGTCCGGCGCGCGTGGTCGGCCTTCCTCGAAGTACCGCTGCGCTACGTGGAGATCGACGTCGGACGCGCCCTGGACTTGGCGGTCGAACAGCGTCTCTACGCCTACGACGCCTACGTCCTCGAAGCGGCACGCGCCGCTCGGGTTCTGCTGCTCACCCTCGACCACCAGCAGCGGCGGGTCGCAGGCCGGCTGGGAATCGAACTCCTCGAGGTGTCCCCATGAAGGTCTACACGTTCTCCGAAGCACGACAGCAGCTCGCGACGCTCCTGGACCGCGCCCGACGCGACGGGCAAGCCCGGATTCGACGAAGGGACGGACAGGAGTTCGTGGTCCAGCCTCTTGGCGCGACCGAGAGCGCTCCGTTCGACGTGCCCGGGCTGCGGCTGCGTCTCTCCCCCGAGGAGATCGTGGCGGTCGTTCGGGAGGGCCGACGCTCCACGTCGCGGCTCCTGCCGTCGCCGGCGACGAAAAGGCGGGGGCGGAAAGGCAGTCGAGGGCGGCGGCGCTAAGGGACGACGGTGGGTTCGCGCGCGGTAGCGGCGCCCTGCGCTACGCACGCGCTACTCATCTCCTGGACTCCTTGGACTCTATGGACTCCCTGGACTACCCGCGTGCGTAAGTCCTTGGGAAACAACGAAGGTAGCACGGTTTCCCAAACCGCAGGTCGTCGGTTCGAATCCGGCCGGGGTCGCCAGCCCCCCGTGGGGCGGGCGGGGGGGGTCGGCGCGGCGGGCGCGCGGCCCCGCCGTCCGCAGCCTGCTACCCAGCGCGCTGCTCATGGGCTACGGAGGGGGTGGCCCCGGCGGAGGGAGGCGTCCCCTGACGGGGGTACGCGACATGGGGGCAGGTCGAGCCAACTCCAGGCCCCCGCTCTTGCAATAGCCGCGCACCACGCACGCGCTTATGATGGGTCCAGCCTACGCGTGAATGATTGTCGGGGCGATCGCACGAGGCAACGCCATGCTGTCGTCGCGCAGAGAGCGACTGGCGAGCACAGGGGGCTCGCACTCGTCATCGCCATGGTCAGCGTGTCCTGGGCCGCGGGTGGTGGCGGAGGGACAGGCGGAAGCTCTGGCCCGCCAGGTGCATCCGGTGGGAGCGGCGGCTCGGGAGCGAGCGGAAGTGGTGATGGCTCCGGCGGAGAGGGCGGCGCGGGGGGGACGGGTGGCGCTGGCGGCACACCCCAATCCATGTTCAAGGGCGATGATGAGAGCGCGGTGGCCAAGGCCGGGGGTGGCCGTGGCGGGACCGCCGGATCCAATGGGACGGTGGGGGGAGGGACGCGTGGGGGAGGAGGTGGTGGCGGGGGCATCGCCATCGCCGAGTGTGATGCGGACACCGAAGCACCGGGCGGCGCGATGGCAATTGCCTGCGCCGGCGGGGGCGGCGGTGGAGGCTGCGGCGGGAATGGAGCCACCGGAGCCAGCGGAGGTGGCGCGGGAGGCCATGGAGGGAGTGGTGGAGACGGTGGAGCGGCGTCCGCGGACGGCGGAGCCGGCGCCTACACGAGCTCGATGGGAGGAGGTGGCGGAGGCGGGGGCGCCGGAGGATCCGGAGCCGGAGGAGCATCGGCCGGACAGCCAGGCAGCGGCGGCGCGGCAGGTTCCGCAGCCGGCAACGGATTCGCGACGCCCGGGGAGGCCAGAAACGCAGGGGCCGGCCCCGTCGGCGGGAACGGTGGGGGCGGAGGGGTCGATCCCAATCAGGTGGTGGATCCCGCGACTCAGCAGATTTATCACGGAGGCTCTGGAGGCAAGGGAGGAAACCGGCAGCCTTGAACTCGGGACCAGAGGGCGTCCCTGCGGAGCGCCTCGACCAACCGGCGATGGAAAGGAAGTCAACAGACTCGCAGTTTCCCACCAGGCTGGTGGTGACCGGAGCGTTCCTTGGCGCGGTGGCAACCATCCTGCTTCTTGCGACCGAGCCACGGACCGTGGCGCGCGGCACACGAGAGTCCGCGCCTGGATCCACACGATCACCGGAGCCTATGGACCGCGTGCCGCTTACCGTCGCCGAAACCGCGACCGCTCGCACCCCCGCCATCCTCGTCGTGCGCGACTTGGCAGACGGAACGCCAGTTGTGGGGCTGCGAGTGCGTCTGACCAGCGAGAGAAAGGTCGAGTCTGCGGCGGGCGCCCCCTTGAAGGGTGCCTTCTCGGCCACCGACGAGTCCGGACGAGTCGGATTCACGCAGCCGCCGGAGGACGCGATACCGGAGGTCGAGGGCGGGTGGACGCTGCCGCACTACGCCCCCGGTGAGGTGCTCCGCGATGGCGTCGTGTGGGTGTATCGGCATCTCGAGGTCACTGGGCTGGTTCATGGAGAGAGTGGCGAGCCCCTGCTCGATCCCACCACCGTGGTGGTGGATTGCATGACGGTCGGATTCGAGGGGCATGGCCACCCCGACAATCCCACCCCTGACCCCTGGAGTCCGACCTGGCTTGCGCGCCACGGAATACCCGGCCCCCAACCACTCCCGACGCCCGGACCCTCCGGACACTTCTCCGGTGAGGCGCCACGGATCGGGGGCCTGGCCGTGCGTGCGCTCGCCCCAGGATGGCGCATGACCTGGGCACGTGTGGCGACGACCTCCTCTACGGAGCGAACGCATGTCCGATTGACACTGCGGCGCTCGTACGAGGTCTCGGGGAGGCTCCTCGACGGGCAGGGCCGACCGCTTGCGAGGGTGCGCATCGTCGCCTACGTGACTCAGCGCGCAGAGTACGGCGGTCTGAACTTGGACCTCTTGCCTGTCGGGGGACACGAGGCCTACACCGCGACGTGGTCACGCAAGGGCAACTCGTCGGCCGTGAACTACTCGCAGGACGGTTGGACCGACGCAGATGGACAGTTCTCGCTCGATCTGAAGGCCGATGGCGAGGTGCGCTTGAGCGTGCACGCAGAGGGATTCCTCCCCATCCTCAAGAGCCTCGGATACCTGAACGACCACCGCTCCGGTGAACTCCTCGTGGCGACCCGCCCGGAGACCCGCCACGCCGTGAGGATCCACGTCAAGGGGGAGCCCATGCAACGGCATACGCTGGTCGTCGCCGATCTCGAGCTCGAGTTCCTCCAGCCTGCCGTTTCCCTGCAAGTCACCGAGGCCAGCGAGATCCCGAGCGATTGGCTCTTGATCGGGCGCACCTATCACATAGCCGCGTTCTCCCCCAGCGGCCAGTTGGTGAGCAAGGGCTTCTTGGATTGGCGCGGGCAGTCTGGTGTCGATCTTGAACAGCTCCCGAAGAGGCTCCCTCGCTGATCGCCGGACGAGCGAGAGTGCGGTGCCAGCTACTCCTTCCGTCGCGGGCCGACCCGCGCAGCTCGGAAGTCTTGCGCGGCGATGGGCCGTTCGGGGCCCTCGGAGCGAAACCGCTCGCCTTGGGCCGGTCGCTCCTCGTCGAGCCCGAGGGGAGGACCGCGGCGGGCGCGGGGATCCGCGCCGACAAGACCGCGCCCCCCTCCCACGCTCCGGCCACCGCGCGCCCTCTCGGCTCGGAGCCCACCCTCGAGGAGCCGAAGGGCCCGCCCCCGCCCCGCCGCTGCACGACCTGCGCGGAGGCCTTTGCCGCCCTCAACGAAGGCGGCCTCACCCTCGACACGATCCTCGACTGCTTCTGGTCGGCCGCGAGCGCGTCCCGCGACCTACAGGGCCGCCCGCTCGCCCACGGCCTCGATCGGAATGCCCGGGACCGCGAAGCGCTGCGCGACGAGCTCCTGGTGCGCTGCTCGCAGCACCTCTCCCTTCATTGTTCACTGACCTCCAGCCGCGACGGCCCGGTGTTCCAGGAGGCCGGACAAGTCCCCAAGCCTCCCGCCGCTCCTCCTCCTGCCCAGCCCGTCGGCACATCGGAAGGCACTGCATCGGTCCGCTTCGAGCAAGTCGATCTCGTGTTCCACACGCAGAGGCTGGTTGACTGCGCTGAGATTCTGGAGCAGGCACTTGACGTAAACCTCTCGTGGCGGCAGCGCTTTGACCTTCTGGCACGCTACGCGCGGCAACTGCTCCTTTCATACAAGGAGAAAAGGGCTTGGTCCCAAGCCAGCCGCGATCTCAGGGAGTACCTCTCGGTGCTGGAGGCCAACACACACGAAGGATCGGCGGAGTCTGACACGCATGTCCTTTTCTCCCACATCGCCGAGGTGTGCTTCAACGCGGAGACGGTCCGAGCTAAGGCGGGGAGTATCAGCCGCGGAAGGTCGGAGAGTTTCCCTTTGACCGCCACACCCTGAGCCGCACCCGTAAGGAGGCACCTGAGTCGGGGTCGGCGTGCCTCCGCATGATCCGTCACCTCGAGACCGCCAGGGATGCGGAGGAGTGCGCGCGCGTGCAGGAGGAACTCACCGTGTGGGCCAAGCGGCAGGGGATCATCCCCAAGTCGCGAGAGGTCGTGAGCCGCACGGAGATCTTTCAGTACTGCTACAGCACCTGGCTGCACCCATGGGCGAACGTGCAGCGCCTGGACGCCTACGGCGGTTGGTAATCGTTCAGGGGGTAGAGAGCGTTCCGGTTCGAGCCGACCTGTTTCATTGTGGTGGTCGATGACGCTTTCGTTGCGGGCCTCCTGAGGCGCATCGAGGAGCTCGAGACCCGGCTCCGCCACGTCGAGGCGTACCGCGCGAAGCTCGTTCGCGAGAACCGGCGGCTGCGTCAGCACGACCAGATCCTCCAGGAGCAGGTCCGCGAGCTGACCGCGCGCCTCAACCAAGACTCGTCCAACTCCTCGAAGCCGCCGTCGTCGGAAAGGCCGTGGAGGGAGCGGCGAAGCCAGCCGCCGACGGGCCGATCGCGGGGTGCGCAGCCCGGCCACGTAGGCACGACCCGCGCGCCATTCCCACCCGAGCAGGTCGACCGCGAGCGCCCGGTCTTCCCGAAGAGCTGCGCCAACCGCGGTCGCCGTCTCGGGCCGGAGGACATCATCGCCGAGAGCCTCGCGTACTAGGTCGTTGACATTCCGCCGGTCGTCGCCGAGGTCATCGAGTACGTCCTTCACAAGGCGTGCTGTCCCGACTGCCGCCACACGACGACGGCGAAGCTGCCCGAAGGCGGCCCGGCCGGCTGCGTCGGCGTCCGGTTCCAGGCGATCCTGTCTCTGCTCACGGGCCGCTGCCGGATCACGCGGCGCGAGGCACGCGAGGTCGTCGTCGCGCTCTTCGGCCCGAAGGCGCAGGTGTCGCTCGGCACGGTCGCGGCGATGGAGCGGCGGACGAGCAAGGTGCTCCGCCCCGCCTACGACGAGGCGCTCGACGCCGTGCAGGGCGCCGACTTCGTCCACTGCGACGAGACCTCGTGGCGGCAGTCGAACCGGCTCGCCTGGCTCTGGTCCGCCGTGACGCCGATGCTCAAGGTCTTCCGCATCGACCGTCGGAGGAACCGGGAGGCGTTCCGGCGGCTGCTCTTCGGCTTCGAGAGAATCCTCGTCTCCGACCGCGTCTCGGTCTACCGCGCTCACGACATGGAGAAGCGCCAGCTGTGCTGGGCACACGTGCTCCGGAAGTTCCGCGGGCTCGAGGAGGCGGGAGGCAAGGCGAGGAGCCTCGGGAGAGCGGGACAGAAGATCGTGAAGCCCGTCTTCAAGGAATGGTATCGCGTCCGCGACGGCCAGCTGACACGGCGAGGGCTCCGAAGACGACTCGCGCCACTGCGGCTCAGGCTCAAACACCTGCTCCGTCGGCATACTCACAACCCGGTGCGAGAGGCACGCGCGCTCGTGAAGGATCTCATCGAGTACGGCGCGGCGCTCTGGACCTTCGCTCGGGTCGAGGGAATCGAGCCGACGAACAACGCGATGAATGCCGCGCACGGCATTACGCCGCGGAGCGCGCCGTGCGGAAGGCGGTCCTCTGGAGGAAGAACTCCTTCGGATCGGCGAGCCGCTGGGGCTCGCGCTTCACCGAGGGGACGCTCACGGTCTGCGAGAGCCTCCGCGCGCAGGGGCGTTCGCTCCTCGACTTCCTTGAGAACAGCATCCGTGCCCGGCTCCGAGGAGATGCGCACCTGTCACTCCTTCCTTCGGCGTGATTCCGCGCCTCTATTGCGGTGGAGCAGCCGGTCCACTTGCCCCTGACTCGGGAGGGACCTCGTCGGCACGCGGTCGCCGCTGACGACCAGCCTTGCTGGGATCCGACACGCCGTAGCGACGGAAATTCTCGCGCGCTTGGTTGAGAGTTACCTTGTTGGGACCTCCCCGGTAGTCGGGATTGCTGAACTGGACCGCGTTGTCGTGCCACAGGCACACGTCGCAGATATCATCCGTCGGCGGCGGCAAGGACGCTGTCAAGTAGCCACAGCACGGACACGGGTACTGGGACGCCATCGCTACCTCCCCACTCGCCGGCCACCGTACTGCGCGAGCTGTCCTTCCCAGTACACATGTCCGCCTTGTACATGGTCGCAGGTACGCCCTCCGGCATCCGTATTGCGAACGTCTTTTTCGGAGGATCGTAGATCATCACCTCACCGCTCTCGCGGACGAACACCTCAGCTGTGGACGGCGGGTCGGACACGAACTTCTTGGCCGTGTCTATGTACTCCCGTTCGCTCAAGCCGAACTCCCCGCGATGATGCTCCGCGTGGCCGCGCGCGTTCTCCGCCGATGTCTTCTGGCCAGGCTTGGATGACCAGTCCTCAGTGCCGTCCGGCCCCCCCGTGCGCCGGAGCTTCCCCGGCCGGGACGTCCGCACCGTTCCGCGGTCGGAAAGGGGTGATCGCTCACGGGACGCCTTCGTGGCCCGCGGCCTTCCCCGCTTCGAGCGGGACGACCACGGCGTTCGCGGGCTCGAACCGCTCCGCGAGCCGCCACGCGAGGACGCGCCGCGAGAAGTTGTCGATCGCCGCGTGGAGGTAGGCATTCGTGCCGTCGAGTCGACGGGGGAGGGTCGTAGCGACGGGCCAGACCGCGTTCGGCCTCAAGCAGGTCCAGGAGGATGGGACGCACAGCTCGGCGATGGAGGAGAGGCGACGCGAGCCGCCCGCGCAGCCGGCCGAAGGGAGCCGGGTTTTCGGATAGGCCCTTCGGGCGGCTCAGGCCTCGCGCGCGCCGCCCGGGCCGCGCACGCCCACAGGCGGGCCGAGGATCTCGCTCATGACCACCGCTTCCCGGGCACGCCGCTGCTCCGTGAGGCGCGTCGTCAACCGTCGCCTCGCCGCCGCGGGGGGGGCGGGTGCCGCGGGGCGCGGGGCGGGGCGAGGGTGCTCCGCTCGGGGAAGCTTGGGCGCGGGCAGGGGAAGCGGCTCGAGCGCGACGCGGGGAGGGCGGCGAAGGGGGGCGGGGGGCGCCGGGGGAGGAGCAGGTTCCTTCGGAGCGGGCGCGGGGAGGAACGGGTCGAGCCACGGCTGCGCGGGAGGGAGATCCGCGACCGGAACCTCGATCGGCGTGGGCTCCTGAGCCTGAGCCTGAGCCTGAGCCGCAGCCGGGGGGGCCTCGCCCCAGTCGGCCCGCTCGGATTCCGCCGCGGCGGCCTCCTGCTCCCGAGCCCGCTTCCGCATCGCGCTGGTCGCCTCGACGATGCGCGTGACCAGCGCGATGAGCCCGGCGATCAGGAGAAGGATGAGCTCGAACGAGATCTCCATCTCAACTTTGCGGGGTCTTTCCCTCACCGCCCGCATCGCCGCCGATGGTGCGGCGCATCTCGGTGTCCGCCTGGATGTTGCGCAGGCGGAAGTAGTCCATTACGCCGAGATTGCCCGATCGGAAGGCATCGGCCATGGCCTTCGGGATCTCCGCCTCCGCGAGGACCACTTTCGCCCGGTTCTCCTGGACCAGGGCCTGCATCTCCTGTTCCTGGGCCACGGCCATGGAACGGCGCCCCTCCGCTTCCGCCTGGCGCATCTTCTTGTCGGTCTCGGCCCGTTCGGCCTCGAGGAGCGCGCCCACGTTCGAGACGTCCTTCACACCGGCCACGGAGACGTCCGCGATGTCGATGGAGACGATCTCGTAGGCGGTCTGGGAGTCCAGCGCGTTCTGAAGAACGGTCTTGGAGATGCGATCGGGGTTCTGCAAGACCTCCTTGTAGGTCTGCGAGGAGCCCACGGCGCTTACGATGCCCTGGCCCACGCGGGCGATGATCGTCTCCTCGGTGGCGCCGCCGACCAGCTTGCTGAGCGCCGCGCGTACGGTGACCCGCGCCTTCACCATCATGCGGATTCCGTCCATGGCCACGGCGTCCAGGAAGTCCGTGCCGCGGGCCGGGTCGGGGCAGTCGATGACCCGCGGCTTGACGTAGCTCTGCACCGCGTCCAGCACGTCGCGTCCCGCCAGATCGATGCCGGTGGCGATGCGGAAGTCGAGGGGGAGGTTCGCGCGGTCGGCGGCGATCATGGCGCGCACGACGTGGGTCACGCGCCCCCCGGCGAGGTAGTGCGCCTCCAGCTCGCGCGTCTCCATCTTCAGGCCCGCCTGGATCGCCGCGATCTTGCTCTGGACGATCACCTTCGGATTGATCTTCCGCAGGCTCATCCCGATGAGCGAGACGAACCCGATGTCCGCCCGCGTCGTGATGCACTGAAGCCAGAGGTTGAAGTACTTGAAGACCATGAGCGCGAACACGAGGAGGAGGAGGAGGCCGAGTCCGATGCCGACGATCTTCAGGGTTTCGTCGGCCAGGAGCAGCATGGAAAGACGCATGAGGCCTCCAAGGGTGCCCGGTTTCGGGCGGGCGTCAAGATGCGGTTTCGTCCGTGCTCAAGGCTCGGGCGTGACGATCACCCGGTTCCCGGAGACTTCGACCACCCGTACGCGGGTGCCGCGCTCCACCGGGACGCCGTCCGTCACCACGTCGAAGGGGCGGCCGTCGAACTGCGCGATGCCGGAGGGCCGGAGCGGGGAGACCGCCTCTCCCACGCTGCCGAGCAGCTCCGTGAGCGGCCGCGCGGCGGCCTGCCGCTCCCCCGTCCCCATCTCGCGCTTGTCGAGATAGAAACCACGCGCGAAGGGGATCTTGGGCAGGACGCGGAAGGCGCCCCAGAGGGTGAGCGGTGCCGCGGCCAGGAGGACCGCCAGCATCGTCCAGCCGTAGAGGTCCGACTGGCCGAAGGCCAGGGCGACCGCCCCGACCCCGAACGCCGCGGCCACGATGGCGAGGGTGCCGAAGCTGACGAGAAAGACCTCCAGCACCAGGAAGGCGAGGCTCGCGATGACGAGCAGGACGGGAAGGATCAACCCCCCACCTTCCGTACCACGACCACGTTGCCGCGCACGGCGACGACCTGGACCGGCGTTCCCTCGTCGAGGAATCCGCCTTCGGTCACCACGTCCACGCGCCTGCCCGCGAGCGTCGCCTTGCCGGCCGGCCGCAGGGCGGTTTCCGTCACGCCAGTCGCGCCCAGGAGCGGATGCTCGCGGTCGCGGGCCGTCGCGGTCCCGCTTCCGGTGAGACTGCCGGCCGCGGGTGCCGCGGCGAGCGTGAGCCCGCGGAAGAGCGGGACCTTCGGCAGATGCTTCGCCACGAAGAAGCCGATCACCCCCGCGCCAACCACGCCGAAGAAGAAGTCGCGCGCCATCGGGAAGAGGTAGTGGCCCGGGGAGTAGGGCGAGTCGCCTTCGGGGAGCGCGGCGAGGGCGAAGGAGACGAGGACGCAGGCGAGGCCCGCCAGGCCGGTCACGCCGAAGCCGGGGATGACGAAGATCTCGAGCACGATGAGCAGGACGCCTGCGAAGAAGAGGATGAGCTCCAGGCTCCCCGCGAACCCGGCCAGCGCCGACGCGCCGAAAAAGAGGCCGAAGCTGATGAGCGCGAGCGCCTCGGGAATGCCGGTGCCGGGCGTCTTGAGCGCGAAGTAGAGCGAGCCGAGGCCGACGATGAAGAGCAGGCTGCGCACGGAGATCAGCCAGCGGGAGGCGTTCTCCGCCCAGTTCCAGTCCAGCGTCACGACGACGCCGTCGGGGGCGCGGATGGAGGCGAGCAGCGTGTCGAGGTTGGGCTCGAGGCGCGAGCAGAAGCCGCGGTCGAGCGCCTCGCGAGCGTGGATCATGACCAGTTCGCCGGCGCGGCTCACCAGTTCCCGGTCGGTGAGGCCCTGCTCCTGGCGTTCGCGCTCGGTAGGCAGCTCATCGCCGTCGTCGCTCCGGAAATAGACCCAGACGTGGCCGCGCGACGGATCGGCCGGATCGACAGGCTTCCTGTAGCGCACCACCTCCATCTCCTGGCGCACCATGCCTTCGGCCAGCGGGATGGGATAGCCGTTGCGCTTGGCATACTTGCGAAAGGTCTGGGCGACGACGGACTGCGTCTTCTCCGGGGCGACCTCGAAGCCGTCGGCGGTCATGAGGATCGCCTGGGAGTCCCCGATCGAACCCGCCTCGCTCATGACGATCTCGCGGCAGGCGAGGCTGATCATGGCGGCGCCGGAGATGGCGCGGCGCGAGACGTAGGCGATGGTGTGGATGCGCGCGCCGAGATCGAAGATCTCATCCCCGGTTTCGATGGAGGAGTCGACCATGCCGCCGTAGGACTCGATGTCGAAGACGACGCAGTCCGCGCCCTGCGCCTCGGCCTCCCTGAGCCTCCGCAGCACCGAGGACTTCACCGAGGGGTCGATCGCCTCCCCCGATGCCTCCTTGAGCGCGATGACGGCGATCTTCCGGAAGGGGCCGCGCGGCGGCGGAGCGTCGGCAGCGGCAGCCGCGACGGCGAGGACGAGGGCGGCGGCGAGGCGGACGCGCATGGTTCCGATTGTGGATTGGGGGAGTGCGGCGTCAAGATGATGGCATGGAAAGGGCCAGCGGCACGGCGCAATCCCGGGCGCTGTGCGCCGTGGGGGCCGCGCTCCTGGCTCTCGCGGCCGCGTACGTGGTGCGGGTGACGGGGGGCGGCCTCTGGACGACGACGCTTCTCTATGGAGGAGCGATGCTCGGCATCCCGGTCGCTTGCGCGCTCCGGGATCCCGCCGCCGACCCGCCCGGGCTGCGGGGGCGGCCTGGCTGCGGCTTGGCCTTCCTCCTCTCGATCGCGACGCTCCCCGCCTTCGTCCTCGTCGCCGGGCTCCTCGGCCGCCCCGCGCAACCCCTGCCGGCGCTCGTCGATCTCGGCGCGATCGCGTTTCTCCAGCTTTTTGCCGTGGCGCTCCCCGAAGAGATCCTTTTTCGCGCCTTCCTGCAGCGGCGGCTCGCCGCGTGGCGTGCGGCGGTCGGGGGCGGGGCGCGGAACATCCTCGGGTGCCGGGTCGGCCTTGAAGTCCCGGCGGCCGCCCTGCTCTTCGCCCTGTTTCACCTGCCCGCCAGGGGCGTCGCGGGGCTGGCCACGTTTTTCCCCGGCCTCCTCTTCGGCTGGTCCTATGCGCGCACCGGAAACGTCTGGGCGGGGGCGCTCTACCACGCGGCCTGCAACCTCGTCGCGCGATGGGCGTGAGGCGAGCGCGACCGCGCGATCGTGCCGAGGGTGGGATTTGAACCCACACGCCCTTGCGGGCACTAGACCCTGAATCTAGCGCGTCTGCCAGTTCCGCCACCCCGGCTGGGAGGGGATAGTGTAGGCGGCCCGCGCGCGGCGTCAACGGATCGGGACCGCGCCTGCGCTCCGGATCGCGCGCAGGAGCTTTGCCTGGCAAACGTCGGTGCGGCCGTGTGAAATGGCCGGATGCGGAAGGTGATGGGCATGGTCCTGATCGGTCTCGCCGGTTGCGCGGGGGTGGAGAGCGACATCCGGCGCGCGGAGTTCCGGGATAGCGTGCTCGACATCTTCCTCGGCTCCGACCGCGGCCTGGGGGCCTACGTGAAGGCGATCGGCGACAGCACGACCAAGCCGACCGGACGCGAGCGGTATCAGTACGTGGGAACGCAGCACCTCGCGAGCTACCGGGTGGTCTGGGCGCTGCGCGGGCTCGGAGCGACGCGGCTCTCCAGCGCGGCCGAACTCTCCAATGCCGTGGACCGCATCCTCTACGTGCTCGCGCACGACCCGGTCCCGGCGGTGCGCGGCGCCGCCTGCCGCGAGCTGGGCCGCATCGGGCTCCGGCTCCCGCTGCTTGCCGGCGAACCCCCCCCGGAGGATCCCCGCGCGGCGGGAAACATCAACATCGCCGCCAAGGACCTCGCCGTGCTGAACCTGCGGATCGAGCAGGGCGAGCAGGTCCCGGCCGAGTCCGTGGTGCGCGAACTGGAGTCCCTGGTCCAGGAGACCCCCCCCGATCTCCTGAGCGCGCTCCAGATGGTGCGCGCGGTGGCCGCCCGCCCGGTGAGCGGCTCCTCGGGAAGCGTCGCGGAGGCGGCGGAGCGGCTGGTGCCCGACCTCGTGCGCCGCTGCCTTCTCGTGGCGCTCCGCGATGTCGCCTGCGGGGACGCCGCCGCACCCGAGCCGGCCCCGGACCCCTCCCCCCTCGTGCGCCTGGAGGCGGCGCAGGTGCTCACGCGGCTCGCCTCGCCTTGGGCGCGCGAGTCGGCCTTGCGTCGTCTCGTCGACCGGCTCGACCCCGCGGAGATTGCTCCCGACGTGCGACGCGCGCTCCTCGCCTTCCTGGGCGAGGTGGGCAATCCGGACGCGTTCGAAGTCTGCCTCCGCCGCCTCGAAGACGTCGATTCCGGCGTGCGGTACCACGCGGCGGCGGCGCTCCAGAGGATGACCGGGGCGGTGGGCCTGGCTCCGGAAGCCGCCGCCTGGAGCCGGTGGCGCGAGGAGCATCCGGAGTGGAAGGCGCCCGCGACGGAAACGACCACGAAGGGCGCCTAGCCCCGGGAGACTCCAGAGATGAGCCTACTCGTCGTCGGGACCCTCGCCTACGACACCATCGAGACCCCGGCCGGCCGGGCGGAAGAGGTGCTGGGCGGCGCCGCCACCTACTTCTCCTATGCGGCCTCGTTCTTCGGGCCGGTGCGGCTCGTGGGGGTCGTGGGAGAGGACTTCCGCAAGGAGGATCGCGCGCTCCTGGCCGATCGCGGCGTCGACCTCGCGGGGATCTCCGTCGCGCCCGGCAAGAGCTTCCGCTGGAGCGGCCGGTACGTGGGCGACATGAACGTGGCGGAGACCCTCGACACCCAGCTCAACGTCCTGGAGCGCTATCGCCCCCTGGTCCCCGCCCCCTTCCGCGACAGCCGGTACGTGTTTCTCGCCAATTCGCCGCCGGCCATCCAGGAGAGCGTCATCGACCAGGTCGCGCCCGGCGCGCTGGTCGCGATGGACACGATGAATCTTTGGATCGATACGGCGCGCGCCGATCTGGCGCGCCTGCTGCGCCGGGTCGACGCGCTCCTCATCAATGACCAGGAGGCGCGCATGGTGTCGGGGGAGCCGACGCTCATCCGCGCGGGACGGGCCATCCTGACGCTGGGGCCGAGAGTGGTCATCGTGAAGAAGGGCGAGCACGGCGCCTTCCTCTTCTCCGAGGACTTCTTCTACGCCGTCCCCGCCTATCCGCTCGAGCAGGTGACCGATCCCACGGGGGCGGGGGACACCTTCGCGGGTGGCGTCATGGGCTACCTGGCCCACGCCGGCCACGTGGACGCGGCCCACTGGAAGCGCGCCATGCTCTACGGAAGCGTCCTTGCCTCCTTCACGGTGGAGGCCTTCTCCCTCCGCAGGCTGCGCAGCATCGGGCGGCAAGAGGTGGACGCCCGCTTCCGCGACCTGATGCGCTTCACGGCGCCTCCGTGAGGGCGTTTTTCGCTCTGCCCCTGCCGCCGGAGTTGTGCGAAGTCCTGGCCGCGCGGTCACGCGCGGTGCCCGGGCTGCGCGCCCAGCAGCCGGGCACGATCCACCTCACCCTCCGCTTCCTCGGGGAGATCGAAGAGGCGGGGCCTCTGGCCGAGGCGGTAGGGCCCGCGGCGAGGGCCTTCCGCCCGTTCGACCTGGAGCTGATCGGGCTGGGCGTCTTCCCCCATCCGGGCGCGGCGCGTGTCTTGTGGGCGGGGGTCGGGGGCGGGGCGGGGGAGGCGATCGCGCTCGCCGCGGCCGTGGAAGCGGCTCTCGAGCCGCTCGGATTTCCGAGGGAGGCCCGCGCCTTTCGCCCCCACGTCACGCTGGGACGGTTCCCGCGCCCGCGACGGGTCCCCGCCCCCTTCCTGGCCGTCGGGCCGGCCCTGGGAACCGCCCGGGCGGACCGGCTCATCCTCTACCGATCCACCCTCACCCCGCAGGGCGCGCTCCATCACCCCGCCGCCGTGCTGTCCCTGGGCGATGGTATGTAACCGGTCCCGTCGTATGGTGGGAGGACGGAGTTCCCGTCTCGAGGAGGATCGCCATGGTTTCGCGCAGTCAGACCGCCGAAAGGGCCGAGAAAGCCGAGAAGAAGGAGGACTCCCGCCGTACCCAGGCGCTGGATTTCGCCCTCGGACAGATCGAGAAGCAGTACGGGAAAGGGGCCATCATGCGCCTGGGAGGCAAGGAGATCGCTCCGGTGGAGGGGATCTCCACCGGCTCGCCCTCCCTCGACATCGCCCTGGGCGGCTGGGGCATCCCGCGCGGCCGCATCTGCGAGATCTTCGGGCCGGAGGCTTCGGGCAAGACGACGCTCTGCAGCCATATCGTGGCGGAGGCGCAGCGGAGCGGCGGCGTGGCCGCCTTCATCGATGCGGAGAACGCCTACGACCCGGCCTACGCCCGCCGGGTGGGGGTCAACCTGGACGAGCTGCTCGTCTCGCAACCCGACACCGGGGAGCAGGCGCTGGAGATCGCCGAGACGCTCGTGCGGTCGAGCGCGGTGGACGTGATCGTGGTCGACTCGGTGGCGGCGCTGGTGCCCAAGGCGGAGATCGAGGGGGAGATGGGCGACTCCCATGTCGGACTCCAGGCGCGGCTCATGAGCCAGGCGCTCCGCAAGCTCACCGCGGCGGTGGCGCGCTCGCACTGCTGTTTCATCTTCACCAACCAGCTGCGCGAGAAGATCGGCGTGATGTTCGGCAGCCCGGAGACGACCCCCGGCGGCCGGGCGCTCAAGTACTACGCCTCGGTGCGCATCGACCTGCGCCGGATCGGCTCCCTGAAGGAGGGCGAAACGGTGGTGGGGAGCCGCGTGCGGGCCAAGGTGGTCAAGAACAAGGTGGCGCCGCCCTTCCGGCAGACCGAGATCGACATCCTCTTCAACCAGGGCATCTCGCGGGAGGGGGACATCCTGGACTTGGCGACCAACTGCGGCGTGCTCACCAAGCAGGGCACCTGGCTCAGCCACGGCAAGACGCGGCTCGGGCAGGGGCGCGACAAGGCGCGGCTCTTCCTGGTGGACAACCGCGACGTCGCCGACGCGATCCTGCTCGAGGTGAAGCAGGCGCTCGGACCCGCCGGAGCGCCCGCGGCGCCGATCGCGGCCCCGGCCGCGATCGAGCCCGACGGGAACGGCGCGACGGAGACCGCCGCCCCCGAGAGGCGCACCAAGGGCTAGCCGTTTCCGCCCGTGGGACGCCGTCGGCATGCGCCGCGCGCGATCCCTCCCCCGGCCCCCCGGGAGGGAGGGGGAGGCTTCGTCTACGCTCTATACTGCCTCCCTCGCCATGAAGCCCGACGAGCTGCGCGAAGCCTATCTCTCCTTCTTCGAGGGAAAGGGGCATACCCGTTGGCCGAGCGACTCCCTCGTACCGGCCAACGATCCGACCCTGCTCTTCACCGGGGCGGGCATGAACCAGTTCAAGGAGATGTTTCTCGGCATCGGAAACCTCCCCTTCCGCCGGGCCACCACGGCGCAGAAGTGCTTCCGCACCGGCGACCTCGACAACGTCGGGCGCACCCACTACCACCAGACGTTTTTCGAGATGCTGGGGAACTTCAGCTTCGGGGACTACTTCAAGCGCGAAGCGATCCTCTGGCAGTGGGAGTTCCTGACCCAGCGGATCCGGCTCCCCGCGGACCGGCTCCGGGTCTCGGTCTATCTCGACGACGACGAGGCCTACGCGGTCTGGGAGAAGGAGGTGAAGATCCCGCGCGGGCGGATCTGGCGCCTCGGGGCGAAGGACAATTTCTGGCCCGCCAACGCCCCCGAGGAGGGGCCGAACGGCCCCTGCGGCCCCTGCTCGGAAATCTTTTACGACTTCGGCAGCCCCGGCAAGGAGGGGGATCCGGAGGCGAAGCGCTATTGCGAGATCGGCAACGTCGTCTTCACGCAGTTCAACCGCACAGGCCGCAACGTCCTGGAGCCGTTGCGGCAGAAGAACATCGACACCGGGATGGGGTTCGAGCGGATCCTCGCGGTGCTGCACGGCGTCCGGAGCAACTTCGAGACGGAACTCTTCCTCCCGATCCTCGCGGCGATCGCGCAGGTGGCGGGGCAGCCCTACCGCTACGACCACCCGATGGGGCAGCAGTTCCGGCGCATCGCGGAGCACGTCCGGGCCGCGATCTTCCTGGTGGCCGACGGCGTCAAGCCGGGCAACGAGGGGCGCGGCTACGTCGCGCGGCGCATCCTTCGCCGGGCGATCCGCGACGGCATCGCCTTGGGGATCGATCGCCCCTTCCTCCACCGGCTCGTGCCGGTGGTCGTCGGGATCATGGGGAGGGCCTATCCGGAAGTGGCGCGGAGCGAGGCCGCGGCCACCGCGTTCCTCGAGGCGGAAGAGGAGAGGTTCCGCGCGACCTTCGAGACGGGGATGTCGCTGCTCGACCGCGAGATCGCGCGCCTTGCGGGCAAGACCCTTCCCGGCGCGACCGCCTTCGAGCTCTACGACAGCCACGGCTTTCCCCTCGAACTCTGCGAGGAGATCTGCGCGGAACGCGGGGTCGGCGTCGACCGTGCGGGCTTCGACGCCGCCATGGAGGCGCAACGCACGCGCAGTCGCGAGGGATCGGCCATGGGCGGCGAGCTGTTCGTCGCGACGGCGCTCTCCGCCATGAAGCGCGACGTGCCGGCCACGGAGTTCCTGGGGTACCAGGCGGAGTCGGCTCGGTCGGAGGTGCGCGCCCTGGTGAAAGGGGAGGAACGGGTGGATCGGGTCCGGCCCGCCGACGGCGAGGTCCGGCTCGTCTGCATCGCGACCCCCTTTTACGGAGAGGCGGGCGGCCAGGTGGGGGACACCGGCGAGATCGAGGGGCCGAGGGGCCTGTTCCGGGTGAGGGACACCCAGAAGGGGGAGGAGTACGTCGTCCACCTCGGCGTGGTCGAGCGAGGCGAGATCGCCGCGGGGGAGCTTGTGGTCCTGCGGGTGGACGGATCGCGGCGCGCCGCGATCCGACGGAACCACACGGCGACCCATCTGCTCCACGCGGCGCTGCGGGAGGTGCTGGGGACGCACGTCACCCAGGCGGGTTCCCTCGTCGCCCCGGATCGCCTGCGGTTCGACTTCACCCACCCCCGCGCGGTGCAACCCGAGGAGACGGATCGCATCGAGGCGCGGGTCAACCGCGAGATCCTGCGCGACCTGCCGGTGACCACCGAGCTGCGCGAGCTCGAGGAGGCTCGCAAGGCCGGCGCGATGGCCCTTTTCGGGGAGCGCTACGACGCCCAGGTGCGGGTCGTCTCCGTGGGACCGTGGAGCATGGAGCTCTGCGGGGGCACCCACGTGGGCCGGATCGGCGAGATCGGCGCCTTCCTGATCGCCCAGGAGGGCGGCGTGGCGTCGGGCGTGCGGCGCATCGAGGCGCTCACGGGCGAGGGGGCGCTGGCGCACGTGGCGGAGCAACGGCGCACCTTGCGCAAGCTCGGCGAAGCGCTCAAGGCGGGCGCGGAGGAGTTGACGGGCCGCGTGGAGGCGCTCCAGCAGGAGCTGCGAGACCTGCGGCGCCTCCAGGTCGAGGCGAAGCGCAAGGAGAGTCTCGCCTTCGTGGAGAGCCTCCTGAAGCAAGGAGTGGCGGCGGGCGGGGTTTCGGTGGTGGTGGGACTCGTCGAGGGGGACGATCCGGAAGCCCTGCGCACGCTGGCGGACGAGGTGCGGCGGCGAGCCGGGGAGTGCGCGCTGCTTCTGGCGGGGCGCGGCGAGGGCGGCGTGGCGGTGCTTGCCGCCGCCACGGAGGAGGCCGTACGCGCCGGGATCAAGGCCGGAGACATCGTGCGAGGCTTCACCGCGCGCCTGGGCGGAAAGGGGGGCGGGAAGCCGGAGTTGGCGCAGGGGCGCGCGCCCGCGGGGCCGGCCCTCGAGCTCGCCTTGAAGGAGGCGAGGAGCGCCCTCGTGGAGGGCCTCTCGTCGCGTTGACAGCGCCCCGGTGAGGGGATAAGGTGCGGGGCTGCGAAAGGCAGGTCGGCCCCCACGGCCGCCTTCGGAGCCCTGCGATGGCAACCCCCAAGCGAAAGTTCTCCCACGCGCGGACGCGGACCCGGCGCGCTCACCACGCGCTCGTTCCCAAGAACCTATCCCCCTGCCCCAAGTGCGGTGCCCGACGGATGCCTCACCGCGTCTGCGAGCAGTGCGGCTACTACGACGAAAAGGTGTCCGTCGAGTCGGAGGAATAGCCGTTGCGCGTTGCCGTCGACGCGATGGGGGGGGACCATGCGCCCCGAGAGTTGGTGGCGGGAGCCCTGGAGGCCGCACGCATCGAACCTGGGTTCTCGGTCCTCCTCGTAGGGGACCAGGCGCGCATCGAGGCGGAGATCGCCGCGGCAGGCGGTGCCCCGGCCAACGTCTCCGTCCGCCACGCCGCGCAGCAGATCGGAATGGGGGAGAGCCCGGTCGAGGCCCTGCGCAAGAACCCCGACGCCTCCATCCTGCGCACGGTCCAGCTGGTCGCGTCGGGGGAGGCGGATGCCTGCATCGCTGCGGGCTCCACCGGCGCCGCCGTAGCCGCCGCCATGATGGCGTTGCCCCGCCTTCCGAACGTGCGGCGTCCCGCCATCGCCGTGCCCTTCCCGGCGCGCAATCGCCATGGGGTCTGCCTGCTGCTCGACGTGGGCGCCAACCCCGCCTGTCGCCCCGCTCACCTCTTCCAGTACGCCGTGATGGGGTCGAACTACTTCCGATCCGTGTTCGGCGAACCCAATCCGCGCGTCGCCCTCGTCTCCATCGGCGAGGAGGAGGGGAAGGGCAACGCACTGGTGAAGGAGACGACCAAGCTCCTGCGGGCCGGGCCGGTGCAGTTCGTGGGCAACGTCGAGGGGCGCGGCCTCTTCGGGGGCGCCTGCGAGGTCGGCGTCACGGACGGTTTCGTGGGCAACATCATCCTGAAGGCGGCGGAGGGGTTCGCCGAGACCGTGCTCGGACTCGTCTCGGACGTCGTGAAGTCCTCCAACCCCGGCCTGCTCAAGGAGCTGGCGCGCAAGGTGGACTACGCGGAGTACGGCGGCGCGCCTCTTCTGGGCGTGCAGGGCGTCGTGATCATCTGCCACGGGCGGTCCGACCGCCGGGCGATCGGGAACGCGATCCGCGTGGGGGCGCGCGCCGTGAGCGGCCACATGAACGAGAGGATCGTGGAAGGACTGACGCCGGAGGGGGCGGGCGCCCCCTCGTGACCACCGCGATCCTTTGCCCGGGGCAGGGCGCCCAGTGCGTCGGGATGGGGATCGATTGGGCGGAGCGATCCGCCGCCGCCCGGGAAGTCTTCGCGCGCGCCTCCGGCGCGATCGGCCTCGATCTGCTCGCGCTCTGCGGGAACGGGCCGCAGGAACGGCTCGTCCGCACCGACGTCTGCCAGCCGGCGATTCTCGCCGTTTCCGCCGCCGCCCTGGCGGGACTGGAGGAGGAGGGCCGGATGCGCCCGTCGCAGGCGGGCGCGGCCCTCGGCCTCAGTCTCGGGGAGTACACGGCGCTCACCGTGGCCGGAGTCCTGGGGCTGGAGGATGCGGTGCGTCTCGTGCGGCTCCGCGGCGAGGCTATGCAGGCGGCGAGCGATGCGGTGGCGTCCGGGATGGTGAGCCTGCTCGGCGCCGACCCGGAGACCGCCGAGCGGGTCTGCGCGGAGGCGGTCCGGGAGGGCGGCGTCTGCGTCGTAGCCAACCTCAACGCCCCCGGCCAGGTGGTGATTTCCGGCGACGACGCGGCGCTGGCGCGGGCGGAGCGGGCCGCGGCCGCCGCCGGCGTGCGCCGCGCGATCCGGCTCGACGTGGCCGGGGCGTTCCACTCGCCGCTGATGGAGCCCGCGCGCAAGAAGCTCGAGGAGGCGATCCGCGCGGCGGCCTTTCTTCCCGCGCGCATCCCGGTTTACTCCAACGCGACCGCCCAGGCGTCCCGCGATCCCGACCGGCTCCGCGCCAACCTGGTGCGCCAACTCACGTCGCCCGTGCTCTTCGAGGCGTCGGTGCGGCGCGCCAAGGCGGACGGCGTCGCGCGCTTCTTCGAGCTCAGCCCGGGGCGCGTCCTGACCGGGCTCGTGAAGAAGATCGACCGCGCCACCCTCGTGGAGGCTTGCGAGGGAGGAGCCGCCGCATGAAGGAGTTCGAAGGCAAGGTGGCTCTCGTGACGGGCGGCTCGCGCGGCATCGGGCGGGCCGTCGTGAAGGCGTTCCTGGACCGCGGGGCAAAGGTTGCGCTCACCGCGACCTCGGCGGCTCGCGCGGAGGAGGCGGCGCGCGCCTTCGAATCCGATCGCGTCTCGGGGCACGGCGGCGAGGCGAAGGCCGTCGCCGCGGAGGTTGTCGCGCGCTGCGGTCGCGTGGACGCGCTGGTCTGCAACGCGGGCATCACCCGCGACAATCTTGTGATCGGCATGTCCCCCGAGGAGTGGGACGCGGTACTCGCGACCAACCTGACGGAAGCGTTCAAGATGATCCAGGCCCTCTACCGGGTCTTCATGAAGCAGCGCGCCGGTCGCATCATCACCCTCTCGTCGGTGGTGGGGCTGACCGGGAATGCCGGCCAGGCGAACTACGCCGCGAGCAAGGGCGGGCTCATTTCGCTCACCCGCTCGCTGGCGAAGGAGCTGGGTTCGCGGAACGTGACCGCGAACGTGGTGGCGCCCGGATTCATCGCGACGGACATGACGCGCGTGCTCGGGGGCGAGATCGCCGAACGCGCTGCGAAAGCCATCCCGTTGCGGCGCGTCGGCACCCCCGAGGACGTCGCCGCCGTGGTCTGTTTCCTCGCTTCCGATGCGGCGGCGTACGTCACCGGACAGGTGATCGCCGTGGACGGCGGAATGACCCTGGGCGGGGGCTGGTAGGCGGCCCGTTCTCACGATATCCTTTTCCTCCGCCGCGGCCCGGCGCGAGGGCTATCCAAGCGGAGAGGAGACCCATGGCTGAGGACTTGAAAAAGGTCGAGGAACGCGTCATCGAGATCGTCTGCGAGCAGATGGGCGCGAGCCGGGACAAGATCACCCCCGAGACGTCCTTCATCAACGACTTGGGCGCGGACTCCCTGGACACCGTCGAGCTGGTCATGGAGTTCGAGGACGAGTTCGATCTCAACATCCCCGATGAGGACGCGGAAAAGATCCAGACCGTCGGGGACGCGATCAAGTACATCCAGGAGCACGTGAAGTAGGGACGCTCCATGGCCCACCGCCGCGTCGTGATCACGGGCGTCGGGGCCGTGAGCGCCCTTGGTCTGGACGCGCCGACCCTCTGGGGGGCGGCGCGTGCCGGACTGAGCGGAGCTGGCCGCGTCACGCGGTTCGATCCGTCCGAGCTCTCCTGCCAGATCGCCTGCGAGATCGCCGGATTCGACGGCGAGGCACGATTCGGGCGCGACGCCAAGAAGCTCGACCTGTTCACGCAGTACGGCGTCGCCGCCGCCGACGAGGCGGTGAAGGACTCGGGGCTCGACTTCGCGAAGCAGGACACCACCCGGTGCGGGGTGATCACGGGGTCCGGCATCGGCGGGCTGATCGAGATCGAGAGCCAGTACCAGCTCATGCTGGAGCGCGGCGCGCGCCGCGTCAGCCCCCACTTCGTCCCGAAACTCATGATCAACGCCCTGTCGGGCCAGATCTCCATCCGGCACGGCCTGAAGGGGCCGAACTTCATTACCGCCTCCGCCTGCGCCTCCTCCTCCCACGCCATCGGCCTCGCGTTCCGAGCGGTTCGGGACGACGAGTGCGAGGTCGTGGTGACCGGAGGCTCCGAGGCGACGATCACCAAGCTGGCGATGAGCGGATTCTCGAACATGCGAGCCATGTCGACCCGCAATGACGACCCGAAGGCGGCGTCCCGGCCCTTCGACAAGGACCGGGACGGGTTCGTGATGGGGGAGGGCGCGGGGATGCTCGTAATCGAGGAACTCGAGCACGCCCGCCGCCGCGGCGCCAGGATCTATGCCGAAATGAAGGGCTACGGATTCACCGCGGACGCCCATCACATCACCGCCCCGACGCCGGAGGGCGAGGGTCCGGCGAAAGCCATGGAGCTGGCGGTCCGGATGGGCTCCATCGATCTGGAGCGCGTGAACTACATCAACGCCCACGGAACCAGCACCCCCCTCAATGACGCGGCCGAGACGCGCGCGATCCGCTCGGTGTTCGGCGCCCACGCCGACGCGCTCTGCGTCTCCTCCAGCAAGTCGATGGTCGGGCACCTGCTGGGCGGCTCGGGGGGCCTCGAGCTCGTCCTCTGCGCCTACATGATCCGGGACCGCGTCGTCCATCCCACCATCAACTACGAGACCCGCGATCCGGAGTGCGACCTCGACTATGTCCCGAACGAGGCGCGGGAGTGGACCATCGACCACGCGCTCTCCAACTCCCTCGGCTTCGGCGGCCACAACGTCTCGATCCTCATCGCGCGCTTCGACCGATGAGCCGCGCTTCCGAGGCGGAGCGGCGGCTCGCTGCCGCCGGCCAGGAGACGATGCTCGCCTGGCTTCGCGGCGCGCCGGCCGCCGACCGGGAGCGGTTGCGGCAGCAGATCCTCGGGATCGACTTCGACCTGCTCCGCCGCCTCCACGCCGGAGAGGGGATGGAGCCGCCGCCCGCGGGTCCGCTCGCGGAACCCCCCTTCACGCCGGCGAACCTCCCCGCGGGGAGGCCTGGAGCACGGGAGGCGGGGGAGGAGGCGTTGCGAGCCGGCCGCGTCGCGTTCGTCCTCGTCGCGGGGGGACAGGCGAGCCGGCTGCGGTGGCGCGGACCCAAGGGGACCTTTCCGATCGGCCCCCGGACCGATCGCAGCCTGTTCCAGGTCCTCGCGGAGCGGATCGTCCGCGCGGGTCGCAGGTACGGGATGCCGCCTCCCTTGGCGGTCACCACCTCCGAGGGCACCGACGCGGAGATTCGAGCCTTCTTCCAGCGCCACGGGGCGTTCGGGCTCCCCGACGGCACGCTCTCCTTCGCGGCCCAGGGCGAACTCCCGGCCCTCGACGGTGCGGGGCAGCTCCTCCTGGCCAGGCGTGACCGGATCTTCACGAGCCCCGACGGTCACGGCGGCGCGCTAGGAGCCGTCGCCGCGGCGGGCCTGCTGGACTCCTGGGAAGAGCGCGGGATCCGCTCCGTCTGCACGTTTCAGGTGGACAATCCGCTGCTCCCCGTGGTGGATCCCACCTTCCTCGGGCGCCGCGCGCTCTGCGGCGCCCCCCTGGCCTCCAAGGTGATCCTCAAGCGGGAGCCGGGGGAGAAGGTAGGGGTGGCGGTGCTCTGCCGGGGAAAACCCCGCGTGCTCGAGTACTCGGAGATCACGCCGGAGCAGGCCGCCGCGCTCTCCTCCTCCGGCGCCCTCGCCTACCGTCTCGGCTCCATCGGGGTGCACGCCTTCGAGCTCGCGTTCCTCAAGCGGGAGTTGGAGGCCGGACTCCCCTACCACGTCGCCCGCCGCGAGATCCCCTGCCTGGACGCGCAAGGCGGTCCCACCGTGCGCACGGCGCGCAAGTTCGAGCAGTTCATCTTCGACCTGTTCCCGCGGGCCGAGCGCGTCGCGCTCGTCGAGGTGCTCCGCGAGCGCGAATTCGCGCCGCTCAAGAACGCCGACGGGCCGGACTCCCCGGCCACCGTGCGCGAGGCGCTCGACCGGGAGGCTCGCCGCTGGTACGCGGAAGCGGGCGTCGCGGCGCCCGGCCACGGCCCGCTCGAACTCTCGCCCCTTCTGGCGGAGGGCCCGGAGGACCTGCTACACTTGTGACCGCGGAAGAAGAACGGGCCACGGAGTGCGCATGCGCGTCGTGGCGGTGATCTCGGGTGGTCCCTCGCGGGAGCACGATGTCTCGGTGGCGTCGGGCCTCAGGGTTCGGGATGGGCTCGATCGGCGGCGCTACCGCCCCCTCCCGGTGCTCATCGAACGGGACGGAAATTGGGTCGTCGACGGCCGCCGCGTGGGCGGGCCGCTCGAGGGGGCCGCGGCGCTGCACGAGGCAGGCTGCGAGGTGGCGTTCCTCGCGCTCCACGGCCCCTTCGGCGAGGACGGGACCATCCAGGGTTTTCTCGCCGCCGCGGGGTTCGCCTACACCTGCGCCGGCGTGCTCGCCTCCGCGCTCGCCTGCGACAAGATCCGCGCCCGCACCCTCGTGGCCGCGGGCGGCATCCCGGTCGCCCAGGCGGTGACGATTCCCCCCGCGAGCCCGGAGGAGGCCGCGGCGACCCTCGGGTTCCCGATCTTCGTGAAGAACCCTCATGAGGGCTCGAGCCTCGGTCTGGCGCTCGTGCGGGAAGAGCGGACGTTGGCCCTCGCGGTGGAGCAGCTCGCGGCGGGCTGCGATCGGCTCCTCCTCGAGGCCCGGGTCGAGGGGCGGGAACTCACGGGCGCGGTCCTGGAGAGCGCGCAGGGGGAGCCCGAGGCTCTCCCCGTCGTGGAGATCCGGCCCGCCGGCGAGTTCTTCGACTATGCCGCCAAGTACACGCCGCAGGCGTGCGAGGAGCTGGTCCCCGCCCCCGTCCCCGCGCCGATCGCCGAAGAGGTCCAGCGGCTCTCCCTGAGCGTCCACGCGCTCCTCGGGCTGCGCGGCATGTCCCGCAGCGACTTCATCTGGAGCGAGCGGGAGGGGGTGGTCTTCCTGGAGACCAATTCGATCCCGGGGCTCACGCCCAACTCCCTCCTCCCCCGAGCCGCGGCGGCGGCGGGAATCGCCTTCCCCCAGCTCCTGACGCGGCTCGTGGAGGGCGCTGCCCGTCCGGGGCGTGGGGCTAGAATGGCCGGGGCATGGAGCGCGTCGTTGCCAAGGAGTGGGGAGAGGAGCACTGGATCGTCAACCGCGAGTACTGCGGCAAAAAGCTCCTCCTGAAGCGCGGCTACCGCTGCTCCCTCCACCGCCATCCCGTCAAGGACGAGACGTTCCATCTGGAGAGCGGGAGCGTCTACCTGGAGGTGGGGGGGCGGGAGCACTTCCTCGGGCCCGGCGACACGGTGCACATCCCCACAGGGACGCCCCACCGGTTCACCGGTCTGGAGGGAAGCGTGATCCTGGAGTTTTCGACGCACCACGAGGACGACGACTGCCTGCGCGACGAGCCTTCGGGCGCGGTCCCGGGGCCGCTCTACGCGGAGCTGCGCCGGCGAGCCGGCGCCCCCTGATCCCCATGGATTGGCCCGACGGGGCGCGCGCGGTCCTCCATGTCGACATGGATGCGTTCTACGCCTCCATCGAGGTGCGCGACGATCCCTCCCTGCGCGGGCTGCCGGTCATCGTCGGCGGGCCGAAGGAGGCGCGCGGCGTGGTGAGCGCCGCTTCGTACGAGGCGCGGCGCCACGGCGTGCGAAGCGCGATGCCGCTGCGAACCGCGGGGCGGCTCTGCCCCCAGGGCGTGTTCCTCCCGGTGCGCATGGAGCGCTACGCCGAAGTCTCCGCGGCGATTTTCGCCCTGCTCGATCGCTTCTCGCCCCTCGTCGAGCCGCTGTCGGTGGACGAGGCGTTCCTCGATCTCACCGGATCGGAGCGGCTGCTGGGAGGGCCGGTGGCCGCGGCGCGGGCCATCCGCGCCGCGATCGCCGCGGAGTTCGGCCTCACCGCCTCGGTGGGGGTCGCTCCCAACAAGTTCGTGGCCAAGATCGCGAGCGACCTCGAAAAGCCGGACGCCCTCGTGGTGGTCCGACCCGACAGGATGCGCGCGTTCCTGGAGCCGCTCCCGATCGAGCGCATGTGGGGGATCGGGCCGAAGGGGGCCGCGGCGTTGCGCGGCCTGGGCGTCTCGACCTTCGAGCAATTGGGGCGGGTGGATGCGGAACGCCTGCGGGCGCTCTTCGGATCGCACGCCGAGCTGCTCCGCGCGTTGGCGGAGGGGCGGGACGCGCGACCGGTCTTTGCGGGGGGCGCACCGAAGTCGGTCGGGCGCGAGGTCACCTTCCCCGAAAACGTGAGCGACATGGAGACGCTCCATGCCACCCTCGTCCGGCTGGCCGACAGCGTCGCCTCGCGCCTCCGCGGCGAACATCTCCGGGCCCGCTGCATCACCCTCAAGGTGCGCTACGCCCCCTTCCGCACGCTCACCCGCCAAGCGACGCTGCCGGAGCCGGTCCAGACGACCTCGGCTCTTCTCGAAGCGGCCGTCGCGCTGTTTCGGACCAAGACCCCGGGGGCCCGGGACCCGGTGCGCCTCCTCGGCCTTTCCGCCTCCCGATTCGGGGCGCAGGGGCTTCTCTTCACGAGCCCCCGAGAGGTTCGCGGGGCTCGCCTCGAGGGGGCCGTCGACAGGGTGCGGGAGCGGTTCGGCCCGGCCGCCCTGGAGCGCGGGACCGTGCTAGCATCGGGCCGGGCCCGGCAGCGCGGTAAGGGAAAGAAGGACGTGTGAGGAGCGAGCCCTTCGGGCCGGCGAACGGATCGATGCAGACCCGACTTCTCGTGTTCTTCGGCCTCTTCGGCGCCCTGGCCGGACTGGCGCTTCTCCTCGTGCTGCTCTTCCGCCCGGAACCCAAGCCCGAGCTGACGACGACGGAGGCTCCGCTGCGTGAAGTGGTGAGCATGCCGCCCCCGACTCAGGAGGCGAGCAAACAGGCCGGCACCCTCCTCGGGAAGGTGATCGACGGCAGCACCGAGCAGCCGCTTCCCGGCGCGACGATCCTGCCCGTGCGCCCCGATCTCTCGCCGCGTCGGCGCGGGGAGAGCGTGCCGCTCTGGGGAATCATGACGGAGGAGGCGTCCAGGCGCACCGTCTCCGGACCCGACGGCACGTTCGCCATCGAGGACCTTCCGCCGGACTACTGGAATCTCTGGGTGGAGCGCAAGGGCTACGCATTCGCGAGCGTCGCGCGGGCGCGGTTCAGCGAGACCCACACGATCCGGCTCTACCCCGCCGCGGAGATCCGCGGACGCGTCCTGTTTCCCGACGGAACCCCCGCCCCCGACGTGCGCATCGAGTACACGCCCCAGGGCACGCTCTCCCAGGTCTTCCAGTATTTCCGGCGCGACCTCTACAAGAGGACCACCGGCGGCGACGGTCGATTCGAGATCACGGACCTGCCGCCCGGACTCTTCACGGTGGAGGTCTACGCCGACGGCTACCTTCCCGCGCCCTGGACGGCCGAGCCGCCGCTCCAGTACGGCACGGTGCGGGACCTGGGCACGAAACGTCTCGACGGGGGCTTCGGCCTCGTCGCCAGGGTCCTCTGGCGCGGGACGAACGAGCCGGTGGAGGGGATCGAGGTGAAGGCGATCCCCATCAACGATCCGCTCCCGCGGACCTCCACGGGACTCACCCGACGCACCGACGCGAAGGGGATCGCGCGCTTCAACGGCCTGGGAGGCCAGGTCCTGGAGGAGCCGCGCTTCCAGGTGACGGTGCTCGACTGGAACAGCGGCGTCATCATGCCCGACGACGTGCGCCTCTACGCGCCGGGAGAGGAGGTGGTCTTCCATCTGCGCCGCACCGGAATCGTGAAAGGCAAGGTGCTGGAGCCGGACGGCAAGCCGGTGGAGCGCTTCTTCGTGCGCCTCGAGGAGAAGAGCGGCGACCTCCAGCACCAGCGCTCCGCCTTCGGCGCCAAAGGCGAATTCCGCGTGCCCGACGTGCGCGAGGGCAGCTACCGCCTCGTGGCCATCTACGCCCCCTACCAGGACGAGGTGCTCGACCCGGTGGAGGTGGGGCAGGATCGCGAAGTGGACGTGGGCACGATCACCCTGCGTCCGGGCGCCGAGATCGCGGGCACCGTGCGGCTTTCCAGCGGCCGCGCCCTGCAGCGGAGCGTCGTGGTTCACCTGGGACGGAAGGTGGGCCAGGGCTGGGACGTGGTGCGCCGCGCCCACTGCAGCGCGGACGGGAGCTACCGCCTCACCGGAGTGCCGGCGGGCTCCTTCTTCCTCTGGCCCGAGAGCGACTCGCGCACCACCGACCCGGTCGCCGTGGAGATGGAGGCGGGCCGTGGATTCGCCCAGGTGGATCTGACGGTCTACGGCGAGGGGTTCCTGGAGTTCCACTGCTTCGACGAGGTGGAGGGGCGCGCCGTGCGGGTCTCCCCGCCTCCGATCCTGCTCCTGGAGGAGGGAAGGGCGGGAGAGTTCGCATGGATGGGGGATGGCCACGCCCTGCGCCCCGGCTCCTACGAGGCGACTGCGCTGCTGCCGGGGCCCGACGGGGAGCCGGAGAGGCGCTCCCTCGGCCGGCATGCGGTTAAAGAGGGGGAGCGTACCGGGCCGATAACGATACGGCTGGATGAACTGCGCCATGACCGAGAAAAAGCTTCCGGACGGTGAGCTGGCGACTTCGCAGGAGCGTCGCGAAACCGGCCTGGACCGGCGTGCTGGGGCGGATCGCCGGGAGCGAGGCGAGCGGCGCAAGGAGGATGTCGCGGTCTCCGTAGAGCGCCGATCCGGCAAGGACCGGCGCCACGCCGGCCCCGCGGGGGAGCGACGCAAGGTCGAACGGCGCATCAACGAGTATGTCCTCGAAGCGGATGTGCTCGAGTTCATCAATGCCGTGAACGACTACAAGACCCGGCAGCAGCGCCCCTTCCCGACCTGGAGCGAGATCTACAGGATCTTCGTCGGTCTGGGCTACCGGCGCGGCGACGAGTAGACCCCCCCGTCCCGCCGCATGGCCGGGAGGCCCTCCCGGCCGTACAATCCCCGCCCGCATGCGCTTCCACGCCCAAGGCGCCCCCGGGGCCGCCCATCCCACCGATGCCTTCGTCCTCTTCCGGGGAAAGGCCGCACAGGATCGGGCGCGGCTCCCCGTTCCGGATCCCGCCCTCCGCGCGGCGGCTGCCGCGGCCCGGAAGGAGTTCGCGGGGGAGCGGGGGGAGACCCTCCTCCTGCATGGAGGAGCGAAGGGCCGGCGCCTCCTCCTGGTGGGACTGGGCGACGCCACGAAACCCGACCTGGAGCTCTTCCGGACCAGCGCGGCCGCCGCGGCCCGGGTCCTCGACGCCCGTGGGCTGGGCCGCGCGACGTTTCTCGTCCCTTCGGGGGGGGAGGGGCCGGCGCGGGCCGCGGCGATCGCCGAGGGGATCGGCCTCGCGCTCTATCGCTTCGACAGGCTGCAGAAGAAGAAGAAGCCCCAAAAGCTGCAGTCGGCTTCGATCGCGCCCGAGGCGCGGCGCGAGGAAGGCTTCGCTTCCGCCGTCACTCGGGCCCAGGCGACGGTGGAGGCGGTCGCGTTCGCGAGGGATCTGGGAAACCTTCCCCCCAACATCGCGACGCCCTCCTACCTCGCGGCCCGCGCCCAGGAACTGGCCGGGCCGCGCCTGCGCGTCCGCGTCCACAACCGGGCCGCGCTGCGGCGCCTGCGCATGGGGGCCTTCCTGGCCGTCGCGCAGGGGAGCGACACCGAGCCGCGGCTCGTGGAGATGCATTACCGCGGCGGCGGGGCGCGCGCGCCCGCCGTGGCCCTGGTGGGCAAGGGCGTCACCTTCGACACCGGAGGCATCTCCATCAAGCCCGCCCAGTCGATGGAGGAGATGAAGTTCGACATGTGCGGCGCCGCCGCCGTGTTCGGCGCGATGCACGCTCTTCGCGCGTTGCGCCCCAAGATCAACGTGAGCGCCTACGTCCCGGCCGCCGACAACATGCCGTCGGGGAACGCCTATCGCCCGTCCGACATCGTGCGGGCCCGGGACGGCACCACCATCGAGATCATCTCGACGGACGCCGAGGGCCGGATGCTCCTCTGCGACACGATCGTCTACGCCGCCGAGAAGAAGCCCGACTGCATCGTGGACCTGGCCACCCTGACGGGGGCCTGTGTCGTCGCCCTGGGAGACGCGGCCTGCGGGCTCTTCGGCAACGACACGAAGCTGTCGCAGGAGCTCGAGGAGGCGGGCGCGCGATCGGGGGAGATTCCCTGGCCCCTGCCGATCCTGCCGCCTCACGAGAAGGCGGTGCAGTCCGCCTACGCCGACCTGAAGAACAGCGGGGGGAGGAGCGCGGGGGCCTGCACCGCGGCGGCCTTCCTCAAGCATTTCGCGGGCAAGGCGCGCTGGGCGCACCTCGACATCGCCGGGACGGCCTGGGGCGACCGGGACGAAGGCTATCGCAGGAAAGGCGCCACGGGCTTCGGCGTGCGCCTCCTCCTCGAGTTCCTGCTCGGCCGCGCGGAGGCGCGATGAACAACGGGCGCGATCCGCGCCTGCCGGCGCTGCTCCGGGCGATCCGCGGGCGACGGAACGCGCTCATCCTGGTCCACAACAACCCGGACCCCGACGCCATCGGCTCGGCGGTGGGGATGCAGGCGCTCTACCGGCGCTATCTGGACATCGAGGCGCGGATCGTGTTCGGCGGCATCGTGGGCCGCGCCGAGAATCGGACGATGCTCCGCCTCTTGCGCATCGAGATCGTGCCGGCGCACAAGGTGGACTACACGGCCTGCGATCTCCTCACCCTGGTGGATACCCAGCCGGGCTTCGGTCACACCTCCGTGCCCGAGGGTCGCACGCCGGAGGTGGTGATCGACCACCATCCGGCACGCGTGGAGAACGAGCGGGTGCTCTACTGGGACGTGGGGCGGCCGCTGGGGGCTACCTGCACCATCGTGGCGGAATTCTTCCTGAAGAACCGCATCCCCCTCAGTCCTCTCTGCGCGACCGCGCTGCTCTACGGCATCAAGTCCGACACCCACGACCTGGGCGAGGAAGCGACGCCTGCCGATCTCGAGGCGTATCGCGACCTCCTGGTGCAGGCGGACAACGCGCTCCTGTCGCGCATCGAGCACGCCCGCGTGCCCCCCAACTACTTCGTCGTCTTCATGCGCGCCATCCGCAACGCGCTCGTCTACGACTTCGCCTGCGTCTCCCATCTGGGGCGGATCGACAATCCCGACATGGTCGCGGAGATGGCGGACTTCCTCCTCCGCTGCGAGGACCTGCGCTGGACGCTCGTGACGGCGATCTACCAGAACGTCCTGCACCTCAGCTTCCGCGCCTCCGATCGCAACGCCCACGCCGGCAACGTGGCGCGCAAGACGGTGGGGGTGCTGGGGAGCGCGGGCGGGCATGGGCGCATGGCCGGCGGCCAGATCCCGCTGGGCGCCGCGGACAAGCGGACCCGCCAGGAGGTGATCATGGCGGTCACCGATCTCTTTCTGGATGCCGTGAAAGCCAAGAAGACCCTGACCCATGCGCTCACGCGGAGCGCGCCGCAGGACGAGACCGACACCGGCGAGATGCCCGCATGACCGGAGATCCCCGATTCGGCGGGGATGATCTTCCCGCCGTCCCGCCCCATCGAGCCCGCTGCGTGCTGCTCCCGGTCCCCTACGAGCGGACCACAACCTATCGCAAGGGCACCGCCCGGGGGCCCTCCGCGCTCCTCCGCGCATCCGCGCAGGTGGAGCTCTACGACGAGGAGATGGGCGCCGACCCCCTGGCGGGGGGGGTGGCGACGCTCCCGCCGGTCTCCTGCGCCGGCATGCCGGACGCCCTCGCGGACCTGCTCCAGGCCGAGGTCGCCCCGCACCTCCAGGCCGGCCGCATCGTGGGCACCCTCGGGGGGGAGCACTCCGTCTCCCTCGGTGCCATCCGGGCCGCGGCCGCGCGCCACCCCGGTCTCGGCATCCTGCAGATCGACGCGCACCCCGATCTGCGCGACTCCTACGAGGGCACCCGATTCGGCCACGGCTGTGTGATGCGCCGCGTCCTCGAAGACGCGCGGGTGGCGCGCCTAACCCAGGTGGGGCTCCGAGCGGTCTCGCCGGAGGACCGCGAGGCCCAGCGCGACCCGCGCGTGCGCCCTTTTTTCGCGTTCGCACTGGCGACGCAGAAGCGCGCGGCCTGGATCGCGGCGGTGCTCGAAACCCTGCCGGAGTTCGTCTACGTCTCGGTCGACCTGGATGGGCTCGACCCCTCCGTCGTCCCCGGCACCGGCACGCCGGAGCCGGGCGGGCTTCTTTGGTGGGATGCGCTCGCGCTCCTGCGCGAGGTCGCGGCCCGGCGCCGGGTGGTCGCCTTCGACGTGGTCGAGCTGCTCCCGGAACCCTCGTCGCCCCTCTCCGACTTCGCCGCCGCCCGCCTCGTCATGAAGATGCTCGCCTATCTCGCCGGGTCGGCGACGTGACCGCGCCCCCGCGCGTCGCCTTCCACGCCGAGGGCGTGGAGGTGGAGGGAGGACTCCTCTGGCTCGACGCGCGCCGCGCCAAGAGCTTCGGCGTCGTTTCGCACGCCCACGGGGACCACGTCGCACGCCACGCCTGCATCCTCTGCACGCGCGAGACGGCGGCCCTCGTCCGCCGAAGGAGCGGCCCCGGCCCGCGGTTCCTCACCGCGCCCTACGGCGAGGGGGTCCCGGTGGGGGACCTGAGGGTGACGCTCTTCCCGGCGGGCCACATCCTCGGCTCGGCCCTGGTTCACATCGAGGGACCCGGCGGGTCGCTCCTCTACAGCGGCGACCTCCGGATGGAGGGAGGCCTCACCTGCCCCCCCGCAGCCCCCCCGCGAGCCGACCTCCTCATCACCGAGTCCACCTTCGGGCGGCCCGAGCATCGGTTCGCGGACGCCGCGGAAACGCGCGCCAGCCTCGTGTCGTTCGCGCGGGAAACCCTGGCCGGCGGCGCGACTCCGGTCTTTCTCGCCTATGCCCTGGGAAAGGCGCAAGAGGTGATGAAGGCGCTCTGCGACGCCGGCGTGCCGGTGGCGGCCCACGGCAGCATCTGGAACCTCTGCGCGGTCTACCGGGCCTTCGGCATCGGTTTCCCCCGCGCGACCCGCCTCTCCGGCGCCCGCCCGGGGCGCCGCGCCATCGTGGTTCCGCCGCGTTTCGCGCGAGCCCCGGAGATCACCAGCGCCTCCCCGTTGCGCGTCGCGGCGGTGACCGGCTGGGGAGAGATGGCGCGAGGTCCGGACGCGCCGGTCGTCTTCCGTCTCTCCGACCACAGCGACTACGACGGCCTGATCGCGTTCGTTAACGCGGTGCAGCCGCGCAAGGTCTTCGTCCTGCACGGCTACGCGGCGGAGTTCTCGGCCGATCTCCGGCGGCGGGGCTACGACGCCGAAGCGGTCCCCGGCCACGCGGGGCCGCAGGGGCCGCTGCCTCCCGGGGCGTTCGGCCGCGGCGGACCGGAGGCGGGCTAGGAGGGCTGGGGCGCTCCATCGGCTCCGCACTGAGGGCTCCGCCCTGGCCTAGGGCCCCCATCGCGGTCAACACACCATAAGAAATATTATCGGACGTAACGCGCCGGGTGGGGCCGGAGCGGGGGGGTGAGCCCGGATGCGGCCCCGGGGGCTGGTAGGATCGCCCCGGAACTGTTGGCGATGCACGAACCGCACGACACGGACCGCCTGGCAACAAAGCTCCGGGAGGCATTCTCCGGCGAGAAGCGCATCCTCGCCTACGAGGCGTGGCTGGAGGAGCTGCGGCGGCATCCCTACCGGCTCCTGCGCTCCTCCGCCCAGTACGTGCGGGACATGTTCGACCACTTCGGCTGGCGGGAGGTGGAGTCTCTCGGGCGCAAGCGCGTGCGCCACCAGTTGTTCGACGGCGTCCCCGGCGACCCCGAGGGCCAGCGGGTGGTCGGGCAGGAGGCGGCGTGCGATCAGGTCTACCGGATCGTCCGCAACTTCGCGCAGGAGGGGCGCGCCGACAAGCTCATCCTCATGCACGGGCCGAACGGCTCCTCGAAGTCCTCCATCGCCGACATGATCTTCAAGGGGCTGGAGGCCTACTCGCACACGCCGGAGGGGGCGCTCTACCGCTTCGCCTGGGTCTTTCCCAAGGCGGAGGTGGACGGCAGGGGCCTCGGCTTCCAAGGGGCGGTCCGCCGGTCGCCGGAGGGCACGGAGAGTTACGCCTTCCTCCCGCCGGAGGAGATCGCCACCATCGTCCCGTCCGACATGAAGACCAACCCGGCCCTCCTGATTCCCAGGGAGCACCGGGAGGAGTACCTGCGCGACGTCTGCAAGGGAGTCCCGGACTTCCCCTTCCGCCACATCCTCCGCGGGGACCTGGGCACGAAGTCGCGCGCCTTCTTCGATGCGCTCATGACGGCGCATCAAGGGGACTGGAAGCGGGTGATGCGCTACGTTCGCGTGGAGCGGTTCTACGTGAGTCGCCGGTACCGCACGGCGGCGGTCACCATCGAGCCGCAGATGCACGTGGACGCGGAGGCGCGCCAGGCGACCGCCGACATGACCCTGGTCAACCTGCCGCCGGCGCTGCAGAACCTCCGTCTCTACGAGGTGGGCGGCGACCTCGTCGACGCCAATCGGGGCCTCGTGGAGTTCAGCGACATCCTCAAGCGTCCGCTGGAGCTCAACAAGTATCTGCTGACCACCACCGAGAAGGGCACGCTCCGGATCCCCGGGGCGATGGCCTACGTGGATCTGGTCATGATCGGCTCCGCCAACGAAAAGCAGCTCGACGCCTTCAAGACCGATCCCAACTTCACCTCCTTCAAGGGGCGCATGGAGCTGGTGCTCGTGCCCTACCTGCTGGAGTACGAGAAGGAGATGGAGATCTACCGCGACCAGCTCGCGGGCATCCGGCGGCGGATGCACCTCGCCCCTCACGCGGCGCGCTCGGCGGCGCTCTGGGCGGTCCTGACGCGCCTCTGGAGGCCCGACCCGGCGCACTACGAGGAGCCGCTCAAGTCCGTGGTGGCGCGGCTTACGCCGCTGGCGAAGGCGCTTCTCTACCAGGGGAAGGACCCCAGCGACCTCGAAGACCTTTCGCCGGAGGACGTGAAGCTCCTGCGCGCCAACCTGGAGCGCCTCGCCGGAGAATTCCGCGACGGGCCGGTCTACGAGGGGCGGTTCGGCGCCTCGCCCCGGGAGATGAAGACGATCCTCCTCGACGCCTCCTATCGCACCGAATCGAAGTGCTTCACCCCCATCACGGTCCTGGCCGAACTGCGCAACCTGGTGCGCGACAAGACGGTGCACGACTTCCTCAAGCTGGAGCCCCGCGGTGGCTACAACGACCCCGCGCGGTTCGTGGAGGACGTCGAGCGCGCCCTGGTCCGGGTCGTGGCGCGGGAGACGCGGGAAGCGATGGGGCTCATCGAGGAGGCGGAATACGACCGGCGCTTCGAGCGCTACTTCCACCACGTGATCGCCTACGTGCGCCGCACGAAGGTGAGCGACCCGCTCTCGGGGGAGGGCACGAACCCCGATCCCACGGTGCTCGACAGCGTGGAGCGACTTCTTCCCACCGGTCGCGACATCGACCTCTTCCGCCAGAATCTCATCGCCAAGGTGGGCGCCTGGTCGGTGAGCCGCGCCGGGGAGAAGGTGAATTTCCGCGGGCTCTTCCCCGAGATCCTCCGGGCGCTCAAGGAGGATTTCTACCAGCGGCGCAAGGAGACGATCCGGCAGGTCGAGGACGATCTGCTGGTGACCGGCACCCCCGCGTTCGAGTACCTCTCGCCGGAGCGCAAGGAGCGGGTGGAGACCACCCTCGCCAACCTGGAAGCGCGCTACGGGTACGTGCGGGAGAGCGCGCTCGAGATGGGCGCCTACGCCATCCGCCGCTCCCGGGTCCTGGCGCGGGAGTAGCGGGTTCAGGCGCCGGGAGCGCGACGCCAAAGCGTGACCGCTCCGGCGAGGAGGAGAAGCAGCGCGGCGGCCGAGACCCGGATCGCGCGCACGCCCCGCGCCCGCAGGCGCTCCCGCAGCGCCGCCTGCTGCCGGGCCCACTCCACCCACGCGGAGTCCTTGCCCGCGCGACGGCCCTCGTCGGCGGCCTCCTGGAACCGCCCCATCGCGAGGAAGAGATCGGAGCGAGCCCAGCGGCGCACGTTCTCGGGGAGCGCGCACCGCTCCAAGACGTCGATCCCGCGCTCCTCCTCGCCGCCCCACGCGCAGAGCCGCGCGTAGGTGTCGGCGGCGCGCCAGTCGTCGAGGTGCTCCTCGAGCATGCGCAGAGCGGCGCCGTAGCCTTCGCCGCGCTGGACCTCGCGCACCCGCGTCAGCAGAGCGTCGTCCGCCGCGGCGACGGCGCACAGGCCCAGGAGCAGCGGGAGGATCTTCATCGCAGCAGCAGGTCGCGAGCGGTGAGGCGCTCGATCGGGCAGGCATCGTCGGTGAGCACGGTCCCGCCGGCGACGTGGAGGCCGAAACTCTCCTCGACGCCGAGGGGGATGCCGGGGGGAGGGGGCGGCGGCATGCCGCGCCGCGCGGCGATGAGCAGGACGTTTTGCTGGTCGCGGAGCGGGGCGCGCGCCACGGGGGAGCCGAAGCCCGCCGCCATCGTGTCGGCCACGGCCCGCACGAGGGGTCCGCCGGTGCGCAGCGCCCCCACGTTCACGAAGAGCAATCCGCGCTCGGTCAGCCTGGAGCGCACGAGCTCGAAGAACTCCCGCGTGACGAGCGCGGCGGGGATGGAGACCTGGCGCGCGTAGGCGTCGAGGAGGATGAGGTCGTAGCTCCCCTCGGGGCGGCTCCTGAGGAAGGTGCGCCCGTCGGCGTGGAAGATGCGCAGGGAGGGCTGCGCGGCATCGTCGAGGCCCATGGCGGCGCGCGCCGCCTGCGTCACCGCGGGATCGATCTCGACGCCCTCGATCGCCAGCTGATCGGCGCCGAACCGCTCGTGGAAGAGCTGGCTCATCGTGCCCGCGGCGTTCCCGAGGATGCAGATGCGGAACGGACCCTTCCCCCCCATCCAGTCGGGTGCGAAGGCGAACGCGTCGTAGTAGGCTCCCGTGGCGCCGGACGCCGGGTCTCGCGCGATCGAGTGGTAGGTGCCCATACCCTCGTCGAAGACGAGCCAACGCCCCGCGCCGCCGGGCCGGTCGACGACCCGCACCAGTTGGTAGGGCGACTCGAGGGTCAGGAGAGTGCGCGCGCCCTCGGGCGGGAGCGCGTTCCAGGGGGGGGTGGTGCCGAGGAGGACGAGGAGCGAGGCGGCCGCGGAGAGGCCCGCGGCCTTGCTGCGCCCCAAAGCGAGGAACCCCCCCGCCGCCAACAGGACGAGGGCCGCGCCCGAGCCCGCGACGGTCGCGCGCACGCCCCAGAGGTCGATCAGGAGGTAGGTCGTGAGGTAGATGCCGGTAATGGAGCCGAGCGTGCCGACGCCGAAGATGATCCCCGCCGCGCTGCCGACAGGCCGGTGTGCCGAGGCGCGCTGGACCATGAGGGGCGTGGCCATGCCCAGGGCGACGAGGGGCGGCCCGAAGAGCAGGAGCGAGGCTGCCAGCGACTCCGCGAAGAACGCGCGGAGCGCCGCGTCCTGGGTGTACTCCTCTGGGCCGGCCAGCGCCCCGGCGACCGTAGGGCCGAGCCAGCCGGTCAGGAGGCCGTAGAGTCCCGCGAAGGCCAGGACCACGAAGAGCGGCGTCGCCGTGGTCGTGCGGTCGGCCCATCGCCCACCCAGCGCGTATCCGAGGGCCAGAGCCCCGAGGATCACGCCGATCACGTTGGCCCAAACGTAGACCGTCTGCCCGAAGAAGGCGCGGAAGAGGCTCGGGGCGGAGAACTCGAAGACCGTGACGAAGGTTCCCGTCAGGAACGCGAGGGCGGGATAGGCCCAGCGTCGCATCGGCCGCGGCGCCGCCACCGCGTCCGCCTTCACTCGGGCTTTTCCGACTCTTTGGCGCCGCCGTCGTCCACCGGGGGGACGGGGGGCGGGGGCGGTGCATGCTCCGGCTTGAGCGTGAAGTGGGCGCGCACCTCGGCCATGTAGGGCAGCATGAAGAAGCGCCGGGCCAGGTTGCCCACGAACATGTTGAGATCGCGCTTGAGCAGGACCCGATCGTGGATCGTGACCCCGTTGACGACGAGGCTGACGGGTTCATCGAGCGGCACGAGCCGATCGTCCAGGAAGAGGCTGAGGCTCTCCGCCTCGGTGATGCTCACGTCGATCTTCGAGAAGGGCTTCTTCTCGGCGTCCTCTTCCCGCGTGACCGTCATGCGGAGCCGCCCCGCGGTCTTGGCGAGCGGCTCGCCCGGGGCGTAGTCGTAGTTCGCCAGACCGATCTCGCAAGGGAGCGCGTGGAGCATGCTCTCGCGGAAGAAGCGCCAGGAGAAGCTCCTCGGGGGGGGCACGCGCTGCGTCTCCCGCACGAACGCGGCGACGCGCTCCATGTCGCCCTTGAGCGCTTCATTGGCGTCGCGCTGGGCGCGGATCACCACCAGCCGGTCCTTCGCTCCCGCCGCCTCGTAGGCAGCGGTGAGCGCCTCGCACAGCTTCTGGCCCAGGGTGGACCAGCGCTTCTCGTCGGCGATGTAGATGAGGGGGACGCCGTTGAGGTTTTCGAAGTTGCAGAAATGCTCCGGGGGCACTTCGCCGTCGCGCACGATGAACCCGGCGAAAAGGCTGGGGTACTCGCAGACCACGCGCATCGCCGTCCCCTGCACCTCGAGGAACATGCGGTTCCAGTCCACGCGGTAGTTCTCGAGCGCCGCGCCGATCCCGTGCATGAGGGTGATTACATCCTCGAAATGGCGTGCGCCGAACTCGAATCCCGTGGCCTGGCCCGTGGGTGCGAGCAGGAGCACCTCCTCCACCGCCGGGCTCTCGAGCCAGTAGTCGGTGATGGGCGCCCGCCCCCGCTCCAGGAACCGCGGCGCGCTCCCCTTGAATGCGGGGTGATTCTGGTTGATCACGCGGCTGTGCAAGGTGAGGACCACCGGAAGCTTGCTCTCGGTCTTGTAGCCGCGGGGCACCCGCACGGTGTATTCCAGGCCGCGCGCCCCGCCCCGGCCCTCCACGGTGACGTAGTCGAGCGTCGTGGGCCGGATCTTGGTCCGCGCCAAGCTGGCGATCCGACCCTGGTCGAAGAGATCGACCAGGCTGTCGGTGTCGGCCAGGATGTTGACCCCGATGGACTCGCGGCTCTTCTCGGCCCAGGCGAGGAACTTGGCGAGCGCCTCGTCCCGCCTGTCCGCCGAGCGCGAGTCCCCCTTCTCCTCGGCGACGGAGGCGAAGTTGTAGTAGTCGCGCAGGGTCTTGATCGCATCGTCGATGACGCGTCGCTTGGAGGGATCCTGGCGCAGGGCCTCGATCTGGCTCTCGGCGACAATCCCTGTCGTCGCCGCCAGGAGAACTAGGGTCGTTCGGAGCATTCTGGGGACACTCCCGGATCAGGTGCGAAGAATGAAGGCGGCGCGTCTGGGCGCCCGTTCCAGGTGCCATTCTCGCATGGAACGTGCCACGCTTCCCAGATTCGAATTCCCGCCCGGCGGGCGCGCCTCAGTTCCCCGGCACGCCCGACCAGAGTTCCCGGTCGCGGAACCAGCGCCACCGTTCGACCACTTCGGGGGCGTTCTTGCGCGCCGCTTCGAGCCCGCGGCTCACGTAGGCGGCAACACCCTCGCGGTCACCTTGTTCCCACCGATCGGTATAGAGGTTTTCCAGCGAGTCGAGGGCCTCCGGCTGGAGTTCCAGCACGTGAGCCCAGAGGGCGCGGGCGGCAGTGCGTTCCGCCTCCCCGTCCACGAGGATCGCGAGGTCGTTGAGGACCGCGGAGTCTTCGGGATAGGCTTCGAGGGCACGCTCGTAGGCGCCGTGCGCGATGTCGTAGCGTCCCAGGCGGCGGGCGATGGCCCCCAGGTTGAGGGCGGAGTCGACGTCGGCGGGATCGGAAGCGTGCAGGGCCTCCAGGACGAGGAGCGCGCGGGAGTACTCGGCCCGCGCGAATCGCTGCCCGGCGGCATAGGAGAGGCCCCGGCGCGTCGTCTCCTCCCACGGTGCGTCGCGCAGCACCTCGAGCCCGACCGTTTCCGCCTCCAGCAGCATCGCGGGGTCGCGGCGCCGGTGGTAGAGCTGGAGCAGCGCGCCCAGGAGCTCGGTCTTGGCCTCGGCGTCGTAGGGGATGGCCGTCAGGAGAGCCCTCAGGTCGGAGACTGCGTCCTGGTAGAGCAGCAGGCGCGCGCGGGCGAATCCGCGGTACCGGAGCAGGCGCGGATCGCCGGCCTTCGCCTCGAGGAGCCCGTCCAGCCATGCGAGCAGGCGACCCCCCCGATCCGCGGCGAACGCGCAACGATAGGCCGCGGAGAGATCCGTGCGAGCGATGGCCGCCTCCAGGGCCGCCTGCCACGCCTTTCGGGCCTCCTCCTCGCGTCCGAGCAGCGCCAGGCAGCGCGCGCGGCCCTCCAGCGCCTCCCCCCCCTCGCTCTCGCGATAGGCGGCGAGCGCCTCCTCGGCGCGATCGAGGCCCTCCAGCACCGCGCCCAGGAGGAGCGGGTCTTTCGCACGGGACGCAGCCCGGAGAGCGTCGGCGAGATAGGCGCTTGCGTAGATGCCGCCATCGGCGAGCGCTGCGCGGTAGCAGGCCCACCCCGCATCCCGCGCCAGCGGCCCGTCGTCCGGCAGCGCTAGGGAGGCGCGCAGGAGCGCTTCCGAGGCCGCACCGTACTCCGCCAGGGCGGCGTAGGCGCGGCCGGCGACCGCAAGCGCCTCGGGGGAGGCTTCGGACCCCTCCGCAAGATCGCCCAAGAGTTGCAGGGCGTCGCGCGGATTCCCAGCCTCGAGGGCCTTTCGTGCGCCTTCGAGATCGCCCGGCAGGAGGAGGGCGCAGAGGAGGAGGAGGCTACTCAAGGCGCACCTCCTCCTGGTCCACGAGGACTCCCCGCTCGGGCGGCCAGTCCCAACGAAGCAGGTAGTAGAGGCGTACGACCGCCTTGCCGCCGCGCGCAGCGGCCGGGATGCCGATGGAGGCCTCCCGCCAGGGATCCCGCCCGAGGGTCCCCTCGGGGTCGATCTGGGTCGACTCCTTCTCTTCCCAGCGGTAGAAGAGCCGGATCAGGTCGATCGTCACCTCGCGATCCACGTCTCCGGTGAGCGGCGACGTCACCGGGACCGGCCCACCGTCGCCGTCGAAGAATGCGACGCGCAGGAGGATCGCGCGGTGGCGCGCGTCGGTGGGGATCTTGTGACCCGCCCCCTTGTTGACCGTGCGCGCCACGAGGCGATCCCCTTCCACGCGCGCCTGCGCCTCCATCGCCTGGCGCAGCAGCTCCTCGGAGTGCGCCCCGGGAAACGTGTGGATGCGGCTGCGCCGCGGCTTCCCGTTCGGGACGATGGGCCGCACCACCTCCTGCATGTGGCAACTGAGGCAGGTCATCCCCTCGCGCGCGAAGCGGCTGCCCAGGAACTCGTCGTTGGTCTTGTGGAGGTTGTGGCAGACGCCGCAGTAGGTGTTGGTGACCTCCTGCGACTCCCCGCTCGCGTGGGCCGGGTCGTAGGTCGGCCCGCAATCGGGGGGGTATGCCGGAGTGCCTTCCGGGTCGCGGATCGGCCCGACCACGCGGTTGCCCTTCTGGTGGCAGGTGAGGCAGGTGATCCCCGCCTCGCGCACCGAGCGCCGCGCCTCCGCCGTGGCGAACCCAGCCTCGTGCACGGGCCGGGGGGCGTGGCAGCTGTGGCAGCTCTCGTCGCGGTAGTCCTTGGAGAGCTCCTTGAACATCGGATCCACCCAGGCTTGCGCGTGGTAGGAGGCCTCCCACTCGCGATAGATCGTCTCGTGGCAGGCGCGGCAGTTCTCGTGGCTGTCGAGCACGCCGGGCTTGGCCTCGGGGCCGGGCGTGGCGTGCGCGGACTCCCCGTCGGAATCCGTGGGACCCGGCCTCGGGTCGCTGGGCGGGCTCCTGAGCGAGATCACGAAGAGCACCGCTCCCGCCAAGAGGGCCACGGCGAAGACGATGCGGGCGGCGGCGTTCACGCGTCCTCCTCCAGCGCGCGGCGCGGCGTGCGCGGCGGCCTGACTCCGACCGCTTCCCCGGGCGCGAGCCGGGCGTCATTGTGCGCGAACACTTCGGCGTCGCCGACGGCGATGCGGCAGCGCCACCGGCCGCCGGCAAACTCGCATCCCAGGACGCGACCCGGGACCCCGCCCCCGTCCAGCGCGATCTCCTCGGGACGGATCGCGACGAGGAGCGGCGACCCCGCGGGGGAGGGCTCCTCCAGCGCGAGGGGCCCCAGGGGCGTCGCCAAGCGGCCGTCCTCCCCCACCCTGCCGCGCACCAGGGCCGCGTCGGTGAGGAATTCGGCGGCGAATCGTCCGGGCATCGCGCGATGGAGCTCGTCCGGCGTGCCGCACGCGACAAGGCGGCCCTCCCGCAAGAGCCCCATGCGATCCGCCAGGAGATGCGCGTCGGTGCGGTCGTGGGTGATGAGGAGCGTCGCCATGCCGTGCTCGCCGTGGAGGCGGCGCACGAGACGAGCGGCGGATCGACGGGTGCGGGCGTCGAGGTCGCTGAACGGCTCATCGAGGAGCAGGATCCCGGGGCGCCGCGCCAGGGTGCGCGCCAGGGCAACCCGCTGGCGTTCGCCTCCGCTCAGGCGCGCGGGCCGCCGGTCGAGGAGCTGCTCCACCCCGAGAGCCTGCGCCGTCTCCTCGATGCGGTGGGCTCGCTCGCGCGCGTCGGGCAGGACGAGATCGAGTCCCAGCGCGATATTGCCGCGCGCCGTCATGTGCGGCCAGAGCGCGAGACCCTGGAAGACGTAGCCGATCCCGCGGCGGTGCGGCGGCTCGCCGGCCACGTCCCTCCCGTAGAGCTCGACGCTGCCCGCGTCCGGGGAGAGGAGCCCCGCCAGGATGCGGAGGAGCGTCGTCTTGCCGCTGCCCGACGGGCCCAGGAGGACGAAGAACTCCCCCTCCCCTACCTCGAACGAATCTAGATCGAGAACCGTGTGGGCCCCGTACGCCTTGCGCAGGCCGCGCACCGAGATCGCCGGCATCAGCGGTCCCCTCGAAAATGCCGGGCCGGTGGATTCGCCCCGAACCGTATCGCCTGGGATATGGTTTCGGCACCGGTCCGTAACGACGTCACCGGTTCCGGAACCACGCGACGATCTCCTCCCCCTTCGCCTGCCGCCCGTTCAGGTCCCCCTCCGCGTCGACGCCGAAGCTGCGCCCCGCGACCTCCTCGAGCGCCGCCAGGGCGGTCCGGCGGTCGAGGATCTCCCCGGTGAGGAGGATGGCCACGAGCGGTTCCACGGCCTCCCGGTCCCCGCAGCGGAGCCGGGCGGCGGCGAGCGCCGTGCGCGTGCCCGGCGCGCGCTCCTCCGCGTAGGCGGCGCGCAGGAGCGGTGCATCCTCCGCGCCTCCCAGGGCGCCGAGAAACGCCGCCGCCGCGGACCGAACCTCGGCGTCCCGGTCGCGCAGGAACTCGCGCGCCCGAGGGCGCGCGGGCGCATGCCGCACCAAGCGGAGCGCGTCCAGCGCCTCCGCGCGCGCATCCGCGTCGTCGCCGTCCAGGGCGGCGTTCAACCAGGGCGCCGCCGAGGGATCGCCGAGGCGACCCAGCACCCAGGCGGCGTGGCGCCGACCCACGCGGTTGTCGCTGGCCAGAAGCGTGCGGAGCGCCGGGAGCGCCAGCGGCCCCAGGAGCAGGAGCGCGCGCTTCGCGATGAGCTGGTGGTTGATCGAGCTGCCGCCGAGCCACCCCACGACCTCGGCCAGGCGCGTCTGGAACCGGGGCGAGGAGGCGTCGAAGGGGCGGCGGGCGACGCGCTCGGCGCGGGAGGCCCTGAGCGCCGCTTCCCACGCCGCCGCGTCGCTCTCCCGGTCGTCGAACGAGCCGTTGTAGCGGAACGGGAGCGCGAGGCCGGTCTGGCGGCGCAACACCTCCGCCGCGTCGATCGCCACGCGGACGCGATGGCGGCGCCGCAGCTGCTCGACGAGGGAGGCCTCCGCCGACCAGACTCCCATGCCCAGGAGCGCATCGCAGATCTGGGCGTCGATCGTGAAGTACTCCTCGCTCCGCTCCGGCGAGGCGCGCACCGCGAGAGAGTCGTCCGGATTGACGGTGGAGATGCGGAGGATGAGGTCGATGGCGGTGCCGGGGTCCTTCAGGCGGGCGAGGCCCACCGCGGCATAGAGGCGAATCCAGCCGTCGGCATCGGCTTGGCCGCTCGATTCGACGAAGAGCTGAAGGAGTCGGTCCCGCGCCTCCTCCCCCCCCACCATCCCGAGCGCCACGGCCGCGAGGCGACGCTCGCCGGGAGGGCGCTCCGGCGCGGTGGCGGCGAGCAGCCCCGCGACGTCCCGGGCGGTCACCCTCGCGCGAAACTCCGCCGGGTCCTCCAGGGAACGCGGCTCCTCCGCGCGAGCCGCGAGGGCAAGCAGGCCGAGGAGCAGGGTGATCCTCATGACGCGGGCTCCTCCCCCGCAATCCGCCGGCCATCCGGAGGCTGCCAGCGCGCCAGGACCCAGGCGCCCGCCTCCTCCGCGTTCGTCACCTTCTCCTCGAGCTGGGCGTCCATGAGGTCGTCGAGCATGGTACGGAACGAGGGACCCGGGCGGAAGCCGAGCGCCTTCAACGCCTCGCCGTCCAGGAGAGGGCGGGTCGGCGGCGGTTCGGCGAGGAGTCGCGCGCGCGCCTCGACGCAGGTGGCATGCAGGTCCAGCAGCCCGTGGCTGGCCAGGCAGTCGAGGCGGTGCAGCTCCAGGTGGAGCGGAAAGTCCTCGCGCAGCAGGAACCGGCGGCGCTTGGCTTCCCGCATCTTGGGGACGTTGGGGAAGTCCATGTGATGTTCCACCAGCGCCTTCACCTGCTCGGTCTCGCGAGCGGGATACCGGAGCCGGCGCATCACCTCGTCCGTCATCCGCACCCCCAGCGCGGCGTGGCCGGGGAACGCCACGTTGCCGTCCGGTTCGGGCCGCGCGGTGGCGGGCTTCCCGATGTCGTGGAGGAGCGCCCCCAGGGCGACCATGAGCCCGCCCTCCCGGTATCCGTCCAAGAGCAGCCGCGTGTGCGTGAAGACGTCGCCCTCGGGATGGTACGTGGGGCCCTGGGCGACTCCGTCCAGCGCGGCGATCTCGGGGAGGATCCCGGCGAGGAGGCCGAACTCCTGGAGGAGTCCCAAGCCTCGACCGCCGCGGCCCGAGAGCAGGATGCGGTTCAATTCATCGCGCACGCGCTCGGCGGAGACCTCCGTGACGGCGGGCGCCGCCTCGCGGATCGCCGCCGCCGTCGCCGGTTCGATCACGAAATCGAGGGTCGTCGCGAAACGCACGGCGCGGAGGAGCCGGAGCCGATCCTCACGGAACCGCGCGCGGGGATCGCCGATGCTGCGCACGAGCCCCCGGTCCAGGTCCTGCCGGCCTCCCACGAAATCGAGGATCGCGCCGCTCCGCGGGTCCTCGAACATGCCGTTGATGGTGAAGTCGCGGCGCGCGGCGTCCGCGCGGGCGTCGGCGTAGCGCACGGAGGCGGGGTGGCGTCCATCCGCGATCCCGATGTCCTCGCGGAAGGTGGCGACCTCGATCTCGCCCCCATCCTCCACGACCAGCATCACGCCGAAGGCCGCTCCCAGCGGGACGGTGCGGGGGAAGAGCGCCGCGACCTCCTCGGGCCGCGCCGAGGTGGCGAGATCGTGGTCGGCGGGCTCCACGCCGCGCAGGCGGTCGCGCACGCAGCCCCCGGCGAGGAGCGCCTCGTGCCCGGCGCCGTGGAGGCGCATCGCGACGCGGTCCGCCAGGGCGCGGTCGTTGCGGCGAGCCATGCCCATCAGCCTACCCGGGCGGCGCGGGGCTCACGTCATCGCCCGCACGTCGAGCAGGCGGTCGAGATCGGCGACCCCCATCTCGGCGGCCACCTCGCGCACGGTGCGGCGCGTCTCGTGCGCCTTCTTGGCGATGGCGGCCGCCTTGTCGTAGCCGATGTGCGGCGCGAGCGCGGTGCAGAGCATGAGGCTCTTCTCGAGGAGCTCGGCGCAGCGCTCCCGGTCGGCCTCGATCCCGGCAAGGCAGCGATCGACGAACACGGTCACGCCGTTGGCGAGGAGGTGGAGAGATTCCAGGAGCGCGTCGGCCATCACCGGGATGGCGACATTGAGTTCGAAGACGCCGGAGGCGCCGCCCGCCGTCACGGTGGCGTCGTTGCCGACCACGCGCATGCAGACTTGCAGGAGCGCCTCGGGAAGGACCGGATTGACCTTGCCCGGCATGATGGAGGAGCCGGGCTGCGTGGCGGGCAGGCGGATCTCGCCGATGCCGCAGCGCGGTCCGGAGGCGAGCCAGCGCAGGTCGTTGGCGATGTGGGTGAGCGAGACCGCGACGGTCTTGAGCGCCCCCGCCAACTCCACCGCGGCGTCGCGTGCGGCCTGCGCCTCGAAATGGTTGCCCGCCTCCCGGAAGGGAAGCCCGGTCTCCCGGGCGAGGTAGGCGGCGACCCGGGCGGCGAACCCTGCGGGGCAGTTGATGCCGGTGCCGACCGCGGTTCCCCCGAGGGCCAGCTCGCAGAGGCGCGGCTGCACTCCCTGGAGCCGCGCCAGGGAGCGCTCGATCTGGGCCGCGAAACCGCCGAACACCTGCCCCAGGCGGACCGGCGTGGCGTCCTGGAGATGCGTGCGCCCGATCTTGAGCACGTCGTCGAAGGCCTCGGCCTTCGCGTCGAGCACCTCCTTCATGCGCCGCAGCGCCGGCAGCAGCCGCTTCTCCAGCTCCTCGGCGCAGGCGACGTGAAGCGCCGTCGGGATGACGTCGTTGCTCGACTGGGCGCGGTTCACGTGGTCGTTGGGGTGGATCGGCTTGCGGCTCCCCGCCCCCTTCTCCACCAGTTGCGCCGCACGGTTGGCGATCACCTCGTTGGCGTTCATGTTGGTCGAAGTGGCGGAGCCGGTCTGGAAGATGTCGAGGGGGAAGTGGCGGTCCAGCTTCCCTTCCGCCACTTCGCGCGCCGCCGCGCGGATGGCGCGCGCCGCCTCCGGCTCCAGCTCGCCCATCTCT
>JBQTIG010000034.1:0-46543 GCA_052388375.1 Planctomycetaceae bacterium | reverse complement strand
GCGCACAGGTGGACTCGAACCACCGACCTCCCGCTTATCAGGCGGGTGCTCTAACCAGCTGAGCTATGCGCGCGGAGGGAAACGATGGGCCCGCCGCGCGCAGCGGCGGGCCCGTATGGAATCGTGGCAGCGACCTACTTTCCCGCTTTTGGCAGTATCATCGGCGCGCCGGGCTTAACGGCCGTGTTCGGGATGGGAACGGGTGTTTCCCCGACGCTATGGCCACCACGAAAGTTGTATGGAATAGAGGCAGTGCAGGCAGGAGGACCCTCGGCCCCACTCGCACTCGAGTGGAGACACCTTGCGCCCAGGAACCCCGGTCGCGGACGGAACATCTCCGTCCGGCCGAGCTGCGGTCCTGGACATGAAGGACCAAACGAAGAAAAGTGGTCAAGCCGATTGGCCGATTAGTACCGGTCCGCTCAACGCGTTACCGCGCTTACACGCCCGGCCTATCCACCTCCTAGTCTTGGAGGGGCCTCATGGGAAATCTAGTCTTGAAGGAGGCTTCGCGCTTAGATGCTTTCAGCGCTTATCCTTTCCGGACATAGCTACCCGGCGATGCCACTAGCGTGACAACCGGAACACCAGAGGTCCGTCCACCCCAATCCTCTCGTACTAGGGGTAAGTCTTCTCAGATTTCCTACACCCACGGGAGATAGGGACCGACCTGGCTCACGCCGGTCTGAACCCAGCTCACGTATCACTTTAATTGGCGAACAGCCAAACCCTTGGGACCTCCTTCAGCCCCAGGATGTGATGAGCCGACATCGAGGTGCCAAACCTCCCCGTCGATGTGAACTCTTGGGAGAGATCAGCCTGTTATCCCCGGAGTACCTTTTATCTCTTGAGCGACGGCCCTTCCACACGGAATCCGCCGGATCACTAAGCCCGACTTTCGTCTCTGTTCGACTTATGAGTCTCACAGTCAGGCGCCCTTCTACCTTTGCGCTCATAGTGCGGTTGCCAATCGCACCGAGGGCACCTTTGGAGTCCTCCGTTACTCTTTAGGAGGAGGCCGCCCCAGCCAAACTGCCCACCTAGCACTGTTCCCCGCCCGGATTACGGGACGAGGTTAGGACTCAAGCGAGATAAGAGTGGTATTTCACCGATGGCTCCACGGGGGCTGACGCCCTCGCTTCAACGCCTCCCACTTATCCTACACATACCACGCCTAAGCTCAATACTAGGCTGCAGTAAAGGTTCACGGGGTCTTTCCGTCTACCCGCGGGTAAGCGGCATTTGCACCGCTACTGCAGTTTCGCCGAGTCCGACGTCGAGACACCGATCAGCTCGTTACGCCATTCATGCGGGTCGGAACTTACCCGACAAGGAATTTCGCTACCTTAGGACCGTCATAGTTACGGCCGCCATTCACCGGGGCTTCGGTTCAGAGCGTCGCCTTGCGGCTAACCCCTCGCCTTAACCTTCCGGCATCGGGCAGGCGTCAGTCTCCATACGTCATCTTCACGACTTAGCGGAGACCTGTGTTTTTGGTAAACAGTCAGCTGACCCATTTCTCTGCGGCCCCCGAGTGCTTCGGACGCGAAGTCCTACACCCTCGAGGGCGCTCCTTATCCCGAAGTTACGGAGCTATGTTGCCGAGTTCCTTGACGTCGGATCGCTCGTGCGCCTTAGGATATTCACCCCACCTACCTGTGTCGGTTTGCGGTACGGACACTCCAATAACCATGTCCCGCGAAGCTTTTCTCGGAAGTACAGCATCAGCGACTTTGACGCGCATTCGGTCTCGGCATCGCTCTCGGGGTATGTGTGTCGCGGATTTGCCTACGACACCCCCTACAGGTTTGCACGCACACTTCAATCCGTGCGATCGCTTAGCTCACTCCACCCCTCCTCGGGCATTGGGCTACGGAGTGGTACGGGAATGTTCGCCCGTTGTCCATCGACTACGCCTTTCGGCCTCGCCTTAGGGTCCGACTAACCCTGGGCTGACTTACATTGCCCAGGAAACCTTAGGTTTACGGCGAAATGGATTCCCACCATTTTTAGCGCTACTCGTGCCTGGATTATCACTTCGACATCGTCCAGACGTCCTTACGGTCGTCCTTCAGCCTAGCGTCGAACGCTCCCCTACCGATACGGCCGGCCCGCAGGCCCGCCGCATCCCGTGGCTTCGGTGTATAGCTTGAGTCCCGTTCATCCTCGGCGCGCGAGTGCTCGACGGGTAAGCTGTTACGCACTTTTTAAATGATGGCTGCTTCTAAGCCAACATCCCCGCTGTCTTCGCACCCGCACTTCCTTATGCACTTAGCTATACTTCGGGACCTTAGCCGTCGGTCTCCGTTGTTTCGGTCTCGACTCTGGAGCTTATCCCCCAGAGACTCACTCCCGGGATGGGATTCGCGGTATTCGGAGTTTGATTGGGAAAGGTAGGCGGGTAGCCCCCTCAACCCATTCCGTAGCTCTACCCCCGCGAAGCAACTCCCGAGGCTGCCCCTAAAGGCATTTCGGGGAGAACCAGCTATCTACGGGCTTGATTAGTCTTTTGCTCCTAACCACAGTTCATCAGATGTGTTTTCAACCACAAGCCGTTCGGGCCTCCACGGATTCTTACGTCCGCTTCACCCTGACCATGGTTAGATCGCCCGTTTTCGGGTCTACCACCTGCGACTTGAACGCGCTATTCGCACTCGCTTTCGCTTCGGCTTCGGGCCTTGAGACCCTTAACCTTGCCGCAGACGGTAACTCCCAGGCCCATTATGCAAAAGGTACGCGGTCAGGCATTGCCCGAAGGCCATAGCCCTCCCACGGTTCGTAAGCACGCGGTTTCAGGTACTGTTTCACTCCCCTAACAGGGGTACTTTTCACCATTTTCGCTCGCGCTACTGGTTCGCTATCGGTCGCCAAGGAATATTTAGCCTTGCGGGGTGGTCCCCGCGGATTCAGTCCGGGTTTCACGTGTCCAGACCTACTCGGGTGTCCTCCAAGAGAGCGTTGCCGTTTGCCTACAGGGCTATCACCTGCTATGGCCGAGCTTTCCAGAACGTTCGGCTGGACAACGCTTTGGTAACTCTTTGGGCCGTCCGAAATCGGCCCTGGAGAATCCCACAACACCGCCTACGCAACGCTTTCGGGCTTGCACGTAAACGGTTTAGGCTGTTCCCCGTTCGCTCGCCGCTACTGAGGGAATCGAGGTTTCTTTCTTTTCCTGAGGGTACTGAGATGTTTCAGTTCCCCTCGTTCACTGCCGCCGCCTATGGATTCAGCGGACGGATGCGAGAGCATGACCCCTCGCCGGTTTCCCGATTCGGAAATCCCCGGATCAATGCCTGCTTAGCGGCTTCCCGGGGCTTATCGCAGCTAGCCACGTCCTTCTTCGCTTCTTGGCGCCAAGGCATCCCCCGCGTGCTCTTCGTAGCTTGACCACTTTTTCTCGAGTGGTCCTGATGGGTCCTTCACCGAGGGCACTCGGGGGTTGCATCCCCCCGAATATCCTCACTGCACTGCATCTGCCTCTATTCACTTTTCACAGAACGATCCGGGACGGCATGACGCCGCCCCGGCATGATTGAAAGAGACGACTCCCAGACGTCCCGGTTTTCTACGATTTCGGGTGCTCCCTCTCGGGAGCTCCGAATCCAAGGATATCCCCTTAGAAAGGAGGTGATCCAGCCGCAGGTTCTCCTACGGCTACCTTGTTACGACTTAGTCCCAATCACCAGTCTCACCGTCGGCGCCTCCCTCCTTGCGGTTGGGTCAGCGACTTCGGGTGCTACCAGCTTTCGTGGCTTGACGGGCGGTGTGTACAAGGCTCAGGAACATATTCACCGCGGCGTGCTGATCCGCGATTACTACCGATTCCGGCTTCATGTGGGCGAATTGCAGCCCACAATCCGAACTAGGGCCAGCTTTCTGGGATTTGCTCCACCTTGCGGTCTTGCATCCCTTTGTACCGGCCATTGTAGGACGTTTGCGGCCCTGGCCATAAAGGCCATGATGACTTGACGTCATCCCCACCTTCCTCCGGCTTGACGCCGGCAGTCCCCCTAGAGTCCCCGGCATGACCCGTTGGCAACTAAGGGCAAGGGTTTCGCTCGTTACGGGACTTAACCCAACATCTCACGACACGAGCTGACGACAGCCATGCAACACCTGTGCACGCTCCGTGGCAAAGCCACGGTCCTTCACCTTTCAGATCCGTACCACGTGCATGTCAAGGCCAGGTAAGGTTCTTCGCGTTGCTTCGAATTAAGCAACATCCTCCACCGGTTGTGTGAGCCCCCGTCAATTCCTTTGAGTTTCAGCCTTGCGACCGTACTCCCCAGGCGGAGGACTTATCACTTTAGCTACGGCTGTGACATTGTAGAAATCTGCCACAGCCAAGTCCTCATCGTTTAGGGCCAAGACTACCGGGGTATCTAATCCCGTTTGCTCCCCTGGCTTTCGCGCCTCAGCGTCAGTTGCGGGCCAGAGAGTCGCTTTCGCCACCGGCGTTCCTCCAGATATCTACGCATTTCACCGCTACACCTGGAATTCCACTCTCCCCTACCGCACTCTAGCCAACCAGTATCGAATGCCATTCCTCGGTTAAGCCGAGGGATTTCACACCCGACTTGATCAGCCGCCTACGCGCCCTTTAAGCCCAGTGATTCCGAGCAACGCTTGCCACCTTCGTCTTACCGCGGCTGCTGGCACGAAGTTAGCCGTGACTTCCTTTGGGGCCTTTGTCAACTGCGAGTGAACCCGCAGCTTTCTTAACCCCTGACAGGGCTTTACAACCCGAAGGCCTTCATCGCCCACGCGGCGTCGCATGGTCACGCTTGCGCGCATTGCCAATGATTCGCGACTGCAGCCTCCCGTAGGAGTCTGGGCAGTGTCTCAGTCCCAGTGAGGCGGACCACCCTCTCAGGCCCGCTACCCATCGTCGCCTTGGTGAGCCGTTACCTCACCAACTAGCTAATGGGCCCTGAGCCCGTCCCGAAGCGGAGTCACCTTTTACGCGGCAGGCCATGTGGCCTGCCGGGACTATCGGGCATTACCCACCGTTTCCAGTGGCTATTCCCGTCTTCGGGGTTGGTTACCCAGGTATTACTCTCCCGTTCGCCGCTCGAGTGCCCCGAAGGGCCTTTCCGCTCGACTTGCATGTCTAAGCCACGCCGCCAGCGTTCGCTCTGAGCCAGGATCAAACCCTTCATGAGTTGATCCAGATCCCGCCCATCCCGAAGGACAGGCGGAGGTCGTTTGCTGTTTTACAAACCTAATTATGGGGGCCTTGCGGCCTTCCCAAACCGGCTCGTACTGAGAGTCGTCTTCTGTTTTCAAAGAACCGGCCGCCTCGGCGGTCGGCCATCCGGAACGCGTATACGTACCGCACGGCCGCCCTCTTGGCAAGTCCTGGGCGACCTCCGCCGCCGGTGTCCGGCGACCTCGGTCGTTTCTGCCCGGGGACAGCCCCGTATTCTACACGAATCCGAACCGCGTCAAGAAGTCGAAGGCGCCCCGTTTCCCGGTTTTTCTCCCCACTCCGCCCCTCCCCTAGAATCTGCCCGCATGGAGCCTCTCAACCGCCGGGAAGCCCGAACCCTGGATCGCATCGCGATCGAGGAGTTGGGGATTCCCGGCCTCCTCCTGATGGAAAACGCCGGACGCGGCATCGCCGCCGCGGCGCGGGAGATGCTCGCGGGGGACCCAAAGCCCGTCCTCGTGACGTGCGGGCCTGGAAACAACGGCGGCGACGGATTCGCGGCGGCCCGCCACCTGCTCGCGGCCGACGTCGACGTTCGCGTCCACCTGGCCGCGCCGGCGGAATCGCACGATCCAGGGTCCGACGCGGGCAGGAATCTCGCCATGTTGCGCGCCCTAAGGGCCCCCGTGACGACGAAGCCACGCTTCCGGGAGTCCGCCCTGGTGGTCGATGCACTCTTCGGCACCGGGCTCACTCGCCCCCTCGAGGGGGCTTGGGCGGCCTTGGTCGCGCGCATCAATGGCGCGGGCGTGCCGGTCCTGGCCGTCGACATCCCGTCCGGACTCGACGCGGACACCGGCGGAATCTTGGGCGCGGCGGTACGGGCGACCGTCACCGCCACCATGGTCGCTCCCAAAGCCGGATTCGATCGTGGGGAAGGCCCCGCACACGTCGGACGTGTCGTTGTCGTCGGGCTAGGCTACCCCGCCTCGAGCATCGATCGCGCCCGGCTCAACGCAGGATCCGGACCGTCGTCCCGGCGGGGGTCCAGCTGAAGAGCCGCTCCACGTCCTCTTGGTGCATGCGCACGCAGCCCGACGACTCCTCCCTACCGATCGACGAGGGGTCCTTCGTGCCGTGGATGCCGAACCCGCGGAACTGCTCGGTGTTCCGGAACCCGAGCCAGCGCGTGCCGAGGATGTTCCCGGGATCCCCGTAGGGGATCTTCACCCCGGGTCTCGGATACCAGTCGGGATTGATCATCTTGTCCTCGACCACGAACGTGGCTTCGGGAGTGAGTCCCGCCCGCCCCAGGCCCACGGCGAACTCGCGCACGTAGGCGCCGCCCTGGAGGAAGTAGAGACGGAACTCGCGCTTCACCACGACGATGGAAGCCTCCCCGAGGGGCACCTTGATCACCGCGCCGGCCTGCAGGTCCTGTGGGCGCTGGATCCCGTTGATCTCGCAGAGCAGTCCCGGCTCCACACGGGAGCCGCGTTCGCGGAACAGCTTCTTGCAGAGCTGGTCGAGAGTGTCGCCACGACGCACCGTGTGCGAGAAGTCCGCGCTTTCGACGTGTCGCGGGCTGAACACCACCTCCTGCGCCAACTCCGCGAGCGACTTGCGGAGGGACGCGCGCTCCTCGGTGGGCAGGGAATCCTCGAAGAGCGCGGGAGTCAGGAGAAGGCGCGCCTCCTGCGCCAGCTGCAGACCCTCCGCTCCGCGGCCGGCGGCGCGCGAGGCGCGCAACCTCTCGCGTCCGCGTTCGAGGGAGACCTGCAGGGCGTCGGGCGACCCCGCCGCTTCGCGCAGGATACGATCCCCCAACGCCTGCGCGGCGCCGCGGTCTCCGCGAGCGACCGCATCGCGCCAATCGTCCAGGAGCGTGCGATCCCGGGGGGGCGCGGGGGGGGCATCGCTGGCGCCAGGGACGGCCCCGCCCTGGTCGTCGGGGCGGCTCGGATCCATCCCCAGGGGGGGGACTTCGCGCTCGCGGCCCTCGTCGCCGCGGAACCACGCGCCGTAGACGAGATACGCGCCGAGTCCGGCGAGGATCCAGAAGATCCAGGATTTCATCGTTCCTCCCGTTGTCGGAAGGGTACGGGCCGCGTGGGACAGGAACGGCGTACGGTCCGGTGGAAGAATCCTCCACCGCAATGCCGTGCGGACGGTGGTTTTTGATCCCTTTCGCCAGGTGGGCGCCCCGCCGACCCTCTTCGTCGTCCCCGCCTCAACAGGGCCTGACGTCGCGGATCGAACGGATGGCTCCCGGTTCGAGGGTTATCGGATCAGAAAACGTGGTTCGTCCATCACGAACATGGCAGAGGATTTTTTTCAACGTGCGCGGGCGGGTGCGATGCCGCCCGCGTGCAACGATACCATCCCTATTCGGCCGAGGCGCGGGCTTTCCTGAGTAGGCGGCGGTCAGGCTCGGAGAGTCCAACCCTGCCGCGCCAACGCCTCCCCCACCGCGCGCCGCAGCCCTTCCACGTCCGCGCCGCCGAGAGTGCGGTCCATCGCGCCGAAGGTCACCGTGAAGGCGAGGCTCTTCATCCCGGGCGGGAGCGAGCTGCCTTCGTACACGTCGAAAAGGGCGAGCGAGCGCACCAGGCCCGGAACGGCCCGCCTCAGCACGGTTTCGACGAGCGCGGCGGGCGTGCGCCGTTCCACGACAACGGCCACGTCGTAAGGGACCGGGGGAAACCGACTGATGGGAGCCAGGGTGAGGGGCGCCCAGCCCGCGCGCCCGACCGCCTCCAGGTCGAGTTCCGCCGCGGCGGCCCCTCCTGCGATGCCGTGCGCTTCGGCCACAGCGGGATGAAGCTCGCCGAACCAGCCCAACGCCACCTCCCCGCGCGCAAGACGGGCGGAGCGCCCGGGGTGGAGCCACCCGGGGCCGACCGCCTGCTCGACGACGACGCCCTCGGGGCGCAGCGCTTCGAGGAGGATCTCGACGGCGCCCTTCATCTCCAGCGCCGGATTGCCCCCACTGGCGCGACGGAGGAACAGCCCCAAGGCCTCGCGCTCCAGGGGGAGGCCTTTCCCTTCCCCCCGGGCGAAGACCGGAGCCACGAGATAGAGCGAAACCTCGGTGCGGTACTTCAGGCTCTCGTAGCCCGCCCGGAGGAGGGCCGGCAGATGGCTCGGCGCCAGGAAGTCGAGTCCGCGTTGCGCGGCGTTGGCGACTCCCAGCGTGCCCGGGGCCACCGCGGCCTTCGCGCACGCCTCGGCGGTCGTGAAGGGATAGGCGTAGATCTCGGTCATGCCGCCGGGTCCGGAGAGCGCGCCCCGGATGAGGCGTCGGCGCGCCCGCGCCGGCTCCTCCGGAAGCGGCTCCAGCGTGCCCCGGGGCGCCAGGGGCTCGATCCGATCGTAGCCGTGGATGCGCCCCACCTCCTCGACGAGGTCTTCCGGAATCGCTACGTCGCAGCCGGCGCGCCACGTCGGAACGGTCACCTTGAGGCGGCCACGCGTGCGCTGCACGACGAATCCGAGCCGTGAGAGGATCGCATCGACGCGATCCGCGGGAATCCCGATGCCCAGGCGCGACGGGATGAATTCGGCCGGGAGCGTGATGCGGCGCGGGCGGGCGGACTTGGCGCGAACGTCGCGCGGCCCGCCGAGGGGCTGCGCCGTGGGGCAGACGCGGCGGAGGAGCGCGAGAAAGCGCAGGGCCGCTTGCGGAATGCCCTCCGGATCGAGCCCCTTTTCGAAGCGGCTGGCCGATTCGGTGCGCAATCCGAGCGCCTTGGAGGCTGCGCGAATGGAGGTCATCTCGAAGTTCGCCACCTCGAGCACGATCTCGGTTGTCTCTTCCACAACCTCGGAGTTCTGCAGGCCCATCACGCCCGCGACGGCCAGCGCGCGCTCCGGATCGGCGATGACGCAGCAGCCAGGCGGCAGAAGACGCTCGGTGCCGTCCAGCGTCACGACCCGCTCGCCGCTCCGCGCCTCCCGCACCACGATCGTTCCCCGCGCGACCCGGCGCCGGTCGAAGGCGTGGAGCGGCTGCCCGCAGTCGAGCATCACGAAGTTCGTCAGGTCCACCAGGTTGTTGATGGAGCGCTGCCCCACCGCCTCGAGACGTCGGCGCAGCCAGTCGGGCGACGGTTCCACGTTCACGCCGCCGATCGCCCAACCGAGATAGCGCGGGCAGAGATTGCGCGCGCGGAGGGAGACGTCGATCTGCGGCCCCCCGAGGGCGGCGGACTCCGGCGGCGTCTCCGCGCACGGGCGCAGTTCCCGCTCCAGGATCGCGGCGAGCTCACGCGCGACGCCGCGATGGCCCCAGAGATCGGGACGTGTCGCGATCGCGGTGTTGTTGATCGTGAGCACCGCGTCGGCCTCCAGGTGCGCGGCCACCGGCGCCCCTACCGGCGCCGCGGCGTCGAGGACCAGGATGCCGTCGTGGTCGTCGCCGAGCGCCAGCTCGCGCGCGCTCAGCACCATCCCCGCGCTCTCCACGCCCCGGATCTTGCGTCGCGTGAGCAGGAGACCGCCGGGCAGCGTCGTGCCCTCCGGCGCGAAACAGACCTTCTGTCCCGCCGCGACGTTGGGCGCGCCGCAGACCACCTCCGCCTCCCCGCCCCCCGTCTCCAGCTTCACCAGGCGCAGCCGGTCGGCGTTGGGATGCGGTCGCACGGCGACCACGCGGGCGACGGTCACCCCGGGCCATCCCCCCCCGGCGATCTCCACCGACTCCACCTCGGCGGCGTGCAGCGTGAGCAGTTCGCCCACCTGCGCCGCGGTCACGCCACGGAGGTCGAGATGTTCGCCGAGCCACGCGAGGGAGAGCCGCATCAGAACTGCTCCAGGAAGCGGAGGTCGCCGCTGTGGAACCAGCGGATGTCGTCGATCTCGAAACGCATCATGGCGAGGCGATCGATGCCGAGGCCGAACGCGTAGCCGGTGAACCGGGCCGGGTCGATTCCACCCGCCTCGAGCACCTTGGGGTGGACCATCCCCATGCCGCAGAGCTCCATCCAGCGTCCGTCCTCGCGCCGGATGTCGCACTCGAAGGAGGGCTCGGTGAAGGGGAAGAACCCCGGCCGGAAGCGCGTGGCCACCTCCCGCCGGAGGATCGAGCCGAGGATGGCACGCATGGAGTGGAACAGGTGACCCGGCGTGATGTCGGTGTCGATCACCAGACCCTCGAGCTGGTTGAAGACGCACTCGTGGGTGGCGTCCACTGCCTCGTTGCGGAAGCAGCGCCCGGGGAGGACCGCGCGGAGCGGGGCGCCGAAGCGGCGCATCGCGCGGATCTGCACCGGTGAGGTGTGGGTGCGCAGGAGATTGCCGTCGGAGAGCCAGAAGGTGTCCCAGGCGTCCCGGGAGGGGTGCCAGGGGGGGATGTTGAGGGCATCGAAATTGTGGAACTCGTCCTCGACCCAGGGGCCCTCCACGACGCGGTAGCCCATGCCGCGAAACAGGCTGTCCAGTTCCTCCTCCACCTGGGTGAGCGGATGGAGGTGGCCTCGGCGCGGTCGCAGGCCCGGCAGCGTCAGGTCGAGCCACTCCGCCTCCGCCCGCCGCGAGGCGAGGCTGGTCTCCAAGGCGCGCGCGCGCTCCTCCAGGGCGCTCTCGAGGGCACCCTTGATCTCATGGATCCGCTGACCCTCCGCCGCTCGCCGCTCCTTCGGGAGCGCTCCCAGGCCCGCCAGAGCCGCCGCGAGGTCGCTCTTGCGTCCCAGGTAGGCAAGGCGCAGGGCGGCGAGCCGGTCGGGGTCCGCCGCGGCAGCCACGGCGGCGAGCGCCTCCCGGAGCACCAATTCGAGGTCGGGCTTCATGCGCGTGATCCTTGCAGGCTCGCGTACGAAAAAAAGCCTATCCGACGCGAGGCCCAAGAACGGTCCGGCAGGCGGCGTGCGGCCGAAGCGCGGAGGCCCCCATGGGGGCGGGTTCTAGAGAGCCGCCTTGGCCATTTCCACGAAGCGGTTGAACGCCTCGGGGTCACGGTAGGCGACACCCGCCAGCTCCTTCCGGTTCAGGTCGACGCCCGCCTTCTTGAGGCCATGCACGAAGCGGCTGTAGGAGACGCCCCTCTCCTGGACCGCGGCGTTGATGCGCGTGATCCAGAGGGAGCGATACTCGCGCTTCTTGAGGTGGCGGCCCACATAGGCGTAGGCGCCCCCGCGCAGGATCGACTCTTTCGCGAGCTTGACGTGGCGACGGCGCGCTCCGCGCTGGCCTTTGACCTGCTTGAGGACACGCTTGAGGCGACGTCGCTTGGCGACTCCGGGCTTGATGCGCACGGACTAACCCTCCCCCAGCAGCCGCAGGTAGGTCCTGCGTTCACCGGCACTCACCAGGCCCGGGCGACTCAGGTTGCGCTTGCGCTTGCGCGCGCGCCCCGAGAGAAGGTGGCGGCGGAACGCCTTGTTGCGCCGCACCTTGCCGTTCTTGGTCGCCTTGAAGCGCTTGAGGACCGACTTGCTGGGTTTCTGCTTGGGCATGGCTGGACCCCTCGTCCGGGGGCGGGGAAGCCCGATAGGATAGCCGCGTTCGGGAAGGGTTCAAGCCTTGCGGGGCCCGATTCCCAGCGGGCCCTGATTCCTGTAAGGTAGCCCCCATGGCGGCGGAACATCGCATCATCGGGGGCGGGTTGCTCATCGGCGGCGTCCTGGTCGTGGTCGCCCTCCTCCTTCTCTTCAACCGGCCGGGCATGGCCCCGGAGGAGGCCGCGGACGAGCTCTTGAAGGCGGTCCAGCCGAAGTTCGAGGCCGCCGACGAAGCCGGCGAGTACCTCGCCATGCGCAACGAGGCGAAGCGCGCCCTCGAGCTGCTCGACGCTGCGGGCCCCAATCTCGTCCTGAGGGTCATCCAGACCCTGGCCACCGGCGACCCGAAGGCCGCGGTGGTGCAGCGCCTGATCGAGACCGGAGCCTACGCCAAGGCTGCAGAGGATCGCTTCGCCTTCGACGACCAGTGGTATTCCCCCGCCCCCCACCGCGCTCTCACCCTGGTCCGACAGGCCGCGGAAGGGGCCTCCCTCAAGAACCTCCGCGCCATCCGCGACGTCGCCAAGGACCTTGGCAAGGCGCTGGAGGATGCGCGCAAGGGTTCCGGCCAGCCGATCGAGCCTCCCTTGGCACCTCCCGCCGCCGGTCGCGACCTGCCCGCCCCCATCGTGGAGCTCCTGGCGGCGGACGCCGAACTCTTCCGTTCCTTCGCCCTGCCCCACCGCGCATTGAAGGCTGCCCTCCGTGCGCCGGACCCCGGCGGGGAGGCCACCTCGGCGCGCGAGCGGTGGAACCGCGACCTGGCGGCGAGCGGCCTGCCCCGGAGTCTCAAGGAGCTGGACGCGCTCATCCGCTCGCTGAGGGAGGGCGCGAACGCCCTCGAGCAGGCGAAGAAGGCGCTCCGCGAGCACCCCGAGGCGCGCGCTGCCGCTACCCTCTACCTGAAGCGGGCGGGCGACAGCGTGGCCAGCGGGCTTGCCGCCGAGGCACGCGCCGCCCTCCACGACGCCGACGCGCTGGCGCGGTTCCTCGCGGCGGAGGCGGACCTGCTCCAGCCCGCGTCGGTCAACGCGAGAGAGCTCGGAGAGTTCCTCACGCCCGATGTCGCGGAGCCGGATCGCGCGAAGTTCGCCGGCTGACCCGGAGGCGTACCGGCTACTTCCGCGTCACGATCATGTGCATCCGCCGTCCCTCGACGTGCGGCATCTTCTCGACCTTCGCGACGTCCTGCATCATCCCGGCGACCTTCTGGAGTAGAGTCGCACCGAGATCCTGACGGGCCATCTCGCGGCCGCGGAAGACGACCGTGAACTGCACCTTGTCGCCTTCCTCGAGGAAGCCGCGCGCCTGGTTGGTCTTGACCTCGAGGTCGTGCTGCTCCGTCTTGGGATGGAGCCGCACGCCCTTGAGCTTGGTGGGATGGCCCTTCTTGGTGCCGCGCGTCTTCTTCTTCTGCTCGTACTTGTACTTGCCGAAGTCGAGGATGCGGCAGACCGGGGGTCGCGCCTCCGCGGCGACCTCGACCAGGTCGAGTTCCTGGTCGTGCGCCATCCGGAGCGCCTCCTGGACCGGGAAGACGCCGATCTGGCCTCCCGTGTCGGAGACGACCCGCACCTCGCGGGCGCGGATCTGTTCATTGATGCGGGGGCCGCGCGACGAGGGCGCGGCATGATGAGGGCGTCGAATCGCTGTGCCTCCTTCAGGAAGGGGACCAATGGGGTTCGCCGCGTTCCTTGTGCACGCGCACAAGCTCCGCGAGCAGCGCCTCCACGGGCATCGGCCCGCGGTCGGCTCCGTCTCGCAGGCGTACGGCGACGCATCCCGAGTCCTCCTCGCGTTGCCCCACGACGAGGAGGTAGGGGATACGGCGCAGCAGGGCGTCGCGGATCTTGGCATGGACCTTCTCGCCGCGGCGGTCCACCTCGGTGCGCAGGCCCGCGGCGGCGAGCCTGGCCACGACGCCATCGGCGTAGGGCAGGCTCTTGTCTGTGATGGGAAGCAGGATCGCCTGCACCGGCGCGAGCCAGACCGGCAGCTTCCCGGCGTGGTGCTCGACCAGGACGCCGATCATCCGCTCCATCGAGCCCACGATGGCGCGATGGATCATGACCGGGCGGTGGCGCGCGCCATCGGGCCCGACATACTCCAAGGCGAAGCGTTCCGGCATCTGGAAGTCGAGCTGGATGGTACCGCACTGCCAACGTCGGCCCAGGCTGTCGGTGAGATCGACGTCGATCTTGGGGCCGTAGAAGGCGCCTTCCCCCGGCGCGAGCACGAACGCGCCCTCGCCCATCGCCTCGCGAAGCGCCGCCTCGGCGCGGTCCCAGAGCGCCTCCCCCCCCATCCGGTCCGCCGGGCGAGTGGAGAGCTTGAGGCGCACGTCCCGGAACCCGAGGGTCCCGTAGACGACGCGCAACATGTCGAGGCAGTCGCGCACCTCCGCCTCGATCTGCGCGGGGGTGCAGTAGACATGGGCGTCGTCCTGGGTGAAGCCGCGCACGCGGAAGAGGCCGTGCAGCACGCCGGAGAGCTCGTAGCGGTGCACCAGGCCGAACTCCGCGAGCCGCAAGGGAAGGTCGCGGTAGGAGTGGAGCGTCGAGCCGTAGACGAGGCAGGCGCCCGGACAGTTCATCGGCTTCACCGCGTACGAGCGCTCCTCCTTCTGGATGAAGTACATGTTGTCCCGGTAGTGGTCGTAGTGCCCCGACCGGCGCCAGAGCTCGTCGGTCAGAACGAGGGGGGTGCGGATCTCCCGATAGCCGCGCGCCTGCAGCTGCTCGCGCACGAGCGCCTCCAGCTCCTGCCAGACCACCACGCCGCCGGGATGCCAGAAGGGAAAGCCCGGCGCCTCGTCGTGGAAGGAGTAGAGGTCGAGTTCGGCGCCGATGCGACGGTGGTCGCGCAGGCGCGCCTCCTCGAGGCGGACGACATGCTCCTCCAGCTCTTTCGGGGAGGCGTAGGCGGTGCCGTGGATGCGCTGCATCGCGATCCCGGAGGCGTCGCCCCGCCAGTGGGCGCCGGACGCCGAGAGCAGCTTGAAGGCCGGGATCTCCCCGAACGAGCCGACGTGCGGGCCCCGGCACATGTCGCTGAAGTGGTCGCCATTGCGATAAAAGGAGATCACGTCGTCGGTGAGGGCGAGTTCCTCGAGGTACTGCGCCTTGAGACGGTAGCCGAGGCGCTCCAGCTCCCGCTTGGCCTCCTGGGGGGAGAACTCCACGCGCTCGAACGGGAGTCCCCTGCTTGCCAGCACCCTCATGCGCGCCTCGATGGCCGCGAGATCCTCCGGGGTGAAGGGTCGCTTCACGACAAAGTCGTAATAGAAACCATCCTCGGTGGGCGGGCCGAAGCCGAGTTCGGCGTCCGGGAACAGATCGAGGACCGCCGCGGCGCAGAGGTGGGCGGCGCTGTGCCGCAGCACCGCGATGGCCTTCGGTCCGTCGCGGGTGATGATCTCGATGCGCCCGTCCGAGGCGAGACGCGACTCGAGGGCGGTCATCTCCCCGTTCCAGACGGCCCCTATGGCGGCGCGGGCCAGCCCGGGTCCGATCGAGCGGGCCACGTCCGCGCAGGTGGAGTGCTTCTTCGCCTCCACGACTTTCCCGTCGGGGAGGGTCACGCGCAGAACGTCACTCATGCGAAAAACACGACGGTCCCATTCTACGCCCCCTGAGGACGCCGGAGCGCGATTCCCAATTCGTCCAGTTGTGTCGCGTCCACGGTCGCCGGGGAGTCGCTCATCAGGTCCACCGCCTTGGCGGTCTTGGGGAAGGCGATGACCTCGCGGATGGAGTGCGCCCCGGTGAGCAGCATGGCCAGGCGGTCGAGCCCCCAGGCGAAACCCCCGTGCGGGGGCGCCCCGTAGGTGAGCGCGTCGAAGAGGAAGCTGAACCGGCGGCGCACCTCCGCCTCGTCCAGCCCGAGCACGCGAAACACCGACTCCTGCACTTCCCTGCGATGGATACGGATCGAGCCGCTCCCCAGTTCCACGCCGTCAAGCACCGCATCGTAGGCCTGGCAGCGCACCCGCCCCGGGTCGCTCTCCAGGAAGGGGAGGTGCTCGGCAAAGGGGGCGGTGAAGGGGTGGCGCGTGCAGATCCAGGAGCCCGCGGTCTCCCCGGGCTCGAACAGGGGGAAGTCCACGACCAGGAGCGCGGCATGGGCCTCGTCCGGGATGAGGCGGCGCGCCTCCCCCAGGTGGACCCGCACCGCTCCCAGGCTCTTGGCCACGACGGTGGCGCTCGCGTCCGCCGCGCAGAGGACGAGATCGCCCACCCGCGCGCCGAATGCGGAGGGAAGCGCATCCCCGGGGAAGAACCTGGCGAGCGGGCCGGAAGCCCCTTCCGGCCCGAGTTTCCACCAGGCCAGCCCCTTGGCGCCGAACTCCCCCGCCACCGCAGAGAGCGCTTCGATCTCGGCCCGCGAGAGCGCCGCGCCCCCCGGGAGCTTCAGTCCGCGCACGACGCCGCCCGCGGCGAGGGCATCCCGAAAGACGCGGAACTGGCTCTCGCCGGCCAGCGCCGAAACATCCACGATCTCGAGGCCGAAACGGAGATCGGGCTTGTCGCTGCCGTAGCGCGCCATCGCGTCGTCGAAGGTCAGGCGCGGCAGGGGCAGGGTCAACGCCGACGGTCGCGCGGCGGCTTCGCGCAGGAGCAGCGCGATCAGCTCCTCCATGAGCGCGAGGATCTGTTCCTGGTCGATGAACGCCATCTCGACATCCAGCTGGGTGAATTCCGGCTGGCGATGGGCGCGCAGATCCTCGTCCCGGAAGCAGCGGGCGAGTTGGTAGTAGCGGTCGAATCCGGCGCACATCAGGATCTGCTTGTAGACCTGGGGCGATTGCGGGAGCGCGTAGAACGAGCCGTGGTGCACGCGGCTCGGCACCAGGTAGTCGCGCGCCCCCTCGGGGGTCGGCTTCGCCAGGATCGGGGTCTCGATCTCCACGAAGTCGCGCTCTTCGAAGAACCGGCGGATGACGCGATTCATCCGATGGCGCAGCAAGAACCGCTCCTGCATCTCGTGCCGCCTCAGATCGAGGGGCCGATGCTGGAGCCGCACTTCGGCGGAGACCTCCTCCCCGCCCGCGACGGAAAAGGGAGGGGTGGGCGACACGGAAAGGATCTCCAACGTGTGGGCGACCAGCTCCACACCCCCGGTGGGCAGGCGGGCGTTGCGCGCTGCGTCGGGCCGCTCCCGCACGGTCCCCGAAACCTGCACCACGAACTCGGGGCGCAGAGGCGCCGCCGCGGCGTGGGCGGCCGGCTGCTCCTCCCTGGAGATCCGCACCTGGGTGAGCCCGTAGCGGTCCCGGAGATCGAGAAAGAGGATGCCGCCCTGGTCGCGGCGCCTGTGGACCCAGCCCGCGAGCGTGACGCTCCGGCCTGCGTCGGTGGGACGCAGCGCGCCGCAGGTGTGGGTTCGATAGGCGGTCTCGTGCACGGAGTCGGTTCAACCGGCGGCAGGGCCACTGGTTCGCAAGCGCCGCAGGATAGTCTGCGGCGGGCCCCTCCGCAAAGGTCGCCGCCTCACGAGGCGACCGCCTGCGCGCGCCGGAGGACGTAGGGGGCGTCCACCACGACCCGTCCCCCCTTTTCGGGCGCCTCGAAGGCGATCTCCTCCAGGAGCCGCTCCAGCACCATGTGGAGCCGCCGCGCACCGATGTCGCTCCCCTTCTGGTTGAGCTGGCGCGCGAGGGCGGCGATCTCCTCGAGCCCCTCGGGCTGGAAGGAGAGGTCGATCCCGTCGCCCTGGAGGAGCGCCTGGTACTGCCGCGTGAGCGCGTTCTCCGGCTCGCTGAGGATCCGCAGGAAGTGGTCCGCATCCAGGGCGTGCAGGTTGACCCGCAGGGGAAAGCGTCCCTGGAGCTCGGGCATGAGGTCCTCCGGACGGGCGGCATGGAACGCGCCGGCGGCGATGAAGAGCACGTGGCCCGTCTTGACCGGGCCGTAGCGGGTGGAGACGGTGCACCCCTCCACCAGGGGCAGAAGGTCGCGCTGCACGCCGCCGCGGGAGACGTCGGGGCCGTGGGTCGTGCCCGTCCCCACCACCTTGTCCAGTTCGTCGAGGAAGACGATGCCGGTCTCTTCGGCGCGGCGGATCGCCTCGCGCACGATGGAGTCGCGGTCCAGGAGCGCCTCCCCCTCCTTCTGCTCCAGGGCGTCGCGCGCCCGGGCGACGCTCATCGTGCGAGTCACCGTGCGGGGCGGCGCGACGCGGTCGAAGATGCCCTGCATGTCCATGCCCATCTGCTCCACTCCCATGGCGGAGAAGACCTCCATCGCGGAGCCGCTGCGCTCGTCGAGGGCGACGCTGACTCGCTCCTGCTCCAGCTTCCCGGCGCGCAGCTGCGCGCGCGCCTCCTCGCGCCGCCGGCGCCGTTCCGCACGCTGCTCCTCGTCGAGGGCGAACGGCTCGCCCCCCACGAGCACGTCGAGGAGGCGCTCTTCGGCGGCCCCCTTCGCCTTCTCCGCCACCCGCCCCATCTCCTCGGCGCGGACGAGCTGGACGGCGATCTCCACGAGGTCGCGGGCGATGGTGTCCACGTCGCGCCCCCAGTAGCCCACCTCGGTGAACTTGGTGGCCTCGACCTTGAGGAAGGGGGCTTTCACCAGGTCGGCGACGCGTCGCGCGATCTCGGTCTTTCCGACCCCGGTGGGGCCGGCGAGGATGATGTTTTTGGGGAGGATGTCGCGAGCCACATTCTCCGGGAGGCGCTGGCGCCGGATCCGGTTGCGCAGCGCCACCGCGATGGCCCGCTTGGCGGCGGCCTGCCCGACGATGTAGCGGTCCAGGTAGGCGACGACCTGGCGCGGCGTGAGTTCGTCCACGCCGGAGAGCCTACTCCCCCGACCCCTCCACGCCCTCTTTTTGACGTTCCAGGGCGCGGCGGCGCGAGGCGGCCTGCTCCAGCTCCGCGCGGAGCGCCTCAACCTCCGCCCGCGCGGCCTCCGCGCGCTCGCGGAGCGTCGCGATCTCCTTCTCCTGCGTCGCGAGCGCCGCCTGCAGGCCGCGCTGCTCCGCGGCGGCCGCCTCCCGCTGCCGCGCGAGCCCGGCCGCCTCCCCGCGAAGCAGGTCATACTCCGCGTACAGAGCGTCGCGCCGCTGCGCGAGGGCGTAGAGGTCGCGGGAGAGGCGCTCCGACTTCTCCTTCTCCGCGTGGTACCGCCGCTCGAGCTCCTCGGAGCGGATGCGTTCGTTCTCCGCCTTGAACTTGAGCACTTCGCGGTCGAGGAGCGAGAGGTTTCGCCCGCCGCAGCAGGCGAGCAGGAGAAGCAGCGCCGGACCGGAGCGCATGGGCTGCCTCTAGCTTAGGACATCGGCGAGCTGCGGGGGTGGAAATCCGCGGCGCCGCGCCCCACCCCGGCCCTCCTTGAATTCCTGGCCGTGAAGGCGACAATCCCGGGCCTGATGGAACGCACCCTCCTCCTCGTCAAGCCCGACGGCGTGCAGCGCGGCCTCGCCGGGCGCATCCTCGCCCGGTTCGAGGAGAAGGGCCTCAAGCTCTGCGCCTTGAAAGTGACGCGCATCACCCCCGACCTCGCGGCGCGCCACTACGCGCCGCACAAGGAGAAGGCCTTCTACAAGGGGCTCGTGGAGTACATGACGGCCGCGCCCGTCGTTGCGGCGGTGCTGGAGGGTCCCCGCGCCATCGAGATCACCCGCGCCCTCATGGGCGCCACCTTCGGATGGAAGGCCGCGCCCGGCACGATCCGGGGCGACTTCGGCTGTTCCAGCGCCTTCAACCTGGTGCACGGATCGGACTCGCTCGAGTCGGCCGCCAAGGAGATCGCCCTCTTCTTCCGCGCCGACGAAATCGCGACCTACCCGCGCACCCTCGAACCCTGGCTCATCGCCAGCGACGACGCCTGATCCGCCTCCCCCTTCGCGATCTCCAGCGCGCCGCCGCCGAAATGGCGTCCCTGGCGGGCTTGTCCGTCGACAACATCTATCAGTGCGACCCGCGCCGCTTCCTGCTCCGCCTCGGTCCGGACAAGACCCCCCTCCTCGTCGACGCGCACCCGGGCCGCGCCCGCATGCTGGTCACCGATGCTCCCCCGCCCGTGCCGCAAAGCCCGCCGGTCTTGGGAACCATCTTCCGCCGGGCCCTGCGGGGCGGGCGCGTCGTGCGCCTGGAGCTCCTGGGCGGTGACCGGATCTTCTCCCTCGAAGTGGAGACCGCCGAAGGGCCCCGAATGCTCCTCCTGGAGGCCCTGCCGCGCCATCCCAACCTCCTGCTCCTGGACGGGGACGGGGTGGTCCTGCGCCTTCTGGACGGCGAGGCCGCCAAGCATCGCGGAAACCCCATCGGGTCCACCTACAAGCCTCCCCCCGTACCCAAGTTCCTCGAGGAGGCCTCCCTCCTGCCCGCCGACCTGCCGGGCGAGCCCTTCGCGGTCTGCCACGCCCTCGACCGCCTCGCGCGGGAGGAGGAGGCGTCGGATCAGGAGGGGCGCGGGGAGGGGGTGCGCGCGAAGGAGGAGAAGAAGCTGCGCAGGCGGCAGGAGGCGGTGGAGGCGGATCTCGAAGGGCTGAGCGACCCGGAGGAGCTGCGGGCCCGGGGGCGGCTGCTCCTCGAGCGGTACGACGAGCTGCGCACCGGGATGACCCGGTTCGAGGGGATCGACCTCGACCCGCGCCTGAGCCCGCAGGAGAACGTGGACCGCCTCTTCAAGTTGGCGCAGAAATCGGAGCGGGCGAAACCGATCCTCGAGGAGAGGCTGGCCGACGTCGCAAACAAGCTCGAAGGCTTGGCGGATGCCGACCTCCCCCGCCAGCCCCCTCCCGCGCGGAGGTCGGCTCCCCCCACGCGCCTGCCCTACCGCGAGTTCACCAGCCGCGACGGACTGCCCATCCTCGTGGGCAAGGGCGGAGCAGACAACGACGAGTTGACCCTGAGAATCGCCCGCCCCCAGGACCTCTTCCTCCACGTGCGGGGCACTCCGGGAGCGCATGTGATCGTCCCCCTCGACAAGGGACAGGAACTCCCCCAGGAGACCCTTCTGGACGCGGCGAGCCTGGCCCTGCACTACTCCAAGAGCAAGCTGGCCAGGACCGCGGACGTGACCTACACCTTCCGGCGCAACGTCTCCAAGCCGCGGGGGAGCAAGCCTGGGCTGGTCCAGGTCCGCCAGGAAAAGGTCTTTCGCCTGCGCAGGGAGCCGGAGCGCCTCGCCCGGCTCCTCGCCACGGCCGGGGGCGGGGAGTGACGCTCCCGTGACAGCCCCTGCCTAGGCTCCCCGGGATGCCGCGCTCCGTCCCCGTCCTCCTGCTCGCCCTCCTGGGCGGCTGCCATGGCGTCTTCGGGGCCCGGACCTCCCAAGAGGACAGGGATCTCAACAACTTCGCCGAGGCGAGGGAGCGAGCGGCTACCTATTACGACAGCAAGGACTTCGTCCGGGCCGCGGCGCAGTACAAGAAGGCGCTGGGGTTCCGGAAGGACCACATCCCCACCCGCCTCGGCCACGGCTACAGCCTCATGTACACCGACCAGCCCAGTCTGCTCCTGGAGGCCGAGAAGGAGTTCAAGGGGATCGGGAAGCAGTCCAACCGCGACTTCGAACTCAAGCGGCTCTACGGTCTCGGGATCTGCTACCGCAATCTGGCGACGCACTACCAGCGCCGATCTCGGCGGCTGCGCGATGAGAGCAAGCTCCCCGAGGCCGAGCGCGATCAGGGGGCCGCCCGCACCTACGCCCGGGAGGGCATCAAGGCGCTCGACGAGGTCTCCACCGACGACCGCGTCAGCTCGCTCAAGCCCGACGCCCACATCGGCATCGCCCACTGCGCGATCATCCTCCAGGAGTTCGAGAACGCCATCCGCAACATCAAGATCTACGCCGACCTGGCCGCACGGGCCCGCAAGTTCTGGGAGTCGCGCCAGCTCCGCCTCATCGTGGTCGATCCCCTCGCCGAAGGGGGCGTGCTGAAACCCCCCGAGCAGCTCACCGAGGAGGAGAAGCGGATCTACGAACGGCGCATCGCCCGCACCCTGGAGGAGGAGATCGGAGCGCGCAAGGCGCTGGTGGAGACCTACCTCTGGCTGAGCCGATTCGAGGACGCCATCGCGGAGTGCGGCGTCATCGAGCAGCTCGATCCGAAGGAGGATGAGATCCTCTTCATCCGCGGACGCGCCTACGGCTTCCTGGGCAACTACCGCGCGGCCCTCGAGGATCTGCGGGAGTACCGCCGGAGGCAGGACGTCACCCGCCTCACCGACCGGCTGGTGAACCTGAACATCCTCATCCAGACCTACGAGGATCGCCTCAGGGCTGCCGAGAAGTCCCCGAGCTAGGGGTAAGCCGGAATCGCCCGGCGCGCTTCCGCCCGGCTGCTCGGGCTCGGGCCCGCGAGCAAGTCTTCCCTCTGACCCTAGCGCGGCCAGACGTTGTTGGCACGGAGTGGGTCGAGATAGACGCGTTCCGGATCGACCTCGAGACGCGACGGAAAGCCCTCCCCGCTCCAGCGCAGCTCCCCGCCCCCTTCCCTGACCTCCACGTCGAAACGCGCGATGCCCCGGTCCGTCTCCACGATGCAGGGCACGAGCCCGCCGCGCCAGGAGCGGTCCTGGCAGCGCACGCGGCCCGTCGCCGACCCCTCCCGCGCCTCCACCCCTTCGAGCACGAAGTCCGGCAGCCGCGTCGAGCGCGCGTAGTAGGCCACGGCCCACTCCGCCTGCTCCCCCCCGAGCAGCCGCGTGAACTCGTCGATGCCCGTGGAGAGGAACGCGCGCTGCTCCGCCACCCTGCGCAGGCCGGCCCGGAGCGGCGCCTCTCCCATGAGCCCTTCGAGGGCCCGGAAGACGAGCGCGCCCCGGAAATAGGGCACGCGCGGAGGATCGAGGTAGGTCGCCTCCACCAGCGAGGGCTCCCGCGCCACCAGACCCCCGTCCCGCGCCGCCGCCTCGCGCAGATCGACCCGTTCGAAGTAGGCGCGCACCGCGTCCCGGAACAGGGCGCGCTGCGCCTCCTCGCCGAGGAGCGTGCCCGCGACGCGGATCCCGCTCCATTCGGCCAGACCCTCGCGGATCCAGGTGCCGCCCCCTCCCACGACCGAGCTGGGCACGCGGTGGCCCCACCAGATGTGGGCGCATTCGTGCGCGAGGAGACGCAGCCTCCGCGGGCGATCGAGCGACTTCCATTCGTGGCGCTGCAGAAGGAGGAAGGAGCCGGCGCAGTAGCTGGGGGCGAAGGAGCGACGCGGCTCCACGACGAGGGAGAGGCATGTTCCGGGGGCGGGGCCGAACCACTCCTCGAGAAGCGCGAGGACCGCCGCGAGGTCGTCCAGGAGCCCTTCGCCCTCCTGCTCGAACCCGGCCGGGAGCCAAGCTTCGAGGGTGCGCCCGCCGGCGGTTCTGCGTTGCGCGACGAGCGGCCCGACGACCAGGGCGAGCACTTGCAGGGGATGCTCGGACCGGAAGCGCGCCACGCCATCCACTTCCCCGACACGCAGGCCGGAGGCGATGGTAGCCAGCCCTGCCGGCGCGCGCACGGTGATTTCGGCGTGAAAGAGCTCGTCCGCCATCATCGGGACCCACCAGCCCGAGAGGTGGGTCTGGACGCCGCCCTCGCCGGCGTAGGCGAAGGCGCCGGCCGGAGGGGACCAGAGGTAGGCCAGATCGAAAGTCGCCTCCTCGCCCGCGGCGAGCGGCGGATCGGGCGTCAGGGTGAGCAGCGTCGGGGCAAGGCCGGCGGCGGGAAGGAGCCGGCGCACCAGCGCCTCCTGCTCCCCCGCCCCCAGCCGTGCTTCGACGGCGGTCCCCTCCCGACTCACTCGCAGTTCCTTGGCGCCGGTGGAGAAGAAGAACCTCAGGGGTCCCTCCCGCTCGGTACGAAGCCTCAGGCGACAGCGCACGGCGAGCCCCGCGGGCTGCGCCTCCGCCTCGATCCGGTAGTCCAGTATGTCGTAGCCGTGCATCCAGCGCAGGAGCGCCTGGGCGGCGACCCCGTCCAGCGAGGCGAACAGCAGGAGCAGGGCGGGCAGCATGGCGATCCGATGGGCGTGCGGGAGGCGTTATATCCTATGCATGGCGTTGCGGACCATCGGTGGCATCCTCCTCCTTTCGGCCCTGGCCTGGGCGGGGGAACCGCTCCGTCTCGAATTGGTCGACGGCGGCATCCTCGTCGCCCGTCCCGTCTCGTGCGACGCCGAGGGGGTCGAGGTGGAGAAGGAGGGCACGGCGCGCAGGATCGCCTGGAAGGCCCTGCGCCCCGCGTCCGCCTTCGCGGCCCGAAAGGCGCTCGCCTCCTTCGACGACGCCCCGGGCCGGCTGGCGCTGAGTGCCTTCGCCGCCTCGCTCGGCCTGTTTCCGGAAGCGTTCGCCGAATTGGAGGTCGCCCTCGCCCTCGGCGCGATAGGCGAGTCCGACTTCGAGAATCGCGCGCGGGAGTTGGGGGAGAGCGAGCTGCTCTACATCGCCACCGCCATCGACCGCTGCGTGGAGACCGAGGAGGAGCCCGAGACCTGCCTCGCGGCCATCCGCCGCCTGAGGGAGCGCTATCCCGAGAGCCCGCTCAACGCCCAGTACGCCCCTCTCGTGAAGCGCCTCGTGGCGGAGCTGGAGAAGGAGGCGGCGGAGCGCGCCGGCGCCGCCGAGGAGAGCGCGGCCAAGGCGGAGCTGGACGCGCTCTCGCGTCGCATCGCGGCCCTGGACGCCAAGAAGTCGGCCGCCCTCCGCAAGGGGGACGAGAAGAAGGACGTCGGCGTGGCGGCGGCGGAGAAGGGGCAGATCTCGCGGGCGCGCAAGAACCTCGTCGAGCCCGATGGCGCGGAACGCTATTACAAGGAGGCGCGCGGCTACCTGCGCGAGGTCGCCAAGCTCGATAAGGAGTCGCGGGTTACCACGCGCGATGCGCTGCTGGCGGAATACGACGTCATCGAACGGAAACTCCTGGAGTGCTACTTCCGGGTTGCCAAGGTCTACATGAGCCAGCGCAGCTACAAGACCGCCGCGGAGTACGTGCGCAAGATCCTCCTCTACGATCCGATCCACGAGGAGGCGCTGGAGATGGCGGACGAGATCCGGAAGAATCGCATTTCCCTCAAGCTCTCCGACATCACCAACGCGCGTCCGCGCGTCACGGGCGGCTGACGTAGCCTTCGACCAGGAGGTCGGGACCGAGCGCCTCCGCCCGCATCCCCTCGAGGCGGGACGCACCGTCCATGGAGCTGCGCCCGCGCCCGGAGATCACGGCCCCCGCCCCCCCCACCAGTTTCGGCGCAAGCAGGACCGCCGCCTGGTCCACGAGCCCCGCATCGAGAAACGAGCCGAGGAGCGCGCCTCCGCCTTCCAAGAGGATCCGGCGGATGCCGCGGCGATGGAGCAGGCGAAGCGCGCGGCGCACGTCGACGCGCCCGTGGGCGCCGCACGTCACCGCCTCGACCCCGGCCGGCATCCGCGTACCGGCGGGCGCGAGCCAGAGGACCGGCGGGCGCCCGCGGAAGAGGCGTGCATCACGGGGCGGGGGCCGCCGGCCGCACACCACCACGCGGAGCGGCTGCCCGCCGCGCCCCGAGCGGTTGGTGAGGAGCGGGTCGTCGATGCGGAGCGTCCCGCCGCCGACGAGGATCGCATCCACGCGGCTGCGAAGCTCCGCATGGCCCCAGGCGCGCGCTTCCTTCCCGGAGACCCAGCGGGAGTCGCCTCCGCGGGCGGAGAGGCGACCCTCCAGAGTCATGGCCCACTTCGCGATGACCCAGGGGCGGGGACGCGCGAGGTGGGTCCGAAAGCGCGCGAGCAGCGCACGCGTCGCCCTCGTGGAGTGGGCGCGACGCACGACCACGCCCGCTTCGCGGAGTTGGCGGGGCCCGAGGCCGGCGGTGAGCGAATTGGGATCGCGCTCGGCGAAAACCACCTCGGCGATCGCGGCCCGGGCCAAGGCGGGCGCGCAGGGGGGCGTCTTGCCCTGGTGGCCGCAGGGCTCGAGCGTCACGTAGGCGGTGGCTCCCTTCGCGCCCGCTCCCGCCCGGTCGAGCGCCTCCCTCTCGGCGTGGGGACCGCCCCAGGCCGCATGGAACCCCTCCGCCACGATGCGCCCGCCCCGTACGAGCACGCAGCCCACCATGGGATTGGGGTCCACCCGGAGCGAGCCGCGCAACGCCAGGTCGGCGGCGCGACGCATCGCTTCGCTACCCCGCAAGCGTCCCCTGGAGGCTGAGCGGCGTGGCCGCGTCGATGCGCACCTCCCGCAGCTCGCCCGCGAGATCGGCGGCGCCGCGGAAGTGGACGATGGCGTTGCCGCGGGTGCGCCCCGTCAGCCTCTCCGGGTCCTTCTTGGAGGGCCCCTCCACGAGGACCTCGTAGCGGCGCCCCACCATGGCCTCGTGCTTGGCGCGCGAGACGATCTCCTGCGCCTTGAGGAGACGCAGGTTGCGCGCCGCCTTCGCCGCCTCCGGGACGTCGTCGGGGAAATGGACTTCGCTGGGCGTGCCCGGCCGGGGGGAGTAGCGGAAGATGAAGCTCTGCTGGAAGCCCACTTCGTGGAGCAGGGAGACGCTCTGTTCGAAGTCCTCCTCGGTCTCGCCCGGGAAGCCCACGATGAAGTCCGCTGCCACCTCGCCCTCCGGCGCGCGGCGCCGGAACTCGCGGACCACGTCGAGATAGCGCTCGCGGGTGTAGCCCCGCGCCATCCGCTTCAGGACGCGGGTGGAACCCGATTGCGGAGGGATGTGAAGCGCACCGCAGAGCTTTCCCAGGGAGGCCATGTCGTCCAGCACCTCCAATTGCATATCCTCGGGATGGGACGTGACGAACCGGAGCCGCTTGAGCCCTCCCACCGCATCGCAGGCGTGCAGGAGCGTGTGGAGATTCTCCTCCGCGGGCCGGTCCTTGCCGTACGAGTCGATGTTCTGCCCCAGGAGCGTCACCTCGACGACGCCGTCGGCCACCAGCCGCCGCACCTCCTCGAGAATCTCCGCCATCGGCCGCCCCTGCTCGCGCCCGCGCGTGCCGGGGACCACGCAGAAGGTGCAGTGGTGGTCGCAGCCGCGCGAGACGGCGACGAAGGCGCGGTACCGGTCCGCCCGGAGGGTGACGTCCCGTTCCGGGGGCGGACGGTCGTGCCCGATGGAGATCCGGACCCCGGCGCCCCGATGCGCCGCTTCCGCGAGGTCGAGGATGTCGCCGAACGATCGCGCGCCGGCGATGAGGTCGACGTAGGGGGCGCGGCGCGCGATCTCCTTGCCCATGCGCTCCGCCATGCAGCCGGTCACGCCGAGGAGCATGCCAGGCCGGCGGCGCTTGTGCCGCGCCAGCTGGCCCAGGTGGCTGAAGACCTTCTCCTCGGCGTGCTCGCGCACGGCGCAGGTGTTCACTAGAACGACATCGGCGTCGTCGGGAGCGGTCGCGATGGCGTAGCCCGCCTTGCGGAAGGCGGACGCCATGAGCTCGCCGTCGACGATGTTCATCTGGCAGCCGAAGCTGAGCACGTGGAGACGCTTCACGCCTCATCCCCCTTGAGCGCCCTCGCCTCGCGGTCGCATCGGCTCACCAGCTTGTCCATCTCCCGGATGGTATCGCGAGTCTGGGCGGCCCGCGACGCCCCCCCTGCCGTGTCGCGGCTCGCCTCGGCGATCCCGAGGCGCGCGCACTCGGCCGCCTGTTCGAAGAAGGCCGCACGGAAAAAGGAACGGGCCACCGCCAGGAAGCCGGCCAGGGCGCCCCCCTCGTCCAGGAACATCCGGCCCAGGAGCCGGGCGAGTCCTCCGCGCGGATCCTCCGGCCAGAGCTCCTCCCGGAAGAGCAGGGAGGAGCGGAGGACGATGCCGTCGTCCCGCATTCCCGGAAGGAGCGCGTCGAGTCGCTTCGCGGCGCGCGCGAAGAGATCCCGCACCCGCCTGAGTCGCTGCGGGTAATATCTTGAGACCTCCGCGAACAGCCGGGCGAATTCGCGCGCCCCCTTCGACCGCGGGAAGTCGCGCACGCTGAGGTGCTCCTCCTTGAGGATGGAGAGCTCATGGAAGATCTTGCTGGCGTCGGAGTCGTAGAGCTCCGCCAGATCCTCCTCCCGGAAGAGCGCGTGGGAAGCCTCCCGGAGGGGCCCGACCTGTTCGCGCAGCAGCGTTTCGAGCCGCACCGTGTCGAACAGCCGCGTGGTCTCGCCGGGCGAGAGTTCCAGCTTCTCTCGCGGGATGCCGCGCTCCTCCACCAGCTGCTTCACGCGCGCCTCGTAGTCCCGGTAGACCTCCTGGAACGCATGCCGGCTGGTGAAGTGGAGCCGGATCACTTCCCAGGCGCGTCCCCGGCGGTAGGCGCGCTTCTCCCGCATCGCCGCCATGGCACGCTAGACCCGATTCGCGCCGGGGGGGACCCGGGTGGCCAACCGGTCCACGAGATGGAAGAGGAGCAGAAAGGCGCCGACGTAGAGGAGGAGCCCGGCCCAGCTCCCGCCCATGGGACCCCTAGCGCCGCTCCGCGCGCTTCCCGGCCGGCTTGGCGCGCGGAGCGGCCTCCTTGGCCTTCCCCTTCGCCGGCTTGATCTCCCCCGCCTTCTCCTCCGGGCTCGCCTCCGCAGCCTGGGCCCCGGGGCGGTCCACGAGCATGAGGAGCGCGCGCGGCGCGTTGTCGCCCAGACGAGGCTTGGCCAGACGCAGGATGCGCGTATACCCGCCGGGGCGGTCCCCCACGGCCGGAGCCACCTCCCGGAAGAGGCGGCGGACGCTGGGCCGGTGCGGCATGAGCTGCGCGGCGCGGCGCACGCAATGGAGGTAGGCCGCCGCACCCGCGGGGGTGCCCTCCGCCTTGCTGCGGTTCCCGCGCCGGGCGAGGGTAATGAGGCGCTCCGCGAAGGGGCGGAACGCCTTCGCCTTCGCCAGCGTCGTCACCACCTGCCCGGACTGGAAGAGGGAGCCGACGAGATTCCGGCCCATGGCGCGCTGGTGCGCCGGGGTGACCGTCAGCTTTCCCTTGGTCTCGCGATGGCGCATCTAGATCTCCGCCCCCCCGTGGCCTTCCATGCCCCCGCCCCCCTCCATCGCCTCCACGTCCATCTCGAGGCTGAGGCCGTGGGCGATGAGCTTTTGCCGCACCTCGCGCAGGGAGGTCTTGCCGAAGTTCTTCATGGCCAGGAGATCGGCCTCGCTGAGCCGCACGAGATCGCCGATCGTCTTGACGTTTTCGGCCTCGAGGCAGTTGCTCGCGCGCACGGAGAGGTCGAGTTCGGCCAAGGGCAGCGCCAGCTTCTCGCGCATCTCGAGCGGGGGCCCCACCCTCGGTTCCGGAAGGGCCGCGGGCTTTTCCGCCTGCGGCGTCAGTTCGGGGCCGGGGAATCCGTACTGCACGAACGGGTTGAGGTGCTTGCGGTAGATCTTGCTCGCCTCGACGAGGGCGTCCTCCGGCCCGATGGTGCCGTTGGTCCAGATCTCGAGGACCAGCTTGTCGTAGTTCGTCACCTTCCCGACGCGGGTGTTCTCCGCCTTGAAGCGGACCCGCTGCACCGGCGAGAAGATCGAATCGATCGGAATCGTGCCGATCTCCTGATCCTCGCTGGAGTTCTCCTCCGCCGTGGTGTAGCCGCGTCCCTTGCGGGCGATCATCTCGCAGGCGAACTCCGCGTCGTCGTTGAGCGTGCAGATGTGGAGGTCCGGGTTGGTGATCTCCGCGCCGGGATCGCAGAGGATGTCCGCGCCGGTCACCGCCCCTTTGGTCTGCCGGTCGATGCGCAGCATGACGGGGCCGTCGCGATGCAGGCGCACCAGCAGTTTCTTGATGTTCAGCACCACGTCGGTGATGTCCTCCACCATGTAGGGGAGGGCCGTGAACTCGTGCCGGACGCCCCGGATCTTGACGAGCGTGATCGACGCCCCTTCGATGGACGAGAGCAGGACGCGCCGCAGGCCGTTGCCCACGGTGGTGCCGAACCCGCGCTCGAACGGCTCGGCCACGAACCGCCCGTAGCTGTCCGTGACCTCTTCCGCGACGACCCTCGTCGGAAGCTCGAGGTTCCTCCAGCGCATGCGCATCGATTCTTCTTCCTCCGGATTCCGTTAACGCGAACAGAACTCGACCACGAGGTTCTCGTTGATGGGGATCGTGATGTCTTCGCGCGTGGGGTGCGCGACGACCTTCCCCGAAGGGGGATCTTCGGTGCGGGTGAGCCAGGGCGGGACCCGCGCCTGCAGCCCCACATCGAGACTCTGCTTCGCCAGCTTCTGGCTCCGCTCCCGCGTATGGAGCGTGATCGTGTCGCCCACGCGTACCTCATAGGAGGCGACGTCCATGCGGCGCCCGTTCACGCGCACGTGGCCGTGGCCGATCATCTGGCGGGCGGCGGGGCGCGAGCCGGCGAAGCCCAGGAGCGCCACCACGTTCATCAGTCGGCGCTCCAGGAGCTGGATCAGGTTTTCGCCGGTGTTGCCCTTCATGCGGCTCGCCTCGGCGTAGACGCGGCGGAACTGCCTGTGGTTGAGGCCGTAGATGCGCTTCACCTTCTGCGTCTCGCGCAGCTTCATCCCGAAGTCGGAGATCTTCTGCCGTCGCCAGACGTGGGCACCCGGCGGGTACTCGCGCTTCTTGACGGCGCACTTCACCGTGAAGCAGCGTGCGCCCTTCAGGTAGAGCTGTGTGCCTTCGCGGCGACAGAGCTTGCAGACCGAATGGAAGGTACGTGCCATAAGACCTCTGGATGGGGGCGAGCCCCTTAATCTACCCTTCCCGTCAAGCCCATCCTAGACCCTCCGCCGCTTCCGCGGCCGGCAGCCGTTGTGAGGCAGGGGGGTGGCGTCCTCGATGGTCCGGATCTTCAGGCCGCGGGCCTGAAGGCTGCGGATGGCCGATTCCCTCCCGGCGCCGGGTCCCTTGACCCGCACGTCGATCTCCTTGACGCCCATCTTGATGGCGGCATCCGCGGCCTTTTCGGCCGCCCGCTGGGCGGCGAAGGGCGTGGACTTGCGCGATCCCTTGAAGCCGATCGTGCCGGCGGAGGCCCAGCAGAGGGTCTCGCCGTTGGGATCGGCGATGGTGATGATGGTGTTGTTGAAGGAGGCTTGAACGTAGGCGATCCCCTTCGGGACGTTGCGCTTGACCTTCTTTTTCTTCGCGATCGTCATGCCTACTTCTTCTCCTTGACGCTCTTCTTGCCGGCGACGGTCTTGCGGGGACCTTTGCGCGTGCGTGCGTTCGTGCGCGTGCGCTGGCCCCGCACGGGCAGGCCCTTCCGGTGGCGGATGCCGCGGTAGCATCCGATCTCCTTCAGCCGCTGGAGATTGGAGGTGATCTGCCGGCGCAGGTGGCCCTCGACCACGTGGTTCTTCTCGATCTCCGCGGCGAGCTTCGCGACCTCCTCCTCGGTGAGATCCCGTGCCCTGCGGTTGGGGTCGATGGCGCAGGCCACCAGGACCCTGCGGGCCTGCACGTCTCCGATCCCGTAGAGGTACCCGAGAGAAACCCATGCGGGCTTGTCCGGGGGAATGTCGACTCCCATGATGCGCGGCATTGATCAACCCTGCCTTTGCTTGTGACGCTTGTCCTTGCAGATGACCCGCACGACGCCCTTACGCCGCACGACCCTGCAGTTCTCGCACATCCTCCGTACGGAGGCACGAACCTTCATGACGTTTGCCTCCCGGCCCCGATCCCGCGATCGACGATCCTCCCCAGGGAGGGATCGAAAGGAGAGGGCTCGATCCAGACCTCGTCCCCGGGGAGGACCCGCACCAGCTTGTGGCGCATCGTCCCGGAGACATGGCACACGACCTCCCGACCGTCCGCTGCCATGCAGCGGTACCGTCCGTTCGGGAGCGTTTCCCGCACCACCCCGGCCATCCCCGCGTTCGCCTCAGGCATGGGAGAAGACCTCCCCTTCCCGGAGGGTCAGCACCTCCACGCCGTCGGCGAGGATGGCGATGGAGTGCTCGAAGTGGGCGGCGAGGGACCCGTCGACCGTCGAAACCGTCCAACGGTCGGCGCCGACCCGGGTCTTGCCCGATCCGGCGCAGAGCATCGGCTCGATCGCGAGCACCAGCCCCTCCTCCAGAACCACGTCGTTGCGCAGCATCTGCTCGTCCACGTAGTTCGGAACCTGGGGATCCTCGTGCATGCTCGTGCCCACCCCGTGCCCGGCGTAGTCGCGGACGATGCCGAATCCCCGGCTCTCGGCCACCTCCTGCACGGCTCGGGCGACTTCGCTCAACATCCCCGACGGCCGCGCCGCCCGGATCCCCGCGAACAGGGCGTTCCGGCAGGCGTCCAGAAGGCCTTGCGCGGCGGGGGAGATCTCCCCCACCGGGAAGGTCCACGCCGTGTCGCCGACGAAATTCTTGTACCGCGCCCCCACGTCGATGCTGATGACGTCGCCCTCGCGCAGGACGCGAGGCCCCGGGATGCCGTGCACGATCTCCTCGTTGACCGAGGCGCAGATCGACGCGGGGAACCCGTGGTATCCCTTGAACTCGGGCGTCGCGCCGCGGGCGCGGATGATCTTCTCGACGCCGGCGTTGAGCTGCGCCGTGGTCACCCCCGGCAGGGCGTTCCGGCCCGCCCACGCGAGCGCTTCCGCCGCGATCCGTCCCGCGTCCCGGAGCAAGGCGATCTCCCGCCGGCTCTTGAGGACTCTCATGCCGCGCTCCCGAGCACGGCTTCGACCGCGTGCGTCACCTCGTCGATCGGGAGATTCCCGTCGACCCGGCCCAGGAGCCCGCGCTCCTCGTAGTACCGCACGAGCCCCGCCGTGTTGTCGTGGTAGACCCGCAGACGGTCCCGCACCACCGCTTCGGCGTCGTCCGCCCGCTGCACCAGGGCGCTCCCGCAGCTGTCGCAGAACCCGGGCTTCTTGGGCGGGCGCGCCGCCACGTGGAAGACCGCGCCGCACTTCGGGCAGCCGCGACGACCTGCGATCCGCTCCACCAGCGTGTCGTCGTCCACATGGACGTAGACCACGCGGTCGAGGGGGCCATGGCGCCGCGCGAGCACCTGCTCCAGCGCGCGCGCCTGGGCGGGGTTGCGGGGATAGCCGTCGAGGAGGAACCCCCGCCCGGCGTCCGGCAAGGCGAGGCGCTCCGCCACCAGCCGGTCGACCATGTCGTCGGGGACCAGGGCCCCGCGCTCCATGTGCCCTTTCGCCTGGAGACCCACGGGCGTGCCCTCCCGGACCGCCCGACGCAGCATTTCCCCGGTGGAGAGGTGGGGCACGCCGCGCAGGCGCGCGATGCGCGCGGCCTGCGTGCCCTTGCCCGCTCCCGGCGGGCCCAGGAACACGACCCGCATCCTATCGGCTCCCCTTCCCGCCGCCCCCGCGCAGGAAGCCGTCGTAGTTGCGCATCACGAGATGGGAGTTGAGCTTGTCCACCAGGTCGAGGGCGACCGAGACGACGATGAGGATCGTCGTGCCGCCCAGGTAGTAGGTGACGTCCTCGGGGAGGTTGAGGGTGTCCGCGATGATCACCGGCAAAACGGCGATGACGGCCAGGAAGGTGGCTCCGGCAAGGGTGATGCGATTCATGATCCGCTCGAGGTGCTCGGCGGTCGGCTTGCCCGGGCGGATCCCCGGGATGAATGAGCCGTATTCCTTCATGTTCTTGCTCATCTCCAGCGGATTGAACATGAGGGCCACCCAGAAAAAGGCGAAGAAAAACGTCAGCAGGATGTAGAGCAGGCTCCAGAGGTACTGGCCGTGTTGGAGCGCGTTGGCAAGCCGCTTAAGCCCGATCGCATCGAAGATCATCTGCGGGAACGCCAGCAGCGCCGAGGCGAAGATGACCGGCATCACCCCGGCCTGGTTCACCCGGATGGGCAGGTAGTGCCGCTGGCCGCCGTACACGCGCCTTCCCCGGGTCAGTTTCGCGTACTGGACGGGGATCTTCCGCTGGCCCTTCGTGATGTAGACCACCCCCAGGATGACGAACACGAAGAGCGCGGAGAGCAGGACCGCGTGGGCCGCCGCGAGATTCGCGCCGACCAGGCTCACGGGGAGGCGGGCGACGATGCCCGCCATGATCAGGAGCGAAATGCCGTTCCCGACGCCGTTCTCGGTGATCTGTTCGCCGATCCACATGAGGAAGATGGCGCCAGCGATGAGGGCCACGATGGAGCCCGTGGCCCACCAGAACCCGGGATCCGGATTGAACGTGATCGGCAGCCCGTCCAGCGCGGCCTGCGGGCGCATGTAGGGCTTGATGGCGAAGAAGCCCTGGATAGCGCAGATCGGGACGGTGGCGATGCGGGTCCACTGGTTGATCTTGCGGGTTCCTGCGCTCCCTTCCTTGGAGAGCTTCTCCAGGGCGGGAATCACCTTCACCAGGAGCGAGAAGATGATGCTCGCACTGATGTAGGGCATGATTCCCAGGCTGAAGAGGGAGGCGTGCTGGATCCCGCCGCCGCTGATGATGTCGAGGAACTGCAGGATCCCCGACTGGCCTTGACCCTGGTTCACCACGGTCCGGACCTTGTCCGGATCGATGCCGGGCAAGGGGATGTTCCATCCCACGCGGTAGACGACCAGGAAGCCCACCGTGTAGAGGATGCGCTTCCGTACCTCCGGGATCCGGAAGAGGTTGGCGACGCTCTGGAACATCAGCCGGTTGCCGCCGTCCCGCCGGCGGCCTCGATCTTGCGCTTCGCGGACTCGCTGAAGCGGTCCGCCTTGACCACGAGCTTCTTCGTGAGGTCGCCGCCGCCGAGCACCTTGATCGGGCCGGTCCGGGCGTTCACCAGGTGCGCGGCGCGGATCGCCGCGTCGTCCACGGTGTCGCCGTTCTGGAACGCGTTCTCGAACTGCCCCACGTTTACGATGGAATAGACGGTCCGAAAGCGCGCATTGTTGAACCCGCGCTTGGGCAGCCGGCGGAACAGCGCCATCTGCCCCCCCTCGAACCCGGGACGGACCCCCCCGCCCGAGCGCGCCTTCTGGCCCTTGTTGCCCTTGCCCGAGGTCTTCCCGGTGCCGGACCCGATGCCGCGGCCGAGTCTCTTGCGCTCCTTGCGCGGGATGTAGGCGGTTCGTACGTCGGCAAGCCTCATGCGAGTTTCACCCCCCGGAGGCGCTCCGTCTCGGCCTTGCGGCGGAGCTGCGCCAGCCCGTCGAACGTCGCCTTGACCACGTTGATGGGATTCGTCGATCCGAAGATCTTGGTGAGGATGTCGCGGATCCCTGCCGATTCCAGGACCGCCCGCACGGCGCTGCCGGCGAGGACCCCCGTGCCCGGAGCCGCCGGGACGAGGACGACCTTGCTGGCCGAGAAGCGGCCGTTCACCTCGTGCGGAATCGTCGTCCCGACGCTCGAGATGCGGACGAGGCGCTTCTTCGCGTCCTTCACCGCCTTCTCGACGGCGCTCGGGACCTCCTTGGCCTTTCCGAAGCCCCAGCCCACCACGCCGGCCTGATCCCCGACGGTCACGAGCGCGCTGAACGAGAATCGGCGCCCGCCTTTCACGACGGCGGCGCTGCGGTTGATCTTGACGACGGTTTCCGAGAGGGTGAGGCCCTCCGGGCTGACCTGATCCGTGAACGTGTGGCGCGCCATTAGAACTCCAGACCCTCTCCCCGCGCCCCCTCGGCCAGGGCACGCACGCGCCCGTGGTACCGGTAGGGCCCGCGGTCGAAACAGACCTTCTTGATCTCCAGGGCGAGGGCACGCTTGGCGAGGTCCGCCCCCACCTGCTTGGCATGCGCGACCGTGCCGCCATACCCGCCGCAGACCGCCCGCGACGACGAGGCACAGATGGTGTGGCCTCGCCCGTCGTCGATGACCTGGGCGTAGATGTGCTTCCCGCTGCGGAAGACCGTGAGGCGGGGCCTCCCTTCCTGGCTGCGGGTGGCCTTGCGAACGCGCCACGCACGGCGCTGCCGTGTGGCGAGGACTTTCATCTGTCGGCTCATCGTCCCTGGACTCTCCTACTCGCTCGCGACGAAAGACTTGCCCTGCTTGCGCGGCACGAGTTCGCCGCGGAAGCGGACGCCTTTGCCTTTGTAGGGCTCCGGCTTGCGCGCGGCGCGGATCTGGGCCGCGAACTGCCCGACGACCTGCCGATCCGCCCCGCGCACGCTGATCGACGTCGGGTTGGGGACCTGCACCTTCACTCCCTCGGGAATGGGAAGGACGATCTCGTTGGCGAAGCCGAGCTTGAGGGTCAGCGCATTCGGCGAAGCGATGCACTGGTAGGAGACCCCGATGATCTCCAACTGCTTCTCGTAGCCCGTCTCGACGCCGCGCACGTGGTTGGCCAGGATCGCGCGGCTCAGCCCGTGGAGCGACCGCGTCTGCTTGTCTTCGATCGTGCGCTGCACGCAGAGGCGGCGCTTCTCATCGACGCGGGCCGTGATGCCCGGGGGAAGGGCGTGCTCCAGCTTGCCCAGCTTCCCACGGATCTCGACCGTTGCACCCGCGACGACGACTTCGACGCCGGCGGGAATCGGGATGGGTTTGACGCCGATGCGCGACATCGCTACCAGGCCCTCCCCAGGTACTCGCCTCCCACACGCTGGTCCCTGCACTCGCGGTCGGTGAGGAGGCCCTTGGGCGTGCTGTAGATGCCGATCCCCTGGCCCCGGAGCACGGCGGGGATGATGCGCGTGGAGTAGTAGACGCGGCGTCCGGGCTTGCTGACCCGCTGGAGGTTCCGGAGGACGGCCTTGCCGTCCTCGTCCATCTTCAGGTAGAGGCGCAGCCAGCGCCGCCCCTCGACTTCGGTGGAACGGACCTCGCGGAGATACCCCTCGCGCTCGAGGAGTCTGCTCAGGCTCTCCTTCAGGCGGCTGTGCGGCACGTCCAGCTTGTTCTTCCCCGCGGCGGAGGAGTTGCGGATGCGCGTGAACAGGTCGGCGATCGGATCGGTCATCGACACGGCAAAACCCCCCTACCAGCTCGCCTTGATCACGCCGGGAATCTGCCCCTTGAGCGCGAGGTTCCGGAAACAGATGCGACACAGGCCGAACCGGCGGTAAAAACTCCGGCGCCGCCCGCAGATGGAGCAGCGGCGGACGGTCCGCGTCGAATACCGCGGAGTTCTCGCCGCCTTGGCGGTCCAACTTTTCTTCGCCACGAGCCCTATTCCTCCCTGCGGAACGGCATGCCCAACTCCGCGAGGAGCCGGCGGGACACCTCGTCCCGGCCGCCGGTGATGGTGATGATGATGTTCATGCCCTGGACGTGCTCGACCTTGTCGGCGACCACTTCCGGGAAGACGACCTGGTCCGGAAGCCCCATCGAGTAGCTCCCGCGCCCGTCGAGCTGGGTGGGCAGTCCGCGGAAGTCGCGGATCCGCGGGATGGCCACCGAGATGAGGCGGTCCAGAAACTCGTACATGCGCCGGCCTCGCAGGGTGACCCTGCAACCGACCGGATACCCTTCCCGCAACTGGAAGTTCGCGATCGCCTTGCGCGCCTTGGTCACGACCGGCTTCTGGCCGGTGATGGTGGCCAGGTCGCGCTGCGCCTCTTCGAACTTCTTGGGCAGTTCGCGCGCCTTGCCGATGCCCATGTTGAGCGTGATCTTCTCCACGCGCGGCACGGCCAGTGCGTTCGTGTACCCGAACTCCTGCATGAGCTTGGGACGGACCTCGTTGCGGTAGCGCTCCAGGAGACGGGTCATGGCCTACTCCTCCCCCTTGCCGGCCGCCGCTTTCTTGGCGCGCGGCTGCTTCTTTTCCGCGGGCGCGGCGGCGGGCGCGACGCCCACTTCGCTTCCGCTGCGCCGCGCGATGCGGATCTTGCGGCCCTCCTTCATCCCGGCCCCGATCCGCGTCTTCGCGCCGGCCGCCTCGTCGAAATACATCACCTTGCAGAGGTGCAGGGGCGTCTCGCGACGCATGCGTCCCCCCTGGGGGGACTTCTGGCTGCGACGGAGGTGCTTCCACCGCACGTTGACCCCTTCGACCACCACGAGGCCGCGATCGGGGATGACGCGGAGCACGCGCCCGCGCTTGCCCCGGTCGTTCCCCGACAGCACTTCGACGGTGTCGCCCTTCCGGATGGCGCGCATCACACCACCTCCGGCGCGAGGGAGACGATCTTCATGAAGTTCTTGGCGCGCAGCTCCCGCGCCACGGCTCCAAAGATGCGCGTCCCGCGCGGATTGTTCTCGGCGTCCAGGATGACCAGGGCGTTGCTGTCGAACCGCACGTAGCTCCCGTCCTCGCGGCGCAGGTTGGCGCGCTGCCGCACGATCACGCCGCGCACCACGGTGCCCTGCTTGATCTCGCTCGTCGGCAGCGCCTGCTTCACCGAGGCGACGATCACGTCGCCGATCTTGGCGTAGCGCCGCCGCGTGCCGCCCAGCACTTTGATGCACATGACGCTCTTGGCACCGGTGTTGTCGGCGACGTCGAGGTAGGTCTGCATCTGGATCATGAGGCGGAGGCCTCCTCGGGCAGCGTCGGCACTTCCTGCGGACCGTGCCCGGTGTCGAGGATCCTGAGGAGCCGCCAGCTCTTCCGCTTGGAGAGCGGCCGCGTCTCCTCGATCTCGACGCGGTCGCCCGGGCCCGCCTCCTCGCGCTCGTCATGGACCATGATCCGACGCGTGCTCCGCACGTACTTTCCGTACGTCCGCTCCATGCGACGCGTCTCGACGTCCACCGTGATGGACTTGTGCATCTTGTCGCTGTGGACGATCCCGACCAGCACCCCGCGTTTTCTCGTGCTCACGACGACTCCCGCTCCTTCCGACCCGACCCGATCACCACTTGGCCGCGCACGCCCAAGGCGCGCTCCCGCAAGACCGTCAAGAGGCGCGCGACCTCGCGGCGCAACTTGCGGAACCGTCCCCGCTCCTCGACCTGGTCCGCGCCGCCGCGGAACTGGGCCTGGAACAGCTCCGCGCGGAGGGACTCCAACTGCTCCTTGAGCTCGACGTCCGCCTTCTCCCGAATCGCCTCGACGCTCATACTCCGTGCCTCCGTCCGAGCAGCTTGGTCTTGAGCGGCAGCTTGTGGGACATCCGGTTGAGGGCCAGGCGCGCAACGGGTTCGGTGACGCCTCCCACCTCGAACAGGACGGTCCCGGCGTGCACGGTGGCGCACCAGTAGTCGACCTCGCCCTTGCCGGTCCCCATCCGCGTCTCCTCGGGGGTCGAAGTGACGGGCTTGTGCGGGAAGACCCGGATGTAGATGCGGCCGGTCCCGGCGGCGCGCTGCCCCGCCACGCGGGCGGCCTCGAGCTGCGCCGCGGTGATCCAGCCCGGCTCCAGCGACTGGAGACCCCAGTCCCCGAACGCCACCGTCCGGCCGCGCGTCGCGGGGCCGCGGATCGCGCCGCGCTGGTGCTTACGCCACAGGACCCGCTTGGGCATCAGCGACATTGCGCCGCTCCTTCCTGACGACCGTGTCGTCCTGCACCTGGCCGATTTCGCCGCGATAGATCCACGCCTTTACGCCGATCGTGCCGTAGCTGGTCTTCGCGGTGGCTTGACCGAAGCGGATGTCGGCCTTGAGGGTCTGCAGCGGGACCTGGCCCCAGGTCTGCATCTCGGTGCGGGCGATTTCCGCCCCGCCCAGGCGCCCCGAAACGCGCAACTTCACCCCCTTCGCGCCGCGCTCGATGGAGAGCTCCATCTGCTTCTTCATCGCGCGCCGGAAGTTGGCGCGCCGCGCGAGCTGGTCGGCGATCTGCTCGGCGACGATCTGGCCCTCGAGCTCCGGCTTGGTGATCTCGAGGATGTCGAGCTGCACCTTGCCGGCCACGAGCTTTCCCAGGTCCTGGCGGAGCTGATCGACCTTCACCCCTTTGCGCCCGATGAGGACGCCGGGCTTGGCGCAGTGCACCAGGATGCGCACCTGCTCGCGGGTCCGGTCGATCTCGACGCGGGGGATCTGCGCCCCGTAGAACTGGTCCTTGATGTACTTGCGGATCTCCTGGTCCTGGCGGAGGAGCTTGGGGAACTCCTTCTTGCCAGCGAACCAGCGCGAATCGTGTCGCTGCGTCACGCCGACCCGGAATCCGATCGGATGCGTCTTCTGTCCCATGGCTACTCCGTCGCCTCCTCGGTTCCGCCGCTCTCCGCCGCGGCCTCGGGCGCGCCGCGCGCCCCGCGCTTCCGCTTGGTCTCCTGCTCCTTCAACTCCACCAGGATGTGACTCGTCCTCTTGTGGATCGGGGTCGCCCGCCCCATGGCGCGCGGCATCCAGCGCACCCGGCCGCCGAGGAGCGGCCCCATGTCGGCGCGCGCGTCGGAGACGACCAGCGAGTTGAGATCCACGTCCAGATCGTTGCCCGCGTTGGCGAGGGCCGACTTCAGGACCTTGCGGAGGAAGAACGCGCCGCGCTTGGGGCTGTGCTCCAGGGCCGCGAGGGCGTCGTTGACGGGCATGCCCCGCACCATGCAGGCGACGAGGTGCGCCTTGCGCGGCGCGATCGCCGCGAAGCGGTGGAGGGCACGGAAGGTCTTGGTGGCGTCCGCCATGGTTATTCCGGCGTCGGAGCCTCTTCCTTCTTGTTGGTGTGTCCGCGGAAGGTCCGCGTGGGGGCGAACTCCCCGAGCTTGTGCCCGACCATGTCTTCCGTCACGAAGACCTTGAGGAACTTGTTCCCGTTGTGGACGAGAAACGTGTGGCCCACGAACGCGGGGATGATGGTGCAGGGACGCGCCCAGGTCTTGAGCGGCTCCTTGCGGTTGGCCCCCATGCGCTCGACGCGGCGCGCGAGCCGCTCCTCGACGTAGGGACCCTTCTTCAGGCTTCGGCTCATGGCTTACCTCTGGAATCTGCCCTTCTTGCGCATGCGCACGATGCGGCGGCCCGTGGTCTTGCGCTTCTGCCGCGTCTTGCCGCCCTTCGCCAGGATCCCCGTGGGCGAGACCGGATGGCGACCTCCCGCCCGGCGCCCCTCGCCGCCGCCCATCGGGTGGGCAACGGGATTCATCGCGCTTCCGCGCACTTCGGGCCTCCAGCCGAGCCAGCGCGACCGGCCTGCCTTCCCGAGCTTCACGAGGTTGTGGTCGACGTTGCCGATCTGCCCCACCGTCGCCCGGCAGTTGAGGTCGATCTTCATGATCGCGCCGGACGGCAGGCCCACGATGGCCCACTTGCCGTCCTTGGCCTGGAGCTGCGCGACGCCGCCGGCGGCGCGCACGAGCTGTCCTCCCTTGCCGGGCGTCAGCTCCACGTTGTGGATCTCGAGCCCGACCGGAATCTCCTTCAGCGCCTTGCAGTTCCCCACCACCGGCTCGGCGGTGGTGCCGCTCATCACGGTGCGCCCCACCTCCAGCCCGAGCGGGGCGAGGATGTAGGCCTTCTCGCCGTCGGCATAGTGGAGCAGCGCGATCCGGCAGGTGCGGTTCGGGTCATACTCGAGGGCGGCGACCTTGGCGGGGATGCCGTCCTTGCGCCGCTGAAAGTCGATCACCCGATACATCCGCTTGTGACCGCCGCCGCGACGGCGCTGGCTCACCCGGCCCGTGTTGTTGCGGCCGCCGGTCCTGGGCAGCGGCTCCAGCAGGCTCTTCTGGGGAGCCTTCTTGCTGAGCTCCGAGAAATCCAGCACGCTCCCGCCGCGGCGGCCGGGGCTCGTGGGTCGAAAGTACTTGATGCCCATCGTCCTGCTTCCCCGATCGACTAGTAGAAGTTTTCGATCGCGTGCCCTTGCTGGAGCACGACGATGGCCTTTTTCCATTCCTCGGTCTTGCCGAACCGCCGTCCGAGGCGCCGGATCTTGCCCGGCATGTTCATGGTGCGCACGCGCTCGACCTTCACACGGAACAGCGCCTCGACGGCATGGCGGATGTCCACCTTGGTGGCCGACGAACTCACCTCGAACGGATAGGCGCGGTGGCGCTCGACCATGCGGAGCGACTTCTCGGTGACGCGCGGCCGGCGCACGATCTCGTAGTGACGCGAATCGATCTTAGACATCGGCGTACCGCTCCTCCAACTCCTTGAGCGCGCTTTCCTCGAAGATGAGGGCCCGGGCCCTGATGACCTCGTAGGCGTTCAGGTCGCTCAGCACGCGGTAGCCGCTCCCCGGCACGTTGCGGCAGGAACGCCACAGCGCGTCGGAGTGCACCTTCGGGACCAGAAGAAACGTCCCGGTGATCCCGAACTTGTTCAGGATGGCGACGACGTCCTTCGTGCGGGGCTTGTCGATGCCGAAGCTCTCCACCAGGCGCACGTCCCCGTCCGCCAGCTTGCCGCGCAGGGCCGCGCGCAGGGCCGTCCGCCGCGCCTTGAGGGGCAGGGCGTACCCGTACTCCCGCGGCTTCTTGCCGTGCATCACGCCACCGCCGCGGAAGATGGCAGCTTTCGCCGAGCCGTGGCGCGCCCGGCCGGTCTTCTTTTGGGCGTACATCTTGCGGGTCGTGCCCGCCACCTCTGAGCGCTGGAGCACCGAATGCGTCCCGGTGCGCCGGCGCGCCTCGGCCATGATCACGATCTCCTTGAGCAGGACCTTGCGCGCCCGGCGGGCGAAGGCCATGGGGTCGACGGACCGCTGCTGGAGCGCGCCGCTCTTGGCAAGGAAGGGGATGGAGACGGCCATGGTCAGACCTTGATCCGGATGTCGACGCCCGCCGGCATGTTGAGCTTGCTCAAGGCGTCGACCGTCTTGGCCGTGGGCTCGGAGATGTAGATGATCCGCTTGTGCGTCCGGATTTCGAACTGCTCGCGGGACTTCTTGTCGACGTGAGGAGAACGCAGCACGGTGTAGCGCTCGATGCGGGTGGGCAGCGGGACGGGGCCGGCGACCTTCGCGCCGGTCCGCTTGGCGGTGTCGACGATCTCGACCGCCGAGCTGTCCAGGGACTCGTGGTCGTACGCTTCCATGCGGATCTTGATCTCGTCCATTCGAATCGCCTCTCGCTCCCAACTTCGTGGGGCGGCGCGACTTGCGCGCGCCGCCACCCCGCTCGCGGGCCGTGCGGGAAGGCCCCAAGGGGAAACAGGTCATCCTACTGAGGCCGGCCCAGGCTGTCAACGCGAGCACGCGTGCGGAGGGTGGAGGGACGGCCGGAGAGGGCCCCACGAACCAGGGGCGCTCGTTCCGATCGCCGCTCCACGCCCCCGCGCCGCGGGGACTCGCGACCAAACTCCGGCTTCTCTGCCGGAGAGCCGCGCAGTGTACCTGCGGGAGTCCTAGAGGAGAAGATCCTGAGCGAGGGCGGGGGGCACTGCCTGGTAGCCGGTCGGCTCCATGGCGTAGCTCGCCCGCCCCTGGGTGAGGCTTCGCAGGGTCCCGACGTAGCCGAACATCTCCGCCAGGGGGACGGTCGCGGTGAGGAGCGTAGCTTCGGCGTCCTCCAGCTCGGTGCCCAGGATCGTGGCGCGCCGGCGGTTCAGGTCGCCCAGGACCTCCCCCAGGTAGGCGTGGGGGGTGCGGATCTCCACCCGCATGAGGGGCTCCAGGAGGATGCGCTTACCCCGCTCGATGGCCGCCTCGAAGGCGCGCCCGGAGGCCACCTCGAAGGCCAGTTCGCTCGACCGCTCCTCGTGGGCCTCGGTCGCGGCCACCCGCGCTCGGACCCCGATGATCGGGTAGCCGAGTCCCGCGCCGGAGCGGGCGCTCTCCTGGATGCCCCGCTCCACCGCCTCCTCGAAGCCCCGGTTCAGCCCGAACCGCGCGTTCAGCTTCCACTCCAGCTCCAGGCCCCGGTACTCCCGGAGCGGCTCCACCTCGAGGGTGACGCCGGCGAAGTGCTGCTTCCCGGCGGCCTCCTGGTCGAAGCGCCCCTCCCCCCGGCCCCCCCCACCCACCGTCTGGCGGTAGGAGACGCGCGGCGCCCCGACGTTGGCCTCTACCTGGAAGTCCCGCATCATGCGGTTCTTGAGCACCTCGAGGTGGAGCTCGCCCATGCCCGCGATGATGGTCTGCCCCGTCTCGGGATCCTCGCGGCTCTCGAAGGTCGGATCGTCCTTGGCGAGGCGCAGCAGGACGTCGGCGAGCCGGTCGCGGTCGTCCGAGCTCTTCGGTTCGATCGCCATGGAGAGGACGGTCTCGGGAAAGCGCGGGCGTTCGAAAATGATGGGGTGGGACTTGGCGCAGAGGGTGTCGCCGGTCACCGCGAACTTGAGTCCGACGGCGGCCACGATCTCGCCGGCGGAGGCGCTTTCGACCCGCTCGCGCTCCGCGGCATGCATGCGGTAGAGCTGCTGGATCCGTTCGCCCCGCTTCACCCGGGGGTTGTAGACGTGGCCGTTCTCCCCCACCTGCCCGCTGTAGACGCGCAGGTAGACGAGGTCGCCGTGACGGTCGGAGAAGCTCTTGAAGACGAGCGCGCTGAAGGGGCCGGCGGGGTCGCACTCCCGCAGCGCCTCCCGGTTCGTCTCGGGGTCGATGCCGTGCGCCGCCTCGACTTCGGGGGGCGAGGGGAGGTAGGCGAGGACCGCGTCCAGGAGCGGCTGGATGCCGCGGTTGCGGAGCGCGGCGCCGCAGAGCACGGGCGCCACCTCGAGCCGAAGCGTCGCGCGCCGGATGGCGGCCGCGAGGAGTTCCGGAGGTACCTGGCGGTCGTGGAGATAGAGATCGGCCACCGCCTCGTCGAACTCCCCCACCGCGGCCACGAGTTCCAGGCGCCCGCGCCGCGCCTCCTCGCGCAGTTCCTCCGGGACCGCGCCGGTCTCGACGACCTCCCCGTGGCCGTCCCCGGACCAGAGGCGGCTCTGCTCGTCCACGAGATCCACGATGCCGCGAAACTCGCGTTCGGTTCCCACGGGCATCTGCACGGCCAGAGGCGTCGCCTTGAGGCGCTTGCGGATGGAGGCGATCGAGCGATCGAAGGAGGCCCCCCCCCGATCGAGCTTGTTGATGAAGCAGAGGCGCGGGACGCGGTACTTGTTCGCCTGGCGCCAGACGGTTTCGCTCTGCGCCTCGACGCCGTGGACTCCGTCGAAGACCACCACAGCGCCGTCCAGCACCCGCAGGCTCCGCTCCACTTCCGCGGTGAAGTCGACGTGGCCGGGCGTGTCGATCAGGTTGATCCGATGCCCCTTCCAGGCCAGCGTGGTCGCGGCGGCGGTGATGGTGATGCCCCGCTCCTGCTCCTCCTGCATCCAGTCCATCTTGGCGGTGCCCTCGTGGACCTCGCCGAGGCGGTGCTCCTTGCCGGTGTAGAAGAGGATGCGCTCGCTGACCGTCGTCTTGCCCGCGTCGATGTGGGCGATGATGCCGATGTTGCGGACGAGGCGGATGTCGGGGGGAGACGGTCGGTCCGGCATGGACATCGGGGGGCAGCGGGGGGCGCCCGGGTGGAGGGCGCCCCCGGCGGCCGGATTACCAGGCGAAGTGGGCGAAGGCCTTGTTCGCCTCGGCCATCTTGTGGACGTTCTCCCTCGTCTGCATGGCGGCGCCGTCGCCGTTGTAGGCGGCAATCAGCTCGTCGGCCAGCGCGCGCGCCAGGGGGCGACCCTTCTTCCCGCGCGCCGCCGTGAGCACCCAGCGGATCGCCAGCATCTGCGCCCGGCGACGGCTCACCTCCATCGGGACCTGGTAGGTGGCGCCCCCGACGCGCTTGCTCCGCACCTGGATGAGCGGCTTCACGTTGTTGAGCGCGGTGGTGAACACCTCGGCGGGATCCTTGTCCTTGAGCCGCTCGGTCACGGTGTCCAGCGCCTCGTACACGATCGCCTGGGCGGTCGACTTCTTGCCGTCCCGCATCACCGAATTGATGAACTTCGAAAGGAGGCGGTTCTCGTGGCGGGGGTCCCCGCGCAGGAATCCTTCCGTGGAGGTGTACTTGCGCGGCATTACTTGGGCCTCTTGGCGCCGTACTTGGAGCGGCCCTGCTTGCGGTCCTCGACGCCCGCCGTGTCGAGGGTCCCGCGGATGATGTGGTAGCGCACGCCGGGCAGGTCGGGAACGCGCCCCCCGCGGACGAGCACGATGGAGTGCTCCTGGAGGTTATGCCCCTCCCCGGGGATGTAGGCCGTGACCTCCTGGCCGTTGCTGAGCCGGACGCGGGCGATCTTGCGCAGCGCCGAGTTCGGCTTCTTGGGGGTCATCGTCTTGACCTGGAGGCAGACGCCCCGCTTCTGGGGATTGGTGTTGAGCGCGGGCGCCTTGGACCGGTAGATCCTGTGGCCCCGGCCCTTGCGGATGAGTTGGTTGATCGTCGGCATATGGGAAACCTCGAAGTATAGCAGCCGGAGTCTTTTCTCCCCTAGGCGACCGCTTCGCCCCCCTCCACGTCCGGAAGCCCCTCGAGGGAGTTCGCGATCTGCGCGAAGCCCGGGTCGTCGAGCGGCATGTCCCGCTTGAGATTCGCCCGGCTGTAGGCGTGGAAGCCGGTCCCGGCAGGAATGAGATGGCCCAGGATCACGTTCTCCTTGAGGCCGCGCAGGTAGTCGGTTCGGCCCGCCAGGGCCGCCTCCGTGAGGACTTTCGTCGTCTCCTGGAACGAGGCCGCGGAAATGAAGGAGTCGCTCTGGAGCGACGCCTTGGTGATCCCCAGGAGCAGCGGCGTCGCCCGGGCGGGGCGGCCGTTCTCCTCGATCACCAGCTTGTTCGCCTGGCGGAAGCGGAACTTGTCCACCACGGCGCCGGGGAGGAACTTCGTGTCGCCCGGATCCTCGATGCGGATCTTCCGCATCATCTGGGCCACGATGATCTCGATGTGCTTGTCGTCGATCTCCACGCGCTGGCTGCGGTAGACGTTCTGGATTTCTCGGACCAGGTATTGCTGGACCGATTCCTCGCCCGAGATGCGCAGGATGTCGTGGGGCACGAGCGGGCCATCGACCAGCGCCTCGCCCGCCCGCACGAAGTCGCCCGCGTGCACGCGCAGGTGCTTGCCGTGGGCCACCAGGTGCTCGCGCTCGATGCCGCTTTCGCTGCGGACGAGGTTGGTCCGCTTGCCGCGCCGTTTCTCGCCGAGCAAATCCACGACTCCGTCGATCTCGGCGATGACAGCCGGATCGCGGGGCTTGCGGGCCTCGAAAATCTCGGTCACGCGCGGAAGGCCGCCCGTGATGTCCTGCGTGCCCGTGATCTCCTTGGGCGTCTTGGCGATGAGCTTGCCCGGCACGACCTCCTCGCCGTCCTGGCACTCGAGGTGCGCCTTGTCGGGGATCGGGTAGCTGGAGATCG
>JBQTIG010000033.1:0-16065 GCA_052388375.1 Planctomycetaceae bacterium | reverse complement strand
CCCCCGCTCGCGCAGCCGGAGTAGCCGCGCGGCGCGCCCCGCGGAATCCTGGTCGCAAAGACTCCCGTGCCGGTCGTAAGTCCTTGGCAGCAAACGGTCCCCGGAAGGCTGCTGTCAAACTTGGGTCAGGGTCCCTGGACTGGGAGCGGCCAGAGTGTCTGGAACCCGCACCCAGCCATGGCATCCATGAGCGTCAGCCTCACCGTCACGACGACGAACCTGCAACGGGAGGGGGCTCCGGGGAAGTCGCGCCGGCAGTCCCGCCTCGTGCAATCGCCGGAGATGGGTTCTCCCTCTACTTCTTCACGATCCACGCGAGCGCGGCCTTCGCCGTTGCCCTGACTTCCGGCTCCCGATCCCCCGCGGCCATTCGCAGGCGGAGAAGCGCCGGGCCGAGGATCTTTGGATAGGCGGGCTTGCCCGGGCCGAAGCCGGGCCCGTAGAGGTAGGGCGCTTCCAGCGTCAGCGCTAGGATGGCCGTGGAGTAGATGCGCCCACCCTCCTCCCCCCATGGGTCGAGCGGGGGCCAGGATCCGGCATCTGGCCCTTCCCTGACCTGCTGGCTCACCAAATACTGGAACGTCTCCCGTGTCCACGAGGCGTAGCGCTTGACGTCCGCGCCGAGGGACCCTTCGAGCGACGTGAAGTACCACGAAACCATGTCCGCCTGCATCTCCTCCAGCCTGCCGTAAGGGGTGCCTGGGGTGCCGAATGGGATGGGCTTGCCCGTGGAGTTGAAACCTGCCGGGTCGAGGGACAAGTCGAGCAGCCACTCCCCGATCCTCCCCGCCGCATCATTGGCGCGCCCATTCGTGCGGGAATACGTTCCCGTCCGCTCGAGCCACCACGGTCGGCTCGATCCGGGCCGGTCGTTCGCGTAGCCGAAACCTTCGTCCGTCCAGCGGCTCCTCAGGAATCGACGTGCCAGGGACAGTTTTTCGTCTGTGACGCTCAGCCCCGTGACGCGCGCGGCCCGCAACGCCAGGATCATCCACCCGGACAGGACGGTATAACCCGGATCGTGGCCCGCGACGTACGACCATCCCCCACCGGACCCCTGGGCTGACTCGATGTAGGCCACGGCGTCGCGCGCAGGCCGCCGGTAGCGGACATCCCGGGTGTGCGCCCACGCTTCGATCATCGCCAACGTGGCGAGCGCGTGTCCATACATGAACTTTCCGCGGCCGACCTCGAATCCGGGGTTGCCGAAGCAACCCGAAGAGTACTGCATTCCCCGGAAGTAGTCCAGCATCGCCTCGACGGCACTTGCATACGGATTGCCGTAGCCCCGGTCCGTGTGACCGTTTCCGAGGAATGCCAGAGTGGCGAGCGCGGAGATCCCGATCCTGTTCTCGACCATTCCACCGCTCTGTTCGAGGTCGATCCCCCCCCGCGCCATATGACGCACGATCCAGGCGAGTGCCGCGTCGACGGCCTTGAGCGAGTCCTGGGTGACCACACCGGCCGCCAAGCAGGCGGCCCGCCGCTCGTCGCGACCGCAGAGCCCCGGCGTGAAGCTGCGCAAATGCGCAACCAAGGCATGCATCGCGCCGCGCCGCGCGTTTTCATCCTTCCCGCTCAGAAGAGTCAGGAGCGGCTCCGCGACGTCGGGAAACGTGGAGCCGAGTTGCTGCGCGACGAGCCGGCGAGTTTCAGAGTCCTCCACGTCCAGGGCATCCAACAGCAGAGTGCGTGACGGTAGGCCCAGACTTGCCAGCGTCTCCAGCGCAAGATCGCGAGCCTCGGTGCCGCACCGCTCGAGCGACGCCCTCAGCACTCGGCCCGCATCCTCCAGGTTCATGTCCAATGCCACGAGAGCCGCTGCTGCATGGACCCGGACGAGCGCGTGAGGATCGCCGAGGATCTGCAGCAGCCGAGGGAGGCTCGCGCGAAACTCCGAACGCTCCCGATCGTCCCGGAACGTCGCGAAGACGCGACATCCGGCGAGCCGAACCAGGGCTCGGGAGTCGCTGAACATCGCGGTCAAGGCGTCGATCCTTCGCAAGCCATCGCGCGACAGCACTTCGATCGCGAACTCGCGTACGAGGGGCGACTTGTCTGCGGTCGCCTCGACCATCCAGGGAGTCACATCCGCGGTTCCGCCCACGAGGAAGATGGCACGCTTCGCGACGTCAGCGCCTTCGCCCAGCGCGATCCTCTCGAGCATGGGACGCACGCAGGCCAGCCCGCCTTGCTCCGCGACGGCCTTCGCGGACGCCTCGACAGCTTCCCACCGTTCCCTCGACGCTAGGTACCTGTCGAGGATATCACCCGGCCGTTCGACGTCGCCATCCTGCTGCGCGCCCGCCATCGTAACGAAAGCGAGGATGAGCGCGAGGGCGACGATCTCGGGCCGCGCTGTTCGGGCCATGCACGTGCGATTCTAGCGTCTGATCGCGCGAGCATCAGCCGGATTCCTGCTCCTCCTGATCCCCCTCCCCGCCCCCCTCCCCCGGCATCGCCTGCTGCACCAGGAGCTCTTCGATCCAGCCGAGGAGGTGGATCTTCACCATGGCGAGTCGCCGCTCGGTGGGGAGGTCCTCGACGTCGCCGGACATCTCGCGTTCGCCGATGCCGTGCCGCTCGCTGAGGGTGAGGCGGCCGGCGTTGAGCGCGCTGATCCAGGCCTTGAGGTGTTCGCCGGGAATCGGCAGTCGCCAGGCGGGCGGGACGTCCTGCGTGGCCGGTTCGAGCGCCTTCAGGTCCTGCGCGACGATCCGGCGGGCCGAGGCGATGAGCGCGAAGAGTTCGGGGACCACGAGTCGCTTCCACTCCTCCTGTTGCTCCGCGTCGGCGGAGGGGTCGGGGAAGAGGCGCCCCTTCACATCGTCGGGCTGGTCGGGCGCCAGGAGCTCGGGCAGCTCGGCAAGGGAGGCGAGGAACCAGGGAGCGAGGGACTCCAGCACCAGCGTGCCGTCGGGCTTGCGCGTGAGCCGCGGGTCGTTCACGACTCCACCCGCTCCATGGTGGCGAGGAGCTGGTAGGCGTGCAGCTTGTGGACGTAGAGTTCGGCCTGCTCGTGCGCGCCGGTCCAGACGATGGCGCGCCCCTTGGTGTGCACCTCCATCATCAGCTGGTGCGCCTTGGCCTCGGGGTAGCCGAAGAGCGTGCGCAGCACCATCACGACATAGCTCATCTGGGTGATCGGGTCGTTGTGGACGATCACGTTCCAGGGCGGCGCGAGGCGCGTCTGGGTGGTGGTTTCCTCGAGGGTGCCCGGTTGCGGAATGCGATCCAGGATACCCTTGCCCGGCGCCTACAATGGCGCGGGCATGGGATCCGATCCGTTTTCCGGCGTTGCCTGGAGCGAGCGGCGCGCGGAGATCCGCGACGACGCGGGACGCGTCCTCTTCGTGCAGGAGCGCGTCGAGGCGCCCGCCGCGTGGTCGCAGGGGGCGGTGAACATCGTCGCGAGCCGCTACTTCCACGGCGCGCCGGACAGCCCGCAGCGGGAGCGGAGCGTGAAGCAGCTCTTCCTGCGCGTGGGGGGAACGCTGGCGGGCTGGGTGGAGGCGGCGGGGCTGGCCGAGGAGTGGTACGCCGGTGCGCTCCTCTCGCTCCTGGCGCATCAGCGCGGGGCCTTCAACTCGCCGGTCTTCTTCAACGTCGGGATCGACGAGCGGCCCCAGTGCAGCGCCTGCTTCATCCTGTCGGTGGCCGACACGATCGAGTCGATCCTCGATCTGGCGCGGGTGGAGGCGCTCGTCTTCAAGCGCGGATCGGGGGCGGGGACCAACCTGAGCGCGTTGCGCTCCAGCCGCGAGCGGCTCTCCGGCGGGGGGTTCGCCTCGGGGCCGGTCAGCTTCATGCGCGGCTACGACGCCTTCGCAGCAGTGGTGAAGTCGGGCGGCCGCGCGCGGCGGGCCGCGAAGATGCAGATCCTCGACGCGTGGCATCCCGACGTGATGCTCTTCGCCGAGGTGAAGGCCCTCGAGGAGCGCAAGGCGGCGGCGCTCATCGCCGCGGGGTTCTCGGCGGGGCTGGACGGCGAGGCCTACCAGAGCGTCGCCTTCCAGAACAGCAACCTGTCGGTGCGGGTGCCGGATGCCTTCCTGCGGGCGGTAGAGGCGGACGGGCCCTGGACCACACGCGCGGTGACGACCGGGGAGCCGATGGAGACGTTCCCGGCGAAGGCGCTCCTGCAGCGCATTGCGGAGGGGGCTTGGGCCTGCGGCGACCCGGGGCTGCAGTTCGAGGAGACGATCCAGGCCTGGAACCCCTGCAAGGCCTCCGGCCGCATCGCGGCGAGCAACCCCTGCAGCGAGTACCTCTTCCTCGACGACACCGCCTGCAACCTCGCCTCGCTCAACCTCCTCGCCTACGAGGGGCCGGAGGGGTTCGACGCCGCGCAGCTCGCCGCCGACGTGGGGGTGCTCGTCCGCGCCATGGAGGCGATCGTCGACCGATCCTCCTACCCCACTCCCGCGCTGGGAAAAAACAGCCGGCGGTTCCGGCCGCTGGGTCTCGGCTACGCCAACCTCGGCGCGCTCCTCATGACGCGGGGGCTGCCCTACGATTCGGAGGAGGGCCGTCTCCTCGCCGGCGCCGTGACGGCGCTCATGACCGGGGAGGCCTATCGCGTCTCCGCGCGAATGGCCGCGCGCCTGGGCCCCTTCGAGGCGTTTCCGGAGAACCGCGCCTGTTTTCTCGAGGTGCTCGGGCGGCATCGCGAGGCCGTGGAGAAGCTGGCCGGCGCCCCCGCCCCCCTCCTCGCGCTCGCGCGCGAGGCGTGGGACGAAGCCCTCGCGCTCGCCCGGCGCCACGGCGTGCGCAACGCCCAGGCGACGGTGCTCGCCCCCACCGGCACCATCGCCTTCCTGATGGATTGCGACACCACCGGCATCGAGCCCGATCTGGCGCTGGTGAAGGTCAAGCGGCTCTCCGCCGGGGGGACGCTCAGGATCGTGAATCGCACGGTGGGGCCGGCGCTGCGGCGGCTCGGCTACGCGGAGAGGGCCGTGGGCGCGATCCTCGCGCATCTCGAGCGCCACGACACCGTCGAGGGGGCGCGGGGGCTGCGCGACGAGCACCTGCCGGTCTTCGACTGCGCCTTCCGGCAGCGCGAGGGCGGGCGCGCGATCGCCCCGGAGGGGCATCTGCTCATGATGGCGGCGGCGCAGCCCTTCCTGAGCGGCGGCATCTCCAAGACCGTGAACCTCCCGCACGACGCGACGCGGGAGAGCGTCGCGCGGCTGATGCTCCGCGCCTGGCGGCTCGGCCTGAAGTCGATCGCGGTGTTCCGCGAGCGCTCCAAAGGGGTGCAGCCCCTCGCCGCCGGCGCGGGCGCCTGCCTCCTGGACGGCCGCGAACGCCCCTGCCCCAACTGCCGCCGCCTGATGGTCCCCGCCGGCGCCTGCTTCCGCTGCCTCGAGTGCGGCGAGGTCTCCTCCTGCTCCTGAGGGTCACCCCGGCCGGTCGGCGCAACGGGTTCGGGCGGAAGGAGTTAGGCGCGCGCGCTGCGGCAGCGCTGCCGCAGCGGGGCGGAGAGGAAAGCTGGCCGCGGGGGACGCCCTGGCGCACACTGTGCCGATGCGCCGCACCGTCCTCTCGACCGCGCTCCTGCTGGCCGCAGGGCTCGCTCCGGCCCAAGACGATCTCGAACGCCTCCGCGCCACCGTCGTGCAGGTTTTCAACGTCTCCCAGGCGGAGGACTACTCCCTCCCCTGGCAGCGTCCCCAGCCGCAGCGCTCCACCGGGACCGCCTTCTACATCGGGAACAAGACGCTCCTCACCAACGCCCACGTGGTGAGCGACGCGCGCAACCTGCTGGTCAAGCGCGGCGACCGCCCGGAACGCGTGGAGGCGCGAGTGGTCTTCGCCGGCCACGACTGCGATCTCGCCGCGCTCACGGTGGACGACGCGCAGTTTTTCGAAGGGATGGAGCCGCTCACCTTCGGCGGCCTTCCCGCGCTCCGCTCCACGGTCGTCGCGGTGGGCTACCCCATGGGCGGCTCGCGCATCACGGTGACGCAGGGCGTGGTGTCGCGCATCGAAGTGCAGTCCTACTCCCACTCGCGCGGCGACCAGCACCTCGCCGTGCAGGTCGACGCGGCGATCAACCACGGCAACAGCGGCGGCCCCCTGCTCCAGGAGGGCAAGGTCGTCGGCGTCGCGTTCCAGATGCAGGCGGCGGGCCAGAACATCGGCTACATGATCCCGGTCCCGGTGATCTCCCACTTCCTCACCGACATCGCCGACGGCGAGTACCACGGCTTCGCTGAACTCGGCGTCTACGAAGCCCATCTCGAGAACGCGGGGCTGCGGGCGTTCCTGGGGGTGCCCGAGGGGGCGACCGGCGTCGTCGTCTTGAAGCCGATGCCCTACGCGAGTTGCGAGTCCATCCTGCGGCGCAATGACGTGATCCACGCCATCGACGGCATCCCGATCCGGAACGACGGCACGATCCAGATCGGCGGCGAGTTCTTCGGCTACGAATTCGTGGTCGAGAACGAGCAGGTGGGCGAGACGGTGAAGCTCCAGGTGCGACGCGAGGGCAAGGTGTTCGAGGTCGACGTGCCCCTCAAGCGCTGGGGCGCACGCATGCCGTTCTCCTGGCAGTTCGACACCGCGCCTGACTATCTCGTCCTCGGCGGCTACCTGTTCGTGCCGCTCAGCCTGAACTACCTCGCGCGCCGCGGCAGCGAGGAGCTGCTCTACTACCTCCAGAACTGGTACCCCGTGCTTGCGGGGCCCGACGAGACGCGGGAGCAGCTCGTCGTCCTGAGCCGCGTCCTCCCGCACCCGAGCACCGCCTACCGCCCCTACAACAACAGCATCGTGGCCTCCGTGGACGGGAAGGTGCCGCGGGATTTCCGCGCGTTCGTCGCGATGCTGGACGAGGCGTCCGCCGACAAGGTGAGGATCGAGTTCGAGGGGGTGAACGTCCCTCCCCTCGTCCTGGATCGGGCCCGCATCCGGGAGGTGCACGCCGAGATCTGCGCCCAGTACGGCATCCGCCAGGATCGCCACGTCGGAAAGGGCAACTGAAGTGCGCCGCGCCCTTTTCCTCCTCCTCCCGCTCCTCCTCCTCCACGCGTCGCCGGCGGCCTTGGCGGCCGAGGACGTGGCGCCGAGGCTCCGCGCCGCGCTGGTACGCCTCCACGTCACCGCCCAGGGCTACGAGCAGAGCACGCCTTGGAACAAGGCGGCGCCCAACACGACGATCTCCCGGGGCGTGGTCATCGCCGAGGGCATGATCCTTACGCCCGCGTCCAATGTGGCCGACCAGATCCTCATCGAAGTTTCGGTGGCCAACAGCGCCCGGCGCTACCCGGCGCGGCTGAAGCACGCCGACGCCTCCCGCGGCCTCGCCCTCGTGGAGATCACGGACGAAGGGCTGCGCGCGCAACTGAAACCGCTCGAGGTGGGCAACCCGGTCAAGCTGGACGACGAATTCGACCTCTACCAGCTGGGCGAAGAGAACCTCGTGGAGCGCAGCACCGGACGCGTGGTCCGAGCCGACACGGACGGGGCGCGTCTCCTGCTCCAGCTCAAGACCACCTGCGGCGACCGGGGCGACGGGCAGGTCGCGCTGCGCGACGGCAAGCTGGCGGGGCTGCTCCTCGCCACCAACCCCCCGCGGCAGGAGGGGACGCTCCTCTCGGTGGAGACGCTGCGCCGCTACCTCGACGACGGGGCCGACGGCTCCTACCAGGGGGGGCCGCAGGCGGGCCTCTTCTGGACGCAGCTCTTGCGCGACGACTTGCGCGAGTACCACCGGGTGCCCCCCGACCAGCACGGCATCCTGGTCTCCCGGGTGAGACCCGGACGCACCGGCGACGGCGTGCTCGAGACGGGCGACGTCGTGACCTCCATCGACGGCCACGCCCTCGACGACGAGGGCACGTTCGTGCACGAGGTGCATGGCCGCCTGAGCGCCGCCTACCTGCTCCAGGGGAACCGCAACGCCGGCGAGACGGTTCCGGCGACGATCCTCCGCATGGGCGAGGCGCGCGAGGTGCAGCTAACGCTCAAGGACTGGCCGCTCCGCGAGCAGCGCGTGCCCGCGACCCACGGCGGGGAGCCGCCGGAGTACCTCGTGGTGGGGGGGCTCGTCATCCTCGAGCTGACCGGCGACCAGGTCGCGGGCCAGATCCGCAGCCTCGGCGCGCTCACGCTGCGCCGCTATCACGAGCGCGCCGCCTGGGATCCGCCCGAAGAGCGGCGCCGCATCGTCTTCGTGGACAACGTCTTGAGCGACCCCGCCAACAAGGGCTTCGAGGATCTGGGCCAGGCCGTGATCGCCAGCGTGAACGGCCGGAAGATCCTGGAGATCGCCGACGTCGCGGCGGCGCTCGAAGAGCCCGAAGGCGGCTTCCACGTCTTCCGATTCGAGGGGCTCGAGAGCGACTTCGTGCTGCCGGCGGCCAAGCTCGCCGAGATCGACGCCCGCATCGCGGAGAACTACAAGGTGACGGCTCCGCGGCGCCTGCGGGACCGCTGAGCGGCGGCGGGGCGGCCGTGAAAGACCTCCTCCGGACGCTCCTCCTCCCGCCCCTCGGCCTCTTCCTGCTCGGGGCGGCGGGGCTGCTTTGCGGCCGCCGCCGCCCGCGCCGCCGGCTCTGGCTCCTTGGTCTCGCGGCGGGCGGCCTCTACCTGCTCAGCATGCCGCTGGTCTCGGGGGCGCTCCTCAGGAGCCTGGAGAACGACCCGCCGCTGCCCCCAGGCCCCCTCGACCCGGCGGTGGGCGCCATCGTCATCTTGAGCGGCGACATCAAGGCGCACGCGCCGGAGTACGGCGGACCCACCCTCGGGCCGCTCACCTTGGAGCGCGTGCGCTACGGCGTGAAACTGGCGAAAGAGAGCGGCCGCCCCGTGCTCGTCACGGGCGGCGTCGTGCAGGAGGGCACGCCGCCCGTCGCCCTCCTCATGAAGGAAGCGATGGAGCGGGAGTGGGGGGTGGCGGTGCGCTGGGTGGAGACACGGTCGCGCGACACAACCGAGAACGCGCGCTTCTCCGCCGAGATCCTCCGCGCCGAGGGGATCACCACCGTCTTGCTCGTCACGCATGGGTGGCATCTGCCCCGGGCGCGGTCGGCCTTCGAGGCCGCCGGCCTCCGCGTCGTGGCGGCCCCCACCGGATTCCGTGGCCCCGCCTCCTTTTTCCCCTCCCTGCTCGCCTCCCCCAAGGCGATGCGCGACAGCCATTTCGCGCTGCACGAATGGCTCGGCCGGCTCTGGTACGCCCTCTCCGGCGCACGCTGACGCGGGCGTGGGAGGATGGGTCGGGAGGAATCGACATGACGAAGCATGCGTGCGGAGTCGCGGTGGTCCTGGCCCTGGCGGCGCCGGCGGGTCGCGGCGAGGACGAGGCCAAGGCGGTGCAGGAAAGGCTCGCCGCCCTCGAGGCACAGCTGGCGCGGATCGAGGCGATGGTGCGGGAGGGGGGCGGGGAGAGGGAGCCGGTGCGCGACCTCGACGCCCTTCTCGCGGCGGCGCGGAAGGGCGACGCGAAGGCGCGCGCGCAGCTCACCGCGATTGCGGCCGACATCGCCAAGGCCCTTGGGACCCCGTCGCGGAAGTCCGCGGAAGGCGAGGGGAGGAAGCGGGAGATCCTGGCGCGCATCGCGCGGCAGGAGGCCCGCCTCGGGCGTGCGCGGGCCGCGGACCGCCGCGACGAGGTGGACGCCATCGAGGAGGAGATCTTCCGCCTCCACTGGGCCGGCTCTCTGCTCGAGCGGCTCGGGGAGTTGAGGGAGGCGCGGAACGCCGCCGATCGCGCGGGCCGGCGCGACGAACTGGAGCGGATCGAGAGGGAGATCCGCGAGTTGGAACGGGCGGCCGAGGAGCTGCTTGCAGCGCCCAAGAAGGCGCCGCCCCGCCGGGAAGCGGGGGAGAGGGAGAGGAGTCCCCCGGCGCCGGCGGCCGCGGACGCGGAGAATCTGGACGAGGCGCTGCGCCGTCTCGAAGCCGAACTGAAGCGGCTCGAAGCGGGGATCGGGCCCCGCTGAACCTGCTGATAGACTACGTAGGGAATGCGTCTCCCTTTTCCCGCGCGCTATCCCGAACGGCCGGTCAGCTTCGACATCGACACCCAAGGAGCCGTGGCGCTCCTGGACCAGGGAGGCGTGCGCCTCACCTTTGCGGACCCCGGGGGGGAACTCTCGGTATTCGAGGGAGTCGCCCCGAGCCTGCGCTGCCGGTTCCTCGCCGACAAGATCCTGCTCCTCGGCGCTGACGGGCTGCTGCGGACCCTCGGTCGCGACGGGTCCCCGGTGGGGGAGTTGCGCGTGCGCGCGGGCGCCAACAACCTGGCCGTGGCCAAGTCGGGCTCCGTGCTGGTGAGCTACGGCCGGCGCGGGGCCGCCGAGCACGGCGTGGTGATGGAGCGGCTCGGCACCGCCCCCGCGACCTTCCGTGAGGACTCTCTCCTCGACGCGGCGGCCCTCGTGGTCGAGCCGGGGGGCATCTGGATCGCGGGCACCGGCGCCAGTTCGCCCGCGTCCCGCGCGCTGCGGCTGCGGCCCACGGCCTCAGGCTACTCCGTGCGCGCCGTCGTGTCGCTTCCGGCGCCGCCCCGCGCGGCCTGCCACGGGGTGGACGGCGCGATCCACATCGTGCTGGAGCCTGGCGAGGCGGCGGTCCGCATCGACGGCGAGCGCGTGCTGCCCCCGCGCCCCCTCCCGGATCCCGCCGTGGAGATCGTCCGCTTCGGCAAGGCGCTCTGGGGCTGCGGCAGCCGCGGGTTCTGCGACCTCTCGTTCCTGGTTCCCCCCGCCGGATGAAACCCCCGTTCGCCCCGATCTTCTTCCTGGCGGCGGGCCTCTGGGTCGGCGTGCTCGTCTTCTGCCTCGCCGCGCTGCGGATCTGGGAGCGGCGCGCGGGCCGCGCGGAGGCGTGGCGCGTCGCGCACCTGCTCCTGCCGCTGGCCGACTTGATCGGCGTCTGGGCCGGCGCGGCGGCGGGCGCGGCGCTCTTCTTCGGACGGCGCGGCATCGGCTTCGCCTGGGCGGCCTGCATGACGCTCCTCGCCCTGATGTTCTCGCTGGCGCTCTATGACCGCGCGGTCCTCGTGCCCTACCTGGACCGCGCCGACCGGCGGCTGGCGCACGGAGAGACGGCGCAGAAGTGGGACGAGGATTGGCGCTCCCTGTCGCGCCTGGCCACCGGACTCAGGATCGGGACCGTCGCCATGGGCGTCGCCGTGGTGACGCTGGGGACGGAGGTCTAGATGGAGACGCGCCTGCTCGGCCTCCTCCTCGCGCTGGCCGCCGCCGCGGCCGCGCAAGACCTGCGCTTCAAGCCCGAGGAGAAACAGACCTCCATCCGCCTCACCGACCCGCTCACCGGCGAGGCGTTCGACCAGCCCTTGGCGCCCTCCAACGAAGTGGCTTACACCGATCGCGCGCTGCGGCCGGTGAGCCTGGGCGACGCGCCGCGGCTGCACGAGCTCTGGGTGTCCCCCTTCACCGGATTCTGCACGTTCCCCGATCCGGAACTCTGGAAGCGCATCCACGAGAAAGGCTCCGCCGCCGACAAGGAGAAGGCGCGCGCCGCCCTGGCGCGCTGGCCGCGCCGCTACCGCACCGCCGCGCAGGTGCCCGCGCTGCACCGCTACGCCCTGGCGGAGATCACCTACACCGCCCTCGGCATGCTCGACGAGCAGACCAAGCTGCGGATCCACTTGCAAGCGCTCTGGTGCGCGCTCGACGAGGGAAACGGGGCGGCCGAACGGCGCGCCCTGGAGACCCTCCGTCCCCTCTGCCTGCGGCGCGTCGACGACGAGGCGATCACGTCGGAGCAGATGGTGCGCGCGAGCTACCTCTCGGGCGAGATCGCGCGCCGCACGGGGGATGAGGCCAAGGCGCAGGAGTTCTTCGCCCAGGCGTTCGGGCGCATCCAGCGCTGGAAGGTCGGACGCGAGATCCGCCTCTTGGCCCGCATCGCGATCGCGGAATCCGAGTGGAAGGCGCGCGGCGCGGCCGAGCTCGCGGCGCTGGCGGCGGGCGACGATCCGGTGGACGCGCACGTGGCGGCCGTGCTCCTCGTGGACCGCGGCGCCGCGGCCGAGCTCGCCGCCGCGCTGCAGGGGGCGAGCCTCGACCTCAAGAAGGCGGTCGTCCATCGCGCCGTCGAGCGGCCGCACCCTGCCTTGGCCGCGATCCTCGCGCCGCTCCTCACGGAGGAGGATGCCTACCTGGCCGACACCACGGCCGTCGCGATCGGCCGCATCCGCACGCCGCAGGCAGTGGAGCTCCTCGTGGGCGCGCTCGCTGATTCTTCGGGCGAGCGCCTCGTGTTGGGGCTCGCGCAGGCGGGCACGCGCGAGGCCGTGGCGGCCCTCGCGCGCCTGGCCGAGGTGGGGAGCGAGTTCGGCGAGCGGCCCCAGGCCGCCGCCGCCCTGGCGGCCATCGGCGGGGAAGCCGCTTGCCGCGCGCTCCTGCGGCATGTCGCGGTGGCGGAGGGCTACAACCTCTCGCATGCGGTGAGGCTCGCCGCGCGGGCGGGCCCCGCCCTCCTGCCGCCGCTGCGCGCGGCGCTGGAAGCGGGGGAGGGGGGCGGGGGCCTCGCCAATCTGCTCGTGTTGGCTGCGACCGTCGGCGACGCGGAGTGCCGCAAGAGCGCGGCGCGCCATCTGCGATCCGAAGAGGCGCGGGTGCGCGACGCCGCAGCCGTCGCGATGGCGCGCGGCGGGGAGGGGAAGGCGATCCTGCAGGAGGCGCTGCGCAGGGCCGACTCCTCCTCGCGGCCCATGCTCCTCGACGCCCTCGGCTATCTGGGCGGCGGCCCCGAGATCGGCGCCGCCCTCAACAGGAAGACGCGCGCCGACGAGGGAAAGAGCTTTCTCGCCGCCGTGCGTGCCGCGGGGCGCGCCCGCATGACGGCGCATGCCCCGCTCCTGCGTGAACTCCTCGAGGATCCCGACCCGGTCGTCGCCGCGCATGCGGCCCATGCGCTGGTCCTCCTGGGCGAACGCAAGCTCGTGCTGCCGCTCCTCGAGACCGGACCCTGGAGCTTGGTCTCCGCGGTCGCGCGCGGCTGCGGCGAGACCGGCGACGCCTCCCTGGTGGCCGCTCTCGTGAAGGCCTACGAAGCCGACGACGGCGCTTACCTCGGTGCGCAGCCGGGGCCCGACGGCGAGTACGACCTCCCGCGACGCGAGATCCCCGCCGCGATCCGGAAGCTCGGCGGGAAGCAGGCCGAAGCGTTCCTGAAGCGGCTCGGCGCCTGATCCGGGACCCTTGGGCCTGCGTGGTAGGATCGCCGGTCTTCCCAGCGAAAGGAGCCAACCATGGGCGTGAAACTGGTCCAGTACGAGGCGAAGGAGGGCGTCGCCACCATCAGCCTCGATGACCCGCCGGTCAACGGCTACACCTACGAGATGAACCGCCAGCTCGACGAGGCGATCCTGCAGGCGCGCTTCGACGAGAAGGTCTACGTGATCGTGCTGCGCGGCGCGGGCGACAAGTTTTTCAGCGCCGGAGCCAACATCAAGATGCTGGCGAGCGTCAACCCGACCTTCAAGTACTACTTCTGCCTCCACGCCAACGAGACCCTTTCGCGGCTAGAGCAGACGCCCAAGCTGGTCATCGCCGCGCTCAACGGCCACACCGTGGGGGGCGGCCTGGAGATCGCCATGGCGGCCGACCTGCGCGTCGCGCGCAAGGGCGGCGGCAAGATCGGCCTGCCCGAGGTGACCCTCGGCGTGCTGCCGGGCACCGGCGGCACCCAGCGCCTCTCGCGCATCGTGGGCAAGTCCCGGGCGATCGAGCTCATGGTGACCGGCCGCAACATGGAGTTCGAGGAGGCCATGGCGCTGGGCATCGTCAACCAGGTGTTCGACGCCAAGGACGTGGACGAGTTCATGAACAAGGTCTACGACTTCGCGCGCCAGTTCTGCCCGCCCAACCGCGCCTCGATGGCCGTGGGCCACATCAAGCGGGCGGTCCAGACGGGCAGCGAGTTGCCCCTCGAGGCGGGGCTCTGCGTGGAGCGCGAGCTGCAGGCGAAGCTCTTCTCGAGCGACGACGCCAAGATCGGGCTCAACTCCTACGTCGCCAAGAAGGCGCCGGCGTTCACCGGCAAATAGCTTGGGGGTCTCGCTGCGGAGGGAGGGGCGGCTGGCGAGGATTCTCCTCGATCGGCCGCCCCTCAACGTTCTGGACCTGGCGCACCTGCGGGAACTGGGGCGGCGGCTGGAGGAGGCGCGCGGCGCGGCGGTGATCCTTCTGGAGGGGGGCGGGGGACGCGCCTTCTGCGCGGGCAACGACGTGGCCGACCACGCGCCGGACCGCGCACCGGAGATGCTCGAGGCGTTTCATGGCGCGGTGCGCGCGATGCTTTCCACGGACGCCGTCACCGTCGCGTTCGCTCATGGGGACGCGCTGGGCGGGGGCTGCGAGCTCGTCGCGGCCTGCGACCTCGCCTACGGCGCCCCCGGCGCGCGGTTCGGCCAACCCGAGATCGACGTGGGCTGCTTCCCCCCGGTGGCGGCCTCCCTCCTGCCGGCGCGCATCGGCTGGAAGCGCGCGTGCGAGCTGGTGCTGCTGGGGCGGCGCATCGACGCGGCCGAGGCCGCGGCGTGGGGGCTGCTCAACGGCGTGGGCGATGCGGAGGAGGCGGTGCGGCGGCTCCTGGGCAAGAGTCCCGCCGTCCTGCTCCTCGCCAAGCGCGCGCTGCGGGCCGGCACCCTCGAGGAGGCGGAGCGGATCTACCGCGAGGAGCTCCTGCCTCTCGACGATTGCGCGGAAGGCGTGCGCGCGTTCCTCGAGAAGCGGGCTCCGCGGTGGGCGGGAGGCTGAGGCCTGCGCGCGCGCCGGATTGCGGCCTCCGTCCTCGGCGCGCTCCCGGGCGCCTACATCGTCTACGGCGAGACGGTGCGGCTCCCCGCCGACTGGAAGATCCGGCTCTTCGGAAGGCTGGAGCGGCTGGAGGAGACCTTCGTCGCGATCGTCAAGGCGAGCCAGAAGCCCTACCGCCTCGCTCCCCCCGCGGTCTGGCTCGCCGTCGCGGCGCTCGCCACCGCGCTCCTGTTCCGGAGTCGCGCGCCGGCGGCGGCCCGCGCCCTCTCCGTCGCGGCTACGCTCGCCGCCTTCGTCGTCGTCGTGACGGCGGGGTGAGGCGCGCGCCCTCAGTCCTGCCGCGCCGCGTGCTCGCCGAGCCACCAGCGCGGGCGGCGCGGGCGGAGCCTCCGCAGGCCGAACTTCTCGCGCGCGACGCGGGCGACGTGGTCGGCGGCCTCCTGCGGCGAGTCGGTGACCAAGAGGCGGTCGACGTCCTCGGCGGCGATCGTCCCTTCCCGCACCATCCGGTTGCGCAGGTAGTCCAGGAGCGGCTGCCAATAGTCGCGGCCCATGACGATGAGCGGGAAGTCGCGGATCTTCTCCGTCTGGATCAGCGTGGCGGTCTCGAAGATCTCGTCCAGGGTGCCGAAGCCGCCCGGCAGCACGACGAACGCGTAGCTGTACTTGACCAGCATCACCTTGCGTACGAAGAAGTGGTCGAACTCCACCATCCGGTCGAGATAGGGGTTGGGCTTCTGCTCGCGGGGAAGGCGTATGTTGCAACCGACCGATCGCCCGCCCGCCTCGCGCGCTCCGCGGTTGGCCGCCTCCATGATCCCGGGGCCGCCGCCGGTCAGCACCGTGAAGCCGGCGCGCGCCAACGCGCTCCCGGCGCCGCGCGCCGTCGCATAGGCGGGGTGCCCCTCATCGAAGCGGGCCGAGCCGAAGACGGTCACGCTGGGGCCGATGAAGTGGAGCGCGCGAAAGCCCCGAATGAACTCGCGAAAGATCCGGAAGGCCCACAGGAACTCGCGGAACCGTCCGCGCGGCCCTTCGAGGAAACGCTCCTCCACCGGGCTCGGCGTGCGCTTGCCCCAGGCGAGGCGCGGGTCGGGGGCGGGGGGCTCCATGGGTTCAGAGCCTATCCGAAAACCAGGCTACATTCGGCCGGCTGCGCGGGCCGATCGCTTCGCCTCTCCTCCATCGCCGTATTCCGCTAACCCAACTTGAACAGTTGAAGGCAAAAACAGGCCGTTTCCGGGCGTCCGTCGTGCGTGGAACGCAGCGCCGCGGCGAATCTCGGGGTTCTGCGTTTCCGGAGGCGATGTAGTGCCAACCTACC
>JBQTIG010000032.1:0-67273 GCA_052388375.1 Planctomycetaceae bacterium | reverse complement strand
GTCGCGGCTCGCGCTCGGCCCGCTCGCTCGGCCTCGGCGTTGACGCCGGGTTTTCGGATAGGCTCTAAGGTCCGGCCCGCGATTTCGCCGCGGGGCGCGCGCCGCGGGCGCCGGATCCTGGACAAGTCGCCTGCGTACGTTGTGATGGATCCCGATGCAGGAGCCGATTCGCGTCCGACTCCTCGACGTCTACCGCATCGGGCTCGGGCCGAGCTCGAGCCACACCATCGGCCCGATGCGCGCGGCGGCTCTCTTCCGCGCCGCCTGCCTGGAGCGCGGACTCGTTCCCGCCCGGCTGGAGGTCGAGCTGCGCGGATCCTTGAGCGCGACCGGGCGGGGGCACGGCACCGACCGGGCCATCCTCGCGGGGCTGCTCGGCTGGCAGCCGGAGAGCTGCGACGTGGAGGCCTTTCGAGCGCTGCCCGACACGTTGCGCCTCGCCCCGCGCATCCCCTGGGGGGATGCCCATGTCCCGCTGCATCCCGACGACGTTCGCTTCGCGCGTTTCGGTACCTACGATCACGACGCCCTCTCCCATCCCAATACCCTGGTCTGCCGCGCCTTCGCGACGCGCGAAGAGGCGCACCCGTCTTTCGAGCAGAGCTGGTGCTCGGTGGGGGGCGGGTTCGTCCGTCGCGCCGAGGAACAGGGCGCCGATGCGCTGCCGCCCCCCCCCGCGCCCCCCCTGCATCCCTTCCACAACGCCGCCTCCCTGGTGAGGGTGGCGCGTTCCCTCGGCGTCGGACTGGGCGGGGTCGTCCTGGCCAACGAGGGTGCCTGGGAGACGCGCCCGGGCGAGGTGGCCGAGGGGCTGGACCGGGTCTGGGAGGCGATGCGGGCCTGCGTGCGCGCCGGCCTCGCCGCCCGCGGGGAGCTCCCGGGAGGGCTCGGGATGCGCCGTCGCGCCGCGGACCTGCTCGAGAGCATCGAGGCGGGAAAGGTGGAGGAGACCTACCGCTCCATCGCCCGGGCGCAGGCCTATGCGTTCGCCGTCAACGAGGAGAACGCCGCGGGCGGGCGCGTCGTCACCGCGCCCACCAACGGCGCCGCGGGGATCCTGCCCGGGGTGCTCGTGGAGCTGGCGGATCGGCTCCAGCTCGATCGCGCGAGGGTCCACACGGCGCTGGCCACCGCCGCCGCGATCGGGATGATCGTCAAGACCCACGCGAGCATCTCCGGCGCCGAGGTGGGATGCCAGGGCGAGGTGGGCACCGCCACGGCGATGGCCGCGGCGGCCATCTGCGAGACTCTCGGCGGAAGCGTGGATCAGGCGGAGAACGCGGCGGAGATCGCCATCGAACACAACCTGGGCCTCACCTGCGACCCGCTCAAGGGGCTGGTCCAGGCGCCCTGCATCGAGCGCAACGCCATGGGAGTCGCCAAGGCGTGGAGCGCCGCGCAGCTTGCCCTGCACTCCTCCGGCGCCCATCTCATCAGCCTCGACCGCGTCGTGAAGGTGATGAAGCGCACCGGCGAGGACATGCGCCGGGAATACAAGGAGACGAGCGAGGGCGGCCTCGCGGTCAGCCTGCCGGAGTGCTGAGGGGGGAGGAGCGATTCAACGCGGCGGGGGCGAGGTGGGCGCAAACATCGCGCGCACCTTGGGCACGAGGTCGTCGCTCATCGACGCGAGGTCGTAGCGCGGCTTCCAGCTCCACTCCTCCCGGGCGCGGGAGTCGTCCACGCGACGGGGCCAGGAGTCGAGGATCGCCTGCCGCACGGGGTCGGACCGGAAGGTGATGGCCACCCCGGGGACGCGGCGCTTCACCGCCTCGGCGATCTCGGCCGCCGTCGGGCTCATCGCCGCGATGTTGTAGATCGATCGCTTCAGCCGTGCCGCGGGCGCATCGCTCAATTCGGTGAGCGCGCGCAGGCCGTCGGGCATGTACATGAGGGGGACCGTCGACTCGGGGCCGACGAAGCATTCGTAGCGGCCATGACGCACGCCGTCCACGTACATGTGCAGGCTGTAGTCGGTCGTCCCGCCCCCGGGCACGCCCGCGCTGATGAGGCCCGGGAACCTCACGCCGCGGAAATCGAGCCCCCACTTCCTGCGGTAGTACTCCCCGAGAAGCTCGCCGGCGACCTTGGTGACGCCGTACATGGTCGCGGGCCGCAGGCTCACTTCGTTGGGGACCGGATCGGGCAGACCCGGGCCGAATACCGCGATGGTGCTGGCGAAGATCACCTGGCGCACGCGGGAGATCCGGCACGCCTCGAGCACGTTGCGCGTCCCCTCGAGGTTCACGGCCCAGGTGAGGTGCGGGTCCTTCTCCCCCTTCGCGCTTAGGACCGCCGCCAGGTGGTAGACGATCTCGGGGGAGAACTCGGCCACGACACGGCCCACCTCGGCGCCGTCCGTCACGCTGCCGCGGTACCACTGCAGGGAGCCGGAGCCCCGCTCGGGGCGATCCGCGAGGTCGAACACGGCCAAGCGGGCCCCACGCGCCTCCAGATGCGGGAGGAGGTCGGCGCCGATCTGGCCGGCGCCTCCGGTCACGAGGATCTTCATGGTGGGTGGGGGCGGCATTATCGGCGGGGGGCTCCACGCGAGCAAGGCGGCCGCGGGAGGCGCATCGGCATCGTCGCTACAACCCCCTTGAATCGCCGGCTACCCCCGATAGACTGGCGGCAGGCCCTCGAGGCCGGGAAGGATGGCCGGATGAAGCGATTCGTCTGCTCCCTCGCGACATTCCTACTTGCGCTCACCTTGGTCACGGGGTGTGCCTGCGCCAAGAAGGAAGAGAGCGCCCCGAAGACCGACACGCCCTCCGCCAGGAAGAAGGTGTCGTTCGTCTGCGCGATGGAGGGCTGCGACAAGACCAAGGAGGCCGACGCCGGCGCTCCCGCCCCCTCGTGATGAGGGAGCACCATGAAGCCGAAGCCGTGAGCTTCGGTTCCCGTACGAACCATCAGAGCCCGGCGCGCTTGAGCGCCGCTGTCTTGCACTGAGCCATCACGCGGCTTCCCGGCCGCAGCGCGAGCCGTTCCGCGCTGCGGCCGTCGAGCACACTGTAGAGGCGCATCCCGGCGTCGAGGGCGACCAGGATCTGGGCTCCCCGCGGCCGCAGTTCCACCACCGTGGCTTCCAGTCGGTTGCGTGCGCTCACATCGTCGTGGCGACCGAGGGAGAGCGTCACTTCGTCCGCTCGCAGCCAAAGGCGGACTCGCTCCCCCGGCTCCGCGGTTCCAAGGCGCGCGTGCAGCATGCGCCCCTCCACCTCGACCGTCCCGACCTCCCCGCGAACCTCGCGGACGATGCCATGGATGAGGGCGTGCGGCTCCACGAGAGGGGAATCGGGACTGAACACTTCGCCCGGTGTGCCGCGACCGGCCAGACGACCCCGGTCCAGGAGGATCACCTCGTCGGCCAGGGCGACGGCATCGCGCGGATCGTGCGTCACAAGGATGGTCTGCGGCAAGGCGGTGCGGGCGAGGAAGAGGATGAGCTGCGCGCGCAGCGGGGCTTCCAGGCCGGAGAAGGGTTCGTCCAGGAGGAGGAGAGAGGGGCCGCGGAGGAGCGCTCTTCCGAGGGCGGCGCGCCGGCCCTCGCCGCCGCTGAGGGTGCGCGGGGCGCGGTCGAGGAGCTCGGTCAGTCCGAGCCCGTCGGCCACCGGCGCCGGATCCGCATCAGGATCCGCGTAGAGCAGGTTTTCCCGCACGCTGAGGTGGGGAAAGAGCGGCGCCGCCTGCGGAAGGTAGCCCACCCCGCGCGCACGGGGAGCCAGGTCCACGCCGGGACCGAAGAGGACCTTGCCGCCGGCGGCAATGAGGCCGCGCTCGGGGCGCAGGAGCCCTGCTATGGCCTCCAGGCAGGTGGTCTTGCCGCTCCCGCTCGGACCGAAGAGGCAGAGAACCCGCGCGCAGCTCTCCAGATCCAGGTCGAGCAGGCGGGCGCGCAACCGGAGGGTCACCAAGCGCGCCTTCTCTTCTGGCGCGTGAGCAGCCACTCGTAAAGGACGAGAGAAACGACGGCGAGCCCCACCGAGACGAGGCAGAAAAGGGCCGCGCGTCCCTCCTGCCCGGGGCGGTCGAGGATGCCGTAGACCGCGAGGCTCAAGGTCCGCGTCTCGCCTTCGAGGCTGCCGGCGAGCACCACCGTCGCGCCGAACTCCCCGAGCGCCCGCGCGAAACCGAGGACGATGCTCGCCCAGAGCCCGGGAGCCGCCAGCGGGAGCGTGACGCGGCGGAAGGCGCGCAGCGGCGTGTCGCCGAGGGTGAGGGCGAGGCCCTCGAGGCGTGGGTCGAGCGATTCGAGCGCTGCGCGCAGCGCGCCCACGAGGAAGGGGAACGAGACGACGGCCGCTGCCACCACGCAGGCCAGGAAGGTGAAGGGGATCTGCACGCCGATTCCCGCGAGCAGGGAGCCGACCGGCCCGTTGCGGCCGAGGAGCAGGAGAAGGAGGTAGCCCGTGACCACCGGCGGCAGGACGATGGGAAGGTGCACGAGGGAGCTGAGGAGCGCCCGCCCCCGCGTGGTGGGTCGCGAGAGGAGACGCGCCACCAGGATCGCCGGCAAGAGATCGACGGCGATAGCCGCCGCGCCGGCGGCGGCGGAGAGAAGGAGAGCGGAGAGGAGAGAGGGTTCCATCAGTCGAGAGGGAGAAAGCCATGCAGGCGGAAAAGGGCCATCGACTCGGCGCTCGAGAGCCATGCGTAAAGGCGGCGAGCCTCGCGGCCGTCACGGAGGAGGAGGGCCCAGTAGACGACCGCGGGGTCGGAGGGGGCATCGAAAAGGAACGCGACGACCACGCCCGGAGCGCGCGCATCCGTGGCGTAGGCCACGCACGCGTCGGCCGCGCCGGACTGGAGCGCCCAGACGGCCGCGGGCGCGCTGCGGCAGGGGAAGAACCGCTCCTCAAGGCCCAAGCCCGCCAGAGCCGCCCGCGCGTACCGGCCCGCCGGCACCGTCTCTTCCGCCACCGCGATCCGCGGGAACGCGCCCCGGCGGAGCGCCTCCCGGTCTCGGGGAATCTCGCCGCCCTCCCGCACGAGGAGGGCCAGGACGTTGCGCAGGAGGGGGCGAGCTTCCCTCACCAACCCGCGCGACGCGAGGTAGTCCTTCCAGAGTGAGTCGGCGCTCAGGAGGAGGTCGGCGGGCGCACCCCGCTCCACTTGGCGCGCCAGGGTCGAGGTCGCCTCCAGGGAGGTCTTGAACGCGACGGGCGCGGCGGCGCGCAGGTCGGGCAGGGCCTCTCCGAGGCTGGCGGCGGCGAACAGGGTCACCTCCCCGGTGCGCCCGCAGGCCGCCAGGGCGGCGAGGGCGAGCAGGACGATCCGCGACACCCGCGTAGGATACCCAAGCCGGCCGCTCCCTGGCTCGGGACCCGGCGCCCGGTAGAATCCCCGCCCGATGCTCGAGAGGATCGTTCCCGCGCCGCTGGTGCGCTGGTTCGCGAGACCCTACCTGGCCGGCGAGTCGGCAGCCAGGGCGATCGAGGCGGCGGCGTCTCTCCTGGCCCGCGACGGCACGCGCTCCACCCTCGACCTCCTCGGGGAGGAGGTGCGCGCACCCGCGCGCGTCCAAGCCAATGCGGAGATCTACCGGCAGCTCGTCGACGCCATCGCCGCCGATCCGCGCTTCGCGGATCCCGTCGCGAGGCCTTCGCTCTCGCTCAAGCCTTCCGCCTTCACCGTCGGTCCCCCCGAAGAGGCGCGCCTCCCCATCGAGGGAATCGCCGCCCGCGCCGCGGCCGCCGGCGTGCGCCTCACCATCGACATGGAGGATCGCCGCTGGACCGACGTCACCCTGGCCCTCGCGCTCGATCTCCACCGTCGCGGGTGGGACGTGGGCGCGGTCCTCCAGACCCGCCTCCACCGGACCGAGCGGGATCTCGAGAGCATTCCCGCCGGGATGCGCGTGCGCCTGGTCATCGGCATCTATAAGGAGCCGGCGGACTGCGCGCTCCTCGACAAAGGCGCCATGAAGGAGCGGATGCTCGACTACGCCGGGCGTCTTCTCGAGCGCGGCGCCTTCGTCGAATTCGCGACGCACGACGAGGCGGTCCTCCGGCGCTTTCTCCGGGACGTCGCCCCGCGCGCACCCGACAGGTCCGAGATCCAGCTCCTCCTGGGGGTGCCGCGCTCCCGCTTCGCCCGCGATCTGAGGGCGGGCGCGCTGGGGCCGAGGATTCCCTTGCGCCTCTATGTCCCCTTCGCGGTCGGTCGGGGCGATGCCACCGCCTATCTGCGCCGCAGGATGCGGGAGAGCCCCAGCATGATCTGGCTCGTCCTGCGCAATCTGCTGCCCGGGGCGGGGCGCTAGCGGCCAGAGTCAGCACTTCGTCTTCCTGGACAGCCGGCACGGATGCCGAGCGGCCCTGGAAACGGCGGCGCATGCGTAGTCATGGCCGCCAACATGGGAGACGGGACCAGAGAAGGCTACGAGAGGGCGCAGCTTCGCGACCCGGTCGAGCGGGTGCAGGCGGAGCCGCTGCTGCTGGAAACGCTTCCACCAGGCCTCGATCCTCGAGTTCGAGAAGCGGATCTCGCTCATGGCGAGGACGCGGTGGAGCGCGCCGGAGGCGATCCGCGCATCGACCTCGCCGTTGCGGTTCTCGACGCCCTGGTCGGCGACGACCGTGGGCACGCCCTCGCGCCCCCCGGCCCCCCCTGCATCGACCAGCAGGGCCACGGCGTTCGCGGGCTCGAACCGCTCCGCCAGCCGGCGCCTCCCGCGGTCTCGGACGAGCCGGTGCCAGGGGCTCGCGGACGCGAAGACGCGGCCGAGCCGCGTGCCGAGCGTGAGGTTCCCCGTGGTCCGGACGAGGGCGCGGAGTCGGGGGTCCTACGTCCGCTGCGTGCGGGTCCCTGCCGTCCGCCCATCTTCCCCGACTCCCAGCTTCGCCCAGCCGCGCCCCGGCGACGCGCCCACGGGTCCGGTAGGCTGGTCTCCCTGGTGGCGAGAACTCGTCAAGAATGTCCAGGAGGTCGTGACGCGTAGCTCGGCAGACGCGCTGGCCCTCGCGAGCCGGGCGCTCCGCTCGCCCCGCCCGCAAGCGTTCCCGATCCGCGCGATGGCCGCGGCTCGGTGACCCCCGGTAAACACGTACCGCGGCTCCGGGGGAAGTCCTCGCTTCTCTCGCCCGCTTCGGCACGCGAACTTGCAGCTTAGGACACGAACGAGTTCGTCTCGAGGCGATGCCGCAGGCCGCGCAGGACGAGCATGGCCACCACCGCCGCGACGATCAGGCCGGTCACCCAGGCGACCGGAAAGGGGCGACCCACCTCGAGGTCGAGGGAACCGGGGGGATCTTCCGCGTTGCCGAAACGATCGATCGCCTGCACCTGAAAGCGGTGGGAACCGGCAGGGAGCCGAAGTTGCGCCCCCTCGGTGGGCCGCGCCTCCGACCATGCATCCGCCCCGACTCTCCAGCGGTACCAGAGGTCGGATGCGGGCGTGTCGTACCAGGCGTCCATCCCGACCCAGGAGATCGCGATCTCCTCCCCCTCCACGGCGGTGCGGAGCCCGTCGACGAACCGCGTGTGGGGACCCTCGCGGTCGTCGGGCTCGAAGCGCACCAGCCCCCCTCCGAGGGTGCCGATCCAGAGCGAGCCGGCCGGGCCGGGAAGCAGGGGCCACAGTGGGGCAGAAGGGAGACCGTCGGCCGCGCCGAAACTCGACCAGCGCTTGCCGTCGAAGCGGCTGAGGCCTCGCTCCGTCGCGAACCAGAGCACGCCACCCTCCGCCTCGATGATGGACCAGACGTTGGGGTCGCCCAGCCCGTCGGCGGTGCTGTAGTGGCGCACGGTACCCCGCGTCAATCGCGAGACGCCGAGGTTCCCACCCTGGTAGCCGACCCAGAGGCTGCCGTCCCGCGCGGCGCAAAGACACCAGACCTTCTCCCCGAGGAGCGCCCCCTCGGCGTACTGGAGCAGGCGGGTCCCGTCGAACGCGGCGAGGCCGCGCAGCGTGGCGAACCAGAGGGCGCCCTCCGAGTCGCGGGCGACGACGTCATAGATGCGGCTGGAGGGGAGTTCGCGGTGGGCCGGGGAGGGGCGGAAGAGGCCGGCGGAGTAGACCCAGGCGCCCTCGCCCTCCGTCGAGTTCGCCCCGGGCGCGTTGAGTACCGCGAACCAGAGCGCGCCGGACGGGTCGAGGGTGATGCGGTGGACGAAGGCGTCGACGAAGCCGTGCGCGGCGCCCAGGTGGCTCCAGACCCCATGGGAGAGCCGGTAGACCCCGGCGAACGAGGAGCCGCTGCCGATCCAGACCTGCCCCTCGCGATCCACGGCCAGCGCCGTGATCGCCCCCAGCGCTCGTCCGTCGATGGCCTGGATCGTCTCCGTGCCGTCCGCGTGAACGTGCGCGAGCCCGCGCTCGGTGCCGCACCAGATGGAGCCCTCCTTCCCCGCGGCGAGGGAGTTGACCCGCGTGGAGAGGGGCAGGGGCATCTGCCGGAAGCGTGCGCGCTCCCGGCGGAAGAGGAGTCCCAGCCGAGCGGAGGCGTACCAGACCATTCCGGCCAGTTCCGCTGCCGCGAGGAACTCCTCGTTCGCGCTGTCGAAGCTTGCGCGATCGTGCGCTCCCCGAGGGAGGCGAAGCACCGCGGCCGTCGCCGTGCGACGCCACCCCTCCTCCTCGAGAACCCAGGTCCCCTCCTCGCCGGCGGCAGCGAGCTTGCCCTGTAGGAGCCCGAGGCAGCGGGGAGGGGTCCGGGAGGGGGGAAGCGGCAGCACGCGCCAGGCGCCCTCGACGCTGCGGTGGTGAATCGAGGAGTCCGTGAGAGTCCAGAGTTCCCCCTCCCGCCAGGCGAGATGGCGCGAGGAGGCCGGCAGCACGGCGTCTGGGAATTCGACGCGGCGCGCGGACTCCGCGGTGACGTGGAGAAGCGCGGCGGGGTAGAACGCGTACACGGCGCCCGGCTCCGCGGCGGCCACCGCGTAGGGCGGAGCGTCGGGGTAGCTCCGGGACTCGGGGGCGGCGACGATCCCGTGGCGCTCGATCCGGCAAAGCCCGCCGCTGGTTGCCGCCCAGAGCACTTCCTCTCCGGAGGCGCAGAGATCGAAGACCTCGTCCCCCGGGAGCCCGTGCGACCGATCGAGCGTCCGCGCGGGCGCGACCGCCTCCTGCGCGGCGAGCGGCGCGGCCACGAGGAGGAGGCAGGCGAAGAGCGTCCGAGGGTTCGCCACCTATCCGCCCGCGCGCGTTCCCACGGCGCGCATCCCGGAACGCGCGCATCCTGCGCCTCCGGCGTAGCGGGAGAGCCCGAAGAGGGTGGGCCCGGAAGAGTCGGCCGAGGGGCGCACCCGGCCATTATCAGCCAGGCACGCGGGCGGGCCAACTTACTTGTGCTGAGGAATCTGCCGATGGAAGATGGCTAAGGGCCATGTGCGGGATCGTCGCCGTCCTGTCCCGGGCATCCTCCCGGACACCCCCGAATCCGGGCGAGGTGGCTTCCCGCCTCCTTCGCGCCGCGGAGACGATCCGTGCGTGGGGGACGGCGGGATCGGACGGGGATCACGCCCTCGAAAGCGTCGTGACCGACTGCGAGCGGGCGGCGGCGGAGCTGGGGGGCATCCCGGGACTGCAGGCGATGCTCGAGGACGGCGGCGCCCTTGCTTCCGCCACCTCCCGGCTGGGGGAGGCGCTCGGGCGCTTCGAAACCCTCCTCGACCAGCGCGCGAGTTCCCTCGGCACGGGGCGGGTGGAACGGCTCAACTCCCTCCTCATCCGCGCGAAGGACGCGCAGTTCGCCCTGGAGCGCGACCGTCTCGGGAATCAGGAGAAGGTGCGCGCGCTCGCGGGCGGCAGTCGGGCTGTGGGGCACGCCCAGGCGGCCTATGACATCAACCTGGCGCTCAACTCCCTCGACCGCCTCGAGGTGAGGGGAAGGGACTCCGCCGGGATCCATCTCTTCGTGCGCGGTGCCTTCGACTCGATCCTCGCGGAATCCGCCGAGGAGCTGGCGGCCCGGGAAGCGATCCCGAATTTCACCCATCGCGCGGTGCGACGCATCGCCGGCGCCCCCGGCGGGAGCGTGCTCAGCTTCGTCTACAAGGTCGCCGCGGAAGTGGGCCAACTCGGGGACAACGTGCGCGTCCTCCGCTCGGCGATCGTGGGCGACGGGCTCCTGCACCGCGTCCTCGAGACGCCCGGGGTCACCACCGAGGTCTTGGGCCATACGCGCTGGGCCAGCGTCGGGGTGATCAGCGAGGAGAACGCGCATCCGCTCAATCAAGAGCCTTCCGAGAATGGCACCCCCTATCTTGTCGGGGTGCTCAACGGAGACGTGGACAACTATCAGGAGTTGATCCGCCAGGAGAACCTCACCATCCCGCCGGCCATCACGACCGACGCGAAGGTGATTCCGGCGCTCGTGGCGAAGACGGCCCGGCTGGAAGCGCAGCTGGCCGACGCCTACCGGCGGGTCGTGGCGCGCTTCGACGGATCGGTGGCGGTGGCCGCCGCATGCGCGCAGCAGCCCGGCCACCTCAACCTGAGCCTCCGGGGCAGCGGACAGGCGCTCTACGTCGGCCTCGCCGAGGATCGGTTCCTGGTCGCCTCGGAGCCCTACGGGATCGTGGAGGAGACACCCTTCTACCTTCGTCTCGACGGCGAGGCGCCCGCCGCCGCGGACAAGCCCTCGAGCCGGGGACAGGTCGTGGTGCTCGACGCGGAGTCCGCGGGAAAGCCGGAAGGCATCCTTCGCGTCGCCTTCGACGGGACCCCGCTCCCGCTGCGGACCAAGGACCTGAAGCGGCTCGAGATCACGACGCGGGATGTCGATCGCGGGGCCCACAGCCACTTCCTGAAGAAGGAGATCAGCGAGGCGCCCCTCTCGGTGCGGAAGACCCTGCGGGGCCGGCTCGTCGAGGAGCACGGCCTCACGCGGGTCTCCCTGGGGGAGGAGAGTTTCCCCGCCGCCATCCGCGAGAAGCTCAAGGCCGGGGAGTTTCATCGCATCCTGGTGATCGGCCAGGGCACGGCGGCCGTGGCCGGCCAGGCGGTTGCGGAGGCGTTTCGGGATGCGCTCGGCTCCAGCCCCATCGCCGTGCAGGCGCTGCCCGCCACAGAGCTCTCCGGCTTCCATCTCCGCGACGAGATGGGGGACATCTTGGTCGTCGCGATCAGCCAGAGCGGCACCACCACGGACACGAATCGGACGGTCGACCTCGTGCGGTCCCGCGGCGCCCCGGTGATCGGGATCGTGAATCGCCGCAACTCCGACCTGACCGATCGCGTCGACGGGGTGCTCTACACGAGCGACGGTCGCGACGTGGAGATGTCGGTCGCCTCGACGAAAGCGTTCTACTCCCAGGTCGCGGCCGGCATCCTCCTCGGGGAGGCGATCGCCGAAGTCTGCGGTGTCGGCGATCCGCAGGCGCGCAGCGCGCTCCTGCGCGCGCTCACGGCGCTTCCCGACTCGATGCGCAAGGTCCTGGAGAACGAGGACGCCATCGCGCGGGCGGCGGACCGGACGGCCCCGCAGCGTCGCCATTGGGCCATCGTGGGCAACGGGCGCAACCGCATCGCGGCCCAGGAGATCCGGATCAAGCTCTCCGAGCTCTGCTACAAGTCGATCGCCTGCGACTCCACGGAAGACAAGAAGCACATCGACCTGAGCAGCGAGCCGTTGATTCTCGTCTGTGCCACGGGGCTCGACGGGAGCAACGCCTCCGATGTGGCGAAAGAGATCGAAATCTACGCCGCGCACAAGGCGTGCCCCGTCGTCATCGCCACCGAGGGCGAGGACCGCTTCCGCGCCGCGGAGGCGACCCTGTTCGTGCCGGAGGTGGACCCCGCCCTCGCCTTCATCCTGACGACGGTGACCGGCCACCTCTTCGGCTATCACGCCGCCCAGGCGATCGACCGGCTCGCGCTGCCGCTGCGCCAGGCGCGGGCGGCCATCGAGGTGGGGGAGCGCGCCGCCGGGCCGGGGCGCGACCTGCGCGATCAGTTGCGCCCCCAGCTCGACGGCCCGTTCCGCAGCTTCTCGGAGACGCTCCGAAGCGGCCGGTACGACGGCGTGATGGAAGCGGCGACGGCGACGCGCCTCTCGCTCCTCCTGCGCTACGCCACCGCGGCCCTTCCCCTGGAGTACTTCCAGGAGGACTTCGGACGGGTCGGGACTCCGGGCGTCGCCGTGGAAGAGCTCACCCTGGCGCTCACGCGCGGCATCGAGGAGCTCTCGCGGCCCGTGGATGCCATCAAGCATCAGGCGAAGACCGTCACGGTCGGGACCAGCCGCGGCGACGACGCCCTCCTTGCCGTCCCGCTCGTCCAGGCGATCCTGGCGGCCGGGACGCCCCGGGAGCTGCTCGCCTATCGCGACCTCCGGGCGCTCCAGGCGCTGGATCCCGCGGTCTCCGGGGTGCGCGGCTTCACCCGCTACGCCATCGACGCCATGCCCGAGGGATCGCGCATTCGCGTCGTCGGGCAGGGCGGGACGAGCGCCGGGCTCCGCTCCCGCACGACGAGCAATCCGGAGCTGCGCGGTACCAAGAACACGGTCGCGCTGGAGCGGCAAGTGCTGGTCGCGGTAGGCCGCAGCGACGGACGGCCGATCATCCTCGTGCCGGAAAGCCGCCGGGGGGTCTGCACGGGCATCGTCCTCCTCCACGCCGATTTCCGGGACCGACTCGCCCCCGACATCGTTCGGAGCGTCCTCTCCGGCTATCGCAACCGCTTCGCGCTCATCCGCGACGCCCTGGCTGAGACCGGGGCGGACGCGAGCGAGGACGCGGTCGCGCGCGCCCTGGCGCAGCGGCCCATCCTGGACGGGCTGACGCAGCCCGTGCTGGTGCTTGCCGACGCGCTCGGCGCCACGACCTATTCCCCGTAGTCCGCGCGCGGGCGATCCGTCCCGGCGGCGGCCTCGCGACCGCCGCCGGAACCGAAGCCTGCGCTACCGAGACTGGTTCAGGAAGAGACTCAGATTGAGGGGGGTCGAGCCCAGATCCCCCATCCAGACCTCGGCGAGCCCGTCGCCATTGATGTCGGCGACGTCCATGCCCCGCACCCTCTCCAGATAGTAGGTGAGGACCGTGACGAGGTGCCACGTGCGCGGGACTTCGCGGAAGCTCCCTTTGCCGTCGCCGAGCAGGATCATGAACTCGCCGTCGCGGTCGGTGACCGCGATATCCAGGATGCCGTCCGCGTCGAAGTCCCCATGACCGGACGCCGCGCTGGTGCCGTTGAGCGTGGTCGGGGACTCCCGGAAGGGCAGCTCGATGTAGGCATCGGCCATGAGATCGAGCGGCTTGCGGACCACGAGGAGTCCGCCGGCACGCGTCGTGGGACCGACGATCGATCCGAACGCACGATGACGGATCATCACGACCGCGTCGACGAGCGCGTCGCCGTCCGTATCGAAGATCTCGATGTCGTCGACCTTGCCCGCCTTGACGTTGGTGAGGGCCAACGGGTCATCCACCGAAGGCACGCCCGCATTGACCTTGGCCACGAGAATCGGGAAGTCCTCGTAGATCCCGACGCCGTCGTCCCAGAACTGGCCCCAGATGAGGTCCTCGTCCCCGTCCCCGTCGAAGTCGCCTGCCGCGAGATGGCCCGCCTGATACTTCTGGAATGCCGCGGGGAGGCTCTTGATGAAGCTTCCGAAAACGAAATCCGTGGCGGTCGACGTGAACACGACCAGGACCCGCTTGGTGGAGTCGGCGTGATACGTGAGGAACGCGATGTCGTCCCGGCTGTCGGCGGAGGAGAAGCGGCCGGTGGCGATTCCCTGGATCTGGAAGCTCTCCGCGGTCGGCGAGACCAGGACCGTCTGGGTCCCGATCGCCCCCGTCGAAGTCACATCGATGAGCAGCACCCGCGCCTTGTTGGCGACGCCCGGGACGTTCGCGGGAACCACGATCTCCAGCTGCTTGTCCGCGTCCAGTTGGGCCAGGCGGACGGCGAGCCCCGTAGCGTCGTAGGGCACGAACGGCTTGACCGTGTCGTTGCCCACCGGGAAGCGAGTGAAGGTCCCCGCGAAGTCGGGGACGACCCCGTCGCCATTCACGTCCACGCCCGCCCCGAAGTGGTCGGAGAAGAAGACCGCGACCTCCGGGGAGAAGAGCTGGAACGAGTCATCGGTGGTCATCATGACGGCGTCCGGAAGGCCGTCCGCGTTGATGTCGCCGGTCGTGACCTTGACGGGAGCCACGAAGCCGAGCTGCCGCGGGTCCTCCGGGAGGGTGAACCGGAACTCCTCGAAGTCCGGGATCGCCGGTACGTAGGCGAAGCAGTCCGGCATGGAGGTCGCCAGGCCGTTGGCGTTCCGGAGGAACAGTCCCACCGGGCCGACGTTCGGGTTTCCGTCGATGAGATTCGGAACGTTCTTGGGGAATGCGTAGGGTACGGTGAACTCGATCTTCGTCGGGCTCACCACCTTGAATTGGGCGAAGCTGGAGAAGGCCGCGACCTCGGTGAGCGCGATGTCTTCCAAGGCGCGCGGATCGAGGGACAAGCTTGCCCCGCCGGCGAAGTTGCCGCCGAGAATCGTCACGATCACGCGCGCGCCGCCCTCGACTCCCGTCGTGGGGGAGGCGTGATCGTTGACGGTGTAGCTCGTGGTGCAGGAGGTGAGGAACGGCGTGATCTCGACGCAGAGGTCCTTGCCCGTCGGGGAGACTCCCTGCGACGTGGCCGCCTTGAAGGTGACGAACTTCGGTCCCAGCGTGCCCGGCGCATAGGCGGGGGCCGTATAGTCGAAGACGATTTCGGTGGAGGTGACCGAAACGATGGCCGCGACCCCGAGGGGCGCGGGGCCCGAGAGCACGAGCGAAGTGTCGCCGGGCAGGAAGCGCGCTCCCGTGAGGGTGACGCGCGTGGTCCTCCCCTCGGAAACGCACGGCGGGAAGAGCGCGCCGAGCGCCGGCGCTTCCGGCGTGAAGGTGTAGGCGTCCGCCAAAACCGCCCAGCCGCCCTGGGTGAAGGCCGCCACGTCGACGGTCGGGTCGGCATGGGTGGCCACGTTCAGGAGATCGAGGCCGACGTTGCCCGGATCCCCCGCGTCGAACGGGAGCGGCGCCGTCACCGCGTAGATCCGCGTGGGGGAGTCGAAGACGACGTTGCGGGCCGGCATGGTCCCGAAGAGCACCTGGCTCTGCGGCGTGAAGAACATGCCCTTGATCTCCACCACGGTTCCGCCGAAGGCGGAGCCGGTCACCGGGGTGACGGTGGGTGTGATAGTGGGCGGCCCGGCGAAACTCACCTTGAGCGCGAGCTTCAGGACATTGGAGGTGAGCGTGCCGAGTCCCGTGACGTCCTTCTCGACGTGCACGTCGAGGAGATCGCCAGCCGCGAAGAAGGCGGTCAGGTCCGGCATCACGAACACGTCGAAGAAGCTGTTCACGACGCTGAAGTCGCCCCCATCGAGGGGGATCGTGAAGGTCGTGGCATCGGAGGAGCGCGTGAAGACGATGCGGTGGATGCCCGAGAGGAACGCGCCGCTCAGCAGATGCGAGGTGCCGCCGTTCAGGCGCGTCTCGTTGGGGGTGATGCCGAGCAGCAGCGGAGCGATGACCTCGGGGGTGTCCACGTAGGTGTAGCCGCCCGTGAGGATCGCCGCGCCCGCGGGGGAGTCGAGCCGCACGTCCGCCGCGGCGAAGTCGCCCGCCACGATGGGATCGCGCGGGTTGCTGATGAGGAGAATCGTGTGGTCGTTGACGATGAAGTACTTGCCGCGGTTCGCGGGATCCAGGGAGTCGAGGGGGAGCTCCGCGGGGGTCGCGGCCGTGTAGAGACCCACGTCCCCGAGGACCGGGTCGATGATCCGCACGCCCGTCACGTTGGGCAGCCCGATCGCGTTGAGGAAGTTGGCGCCGAACAGGAGCACCTGCTCCCCTCCGGCGATGAAGCCGTGGTCCGGATAGACCGCCAGGAGCGCGGGGGCGGAATCGTTGCAAACGACGTAGAGCGGATCGATGAGGCTGCTCTCGGTGAAGTCGGGATCGGTGATCTTCGCCTTGAGGACGGCATCGATCTCCTCGGCGCGGACGAGACCCGGCGCGCCGACCGGCGGCATGCCGCCGGTCAGGGCGGGCATGGTGACGATGGCGACGGTCTCGGAGACGTAGCGCGGCGCGAGGACGGTCACGAGGGAGCCCATGAGGCTCGTCCGAACGCTGAAGCGGGTGGTCGGCGTGAAGTTCTGGCCGAAGAGCACGGCGACCTCGCCGCCGTTGCTGTTGAACTTGCGCGGGAAGACCCCGGTCACCTTGGGCGGCTGGGGGCCGATGAGGACGAAGATCGGGTCCCCGGCGGCGTTGACGAACATCGCCGACCCGTAGAGGGTGACGACCTCGATGCCCAGGGGCCCCTCGAGGAAGGTGTCCTTGGGGATGTTCACGCCCAGGATGTCGTCGTCCACGAGGGTGAGCGACGTCCCGGTCAGCTCGATCGTCTTGAGGAGCGCGGGGTTGGTGAAGTCGCGCCCGGTGAGGCGCACCTTGAGGGCGCCCCCGTCGGCGAAGAAGCCGTCGCCGAAGATCAGAAGGCGCTTGTTGCCGTCGATCGCCGCCGACTGCGTCCCGTCGTCCAGGTTGCGGACGTCCAGGATGATGGGCGGCGGCGGCGCCACGTATTCGACGGGGAAGAGGTTGGAATCCCCGAACGCGTTGTGGGCCTGCAGGTCCGCGACGCCGATCGCGCCGTTCGGCGACGCCGGCGAGGTCATGACGGCCAGGTTGGGGGTGAGCACGCGCACCGCGGTCGCGGACGCCTTCGTCGCGCTTCCCTGGGGCTTGGTCATATCGAAGGTCGTGCCCTGGTCGAAGTTGCGGCCGATGACGAGCATCTTGTCGCCGCCGCCGAGGTTGAGCGCGGGGAGGACGGTGGGCGTGATCGGGACCTCGACCGTCGTGTCGACGTAGAGGATCTCCGGCGCCGCCATGGAGGCGGCGACGTAGGTGAACGGGACGGTCTTGATCGCCTCGGTGCACCCGTTGAGCGGATCGGTGGCGCCGACCGCGAGGGTGGCTCCGATCTGGTCCGGGAACGCCTCGGGGACCTCGACGCGCACGAAGACATCGGAGAGGTAGAAGAGGTCGCGCGAGAAGTTGCCGCTTGAGACTCCGAACTCCACCTGCGTGGTGGGCGTGAAGTCGATCCCGTAGGCCAGGATGGAGTAGCCACCGGTGGAGGAGCCCTCATCGGGCGCGAGCGCGCCGAGGGTGGGGCACCGAGCCGGCGGCGTGGCCGTGCGGGCGTAAAGGATGGAGGCGCTCGCATCCGCCCCGTCCAGAACGGTCACCGACTCGGCGCCGGGGCCGCCTCCGGGCGGTACGACCGCGATGAGGAGGCCGGCGTGGACGTACTGCACGTCGGTGGAGAAGGCGGCGCCGAAGCGAACGCGCGTGTCGGTGTCGAAATTCGCGCCGATCACCAGGACGCGGTTGCCCCCCGCGACCGGCCCGCTCTTGGGGCAGAGGTCGCTCAGCACCGGAGGCAACGCGGCGTCGGGGGTCGCCTTGAAGAGCATCGCATCGGCAAAGTCGGCGTGGCCCACGACGTTGCGGACGCGCACGCCGGCCAGGAGATCCGACGAGAGGGGATAGACGCTCGCGGGCAGCCTGGTCGTGAAGACCTCGAGGAGATTGCGGTTGTGGAGGATGGTGCGAAGGCTCTGGAGGACGGTGCCGTCCGGGAGCAGGAACTCGAATCCCCCGTTGAGCGTCGTGTCGCCGTCGAACCAGTCGCCGACGACCATGAGACTCTCCAACCCGTAGTCGTGGCCGCAGCCCTGGGGCTGGGGCGCCCCGCTGGAGGGGTAGATCGCGGTCACCACCGGCGGCACGATGGGGGGGATCGGGACGTAGGTATAGACGTCCCCGAAGACCACGCAGGTGCCGCTCGGACCGGTTGTCTGGAGGCCGCCCAGGTTGCCCGCGTTGTCGATGGTGTATTTGTTGCGCAGACAGATGTCGACCTTCTGCGGGATGTCGACGGGGCAGGGGGGCATCGTCACCACGATGGTCTGGCGGTTCACGAGCGAGGCGGCGAGGGGGGAGATGAACTCGCCGGATCCCGGCGGGCACTCGATGCCGACACCCGGATCCGCGGGGTTGCTCAGGTCGACGGTGAACGCGTCGAACTGCTGACCGTGGATGACGACCATGTTGCCGCCCACCTCGACCCCGCTGTCCGGCGTGAGCGCCTGGATGAGAGGCGGCGCCGTCACGCCGGTGGGGAGGTAGAGGAACCCGTCCGTCTTCTCCGTGTTCCGCGTCCCGAACGCATTGAGCGGGACGTCGCCTTGGGGCTGCAGGGCTTCGCAGGCACCCTTGCCGTTGAGGCTCGGCTCGAGGGCGACGTTCCCGGTGATCGCCTCGATGCTCTCGAAGAGGATCACGTCGGCGGGCAGCTCGTCCGTGAGACCGAAGATCGCGCTCGGCACGACTCCGGGCCAAGCCGTCACGACGAGGGTGTAGCGGTCGATCCAGTGCTCCACGATGTCGTCGGTAGGGTCATCCCCGAGGACGCGCACGACCCCGTCGGCGGGATCGCGGTAGCGAACGCCGACCTGCGTGTAGGGAGAAAAGAAATCGCCGTGGACGATGACCGAGTAGCCGCCGATGTCGAGCCCTTCGCGCGGCGTCAGGGCGATGCAGCGGGGGCCGGCGATGAAGTAGACATCGGTGACCGGCACGCTCGAGCCCTTGTCCCCGAAGACGCGGAGGATCGGGTTGGTGAAGGCGGCGTTGCAGGCCACCTCGGGAGGAATGACGATCAGGGCCTCGTCCTCGCGGATGAACTCGAAGTTCACCTCGAACTCGAGGATCGTCTCTACGCTGGTGACGGGATCGGTGTAGACGAACGGCCCTGCGGGCAGGAAGTCTCGGAGGGTCGTCAGGAGGCTGTCGGGTCTTCGGGCCAGGGCGTTGTTCATGCCCAGGTAGATCCGCATGTCGGACCGGAAGTGCAGCCCGCGAAGGCGCACGATGTCCCCAATGAAGGTGATCGCGGTACCCGAGGGCACCGCCCCGCCCAGCGCGGCCGCCTGCGCCGACACCGTGGAGGTGCCGCCCGAGATGATCACCACCTTCGGGATGGCGAGCTCGCCCCCTTGGCTGCAACCCGACAACCCTGCCGCCGCGATGACGCAGAGGCACGCAAGGAACTTGCGCGTCATGACCTCACCCTCCCTGTCCTCAATCACTCCTCACGGAAGCGAGAGGGGGTCTCCCGGTTTCTCTTCGGGGCCGGAAGGCCCGTCCCTCGCTCGACTCACTCCCGGCTTGCGCCGGGCCTGGTTCTTCAAGGGCGGTTATAGGGGAAGCAACGGGAGAACGCAACCGCTCATCGGACGGGCTTCGGCGGGACCTTGGCCGGAACGGTATCCAGGACGGGGAGGGCCGTTCCCCCCCACGCCCCCCCGAACCGGAAAAAGGGGGGGCTCCCCGGCCGGAGGAGCACCGGTTCGCCGGGCTGCAGCCCGATCGCCTCCCGGCCGGGAGCTGCGGGTCCCGCGGCGACCAAGGCACTCCGCGCGAAGAGGGCCGCCAGGACCAAGCCGGCCAGGGCGCCCCCCGCCCCCAGGCAGGAGCCGACGAGCAGGCGGCCCCGCTCCGCCTCCTCGTCGTCGCCCGCGACGACGCCGGTACCCGAGGCGACACCCCAGGCGAGGAGGATCAGCGCGGCGGTGAGCGGCGTAGTGGATCCGGCCCCGAGAAGGGAGAGCAGGACGAGAAGCGAGGGGTAGAGGAGAGCCGCCCAGGTGGCGAAGAGGGAACAGGCGGGCCAGAGCCGGAGAAAGGAGACCGGCCGCGCAAGCAGCAGTTGCGCCAGCGCCGCCCCGCCGGCGCCGCCGGCGCCCGCGCCCACGTTCAAGAGAAGCAGGGCTGCGCCCGCGGCCAGCGCATCGCCGGCGCCGCATCCCCGCGCGCCGAAGTAGAGCGCGGCCGCGGAGGCAGGCAGGAGCGGCGCGAACAACGCGCGGGTGCGTCCCCCCAGTTCCGCCATCGCGGCCCCCGGATCGAGGGGGAACCGCAGGAGCGCGCGCAGGACGGGCATGGCACGATGATAAGCTCGGCCCCCATGGGCGCCCAGGCGAGGGGGTGGCGATGGCTTCTCCTGGCCCTGTTCGCGCTCTTGGCCCTCCTCGCAGGGTTGCGGCTCCCGCGTCTGGTTTTCGATCACGACACGCGATCGCTCCTCCAGGAGGACGCCGCCGAGGACCTCCTGGAGAGCGAGCTGGCGCGCCGCTTCGGCTCCGATGACATCCTCCTCGTGGCCTGGCCGGTGCGCGATCTGCTCGAGCCGTCCGAGTTCCGCCGTCTGCGCACGATCACCCAGGCGCTCTCGGGGCTCCCCGGTCTCGAGGAGACCTACAGTCTGGCGAGCGCCACCGTTCCCCTCCCGCTAGACCGCCTACGTCCGCTGGAGGAGGCGGATCTGGAGGAGCCCGACCGCGCCGCGCGAGCGCGCAAGGCGATCCTCGCTTCTCCCGTGTACGTGGGCACGCTCACCAACGAACTCCTCGACGTCGCCGCGGTGGCGACCACCCTAAGGCCCGGGACACGGTCCGAGCGTGAGGCGGCGGTGCGGGCCGTGCGGGCGGCGGTCGCCCTCCACTTCCCCCAGGGCCAGGAGCCGTTCGTCGCCGGGGTCTCCGCGCTCGCCATGGACGCCAACGAGTACGCGGTGAAGGACCTCGAGTCGATCGGGACGCTGGCGCTGGCAGCCTCGGTGCTGGTGCTTTGGGTCCTGCGCCGCAGCCTCAAGGAGACCGCGCTCGCCGTCGGAGCGACCGCCTTTCCGCCCCTCTACGCGCTCGGCGCCGCCGCATCCCAGGGCATCGCCGTCACCGCGCTCGGCGCGGCGCTCTTCCCCGTCCTCGCGGTGGTGGGCATCACCTCCAGCGTCTACCTGCTCGACCGCTACGGCGAGGAGCGGGCGCGCGGCCGGTCGGCCCGCGACGCCTCCTGGGGTGCCGCACGCGCCCTCGCCTTCCCGATCCTCATGAGTCTTCTCACCACGGCCGCTGGGTTCTTCATGTTGCGCTGGACCGGCGTCCCCGCGTTCCGGTCGGCGGGAAGCCTGGTGGGCCTCGGCGTCCTCCTCGCGATCCCGGTCATCCTCGTCGGCCTCCCCGCGGCTCTCGATCTCCTCGACCTCCCCCCCCGGGAGCGCCGATCGCGCCGCGCCGCGCGGGCGCTCCTGCGCCTCGGCCTTTTCGTGCGTCGCGGCCGCCTCCCGATCACGCTGGGCGGCATCGCCGTCTGCCTGCTCGGGCTCGTAGCTACCTCCCGCGCGCAGGTGCGTGTGGACGTGCTCCAGGCGTTCCGGGCCCAGAGCCGGGTCTCGCTCACCTACCGCTTCCTCGACGAGCGCCTCACCGCGACCCTCCCGGTGGACGCGGTCCTTCAGGCGCGCCCCGGGACTCCGATGCGCGACATCCTGCGCGATCTCGAGTCCTTTTCGCGCGCGGCGGAGGCCGAGCCCGGGGTGCAGAGCGCCCTCAGCATGGCCTCCCTCGTCCGCTACGGCGCCTCGATCCTCGGCTTCTCGGAGAGCGTGTTGGAGAGCCCGATGCAGCTCGCGGCCGTGCTGCAGATCCTCCGCACGGGCTTCGGGAGCATCGTGGCGCGCTTCGAGGAGGAACCTCGGGAGGGGGGCGGGGGCCGCTACCGCATCAAGGTGAGAGTGCGCGAAGGGACCCCGCCGGCGGTGCTGGGCCGGCTGGCCGAGGCGGCGCGCGGGAGGGAAACGGGCCGCATGCAGCTCACCGGTCTCTATGTGCGCGCCGTCGAGACCGCGGAGAGTCTGTTGGCGAACGCCGCGCGCGGCACGGCGACCATGCTCCTCCTCATCGGGATGCTGGTGATGGTCAGCTGCCGCTCCGTGCGGCTCGGGCTCGCCGTGATCCTCCCGAATCTGCTGCCGCCCGTGGCCGTGTTCGGGGGCGCCGCGCTTCTCGAGCTGCCTCTCGATATCTCCGCCGTCGCCGTCGGGGCCGTGGCGGTGGGCCTGGCCGTGGACAGCTCGCTCCACCTCCTCCACCGGGCGCGGGCGGAGCGGAAGGCGGGGCGCTCCCTCGACGCGGCGCTCCTGCGCGCGACGCGCGCCGTGGGGCGGCCCCTGATCCTCAGCACGGCGGTGCTCTGCGCGGGGCTGGCATTCCTCTCCTTCAGCGCGTTCCTCCCCACGGAGCGATTCGGAGCGCTCACGGCCCTCTCCTCCGCCGTCGCCCTGCTAGGAGACCTCCTCCTGCTGCCCGCCCTGCTGCGCTCCATGCGAGCCCTATAATGGTCCCATGATGCGTTTTCCGCTCCTCCTCGCAGCGCTGGCCATCCCGGCTTGCAGCCCGGATCCGGCCCCCGCCCCCCCCCGGGATTCCACCCCCACGGAGGCCGCCAAGCCCGCGCCCCTGCCCGCCTCGGCGGCGACCGGCATCGTGCGGCTCCGGGAATCCCACGATCTGTGGCGGGAGGTGGTGGAGGCCCTGGAGCGGCGGGTGACGGCGGCAAAGGCCGACGGGAGCGCGCGGCCTAAGGACTCGGAGATCGATCAGGCGATCGAGGGGGTCCGCGCGACGCTGGACGCGGCGCAACTCGCGGTCGACCACGAGGCGCGGGACACCGCCCGCCGGCGGCACGACGAGCTCATGAAGCGGGAGGCGGAAATTCACCAGCGCATGGGAGACGCCGCCAGCGAGGCGGACGAGCGCGAGCGGATCGTGAGCGGGATCCAGAAGGGGACCCGCGAGGTGCCCGAGGGAAGAACCGTCGCCGAACTCCAGGACAGCATCGCGGACCTGAGGGAGGAGATCCGCGCGCTCAAGAAGGAGATCGCCGACCTCAAGGTGCAGATGGGGGAGCTCGAGGCCCTCCTGAAGCAGGATCGGATCGCGCCCCTGGGGCAGAGCCTCCTGACGCTGGAGCGCGACTCGGTCAAGAGCCTTCTGGCGCGCGCCGAGGCTCTGCGCGATCGTTGAGGGGATGGCTCCCCTTGTCCAGGTGGGGGATGGGACGGGGGGAGCCTTCGCCCTCTTTGCGGCCCTCGCGAAACTCATTCCGCAGCAGCTCCACGGAGTCGCTCGCCTTGCCCACCACCCGCATGCCGAAGAGTCCGGTCAGGGCGCGAAGAAGTCCTCTTCCGGCCTTGCGCGCAAGGGTGGGCTTGCGGAAACTGTCGGACACGGGCTCTAGGGTACTCCCGGGGGCCCCTCGCATGACGGGAAATCACGGCCACTCCGAGCGTCGCGCGGCACCCCGTCGCGGGCAGAACCAGCGGGTGACCTACCGTCCTCTGCGCGACGGGATCGCGGGTGTAAAGGCCGTCGCCACCGAGACGATCGATCTGAGCGCAACCGGCCTCTGCCTCCGCACGAAGCAGCCCCTCGAACGCGATACGCATCTCGCCCTCGAGCTCACCCTCCGCGGTCAGGGCCAGCCGGTGCTGGCGATGGGCCGCGTCGTCTGGTGCGCCGCCGAGCCGGCGGGATACCGCGTGGGCGTGAGCTTCGTCTGGCTGCGCACCGAGGATCTCGAGGCGCTCTCCGCCATCGCCCGCTACCTCCACTCCGCCGGCGGGCCTTGAGATGCGCCTCAACTTTTCCTGGATCATCCAGGACGCCGTGGCCGGGATGGCCATGCCCCGCCCCGAGGATCTGCCGTTCCTCCAAGGGAAGGGCATCGGCGCCGTCGTCTCCCTCACCGAAGAGCAGCCGGAGGGCATGGAGGCCTTCGCCTCGCTGCATCTGCCGGTTCCCGATTTCGAACCTCCGCCTCTGGAGGACCTGCGGCGGGCGACCGACTTCATTCGGGAGTCCCTCGATTCCGGCCGCAAGGTCGCGGTGCATTGCGGCGCCGGTATCGGCAGGACCGGGACGGTGCTCGCCGCCTTCCTCGTGACCGAGGGGTGCGGGCCCGACGAAGCGATCCAGCTGATCCGCGCGCTGCGCCCCGGCTCCATCGAGACGGGGGAGCAGGAGGCGATCGTGCGCCGGTTCGCCGAAGCGGAGCAGGGGGGCGGGGGATGACCCGGGTCCTCGTCCTGGGCTCGCGCGGCAAGGTCGGCGCGCGGGTCACCGAGGGGGTGCGCGCCGCCGCCGACCTCGAGCTGGCCGGCCAGGTGGAGGTGGGCGACGACCTCGCCGCGGCGATCGCCCGCGGCCGGCCGCAGGTGGGCGTCGACTTCACGACGCCCGAGGCGGTGTTCGGCAACGCCCGCACGCTCCTCGGCACCGGCGTGCACGCCGTAATCGGGACGACGGGACTCGCCGAGGCCCAGATGGAGGCGCTCGACGCCCTGGCGCGCGGGAAGGGGCTCTCCTGCCTGGTGGCGCCCAATTTCGCGGTGGGGGCGGTCCTGCTCATGCGCTTCGCCGAGGAGGCGGCGCGCCACTTCGCCTGGGTGGAAATCGTGGAGCGGCACCACGAGCAGAAGCTGGACGCCCCCTCGGGCACGGCCCGGCTCACCGCCGAACGCATCGCCCGCGCGCGCGGAAAGGCCCCCGCACCCCCTCGCGAATCGGAGAGCGCGCCGGGCGCGCGGGGCGGTCGCGTCGCCGGGGTCCCGGTCCATTCCATCCGCCTGCCCGGCTCGATCGCCCATCAGGAGGTCTGGTTCGGGGGACCCGGCGAAACCCTGGTCCTGCGCCACGACGCCACCGACCGCGCGGTCTACGTTCCGGGCGTCCTCCTGGCCGTACGCCGCGCGGGCTCCTTCGTGGGGCTCCGCCGCGGCCTCGAGGCGGTGCTGTGGCCGGACGGCTGAGCACGGTCCTCGTCACCGACGGCGCGCGGGAACCCGAGGAGACGCTGCGGGTGGCGCAGCGGGCGGTGCAGGGAGGCGCCACCGCGGTGGTCGTGCGCATGCCTCACGCCCCGGCGCGCGATCTTTACGAGATGGTCAAGGAGCTGAGGCCCGCGGTCCACGGCGCCGGCGCGCTCCTGATGGTGCACGACCGGATCGACGTCGCGCTTGCGCTCCGGGCCGACGGCGTCCATCTAGCCGCGCGCTCCATGCCGCTCGCGGCGGCACGGGGGATCCTCCGCAAAGGCATGTGGCTCGGGTTCTCGGTCCACAACCTCGACGAGGCGGGGCAGGCGGAGGCGGCAGGCGCCGACTACCTCTTCCTGGGGCCGGTGTTCTCCACCGCTTCGCACCCCGAACGGAGGCCGCTCGGCCTCGACGTCTACCGCGAAGCGGTCCTGCGCGCTCGCATCCCGGTCCTGGCGATCGGGGGGGTGGACCTCTTCACGGTGCCGGAGGTGGCGGCGGCGGGCGGGAAGGGCGCGGCCGCGATCTCGGCGTTCTACGAGGCTCCCGACGCGGCGGAGACGGCGCGCCTCTTCCGCGCGGCGTTCGGATCGTGAGCAGGAAGGCGACCGCCCGCTGGATCCGCTTCGGTCTCCTGACCGGCGCGGTCCTGACCCTGGCGTTCTGGTTGCGCGGGCGCGACCGCTACACGATCCCCGACACCGACGAATCCCTCGCGCCGTTCTACGCCGGAGGCTCCACCCTGCTCACCGACCCGCTCGGCCCGCACGACCCGCTCCCCCGCGGCAGCGATGTCGTCTACTGGATGGAGGAGGGGGGCATGCGGTACGCAAGGTTCGGACGGGTCTCCGGCCTGCCGGGAGATCGCGTGGAGAGCGTCGAGGGGCGGCTCCTCGTGAACGGCGAGGCGCTCAGCGTCGGGGGCGAGCTGGCGGGCACGGTTCCGCCCGGTCGCCTCCTGATCCTCGCCACCAATCCACTGGAGAAGCGCTATCCCGATTCGCGGCGGCTCGGGTACATCCCGCGCGGGCAAGTGGCGGCGATAATCCGGGCGGCGCTAAGCCTCAAGCGGTGACCATGGTCCGGGAACGCGAACTCCTGCGCTGGGTGCGGTCGCGCGTGCCGAAGGCGGGCGACGACTGCGCCGTGCTCGACTGCCCGCCCTGGGGCACGCTCCTCCTGACCACCGACTCCGTGATCGACGGCGTCCACGCGCGCTGGGGCGTCGAGGGCCCGGAACTCTTCGGCTACAAGGCGGTGGCGCGGGGCATGAGCGACGTGGCCGCCATGGGGGGGACGCCGCTCTGGGCGGTTCTCGCCGTCTGCCTGCCCGCGGGGGTCTCCGCGGAGGAGGCGAAGGCGGTCCTGCTCGGTGCCGAGCGCACCGGCTGCGAGATCGTCGGGGGCGACACCGCGTTCGGCCCGACCCCCTACGTCGCGGCGACGGTGCTGGGTCGCGCGCACGCCAAGGGCCCGGTCCTCCGCTCCGGCGCCCGACCCGGCGACTGGATCCTGGTCACGGGCCCGCTCGGGGGGTCGCTCGCGAACGGCAAGCACGCCACCTTCGTCCCTCGCGTGGAGGAGGCGCGCCTGCTCATGGAGCGGTTCGAGGTGCACGCCATGATCGACCTGAGCGACGGCCTCGCGGGGGACCTCCACCGCATCCTGGAGGCGTCCGGGGTCGGCTGCCGGCTCGACGCGCAGGCGATCCCCCGCGCGGGCGTCTCCCTCGAGCATGCGCTCAACGACGGCGAGGACTACGAGTTGCTCCTCACGGTGAGAGGCGATCCGAAGGCCCTCGACTCTCTTCCGGAGCTCGCCCGCATCGGGGTGGTCACGAGGCAGGGCGCGCTCCTGATCCACCCCGACGGGCGCGAGGAGCCCCTGCGCGACGGCGGGTACGAGCATGGCGCCTGAAGTCCTGACCCGTTCCCCCGAGGAGACCCGCGCCTGGGGGCGCCGCGTGGCGGCGCGCCTCGGGCGCGGCGACGTGCTGCTCCTCGTGGGGGAGCTGGGCGCGGGCAAGACCACCTTCGTCCAGGGGGTCGCCGAGGCATGCGGCGTTGTGGCCGGCGTGCGCAGCCCCACGTTCGCCCTCATGCACCGCTACCGCGGGAGGCCCGATCTCATCCACGTCGACCTCTATCGGGAGCGAGACCCGAGCGCCCTCGAGGATCTCGACCTGGAGAGCTCGGGGCGCGACGCGATCACCCTGGTGGAGTGGCCGCGCGACTTGACGGAAGCGCTCTGGCCGCGGGCGCCGCGCATCGAGATCGACCACGTGGACGAGACCACGAGGCGGCTGCGCCTCCCCGAGGGGCTTGCTTGATGCGACGCCTCCTCCTGCTTCTGATCTTCGTCGCCGCTGCTCCTGCCGGCGAGACGCGCGTTCTCGTCAGGAGCAAGGGGAAGCCGTTGGAGGGGGTCGGGGTCCGCACGCTCCTCATGGAGGAGGAGTTCGTCTTCGATCTCGACACCTGGACTCCCGAGGCACGCACGGACGCCGAGGGGCGCGTCCTGCTGGAGGGCAGGCGCGTGATGCTCTACGCCCCCGGCTTCGCGCTCGCGGAAGGAAAGCTCTCCGACGTCGACGAGCCTGTGGATCTCCGCCCGGAGCGTGTTTTCGGAGGGAGGGTGGTGGACAGCGCAGGGGGACCGGTGCCGCACGCCGAGGTCGCGCTCGCCACGACCTTCAACAAGCGGGCGCGATTCCTCGCCCGCGCCGACGCGCAGGGGCGCTTCATCGTGCGGGCCCTCTGGTACGACGCGTACACCCTCACCGTGCGCGCCTCGGGCTATTTGCCTCTCCAGCGGGCCTGCCACCCCGAAGAGACCGGCCTCGGTTTCACGGTCCTGCGCCCCTGCGCGCTTGGGGGGGTCGTTCTCCAGGAAGGGGACGAGCCGCTCGAAGGGGTCGAGTTGAATCTCGAACCCGGCGGCGCCTCGGCACGAACCGACGGGGAGGGCAGGTTCCTCTTCGAGAGCCTCGCGCCGGGGCCACTCGCCGTCACCCTGCCTGCACATTTTTCGGCCTCCGCCTCGAACCATGAATTGCAGGAGGGGGAACGCCGGGGCGACCTGATTCTACGCGTCGTGAGGCCCGCCTGGGTACGCCTCGCCGTCCGCGACGCCGAAGGGGCGCCTCTCGCCGCGGCGGAGGTGGCGCGTCAGAGCGTGGACGCCGAGGGCCGGGCAACGCTGGCGATTCCTGCGCGCGCGCTGCAGGAGATCCCCGTCACCTGCGCCGGCTACCAGCCCGCCGCCGTGCGCGTGGGACCCCTGGAGCCGGGCATCGGCGAGGCGGAGATCGCCGTCGCCCTCGTGCGACGCCCCGAGATCGAAGTGTGGGTCCTCACGCCTGAGGGCCTGGCGGCGGAGGAGGGCACGCTGGGGAACCGCGACATCCATGACGGGATGGTGCTGATCCACGCAGGGGGCCCCTTCGAGTTGCGTGTGTCCGGCTATCCTGCGGCCAGCGTCGACATCGCGCCCCCGGGCCCTGTAGTCGTCACGCTTGCTCGGCCCTCTTACCTCTCGGGGCGAGTGCTCGACAGTGCGCGAGCGCCAGTTTCGGGCGGATGGGTGAGCGTGCCTGGTCTCTTCGAGCCCTGCGACAGCGAAGGCCGATTCAGCATCGGGCCGATCCCTGCCGGCGAGCCTATCGAGCTGCGAGTCGGCGCGAAGTTGCTTCATCCCGTAACTCTCTTCTGCAAGGGCGGCGACGACGACATCCTCGTTCTGCTTGCGCACGCCCCCGTGCAGGAGACGATTCGCGGGCAGCTGCTCCGAGGGGATGCGCCGGTCACACGGTTCACGGTGGAGGATACGCCCGTCGTGAACGAGGAGGGCCGCTTCCAGCGGATCATTTCGCGCGCGGAGGAGGACTCGCTCCAGTTCGAGCTCGGCGGGCAGCAGTTCCACCGGCCCCTGCCTCCGCCCGGCCAGGAGATGCTCGTCCGCCTAGCGGCGGGAGAGCTCGCCGTGGAACTCGGGGCGGGCGGGGCCGGCGTCGAAGTGCGGCTCGGCACGCAGGGGGAGGGAGCGTCCACTCCTGCCGGCGTGGACGGCGTCGCGCTGTTCGCGGCGCTCCTCCCCGGCAGCTACGAGCTCAGCGCGGAGGGCTACGCATCCCGTTCGGTGGAGATCCGTGAGGGGGAGAGGCGGAGGCTCGCCCTCGCCCGGATGGTCTCCGGGCGCATCGTCTTGCGGCTCCCTCCCCATGACGCTCCTCCCGACGCGGATGAGTTCGAGCGCCTCCCCGACGGGCGATTCGCCCTGGATCAGCACCCAGGGTGGCACCGGATCATCCTGGCGCGGAGGTCGGCGATCGAGGTTCGCGTCGAGGCGGGCGAAGCGACGGAAGTCGACCTCGCCCCCCCCGACTTGGCACGCCTGTCGGTCCAGGCGCGTCCCGGCGTCTTGCTGCAGCTGACCGGTCAGTTCGACGGGTTCGAGGTTTCGCGCGAGGAGTGGATCGACAGGCAGGGACGGGCACTCTTTCAATCGCTCCTTCCCGGAACGTATCGCCTCCTCAGTGTGGGGGGGTGGGACCGTGGGGTGACGCATCACACGGTCCGCGTCGCGCCCTCCGTCGAAACGCAAATCCAGGTGGCCCTCGCAAGGGGGACCATTCTGGGACGCATCGATCTTCCTCCGGGAGCATCTACGGTCGGGACATCGGTCACGCTCGACCTCGCAGACTCTACGGCGGAGTGGCAGGCGAGGACCAGAGTCGATCATCGCGGCGAGTTCCGTTTCGACGAGGTGGAGCCGGGCCGGTACTTCGTGCGCGTCGAAGCGGACGACGAGACCTATGCGCCCGCATCCGGCACGGTGATCGTCACGGAGGATGCGACGTTTCCGCCCATCCTCCGACTGGAGCTCGAGCCCTCGGTGCGCGCTCTCCTGCGGATCCTCGGTCCAGGCGGCGAACCGGTCATCGGCGCGAATGCCAGCGTGGACGGGATCCGGCAGGAGGACCTGCGCCTGGGACGCTGCCTGCTGCCCAGGCTGCCTGCGACGGTCGATGTCGACGCCATGGGTTACGCAGGAGTTCGCGGCCTCGCGGTCGACCGGGAGGGCGAGCTCCGCCTGGCCCCGGAGGCAAGGCTCGCCGTGCGATCCGCGGAGCCCGTGGTCCTGCGGATCCGCGGAGGGGTCTGGGAGCCCCTGCCGCCGGCCCGCAGTCCGGTGGCGGATCGGCGCGGCTGGGTCCGGTTCGAGGGGCTCCCGGCCGGCCCGGCTGTCGTCACCCTCCGCGATGGGGGCCCCGCCCCCGCCCCCCTCCACCCCATCCAGCTGAACGCAGGCGAGGAGACGACCCTGGACCTCTTCCCGCGCTAGAATCGAACCGTCCCCCGCGCCGCCCGTTTTCATGCCTCAGTGAGCGAATGTCCCGGCCTGACCGTGAGCTCATGGTCTCCTACCAAAGGGGCGACGAAGCGGCTTTCCGCTCGCTCTATGAACGGCATGCCCGGGCGCTCGTAAACTTCTTCTACAAAATGTGTTACGACCGCGCGACGGCGGAGGACCTGACTCAGGAGACCTTTTTCCGGATCATCCGCTACCGCGCCAACTACCGGCCCGAATCCACCTTCAGCACCTTCCTCTACACCGTGGCGCGAAACCTCTGGATCGACCAGCACCGGAGCCGCAAGGCGGCCCCCAAGACCGTCTCCGCCGACGCGCGGAACCAGGAGGACGGGGCGTCGCTGGGCGACTCCCTCCCGGATTCCGAGCAAGGCGTGGCGAAGCGGCTGGAGGACCAGGAGGCGGCCGCCCTCGTTCGGCGAGCCCTCGGGGAGATTCCCGAGGCGCAGCGCATGGTCTTCCTCATGGCGGAGGCGCAGGGGCTCAAGTACGGCGAGATCGCCGCCGCGCTCGGGATCCCCGTCGGAACGGTGAAATCGCGCATGCACGCCGCGGTAACGCGGCTGCGCGGGCTGTTGAGGCAGGTGCTGCGATGAACCAGACCCTCATCGACCTGCTGCGGGACGAGCTTCCGGAGTCGGAAGCCGCGTTGCTGCGCGCCCGCCTCGAGCGCGAGCCGGAGCTGCGGCGCGAGTTCGAGGAGATGCGCTCCCTCTTCGCCCTCGTGCGCCGCGGCGAGGAGATCGAGCCGTCGCCGGCGCTGCGCGAACGGGTCCTGCAGGCCGCCGCGGCCCGGCGCCGCCGTGCGCCGGGCGCCTGGCTGGAGGCCCTGCGCGGCCTTCCGGCGCTGGTCACGTTCCGCTTCCGCCATTCGCGCTTGTTCCGCGTCGCGATGATCTCGGCGGCGGCCCATCTGCTGCTCCTGGCGTTCCTCTTCCACCGGATGGTCCTCTCGCCCGAAACGCCGGGGCGGATCGCAGAAACAATCCTGCAGGCGCATCCCGACGGGGAGCTGCTCCCTGCCGCCGCCATCCGGCCCGATCGCGCATTCCTCATTCGCCTGCGCCAGCGGCAGGTGCCGCATGGGCAGCGTCTCGCCGCCGTCGGAATCCCGGGGCAGGCGGAGGCGATCGCGCGGGGCGTGCGCGCGCTCCTGGAGGCGCAGGCCGCCGACGGCTCCTTCGAGACCCTGGAGGGGACCGGGCAGGCGGCGCTGGTGCTTCTCGCGGAGGGTGCGACCTCCCTGCGGCCCGACCCGCTCGGCCGCGCCCTCGCGCGGGCGATCCGGAACCTGCACGAACGCATGGACCGGGAAGGCTCCTCCGGCGCGGGGGTCGCTGCGCTCATCGAGGACTACGTGCTCTGCTGGGACGCCATCGCGCAGGAGGAACGCTCCTCGCGCCTCGGCAGCATCCTCCGCGCACTGCGCAGCCTCCCGGACGGGGAGTCTTGCCAGGAGGCGCTCGTCCTGGCGCAGCTGGCGGGGCTCAGCGTGCCAGCCGAGCTCGACCCTGGCGCCGCCCGCTTCTATCGAACGGGGCCTCGGGACGCGCTCCTGCAGGGTCCTGCGACCCGCATCGCGGCCACCGCTGCGCTGGCACGCGGTCCTGACCGGCTCGACCCCGAGGCGGTCCGGGCCTGGGTCGCCCCGCTCTTCCGCTCCGCGCTCGACCAGTTGGCGAGCCATCCTGCCGATGCGCTTGCGCTCTTGACGCTGCAAGCGCCCTACAGGTTGTAGGCGGGTGTGCGCCCCGTTCCACGCCGCCGAGCGGAATCGTTACAGGTTCGTCTCCCTGAGGCGACAAGGCCACGGCGCGAGCCCCCGCCCAAGGCGGCTTTTCGCCCGGCTTAACACATTATCCACAAACACTTTATGTAGATCTTGTCCTGTCATGACAGGCCCGGGACACGGGCATGGGATTCCTGGCCTGCGGTTTGCTCAAAAAACAGCCGACCCAATAGGGCAGAGGCTTGGCGCCACGCCAGCCCGCGCCATCGGATCGAGGCAAGGTACGAGTCATGGAAGTCCGTTTCTACTGCATCCACAACGGGAAGAAGTTCTACAAGGTGACCCTCCACGGGGAGGACATCTTCTGTGGCACGCGAGGGGAATGCCAGCGCTTCATCAAGATCCACAACGACAAGGTGCAGCGCGCCCTCTCGGACGCCCCGACTTCGCGCCCCCGTCCCGGCAACGTTCGGGTCTACCGGCGACGCGTCGGCGTCTAGGGTCTGTCTGCATACTCCATATGGCTTCGCCCGGCTGCGCGGGCCGCCGGCTTCGCCGCTCGTCCATCGCCGTATTTGGGGTCAAAACGGCTTCGGACTCGCGGCTCGCCAGCAGCCTGCTCGCTCGGGCTCGGGCCGACGATGAAGTATTCAGACAGGCCCTAGCCGGCGTCCCGCCCGCGGCCTCGGTTGCCGCACTGGCGTTCGCGTCCCGTGGCGCGTCCGTTACACTGCCCTGCATGATGGCCGTCTGCGGGGACGGCCTCCGGTTTTTTCATGCGCGGCAGTCTTCTCCTCCTCGTTCTCGGCCTGGTCTGCGCCCCCGGCGCCGCTGAGCCGGGGCGGCTCTACGTCACGGAGATGGGGCGCGTCGTCCTCGGCCGCTGCGACGCCGTCGTGGCGGGCACCGTGGTGCGCCTCAACCCCCCCTTCCGCGGGATCACCTCCGCGCGCATCCGCGTCACCGAGATGCTGGCGGGGCAGACCCGCGACGGCGAGCTGGTCGTCCTCTTCGTGGAGGACTATCTCGCGCCCGAGGCCCTCACGTCGGCCCTCGAGACGCTTCGCCTGCGGAGCAATCCGGAGGGGATCGCCTCGGCCCAGGGTCGGGAGGTGGCGGGCGGCGCGGCACGCGTGGAGGAGCGGCGGGTGCAGAGCGCCCCGCGCAACCGCTCGCGCGAAGGCACCGGGGTGCGTCTGGCCGAGGAGGAATCGGGCTTCTTTTTCCTGAAGCAGGGAGGGACCGCCTTCACCATCGTGGGCTACGTGCCTCGCGGGGACATCCTCTTCGAATCCAAGCTGCGAAGGATGCGCGAGATCCTGGCGGTCGAGGAGGTCGTCGCCCTCGACCTGCGCGTCGAGCGCGCCCGCGACCTCTTTCTCGGAACCCTCGGCGATCCGGACCTCTGGCTCCGCGGGAACTCCGCGCGCGAGATCCGCTCCCTGGCGACACGCTACCCGACGCTTTTTTCCGAGCCTCTCCTCACGCGCATCCTGGCCGCCCACGCGGAGGAACGCGATCCCCACATCCGCGCCAATCTCGAGCGAGCGGTCAGCGCCGCCTCGCCCCGCCGCGGCATCGCACTGGCCGAGGAGGCGGAGGTGAGCGCGATCGCGCGCCTCGCGGAGGCGATGGCGGGCGAGGCGCGCCTCCTGGCCGCGACGCGGGATGCCGACCTGCGCGCCGCCGAGGTGGCCCGCGTGGGCCGCCAGTACCGGCTCGGGGCCACGCGCCTTCTCGCCGCGCTGCTCTCCGACCGCGAGCCGGTCGTGCGCACGCGGGCAGCCCAGGCCCTGGCCACCTTCGGCGGTCCTTCGGCCCGGCCCGCCCTGCGCGCCGCCCTGGAGGTCGAGACCGAATCGGACGCAGTGGCGGCGATGGTCGAGGCGTGCGGCGCGCTGGTGGACGACGCCTCGGTGCCGCTCCTCGAAAAACGGCTGCGGGAACCGCGCCACCTCGCAACCGCCGTCGTGGCGCTCGCCAGGATCGGCAGCCCCGCGGCTCGCGATGCGCTCCGCGCGCATCGCGGGCGCGCCGATGCCGAGACCGCCCGGATGCTCGACGGCATCCTCGCGGAGGAGTTTGCGGACGGCTCGTGAGAACCCCGGCGCTCCTTCTCCTGCTCGTGGGGCTGGCGCTGCCGGACGAGGCGGCGCCCGCGCCCGAGCCGCGTCGCAACCTCACCCTGGAGGAGGCGATCGATCTCGGCCTCGCCTACAACCTCGGCCTCGAGTCGGAACGGCTGGGCGCGCGAATCGCGCGTTTTAGGGTCGACGAACAGGAGGCGGCCTTCGACGCCCTCCTGACCGGAAGCCTCTCCGGCGGCGAGGAACTGCTGCCCGCTCGCTCGACGCTCTCTGGAGCGACGGTGCTCGACACCGACAACTTGCATCTCGAGGCCGGGGTGACCAAGCCGCTGCGATTCGGCCCGACCCTCGGACTCGCGTGGCGCTCCGATCGCAGCTTCACGAACTCGAGCTTTTCGACCATCAACCCCGCCTATGCCAACGATCTCGAGCTGAGCATGGTGGTGCCGCTCCTGCGGGGGCGCGGGCGTTCGGCACGCGAGTCGGCGCTTCGCGGCGAGCAGGCCGCCTCGGAAGAGGCACGCTTCGCGCTTCTGGCCGAGGCGGCCTCTCTGGTGACCTCGATCTCCGGCGCCTATTGGGATCTCGCCTACCGCCAGGGGCGCGTCGCGCTCCTGCGCAAGTCGGTTGCGGTGGCGCGGGAGACCGAGGAGTCCGAGCGCAAGAAGCTGCGCCCCGAGGTGGGGCGGTCCACGCCGCTGGACGTCATCCAGGCGGAGGCAGAGACGCGGCGGCGCGAAGCCGAGCTGATCAAGGGGGTGCGGGAGGCCGCCGACGCCGCGGATAATCTCCGCAAGCTCGTGCTGCCCTTCGTCGGCGGCGAGGGGGACGATCTCCTCCTGGTGGCGGACCTGCCGGGTGGGGGCGGGGCCCCGCCCCGCGCCGTCGAGGAGCTCGTGCGCGACGCCTTGGCGCGCCGCCCCGAGCTTCTGGCGGAAGAGGCGGCCCTGCGGCGCCTGGAGGAGAGCGTGGTGCAGGCGCGCGACGCCGCGCGCCTCCAGCTCGACTTCACCGGGACGATCACCGCCCGCGGCCTGGACGGCAGCGCCGGCGATTCGCTCTCCCAGGCGGGCGGGCTCGACACGCTCTCCGCGGCGGCGCGCCTGGACTTTTCCTATCCCTTCGGGCGCAGGCAGGCCAAGGCGGCGCTCCGGCGCTCCGAGCTGGAGCGCGAGCGGGGCCGGCTGGACCGCCTGGAGCAGCTCAACGTGGTCGTCGCCGAGGTGCGTCAGGCGCGCCGGGCGGTGGTGAGCTCCCTCGAGGAGATCGCGGCCACGGAGCTCGAGGTGAAGGCGGCCGCGGAGGCGCTCCGCGGGGAGCAGCAGCGCCTTCTGCGGGGCTCCTCCACGGTGCTGCAGGTGAGCGAGCTGGAGGAGAGGCTCACGGAAGCGGAGGTGCGCCTGCTCCAGGCCAGGGTGGAGCGCGAGCGCGCCTCACTGGAGCTGGAGCGCGTCTCCGGCGATCTCCTGGAGCGGCTCGGAATCCGGTTGGATGGCGAGTTGAGAGTCTTGCGCGGCCCCGCGGGGCGCTGATCCTGCCCGCGCGGGGCGCGTACACTGTCCCCATGGCCGCTTCGCAGGGGACCGACGTACGCCGTCGCCGGGCGGGGTGGGCGGTCGCCGGCTCCTGCATCCTCCTCCTGGGGATCTGGCTTCTCGCGCCCCGCTCTCAGCCAGCCCTCCCCGAGTATCCGCGGCGCGAAACCCTCAGCCTCCCGGACCCCACCCCGGCGGAGCGCGCCGCATTCTTCCTGCAGACCATCCGGAAGGGAGAGGAGCTCGAGCTGGGGGACCTGCGCCCGCCGGTCTGGCGCCTGGTGGGCTTCGCCGCCCTGAAGGAGCTCGGCCGCGACGCCGCGGAGTTCCTGTTCGACCCCGCGCGCCTGCCCCTTCTCAGAAGCGATCCCGCGCTGGCGAGCAACATCCTGAGCCTCCTTCCCGATCTCCACGACGCGCTCCGCTCGCCCGGCCTCTATCCGTTCCTCCTCCGCTGGCTGGATCCTCCGTTCGTTCCTTCGGGGGGCGGCGATCCGGAGCGCGGAGGCGACTGGGCCGCGCTCTTCCGCCGTCAAGTCTTCGCACTCTTCACTCATGTGCCGGATGTCAGGGCTCTACCGTTCTGCGAAGTCGAGCTGGCGCGCGTAGCTCCGCCCCAGGACCTGCGCGCCGCCGCGCTCTCGTTGGCGCTTCGCCTGGGCCGCGCCGATCTCGTCGAGGCCGTCTATCCCACGCTTCCCCCGAATGCCGCCGAGCCCGAGGGCACGCTGCGCTACTTCGCCCTCGACCGCGTCGAGGAGTGCGCCGCGGCAACGGACCCGCCTGCGCTGCGCGCCCAGGCGCTCCGGCTGGAGCCGCTCGTCCGGACCCTGCTCGCCTCGCCCCTGCCCTTCGAGCGGATCCGCGCCGCGCGCATCCTCTGGCGGCTCGGGGATCGCGGCACGGAGCAGATCCTGCTCCGATCCTTGGTCGGCCCCGAGGAGGAGGAGACTTGGTTCGCGATCCAGGCGCTCGCCTCCCTCGGGAAACACCCGCGCGCCCGCGAGGTTTGCCTGGAGCGGGTGCGGAAGGCGCGCGCGAGCGGCACGCTGGATCCCCGCTTTCCTCTCGCCCTCGAGATCCTCACGCGGGAGTGGCCGGACGACGACGCGGTGCGCGCCGAGCTGCGCGCGCTTTTCCTGGCTGCGCACCGCGTCGATCCGTTCCTGAGCGCGCAGCTCCTGGGCGTGGACCGCGCCCTGGTGGTGGACCGTCTCCGGCGAGACGTCGCCAGCGCGGACGACGCGGTGGTTGCGGCCGCCCTCGACGTCGCCCGCGCGCTCGCGGTGACGGAGGCGGGCCCCGCGATCCTCGACCGGGCGAGGCGCGCCGACGGCGCGGAGGAGCGGGTCCTCTTGTTCGGAACGCTCGCGTTCCTGCGCACCGAAGGGGGACCGGCTCTCTTCGTCGAGGCGATCGATCCGTCCCGGGACGATGCGCTCCGCGCCGCCGCCGGCGCCTGCATCCTCGATACGGGGGAGCCGTCGGCCATGCGGGCCCTGGGTGCCGCCCTGGAACGGGGCGATCGCTCCCTCCTGGACATGCTGCTCCGGCGCGCCGTCGCCCAGGGGGCGGGAATCCTCCCGCCGCCCCTGCGCGAACCGCTTCTTCGCCGGCTTCGGGAAAGCCCCCAGGAGGCCTCCCGGCGCTCCGCCCTCCTGATCCTGCGGCTCCACGGCCGCAAGGAGGGGCTCCTCCCCGCCCTGCAGGAGGCGTATCGCCACGAGCCGAGCGACCGCGTGGCCGGGGAAATCGCGGCCACCGCGCGGGAACTGGCCCACCGCTAGTCGGCGGCCCACCCTTTGCGATAGGCTGGGCGAGACCTGACGATGTCGACAATCCACAACATGGAAATCCCGGTCCAGGAGCGCGCGGAGACCGAGCACCGCGGGGAAACCGATCGCCGCCGCGCCCGGACCCCGCTCTTCTCCCGCTATTGGCTGGTCGGCCGCCGCAAGGGCGCCCGGCGCGCCGGCGAAGGGGAGAACATCTACGTCGATCGGTACCGCTGGGCGGAGTGGGGGCTCGTCGCCGGCATCCTGGTGCTCTCGGCCCTCGATCTCATCTTCACCCTCATCCATCTGGCGGTGGGTGGGGAAGAGGCCAACCCCGCCATGGCCTGGCTCCTCTCCCGCGGCCGCGGCGTCTTCGGCGCCGTGAAGATGGGGACGACGATGCTCGGGCTGCTGGTGCTGCTGCTGCACGTGCGGTTCCGCCGCGTGCGCACGCTCCTGATCGGCGCGCTCTGCCTCTACGCGGCCCTCATGGGATGGCACCTCGTCGTCGCCGTGGTGCGAGGCGGCTGACCGGGGAGTCCGGTCAGGAGCCGCCGCGGCCCGCCGCGCTCTCGCGGGCGGCCTTGGCGAGGAGCACGCCGTAGGGCGGCGCCCCGATCCTGCGACTCAGGAGGAGCACGCCCACCCCGGCGAGCACCACGAGGATCGAGATCCACTGGGAGGTGGAGACGTAGCCCGGCGGCACCGGAAGATGCGAGCCGTACCAACCCTGGGTGCGCGGAATGCCCGACTCCGAAGTGCGCGTGTCGCTCGAGACCCGCACGCCCTCCGGGAGGCCGGCGAGGGAGGTGACGCTCCAGTCCGGTCGGGTTTCCCGCTTCCCGCGGAACCGTCCGTCCGAGATGGCGATCACGAACCCGCTCGCCTCCCCTTCGGGCAAGGAGAGATCGGCCAGCAGCACGCCGGGGATCGCGCCAGCGGCGTCGCGCACCGGCGTCCCGCGCCGCAGCTGGACCGGCGGCGTCCCCGCCCCCTTCTCCACGCGGATGCGGAGGGCCAGGTGCTCCGCATAGCCCGGGTTGCGCTCCACGAAATCGCCGCGGAACGGCTCGATCACCACCGCGCGCGCCACCGCGTAGAGGATGAGCATCGACGCGAAAGCGACGCCGGCATGCCTGGCGCGGCGCCGGATCCAGTCCACGGCGAAGAAGATCCAGAGCGCCTTGAGGCTCATGTAGAGCTGCGTGGGATGCAGCGGGATGCCGCGCAAGTCCGGCGCAACCAGCGAGCGGTTGTTGGTGAAGGTGATGCCCCAAGGGAGGGTGGTGGGGCGGCCGTAGTCGTCGCCGGCGAGGAAGCAGGCCCAGCGGCCGATGCCGAGGGCGAGCATGAGCGCGGCGCCGGCGATGTCGGCGACGGTGAGGATCGGGAGCTTGTAGCGCGCCAGGAGGGCGAGCCCGACGACCACCGCGGGGATCATGCCGCCGTACCAGACGAGGCCGCCGTTCCAGATGCGGAAGATCTCTCCCTTCTGCGTGCTGAAGTGGTCCCAGTTGAGCGCGGCGTAGAGGAGGCGGGAACCGAGGATGCCCACGACGAGCATCCAGAAGGCGAAGTCGAAGATGCGCTTGTCGGGCAGGCCGAGGGGACGGGTCTGGCGCAGGATGTAGGAGGAGCCGGCCAGGAACCCGCCGATGATCACCACGCCGAAGGAGTAGATCGTGATGCGCTCCATCGCGAGGCTGAGCAGCAGATGCGCGCCGCCGATGAAGGCCGCGAGGTTGAGCGCACTGGCCACCCAGGTCTTGCGCCCTCGCAGGCTGAGGGCGATCCAGCCGAGGAGCGAAGCGACGACAAGGGCGATCTCGACGATGAGGGCGCCCCCCGCCATCTCCTTCCAGGCGTTGGGGATCTCGAAGAGGACGGGAAACAAGGGTCGCCTACGCCTCGCCGGCCGTTGCCAGGTGCTTCTCGTAGGCGGCCAGATCCATGAGCGTGTGGAAGGGGACGGGGTCCGCCGCGGCGATCTTGAGGAGCCAGCCGGCGCCGAACGGATCCTTGGCGAGCGGGGCGGAGTCGTCGGCGAGCGCCGCGTTGACCGCGGTCACCCTGCCGGAGACCGGCGCGTAGACCTCGCCGACCGCCTTCACCGACTCGATCTCGCAGGCGGTCTCGCCCGCCTCCAGTTCGCGGCCCACCTCGGGGAGGTCCACGAAGACGATGTCGCCCAGGTGTTCCACGGCGAAGTCGGTGATGCCGAGGGTCAGCTCGGAGCCCTTGAGCGTGGCCCACTCATGGCTCTCCGAGTAGCGAGCGTTTTGGGGTCGCTTCATGACGAGCAGGATTCTCCTAGGCGCGGGGCGCCGTCTTCTTGCGTTTCCGGCTGTAGAACGGAAGTCCGTCCACCTTCGCCTCCACCATCTTGCCCCGCAGGTCGCCCTGAAGCGACGTTCCCTGCACGGCCAACGCCGCGGGCACCAGCGCCATGGCGATGGGGCGGTCGAGCGTGGGGCTGAAAGTGCCGCTGGTGACGTGGCCGGCCGGGGAACCGCCCCGGAGGAGCGGGCAGCCGTCCCTCAGGATGCGCTTGCCCTCGATAGCGAGCCCCACCAGCCGCCGCGGCACGCCCGCCCGTCTCTGCGCGACCAGGGCGTCGCGGCCCACGAAGGGCTTGTCGAGATCCACCCCGAACTCGAGGCAGGCCTCCAGCGGGGTGATGGTGCGGTTCATTTCGTGGCCGTAGAGCGGCATGCCCGCCTCGGTGCGGCAGACATCCCGCGCGGCGAGACCGATGGGCTTGAGGCCGTGGGGCCGGCCCGCCTCCAGAAGCGCTTCCCAGACGCGCACCGCCTCGGTCTTGGGGAAGAAAAGCTCGAATCCGTCCTCCCCGGTGTAGCCGGTGCGCGAAACCAGGGTTTCGATCCCCCCCAGGAGGCGCCCCTTGGCGAAGCGGTAGTAGCCCAGTCCGCTGGGATCGGGGTCGCACAGTCCCGCCAGGACGGCGGCGGAGGCCGGCCCCTGGAGCGCGATCATCGCCTGCTGGTCGGAGGGGTTTTCGAGGGTCACCGCCATGCCGCGGATCTGGGTCCTGAACCAGGCGTCGTCGGTCTCGCGGTTGGAGGCGTTGATGACGACGTGCACCTCCTCGGCGCCGCGGTAGACCAGCACGTCGTCGATCACCCCGCCCCCCGGCTCGCAAATCAGCGCGTAGCGGATCGCCCCCTCGGGGATCTTCGCGACGTTCTGGCTCAGGACGCGGTCCGCCGCGGCGACGCGATCGGCCCCGCGCAGCACGAGCCGGCCCATGTGGCACAAATCGAACAGCCCGCTGCGCTGGCGGACGCAGCGCACCTCCTCGACGGTGAGCGTCTCCTCGTAGAGGACCGGCATGCGGAACCCGGCGAAGTCGACCATGCGGCCGCCGTGGACCTCGTGCCAGTGCGTGAGCGGCGTGGTGCGGAGCGCGGAAGCCATGGGATGTGCCGCGGCAGTCTACCGCGGGGCTGAACCAGCGGCAACGCGCCGAGGGTCGAGGGGGGTGGCATACAATCGCCGCCCATGCGCGTGGAGGAAGAAGCCCAAGCGGTGCGGCGGGCGCTCTACGTCCTCTTCGCGCGCCTCTTCGCCTCCCCTCCCGACGCGGCGCTCTTCACCCGCCTCGCCGGGAACGGGCTCAACGACCTCGCCGCCGCGCAGGGGCTCGATCTCACCTCCGATCTCGTCGACGAGCAGGACTCCGAAGGTTGCGCCGCGGAGCTGGCGGCGGAATACGACCGGCTCTTCCACGCGACCTCGTTGCGCGCCTCCGACTACGCGGCGGGGACGGAGGATCCCGTCGCCGCCATGTCGGCCTACCTCCGCGAACACGCCCTGGTGCTGGACCAGGCCGTGGCGCTCCCCGCCGACCACCTCTCCGTCGCGCTGGGCGTGATGGGGGCGCTGGCCGCCCAAGCCGAGGCTGCGGCGCGGCGCAAGGAGCCGGAGGCGCTCGACCTCGCCCGGACGCGGGGGCGCGCCTTCCTCCTGCGTCATCTCCTCCCCTGGTCGCAGTCCGCCCTGACGGAGGTGGCCGCGCGCGCCGACCGGCGGTTCTACCGCGGCCTGGCCGCGATGGTCTCCGCGTTCCTCGAGAGCGAGCGGCGCCTGGTCGGAAGCGCATGAAGCTCTTCGCTCTCGCCGACCCCCACCTGGGCCAGGGGGTCAACAAGGCCATGGACATCTTCGGCCCGCTCTGGGAACGGCACACCGAGCGGCTGGCGGCCCGCTGGCGCGAGACGGTTCAGCCCGACGACACCGTGCTGGTGCCCGGCGACATCTCCTGGGCCATGAAACTGGAGGATGCGCTCGTCGATCTGGAGTTCCTGCACGCACTCCCCGGCCGCAAGATCCTCCTCAAGGGCAACCACGACTACTGGTGGGGGAGCCGCGCCAAGGTGGAGAAGGTGCTGCCCGCCTCGCTGCGCCTGCTCCAGAACGACGCCGTCGATCTCGGTGGCGGCATCGGCGTGGTCGGGACGCGCGGCTGGACGCCGCCGGGCGCTGCGCGGGCCGGCCCCGAGGACGCGACGATTTTCGCGCGCGAGCTGCAGCGATTCTCGCTCTCGGTGGCGAGCGCCGGCGACCGCTTCGCCACGCTGGTCGCGATGCTCCATTATCCGCCGCTCACGACCATCCTGGGGGAGACCCCCTTCGTTCCGCTGCTCAAGGCGGCGGGGGTGAGGGCGTGCGTCTACGGCCACCTCCACGCGGGAGACCATCGGTTCGCCGTGACCGGGCGGCGCGACGGCATCGACTACTACTTCGTGGCCGCCGACGCCCTCGGCTTCCGCCCGCTGGAGATTCCGCTCCCCTAACGCCAGAAAGGGGGGCGGGGGAAGCGTTCCCCCTCGAGGCCCTGGAAGAGGGGAGCGAAGCGCAACCGCTGGTCCTTCCCGGTGGCGGTGGTGGGGATCTCCTCCACGATGCGCACCACCTTGGGGGTCTTGTCCCAGGGGTAGCCCAGCGCGTGGAAGTGGCGCCAGACCGCTTCCGCCGTGACCGACGCTCCGGGTTGGAGCATGAGCACGGCGCCGACCTCCTGGCCGAACCGGTGGTGCGTGAACCCGTAGGCGAGCGCGCGCCGCACGCCGGGCAGCTTGAGCAGGTCGGAATCGATCTCGAGGGTGGAGTACTTCTCGCCCCCGCGCTCGATCACCTCCTTGAGACGTCCCGTGATCTGGAAGAGCGGGACCGTCTCCCCGCCGGGACGCGCGTGCTCGACGAAGTACCCCTCGTCCCCGGTCTGCAGCACGCCGAGCCGAAACGCCTTCGCGTTCGCCTCGGCGTTGCGGAAATAGCCCTCCATGAGCCCCGGCCCGCCGCAGACGATCTCTCCCCGCTCGCCCGCCGCGAGCGGGCGGCCGGTCGTGGGATCGACGATCCCCATCCGGATCGCCCTGTTGGGCACGCCGATGGAGGGGAACCGGGCGTCGAGCAGGTGGGTCCGGTACTCCGCGTCGGTGAAGTCCTGGGGCAGGTGGCAGCCCCAGCAGGTCGTTTCGCTCATGCCCCAGCCATGGCGGATCCGCAGCGCGGGGTAGGCCCGGAAAAAGGCGCGCGCGACTTCCGGATAGAGCTGCCCCGCCCCGCAGAAGATCGTGCCGAGGCGCGGCGGCGCGACGTCGCCACCCGCGCGCACGAGGGCATCGAGCATGGCGGGCACCACGCTGGTCTGGGTCGCCCCCTCCCGCGCGGCGACGGCGAAGAACGTGGCGGGATCGAACCGTCGCAGCAGAACGAGCCGCCCGCCGGTGTAGAGCGCGAGCAGCATCGACGAGATGAGAGCGTTGACGTGGAAGAGCGGCATGGCCGTCTGGAACACGTCCCCGGGACCGAGCCGATGGTGGCCGGCAAGCGCGCGCACGTCGTGGAGCATCCGTTGGCCCAGGAGGACGCCTTTGGGGTCTCCGGTGGTGCCGCTGGTGTAGACGAGGAGCGCCGGGTGGCCGGCCCGATCCTCCCGCACCGTGGAGGGAGGCCGCTCGGTCCGGTCGAGGCGGAGCGACGCGCGGGACTCCTCGCCCCCCAGTTGCGCCACGGGCCGTCCTCCCGCCAGAGGGAGCATCGCGTCGAGGGTGTTGGAGGCGGCGCCCGGGTCCTTCCGGTCCCGCGCGACGATCGCCTTCGCGCCGGAGTGGTCGAGGATGAAGCGGTGGCGCCGCTCGTCCTCGCGCATGTTGAGCGGCGCGACCAGCAGCCCCGCCACCCACGCGCCGTGGTAGAGGGCGAGGGTATCGGCATGGTTGAACAGGTCGGCGACGGCCAGGGTGTCGCCCGGCTTCAGGCCCAGGTCTTCGCGCAGCGCCGACGCGAAGCGCAGGGCGCGCTCGGCCAGGGCGCGATGGGTGAGCTCGAGGCGCTCCTCCCCGTCCCAGAAGACGGTTCCGATCTCTTCCGGGCGGGCGGCGGCGCGGTCGAGGAGAAGGGCGGGAGCGGAGGCGTGGGGGAGGGGCGTCCTGTCGAGCGCGGGTCCCACGAGACCCGGCGCATCCCCGCGGCGCGCGCGCTCCATCCCATCGCGGGTGGCGGCATCGATCGCGCCCAGGAGCATGCCCCGAAGTCTACCCGCGCACCGCCCCCGCCCCCCTCCCCGTCTTCGGCAGCGCGGCGGCGACGGCCTGGCCCAACTGCGCCGCGACATAGGGCTTTTGCACCAAGCCCTGGATCCCGTCGTCGCGGACGATCTGCGCCGCCTCGCTGCGGCCGTACCCGGTGGCGAGGACCGCCCGCACCTGGGGGTCGATCTCCTTGAGCGCGCGGAAGCACTCCCGCCCGCCCATGCGCGGCATCACCAGATCGAGCAGGACGAGATCCACAGCGCCCGGGTCGCTGCGGAACCGCTCCACCGCCTCCACTCCGTCGCTGGCGGTGAGCACCTCGTAGCCCAGGTGGCGCAGAAGGACGGCGGCGGCCTGGCGCACCACCTCCTCGTCGTCGACGATCAGGATGCGGCCGGTGCCGCGGACCAGCGTCTCGATCGGGTCGGGTTCGAACGGCGCGTCGCTCGCCACGAGGGGCAGGTAGAGGGCCATGGTCGTCCCGCGATCCACCTCGCTGGCGACGCGGATGCAGCCGCCGTGGTTTTTCACGATTCCGTAGACCATCGAAAGCCCCATCCCGCTCCCCTCCCCCGGCGGCTTGGTCGTGAAGAGCGGCTCGAAGATACGCCCGCGGATCGCGGGAGGGATGCCGCGGCCGTTGTCGGTCACCGAGAGCACGAGGAAGAGGCCCGGCGACGCGCCCGGGTGGGTCGCGCAGGAGGCCTCGTCCAGGACGCGCACCTCCGTGGAGAAGGCCAGCTCAGCGCCCCGCCTCCCCTCCATGGCGTCGCGGGCGTTGAGCGCGAGGTTCAAGAGCGCCTGCTCGAGCTGGAGCGGGTCGCCCTGCACCACCGCGTGCTCGGCGGCCAGATGCTCGCGGATCGAGATCGCCTTGTCGAAGGTCGCGCGCAGCATGCGGCAGAGGGAGCGCACGAGGAGGTGGAGATCCACGGGAAGATCGCGGTCCTTGCCCCGGCGCGCGAAGCCGAGGAGCTGGCGCGTCAGGTCCCCCGCGCGCTGCGCGCTCGACTCGATGAGCTGGGCCATCTCGCGCGCCTCGCTCCCCGCCGGGAGGGTGCGGCGCAGCAGGTTGCTGTACCCGAGGATTGCCGTGAGGAGATTGTTGAAGTCGTGGGCGAGGCCTCCGGCCAGGTTGCCGATCGCCTCCATTTTCTGCGCCTGGCGCAGGGCGGCCTCGAGGTCGTGCTCCCGGGTGACGTCCCGTTCCAGGAGGACGAAGTTCTCGATGGTCCCGGCGGCGTCCCGCACCGGGAACAGACTCGCCTCGGAGACGTACGCCTTGCCGTCCCCGCGGCGCCCCTGGATGCGTCCGCGCCAGGCCGCGCCGCTGCGCAGCGCGGCGACCACCTGCACGAAGGGAGCGGAAACCGCGTCCCGAGCATCGATCAGCTCCAGGGGAGCGCCGAGCAGTTCCTCCTTGGGGAGGCCGCGGATGCGTTCGAGGGCGGGATTGGCATAGACCGTCACGCCGGCCGCGTCGGTGATCAGCACCCCCTCCGCGGCCTGCTCCACCACGGCCGCCAGCCGGGCGGACTCCGCCGCCGCAGGCACGCGCCCCTCCTCTTCCCGGGCGATGGAGAGCAGCGCGGGTGCGCCCTCGAACTCGAGCGTCGCGCGCGCGACCACCGCCGGGAAGCGCCTGCCGCTGGGCGCACGGAACAGGATCCGAACGCGCCTCGTCCCGTCCGCGTCCCCCTCCGCCATCGGCGTCTCCGTCTCCGTCCACGCGTTCAGGTCGGAGCCCACCAGACGCGTCTCCCCGCCTAAGAACAGCGCCTCGGCGGCGGCGTTCGCCCAGAGGATGCGTCCGTCCTCGCGGTGAACGAGGAGGGCATCGGGCAAGGCGTCGAGGAGCGCCGCCGGGCTCACGAGGTCTTGGCCTCGCGGGGGGGATACGCGCGCTCCAGGCAGTCGTCGCAAAGGCCGTGGGTGAAGGTGGCGTCGGTGTGCCGCTCCACGTAGGTCTCGAGCCTCTGCCAGCTGTCGCGGTCGTCGCGGATGCGCTTGCAATGCATGCAGATGGGGAGAAGGCCCTGGAGCTGCTTCACGTGGGCCAGGGCGGCCTGGAGTTCGGCGAGGCGCGATTGAAGCTGCCGCTCCAGCGCCACCGAGCGGACGCCCACGCGCAACCTCGCCCGCAGCTCCCCTCCGTCGCACGGCTTTCCGAGGAAGTCGTCGGCGCCCGCGTCGAGACCCGCGACCACGTCCTCCTTGCCGGTGCGCGCGGTGACGAGGATCACGTGGAGCGGGCGGTGCGGCAGGTCGGCGCGGATCCTGCGACAGAGGCCGGGGCCATCCAGGCCGGGCATCATCCAGTCGGCGATCACGACACCGATGCCGGGATCGGCGACGATCCGGTCCCAGGCCTCGGTCCCGCATTCCGCCTGGACGACCGGATAGCCGAGTCGCTCCACGTGCCCTTCGAGCACGCGGCGAGCGACGCGATCATCGTCCACGAGGAGGACGCGCAACCCGCCGGCGGGGTCGGAGAGTGCGGTGGTGGTGCCCATGCCTCACTCCACCGGACGGCCGACGAGGGACTTGAGCGCCTCGGCGAGCCGACCCGAGGCCGAGGAGAGGAGTCCCCAGACCGCCAGCGCGCCGGTGGTTTCGCCTCGCCTGCCCATCTCCTCGAGATGGAGCGCGAGCGCGGCCACCTGCGTGCCGCCCACGGTCGCGGATGCGCCCTTGAGCGTGTGCGCGGCGCGCTGGAGCGCGCCGGGATCGCGTGTCCGAAGCGCCGCCGCGAGCTCCGTGAGGAGTCGCGGGCAGTCGTCGAGATACAGCCCCGCCACCTCGACCAAGAGACCGCGATCCTGCCCGACGCGCTCGAGCGCCCCGGCCAGGTCCAGGACCGCCACGCCTTCGATGGCGCGGGAGGCACGAGCCGCCTCAGCCTGGGCGCGTGTTTCGCCGTCGACCGCCATGATTCCCCTTTCCAAGCCGCCGCCCCCAGGCGGCGGATTCCCGGACTCCGATCGGCGCCTGCGCGCTTCAAGGGTCCTCATTCCCCATCGACCGCCGGGAGGCGCGAATTGAGACGGCGGGCCGCCGGGCGCGGGCCGGAGCGCGCGTGCGCCCGGGCCGCGCCCCCCGCCGCCCGTGAGCCGCGGACGTGGCCAGCGGACCGTGAGCCCAGCGCCCCCTGCGAACAGGCCTCCGGACGCATCCTGGGTCGGATGCGTCCGGAGGGGCAGGATGGCTCTTGGTGGAGGAAACCGAACCTGCTTCGAACCGGCGGGCCCGATAGCGTGTCCCGGATCTTCCGGGCGAGCCGCATTTGGCCCTCCTCCGCCAGCCTGCCGCGCTCGCGTCCCGGACCCGAGATGCCCGGCCTACCTCACTTTACATCTCCGGGACGCGGAGACCGAGGCAACTCGGCGATCAGTCCCGTGACGAAGTCCGTAGCCGGATCGGCACGCAGGTCGTCGAGCGTGCCGGTCTGGACGATGCGTCCTCCCTCCAGAACCGCGACCCGGTCGGCCAGCGCGGCTGCCTCGCGCGGGTCGTGGCTCACGTAGACCGCCGTGGCCCCGGCTTCCCGGAGGACGGCTCGGAGCACCGTGAGCAGCTCCCGCTTGAGGACGACGTCGAGGCTCGCGAGCGGCTCGTCCAGGAGGACGGCCACGGGATCAAGGACGAGCGCACGGGCGATGGCCACCCGCTGGCGCTCGCCGCCGGAGAGCGTCCCCGGATAGCGGTCCGCCTTCCCGCCGAGGCCGAGTCGCCCGAGCCACTCCGCGACACGGGCGTCCCGAACGTTCTTGGGCACGCCCTGCGCCATCAACCCGAACTCGAGGTTGCCGCGCACGGTCAGGTGCGGCCATAGCGCCAGATCCTGGAAAACCACCGCGAGCCTTCGTTCCTCGGGCGGGACGAGGACCTTGCCATCCTTGCTCACGCGCCGATCGCGCAGCCGCACCTCGCCTCGCGTCGGCACCATGAATCCCAGGAGCAGCCGCACCAGCGATGTCTTGCCCGAGCCCGATGGCCCGAGCAGGGCGAGGATTTCCCCGTCGGCGACGGTGAGCGAGATCGCTGACAAGAGAGCCCGGGCATCGACCTCGAGCGTCACATCGGTGAGACGGATGGCTTCGGTCATCGCGATCCCCTCGCACCCAGCATGAGGCCGCCCGCCGCCAGGACGACGGCGGTCACGAGGACATGGACCGCCGCGAGAGCCGCCACGACCGGCTCGGGTCCGTTCGCCTCCAGGGTGAAGATCCGCACGGTCAGCGGCTCGCGACCCGGCGGGTAGTAGAGGACGGCGGTCTCCAGGTCGCGCAGGCAGAAGACGGCCCCCAGGAGCCAGGCGGCGACGAGGGCCCGCCCGTGCATCGGGAGCACGATCGCGAACAGCCGGCGGAGGTAACCCGCTCCGAAGGCCTCGGCTGCCTGTTCGAGGGATGCCGGGCTCTGCGCCATGGCCACGGCGAGGCTGCGCATCCCGATGACTCCGTACCGCGCCACGTAGCCGAGGACGACGATGCCGATCCCTCCGTAGACGAGACGAGTCTCGGGTCGATTCCACAGCGCGATCAGTCCCACCCCCAGAAGTACGGCCGGTGCCAGGAAGGCGAGCACACCGACGGCATCGAGGAGGCGCGCTCCGGGGAGGGACCGCGCACACGCGTGTCCGAGCACCGCTCCGACCGCGACGATCGCCGTCGCCGCGATTCCGGCCCCGACAAGGCTGTTGAAGAGGCTGCCGCCGATCCAGCCCGAAAGCTCGGCGAAGCCGCCGCCCTCCCTGGCTCGGAGCACCAGCGCAAGAATCGGCAAGCTGCCCATTAGCGCGAGCGTCCAGCAGGCGAGCGTTGCGGGCCATCGCCCGCGGCCGAGGGGAAGGGGTTCCCGGCCACGGTGCCGGAGCCCGAGCACGTCGAACGTGCGCCGCCCGAGGAGCCGGCGCTCAGCGACGAGCAGCAAGACGGCAACGGGAACGAGCGGCAACGCGAGGAGCACCGCCTCGGCGGGGTCGTAGTCGATCCCCCCGAGCCGCGAGAAGACGACCGCGGGATAGACCCGCACCCGCAGGAACATGGGAACGCCGAGCTCCGAGAAGGCGAGCGCGAACACGAGAGACGCCCCGAGAAGGGTGGCGGGCCAGACCGCTGGGAGCAGGATGCCCGTCGCCACCCGGAGGGGACGGGCAACCACCCACCCGGCCTCCTCGAGGCTGGGATCGACGTTCCAGAGCCCGAGGGCCGTCAGCGCGGAGACGATGGGTGCGAAGGCAAGGCCGAGGATCGCGACGTGACCGCTCTCGTGGAAGAGCAGGCGCGCCGTGGTCTCGTTCCCGGCGAAGCCCTGTCTGCCGAACAGGTAGAACCACCCGAGCGCCAGGAGGAACGGCGGGAGAAACATGGGGAAGGCGTGGAGCAGGAGGAGGACCCGTCGTCCTGCGACATCGGTCCGCCCCAAGAGCAGTCCGAGGAACGTCCCGACGAAGGCAGCGACGAGCGCCACCGCGGCCGAGAGCCCGAGGGATCGCACGAGGAGCGTCCAGGTGCCGGGCACCCGGAAGGCCCGGAGGGCTTGCAGGCGAAGCGCCTCGCCGGCCGCGCCCAGGAGGGGCGAGGCGAGCGGCAGAAGGACCAGCATGCAGAAGACCGCTCCAACCGCGCCGATGACGACCGGTTGCTGCCATCGCCTCGCTCGCGCGATCACATCCCGGCCCACGATCGTAGCCACGGTTGCATCTGCTCCATCTGCCTGGCAACGTCGGCGAAATCGACCCGCATCGCGCGGATCTCCCCCGCGCCGCGGACCTGGGCGGGGCGCTCGACGTCCGCGCGCAGAGGCATGTGGGCCGCCGACGCCGCAAGCATGGACTCGGCCTTCGCCGAAAGGAGGAAGTCCATGAGACGCCGTGCGGCCTCCGGATCCGGCCCACCGCGGATCCGCACGACCGCGGTCGGCATGACGAGCGTCCCGATGCCGTCTTGATCCGGGAACACCACCTCGACCGGCGCTCCGGACTGAAGGGCCACAAAGGCGTCGTCCGTGTCCGTCAGGCCGAAGGTCACCTCGCCAGCGGCGACGAGCCGCTTGACCTCGCCGTTCGAGCTCGCGATCCGGACCTCGTTCGCCTTGAGCGCATCGAGGAACCGCCGGGTCTCTTCCTCCCCCCACAGGCTTGCCCACGCCGCGACGTGCATCGTCGTAGTCCCGAACAGCGGGTTGGCGATCGCCGCCTCTCCCTTCCATCGAGGATCGGCGAGGTCGCGGACCGAGCGTGGGAGGGGTCGCTCTCCGAGCCGTCGGCGGTTCACCAGGATCACGCGCGCACGCGCCGCGGTCCCCGTCCAGGTGCCGTCCGCGGCACGGAACGCGGCCGGGATGTGGCCGGCCTCGGGCGAGAGGTACGGCTCGACGAGCCCGCGGTCGACGAGCAGAAACGGGCGGACGGGGTCTCCCGACCAGAACACGTCGGCCTGCGGCGAGACGGCCTCGGCAATCAGGCGATTGAGGACGCCGGTGCTCTTCGTCTCCTCGGTATCGAAGACGGCCCGCACCCGGATCCCCGTCTCCTCCTCGAAGCGGCGGAACACGGGCTCGGCGAAGACCTGATCGACCGAGGTGTAGACGACGACTGACCGTTCGCCCCCCTCCTTGCGGCCAAGGAGCCACGCGAGGAAGACGACCGCGGCCAGGAGCAGGAGGCCGCCGAAGCGAAGAAGCAGGGCGCGGGTTCGATCGGCCGGCATGGTCATCATCCTCGACGGTCAACTTCGCGCCGCCCCGGCTCCTCTTCGGGGGGACGCAAGCACACGAAGCCACGGTAGAGGAGCAGGTCGTAGGCGATCTTGAGGGAACCCGCGACGAAGAAGGGAAAGCTCGCGAGCGCCGGCGCGGCGAAGAGGAGGCCGGCCAGGCTCGGCGAAAGCGCCGCCCCCAAGCTTCGTGCCACGCCCGTGACGCCCGCCGCCGCCGACCGCTCGCCGGGATCGACCACGGCCATCGTGTAGGACTGGCGGGTCGGCACGTCCATCTGACTGATGCTGAATCGCAGGAACAACACGCCGATCGCGAGCGGCAGGCTCGGCATGAGCGGCACGAGAATGAGCAGGAGGTTCGAGGGCAGGTGCGTGAACACCATGGTCCGGACGAGACCGATCCTCGCGGCGAGCCACGAGGCGGAGAGGGCGGACGCCGCGGCGAGCAGGTTCGCGCCGAAGAAGATTCCGCCGAGCAGGGCGGGCTCCACCGCGAATCGTGCGTGGAACCAGTAGGCGAGGAAGCTCTGGATGACGAAGCCGCCGGCGAACGCGTCCAGGCTGAAGAGGGCGGCGAGCCGCAGGACGAGCCGCCTCGACCGGCGCAGTCCCCCCAAGCCCACGAGGGGCGCCGGCGCGGAGCGCACCTCGACCCGCGGCCCCAGGAACGCGAAGATCGGCAGCAGGCAGGCGCCGAGCAGGGCGTAGCCGATCACGACGGCGCGATAGCTCTCCAGCGCCGTCCAGCCGAGGGCCTGGAGCCGGCCTGACGCGAGCCCGGCCGAGAGGCTGCCGAGCGCCGCGCCGACCGTGCCGGTGAGGTTGTACCAGGCGAACCGCTTCGTCCTCCGGTGCGCGTCGGTCACCTGTGCGAGCGCCGCCTGCTCCACGGCCAGGAAGGGCCCGACCTCGTGCCCGCTGGGGCTCACGACCCCGAGCGTGGCCGCGACGACCAGGACCAGATACTCCTCCGAACGCGCGAACACCCAGCCCGCGAGGGCCATGAGAAGCGCTCCGACGAGCAGAGTCCGCTTGCGACCCCAGGCATCGGCCCGGGTCGCAAGGACCAGGGAGATCGCCGTGTCGCCCGCGAGAGCCAGGCTGAAGAGCAGCCCGATCCGCTCGCCGGACAGACCGAGCTCGGCGAGGTAGAGCGCGAGCACGACGGCCAGGGCGCCGTAGGCGAACATCCGGCTCGCGCGGGCCAGGAAGAGCAGTCCCTCGTCCTTCATGGTGCACCGTCGTGTTCTGCGATCACGCCTTGAAGAACCCCTCGAGCCTTCCCCCTTCGACGGCGTGCCGGCAGTAGGCCAGGAGCGCGTCGTAGACGATCGACTGGCCCCGCAGGATCTCGTGGTCGTCCGCGAGGCCGAGATGCCGGAACCCCTCCGCGATCGCCTGGAGCCCCGCCGACTCGGGCTGGTGCCAGAGGCTGTTGTCCGTGTCGGCCCCGTTGACGATCTTCGCGAGGAGCGCCAGGGCAGGGTCCCGGTCCAGGCCGTGCTTCTTCAGGATCGCGTCGAAGGAACACTCCTTCCCATGGTGTCCGAGCTCGACTCCCTTGACGTCGAACGGGGTGGCCCCTTCGCGCTCGGCGACCTCCAGGACCTTGTCGGCGGGCACGAAGAGGAATTCGGCCTCCGGGTCGACGAACTTCCGGATGAGCCACGGGCAGGCCACCCGATCGACCTTGACCCGCTCTCGCGTGATCCACTTCATGGTCTACCCTCCTCCAAGTCAGGCTCCGAACAGCCACGGGCGCAGCATGAACGCGTAGACGATCCCCACGGCCGCTGCGACGCCGAGCGTGAGGATCATGTTCCACTTCAGCTTGAACATCGCGATGAACGCACCGAGCGCGATCGCGATCGATGCGACATTGGTGCTCGCCAGCTCGGGAAGAAGGACGCGAATGCCAAGGCCACGCCACTCCTCGACGCGCGTGAAGGCGACGTGCACCGCGAACCAGACGGCGAGGTTGAGGACCACGCCCACGACCGCCGCCGTGATCGCCGACAGACCGGCGCTCAAAAGCTTGTTGCCGCGCAGGTGCTCGATGTAGGGAGCCCCCAGGAAGATCCAGAGGAAGCAGGGCACGAATGTGACCCAGGTCACGAGGACCGAGGCGATGATCGCCGCCGTGAGCGGTCCGAACGGCTCGCAGTGGCGGTAGGCGCCCATGAACCCGACGAACTGCACCACCTGGATCAGCGGGCCGGGGGTCGTCTCCGCCATCCCCAAGCCGTCGAGCATCTCCCCCGGCTTCAGCCAGCCATAGACATCCACGGCCTGCTGCGCCATGTACGCGAGCACGGCGTACGCCCCGCCGAAAGTGACCACCGCCGTTTTGCTGAAGAAGACGCTCTCGGTGGCGAGAACGTGGTGCGGGCCGAGCCATGCGAAGAGCAGGGCGACGGGGCCGAACCACAGCACCAGAAAGACGACCGCCACGCGAACCGCCCGTCTCCAGCTCGGCTTGGTGTGGGCGGCCAAGGCATCGTTGATCACGACATCAGAATTGTCCTCAGCGGCCTCCTGGGCCTGGATCACACAGAACCGGTCCGGGCGAACACGTCCTCCGACCAGTCCGACTGCGCCCGCCGCCAGCACGATGATCGGGAAGGGCACCTCGAAGAAGAAGATGCCGATGAAGCCCAGCGCGGCGAGGAGCACCATGACTCGGTTCTTGAGCGCCCTTTTCCCGATGCGGAACACCGCCTCGACCACGACGGCCAGCGTCGCCGCCTTCAGCCCGAAGAAGAGCGCCACGACGAGGTCGGCCTGCTGGTGGACCGCGTAGAGGATCGAGAGGACCAGGATCGAGAGGAACCCCGGCAAGACGAACAGCGTCCCGGCCACCACCCCGCCGCGCCAGCCATGCAGGAGCCACCCCACATAGGTCGCGAGCTGCTGCGCCTCCGGGCCCGGGAGGAGCATGCAGTAGTTGAGCGCGTGCAGGAAACGGCTCTCGCTGATCCAGCGCTTCTCCTCGACCAGGATGCGGTGCATCATGGCGATCTGGCCGGCGGGACCGCCGAAGCTCAAGAGGCCGACCTTCACCCAGGTCCAGAACGCCTCTCGAAAGCTCACCTGTCGTTGGACCGGAATCGAAGCCATCTGCACGACTGTCTCCACGCGCGGGCATCGCGGCACGCCTACTCTGCCGGCACACCCTTGACCTCGAGATCATCGAACTCGGTCACCGCGTCCGCCTTGGTCCAGAGCCCGACGTAGCCCATCTGGAAAGTCTCATCGCGATGATCGATGAGGAGGCGGCCGTTGAGATACGCCTGGATGCGCGGCCCGACCGCCACCACTCGGAGTGTGTGCCACTCACCGAGGGCGGGCGGATCGACCCTCGTGCTAGCGATCTGGTCGCGATCGCCGTCGGTGACCGTGTAGAGCCGGAAGTTGTCCTCCAGGCTGTTCGCGCGCACGACGTAATAGTTCTTCCCATCCCGCGCCCGGAAGATGATCCCGCCGCTGGAATCGATTCTCCCCGAGATGGGCTTGAACCGAATCGTCACGTCGACGTCCCCGAAGCGCTGCCTCTTCCAGATCGCGACCGGGAAGACGCGGTCGGTCGAGGTCTGCGCCAGGACGTCGTTGCCGTCGGCCTCCCGCCGGACCCACGTCCCCTCGGGGAATTCCCACTGGGCCGGCTCGGCGCCGAACGTCTCACGCTGGGTCACGTTGCCGTCGGTGCCGACCGCGGCTCGCTCCACGCCTTCGCCAGGCGGCTCACCGTTGGTGCAACCCCCGAGCAGGACCGCGATGAGGACCGGGCTGATCCGCGTCATGTTCCGCATGGCTCTTTGCTCCTCTTCAGGAATCCTCAGTCACGAACCCGGACGGTTCCCACAGCCAGGCGCTTGGGCGACGCTCCGACCGACACCGTCGCCACCACGCGACGCTGGCGAACATCGACCACGCTCGCGTCGCCCGACCCCGTGTTGCTGACCACGGCCAGCCGGCCATCCGGCGTGAAACCGCCCCAGTTGGGATCGCGCCCCACGGGGAACTGCCCCAGCACCTCGTGCTTGCTCGTATCGATCACGGTCACCGTGTGGGTCGTCTGCGTCGTGAGCCAGAGCTCCCGGCCGTCGGGCGTGACGGCCAGGCCGTGGGCGTCCTTGCCTTCCGGCGCGAACTTCGGCTCGCCCAGGGCCACCCGGTCCGCGATTTTCCCCCCGGCCACATCGACTACGAGCGCTCCGTTGAGCCAGCGGATCGTCTGGTAGAGCCGCCGGCCGTCCGGTGTCACCGCCAGCACCCGGGGGAACGCGAGGAGCGGGATCTCGGCGACGACCTCGAAGGAGCGGGCGTCGATGGCCACGATCTTCATGTCGCCCTCGCTCGTCACGTAGATCCGCGAGCCGTCCGGGCTCCTCAGGGCGATGTGAGGCGAGCGGCCGATCGGCACCACGCGCGCCACCCGTCGCCCCTCGACGTCCACGACCGCCAGCGCTCCAGGACGGTGGAGCGTCACGAAGAGATGGCGTCCGTCGGTGGACACATCGAGCTGGTTCGGGCTCTCGCCGACTTCGATGGTGGTCGCGGTCACGGCGTTCATCTCGGGGTCGATGACCGAGACGCTGCCATCCCCCTCGTTGTAGACGTAGACCGTGCGGCCGTCCGGGGCGATCGCCACGCCGTGCGGCTTGCTTCCCGTCCGGATGTGGCCGACGAGCCGGCCAGCATCGGGGTCGATGACCGAGATCCCGTCCTCCCCGAAGTTGGTCACGTACGCCCGGACGGCACGCCCCTCGGGCAATTCGGGCCGCGGCACGGCGCCGGGCGCGGCGCACCCGCCAAAGAGGCCCGCGAGGGCGAGCAGGAACACCTGGATGGTCGCATCGCGCATGACTCGCACCCTTCGGTGCTTCATTGCGCACCCTGCGCGGCGGTCCCCTGCGCGTCGAGCGCCGCATCGAGGCCACGCGCGAGGTCTTCGGCCTTGCCGACCCCCCAGTAGTGGAGGAAGAAGGCGCGCGGCTGCTCGTGGACCATGTGGTTGTGGACCGCCGTGATCTCGATGCCGGCCGTCGCGAGCGCCCGGATCACCGGCTCGACCTCGCCGGCGAGCATGGTGAAGTCGCCGGCCACGGCCGCGCGCTCCGGCGTCCCCTGGAAGGCCGCCCAGGTGTTGAAGCCCGAGAACGCGGTGACCGGCACGCCCATGTCCCGCAGGGCCACGTCCGACCTTCCGATAACGACCTTGTAGACGCCCGCCGAGGACTGGCCGGGGTGTCCGAGGATGCGCGAGAGCGCCTCGCCGTCGAGCGTGCTCGGGACGGAGCGCGCCTGCGCGGTGAGACCCTTTGCCCGCCGGAGCTCGGCGACCTTGTCGAGGACGGCGCGGACCGAGCCCGCCAGCGCAAGCGGCTCGCCATGACCACCCACGTGCATGAACATCACCTTGGGCGTGTCCCGAAGGAAGTGGTTGTGGATGGCCGTAATGGTGAGCCCGCGCTCGATGAGGACACTCTGGACCGGCCGGAACTCGTCCTCCAGCAGGACTAGGTCACCCATGATCATGGCCTTGCGACCCATGGGCATGAAGACGACCCACGACGTGGTCCCCATGGCCGGAGTGATCGGGAAGCCGTCGACCTTCACGTCGAGGTCGCTCTGCGGGATCGAGATCTTGTACTCCCCGTCCTTGAGCGTCCCCTCGACCCCAGTGACCCGCGCGATCTCGGCCATCGGCAGCGACGGGACGAAAACCAGTTCGATCACATCGGATGCCTTGTCCATGTCGCCCGTGCGATCGTGGGCGGCCACGGCCATTCGGTAGCGCAGATCGGTGTCGAAGGCCGTGTCATCCGCGTGGCCGGTGTCGAGCTTCCGTTCGATCTCCAGCGTCCACCAGCCGTCGGCCCAGGTTCCCTTCGCGCGCACATCGGCCTGGCTCCCGGAAGGCGTGCCGGGCAGGTACTGAGGCACGCGGTCGCCCTGGTGCGTCGCCGGCGCCGGCTGCTTCCGCTCGACCGTGTCGCCCGCGTCCTCGGGCCGCGCGATCCAGATCGTTCGGCCATCCCGCGCGGTATAGGACCGTGCCTTGCCCTCGGGCTTCTCCGGCGTGTAGCGGTGGGTGCGGTCCATGGCGTACCCCTGAGGGTTCGTGCGGGTCGCCTTCCACTGCCAGACGTCCCAGACGCCAGCTTCGCCCGAGAGCATGTCGGCGTCGAAAACGCCGGTGTGCTGGAAAGCGAGGGTGAACATGTCCTCCCGGTCGGGGCCCTCTTCGTAGGCCCCCTTCGTCGCGTTCCAGACCCAAGGCTTGTGGAAAGCGTCGTCCTTGGTCTCGTCCCTCCAGCGGACGAGGAAGTAGATGTGCGACTTCGTGTGCACCGACTTGATGACGACCGAGGTGCCGTGTGGCTCGGGCTTGGGCCAGACCTTGAGCGCCGCGACCTGGAGTGCCCGCGCGTAGTTCCAGACCGGGTCGTTCGGCTGCCCGTCAACGGCTGGCGCCTCCGCTACCGCGAAGGACTCGAGGCGCGCCGGCCCTCCCGCGTGACCCATCCGATGCGCGGGCACCTGGGCCACGGCCCCGGGCGCGGCGACCACAGCGGCCACGACGGTGCAGAACAAAAGGTAAGCGATCCTCTTCATGACGTCTGACCTCCCTTGGTTTTCAGAGCATCTGCTTGCGCGGCGACGGGAAGCCGGATGCGGAAGCGGCTCCCCTTGCCGACGTGACTCTCGACTTCGATGCGGCCCCCGTTCGCCTCGACCGCCCACCGCGCGATCGCGAGGCCGAGCCCCACGCCGCCGGACTCGCGTGAGCGCGCCTTGTCGACCCGATAGAAGCGGTCGAAGATCCGGTCGATGTGTTCCTTCGGGATGCCAGGCCCCGGGTCGATCACCTCGAGGACGGCCTCGGATTCTTGCCGATAGACGACGACCCGGACGCGGCCTTCCCGGGGGCTGTACTTGATCGCGTTGTCGAGGACGTTGATGAGCGCCTGGCGAAGCACCAAGGGATCGGCGACAGCATGAACGCCGCCTTCCCCTTCGACCGCGATGGACTGACCGCGTTCCTCCGCCAGGACCTCGAGCAGCGCCACGATCTCCTGGGCGAAGGAGAGTAGGGCGAGCCGCTCACGGTGAACCTCGAGCTTGTGGCTGTCGGCGCGGGTGAGAACGAGGAGGGTGTCGACGAGACGGGCGAGGCGATCGGCCTCCTCCAGCATGCTGCCGATGACCTCGCGGCACGCGGCCTCGTTGTCCGAGTCCCGGAGCCCCACCTCGCCGACGCTCTTGAGCGCGGTGAGCGGCGTGCGCAGCTCGTGGGCGGCATCGGCCGTGAACCGGCGCAGCGTCTCGAAGGAGCGCTCCAGCCGGGCGAGCGTCTCGTTGAACACGGTGCCCAGCTGGCCGAGCTCGTCGTCGGGGTTCTGGACCGGGAGGCGCTCGGCGAGCCGGTCCGCCGTGATCGTCCTCGCCCGCGCCGCCATGCGCCCGGCCGGCGCGAGCGCGCGGCCGGCGAGGAGGTAGCCTCCGACGCATGCGAGCAGGACGGCCAGCGGAAGGCCGAACGCCATGCCGGCGAGGAACTCGCCGAGCTCGTGACGGAGGCGCGCTTCCGAGCGTGCGACGCGGATCAGCACGGTCTCGCCGCCGACCGGGTACGGCGCGCCCCGGACCCGCAGCCGTGCGCCCGAGGGCGAGTCGACCGTCCCCGCCTCGACCGCTCCGTCTCCCGAGGCGTCGGGCTGCGACAAGGGAAGATCCGCGGGCCCCTCGCGGTAGAGGAGCCGACCATCCAGGCTCCAGACCTCCAGGGTCCGCGGTGCCAGCTCCTCGTGCTCCCCGTGCGCGCTCCGGTGGACGCGGCGCCGGATTGCCCCGTCCGCGTCGCGCTCCAAAACCTCCTCGGCGACCTCGAAGTCGTCGTGGAGCTGCCGGTCCAGCTCGGCGTAGAGGTTCTGGCGGAGGAAGAGATACACCCCCGCCGCGTAGAGGACGAGGATCGCGGCCAGCGCGCCGGCGTACCAGAGCGTGAGACGCACACGGACGCTGCGAGAAGGCGACCAGCGGCTCATGCCTTCTCCTCCCGCAGCACGAACCCCACGCCGCGCACCGTGTGGATCAGCCTCGCCGGCCGGCCGTGGTCCACTTTCCTGCGCAGGCGCGCCACGTGGACGTCGATCACGTTGTCGAGCGGCGTGGCCCTCGCGATTTCCTTCCAGACGTCCCGAGCGAGCATCTCCCGCGAGACCACCTGCCGGTGGTGGCGCATCAGGTACTCCAAGAGATCGAACTCGCGCGGCGTAAGCTCGAGCGGCTCAGCCGCCCTCGTCACCGTCCGGGAGACCAGGTCGATGTCCAGGTCGGCCGCCTTCAGGCGCAGGACCTGGTCGGTCCGCCCGCGCCGCACGAGCGCGCGGATGCGCGCCAAAAGCTCGGCGAACGCGAAGGGCTTGACCAGGTAGTCATCGGCCCCCGCGTCGAGACCGATCACCCGGTCCTCCACCGCATCCTTCGCGGTGAGGATCAGGACCGGCGTCGTCAGCCCTCGCTGGCGCGCGGTCGCGAGGATCTCCAGTCCGTCGCGGCCGGGCAGCATGAGATCGAGAATCAAGAGGTCGAAGGTCTCCGAGTTCAGGCGGAAGAAGCCTTCCTCGCCCGTCGTCGCCACCACGACGTCGTAGTACTCCCCCTCGAGGCCCTGCTTGAGGGCCTTGGCGACCTTCGGCTCGTCTTCGATCACGAGGATGCGCACCCCTTCGTCCTCCAGCGTTACCTTGTACGGTCAGTCGCCACGCGGACCTACTGAATGCTTCCTGAAGATGTAGTCAGGTTCGGGTAGGCGCCTTCCTTGCCGCACCGACGGAAGCCCGGTGACCAATCCCGGAGGGGATGAGGGGATGAGCAGACGGATGGGCTCTGCCATGGGCCGGCAGTAGCGATCCTTGCGCCCCTCCCGGACGCCGAGGGCGGCGAAGATCAGGTCCTCCTGCTTGTAGACGATCCGCGCGAGGTTCGTGAGGCCTCGGGCGTCGAAGCTCTCCGCGCCCACGTGGACGTGGATGCCGCAGTGGGCGCTCGCGCGAGCCCCGGCGTGGCGGACGGCGCGCACCACCCCCTGGAGATCGGCGATGTCTCCGTAGACGAGGATCGGCGTGACGACCTCCGCGCGCTGGCTCATGGGAACGTCCACGAGGGCCGAGTCGGCCACGACGTGCCACTCCCGGCCGCGCGCGACGGTGACGACCCAGGGGTCGTAGCAGGACGGCGTGACGGACAGTTCCGCCGACGACCGACTGCACAGCCTCAGCGACCTGCTGCCGGGTCCGTCGGACGGTCTCGATCTCGACGCCGAACCGGAACGAGCGCGACTGGAAGGGCTACGATCTGAACTTCGAGACCTGCTCCATCAGCCGCGAGTAGACGTCGGCGCGCCGCGCCGCGAACGGGGAGGCTGCGCGCCGCCTGCGAACACGCGGCCGGCGAGCCTCGACCCGCCCAGGCCGGCCCGGGGATCGAGGTAGCGGCCGTCCGCTCGACACGCGGCGTCGCCGGCCTACCGGCGTTCGAAGGGGTCCGCCCCCTACTCTCAGGGGGAGTCGAACCCTCGCCGGAAGGGGCGTCGCAGGTCCTTGCCCGGCAACGCCCCTCATCAGCGTGACGAGGTGTGCCGAGTCACGAGGATTCAGAGAAAGAGAGGCGAGAACGGCCCGATACGGAATGGATAGCGGCCGGATAGCCCCTACCTCGTCACGGTGACGGCGCGGCGACGGGATAGGTATTCGGCCGCAAGTCCGCGCCGGGGGCCGAAAACGACATCGGCCCGCCGGGTTTCCCCGGCGGGCCTTCTCCGAAGGGAGCGAGTTCGCTCCCAAGTGTATGGTGGAGGCGCCGGGAATCGAACCCGGGTCCCAAGACGCTCCCCATGGGCATCTACGTGCGTAGCCGTCCGACAGGCATCACCCTCCCGGCGGCCGTGACGGCCCGGCCGACCCGGGATTCGCCGGATGATCTTTCCGCCACCCTATCCGGCGGTCCGGCGGCGGGCAGCCCGTATGGGGTAGGCGCGGGGGCGTCACGGGCAGGACGCCTTCCGCGCCGGCTGCCTGATTAGGCCGCCAGAGCGTAGTTGCTGTTGGCAACTGAAGTTTTCCAGGGTTTTACGAGGCCACCTGGAACCTCGGCACGCAGCTTCATGAGGTCGACGTCCGGTCGAAACCTGTCGCCCCCGTCGCTCCCATTCTATCCCATCCCCGACGCCGGTGTATCCTGCCGCGCGGCTGGTTCATCCCCGCTTGCCCAACGCGCGCCGGATCTCCTTGCGCGCCTCGTCCTTCCGCAGCGCCTGCCGCTTGTCGTGCAGCTTGCGGCCGCGGCCGAGGACCAGCTCCACCTTCGCCATCCCGCGCTTGAAATAGACCTCCAGCGGGATGAGCGTGAGCCCCTCCTTCTTCAGCGTCGCCTCCAGCCGCTGCAGTTCGCGCCGATGGAGCAGCAACTTGCGCGGCCGCTTGGGGTCTTGCGGCGCATAGCCCGCGTTCCGGTACTCGGGGACATGCATCTCCCTTAAGAAGAGCTCCCCGCCCTGGAAGGAGGCGTAGGCCTCGGCGATGGAGGCCTTCCCCTCGCGCAGGGACTTCACCTCGGCGCCGAGCAGCACGATCCCCGCCTCCAGCTTCTCGAGAATCTCGTACTCGTGGAACGCCCGCCGGTTCCGGGCCGCCGACCGCGGCTCGCTCACGCGCCCCCGAAGGAGGCCATGCTGGTGGGGGTCTCCCAGAAGCGGACCGCGTGGACCGGCAGGCCCGCGGCCTTCGCGGCGCCGTAGAGTTCGGCGGCCAGGTTCTCGGCGGTGGGATCGCCCTCCAGCTCGTAGACCGGGTCCCCGAGCCCCTTCAACATCGCGACGAGCGGATCGCCGCGCTGGAGGATCATCCGGTGGTCCCAATGCGCGTCGATCCAGCCGCCGAGCGCGCGGCCGATCTCCCCGAAATCGACCACCATGCCGAGCGCGTCGAGGGGCCCGCGACACTCCACCTCCACGACGGCGTTGTGGCCGTGCACGAAACGGCAGCCGCCCGCGTGCCCCCGGATGCGATGGCCGTAGCAGAAGGCGAGCCGGCGGACGACCCCGTAGCGCTCCATCCCGGCGCTTGTACCCTCTTCAGGGTCCGCATTCAAAGGCCGACCCTGAGCGCCGGACCCAGCGCGACTCCTCTCCGCGAAAAACGCGCTTGGACCGCCCGCACCTCCAAGCCCGCCGCGACCGCTTCTCGGAGGGCGTGCCCGTAGGCGGGATCGACCTCGTCGGCGGGGCGCACGCAACGCGCGTCGGCGCGGGTCACGAAGTAAAGGAGGATGCAGCGCATCCCCCCCCGCGCCAGGCGCCCGAGCTCCTCCACGTGGCGCCGCCCGCGATCCGTCACCGCGTCCGGGAACGCCGCGACGCCCCCCGACGCCATCGTCACGCTTTTCACTTCGAGCAGGCAGTTCGCGCCCAGCGCGAAGTCGAACCGGGAGCGTCCATGGACCGCCTCCGGCCGCACCGGACGCGGCCCGGGCAGGAGCCGTCCCATTTCGAGCCAGTGGCGGACGGCGCGGTTCGCCGTGGCGGTGTTCACGCCGACCCAGGATCGGCCCATGCGGATCATCTCCCAGGTGTAGGAGAGCTTTCGACCGGGACGGTCGCTCCTGGAGAGGAGCACTGGCCGGCCGGGTTCGCAACAGCCGGTCATGGCCCCCGGGTTGGCGCAGTGAGCGGTCACCATGCGCCCGTCGGGGAGGCGGACCTCCGCCAGGAACCGGCGCCACCGTCGCACGAGGAGACCCTCCCGCAGAGGCAGGGGAAACGGCCTCAATCGCGCCCCCCTCGACGCCCGATAGGGAGCGCGGGTGCGCCCGAAGAACCGCGAGGATTTCGCGGGGCGCGCCACGGGTGTCTGCATGAAGAAGCTGAACGCGGTTTCATTCCTGCTGCTGCTCGCATCCTGCGGAAGCGGGGGGGGCGCGGGGGGGAGTCTGCCCCCGTCGTCGCAGCAGTTTGCCATCGTCACCCAGGCGCTCCAGCAGGGGAACGTGGGGCGCGTCTTTTTCCAGACGCTGCAAGCGCAGGGAGGCGCGGCGCCCTACAGCTGGTGGGTCTCCTCGTCCGGCGCGCCGCTGCCCCAGGGGATGGCGCTCACCTCCACCGGCACGCTCACCGGCACGCCGGACGCCCCGTACGCGAGCACCGTGCTGATCGTGGCCCAGGATCAGCTCGGAGCCTTCGACCTCACGAGCGTCTTTTTCGAAGTGCGCGACATCGGAATCACGCCGGCCTCCACGGCCACGGTGATCCCGGGCAGCAGCCTCGCCTTCACGGCGCAGGGCGGCGCCCCCGCCTATCGTTTTTCGCTCAGCAACAATGGCAGCGGCTGCACGCTGACCGCCGGCGGCAGCTACACCGCGGGCATCGTCCCGGGCATCGACGTGGTGCGCGCCACCGATGCGGACGGCTTCTTCGACGAAGTCTCCGTCACCGTCGGCGACGACCCGTTCGTCGGATTCAGCGCCGACTGGAACACGACCGACGTCTGGTGGATCGACTGGGACGTCGTGTATGACCCGACGCCGACCTACGCGTCCGACTTCGACGAGGCGCTCGTCTCCCTGGGGCTGCGCAACCCCGCGAGCACCGATCCGGCGGGCCGCGAGGAGGATCGCCTGGCCCGTCTGCTCGTGATCCGGCGCGCGCTCGGCCACCTCTCCACCTACTACGGCAACGGCTTCGACGGCGATCCGCGCCCCGGAGGCCTCTCCATCTCCTTCGTCGGGCCCAACGGCCCCGGAAGCGGCTCGACCCCGTCGACCGGCGGCACCTCGGCGCCGTCGCCCGGGGGCCGGGGCTACAACACGATCTGCACGCGCTACGGCGACACCGGCTCGGTGGTGGGAACGGCCTGGTACGACCCGTCGAACCGACTTCTGGAGCACGATTGCGGCAACCCGAGCGGGACCGCCCTCGGCGTCATGGTGAACCGCATTCTCGGGCCCTACCTCTTCTCCTTCGGCAACGGGCTCGCCTCCAACCCCGTCGCCGCGTCCGACGTGGAGCGGCTGCGCGCGCTGCTTGCGGGGAGCCCCCCCTCCGATGCCCGCGGCCAGGCGCTCTTCAACGTGGCCAACGGCTTCGGGCGGGTGGTGGGCGCGGTGCTCGCCCACGAGATCGGCCACAGCGTGGGGCTAGCGCACTCCTCCCCGAGCGACGGTCCCGGCGACATCATGAACGCGTCGCTCACGGTCTCGCCGTCGGTGACCTACGCCTTCAACGCCGCCCACTGGTCCCAGCTGGTCGTCAACCTGCCCGGGCCCAATCGGTAGCCCGCTCTACGTGCCGCCCGCGGTCTCCTCGGGGATCGCGATCAGCGACTCGTCGTAGCGCCGGCTCCAGATGTACCAGCGGCTCCCGATGCGGAAGAGCGTGAGCGTCTCCTTCCGTTCCTCGGACTTGCCGCCGGGCTCCGGCGAGACCTTCTCGCGTACCCGCACCCGCGCCCAGGTCCCGTGATCCTCGACCTCGCCGTGGATGGCGACCGACTTCACGTAGGGACTGAGGCGGGAGGGATCGATGGCGGCCTGGCGCAGATCGCGATCGAGGTTGAGGGCGTTTCCATTGTCGTCGCGGAAGAGAGGGCTCTGGACGAACCAGCGCGCGGCGAGGATTCCCTTGCGAACCGGGACGCCTCCGCGCTGCTTGCAGGTGCCGCAGGGCGGGGGCTTGTCCCCGAACGCGCCGCTCAGCACGCCGCGGCCGTCGCAGCGGGAGCAGCGCTGGATCTGGCTCTCGTAGCGGCGGGCAGCCCCGTACTCCAGCGCGAACCGCCGGACGTCTGCGATCCGGCGCGACTTGAGTTTGGCGAGCTCCTTTTCGGCGGGCGGGGGCGCGAGGGGATGGAGGGCATACCAGGCCCGCGCGGCGTTCGCCAGGAGCGTATTGGTCGCCGCGTCCCACTCGAGTTCGAGGGACTGTTCGAGGCGCGTGAACGCCAATTCGACCTTCTCGAGAGCCGCGCCGGCCGTGGCGGCATCTACCGCCTCCGTGGCCTTCAGCTTCTCCCAGACGGTTTCCGCCGACTGCCAGTGCTTGGTGCCCTCCTCCCGCAATTCGCGCGCGCGGAAACTGGTGAGGGGAAGGGTGAGCCCGCCCTCCTCAGCCGCGAGGGCGGACGCGAGCAGGAGCATCAGGGCGACGGGACGCATGGCCCGGATTCTATCAGTCCGGCGCCTCTCCCCGCCCGCACCGCACGGCGTGGACGACGCCGCCGGGTGGGCGCGCGAAGGGGGCGGGATGATGCCACGACTGGACGAGTGCGCGGGCGAAGGACCCCGAATGGTGACTCCGTTGAACGAATAGGGCCATGGGGGCACGGCACGGGTCTTGCTTTCTATCCCGCGTCCCATGCTCCTCACCCCCGCGCGTCAAGACGCGGGAACACCAACCCTCCTTCTTCACGATTGGTCCCCGGCGGTTTCCGCCGGGGACCACCTAGGGGCATGATCCCTCGGAACCCCCGCCCCCGGTTACCCTGTCGGGCATGGGACGAAGCCGGGCCCTTCTCCTCCTGCTGGCCGTCGCGGGCCCCCTCGCGGCGGGGGACCCATCCAACCCCTTCAAGGGGCCCGTCCGTTCGGTGAGCGACGCCGCCGGCCGGCTGAGCCTCACGATTCCCGAAAAGTGGCAGACCCAGGCGGTGTCGGGCAGCGAGCTCCTGCACGCGTTCGCGCCGAGCCACCTGGGCATGGGCGGGCACGACCTGCTCGCCGTGGCGGAAGCAGGCCAGGTCGACCGCGAGCGCCAGCGGAAGCGCTATCTCGACTACGACGGGGCCAAGGACCCCGACGCGCGGTTCCAGAACGTCGATCAGCCCTACTTCGGCTATCGCGTCGACCTTACGCGCGAGGGACGCAAGCTGGTGTTGGTGCGCGTCTTCCTGGTCTCGGGCAACGACGGAGTCGTGCTCACCGTCACGTCACGGCTGGAGAACTACGACACCGTCTGGGCGGAGCAGATCCAGGCCGTCGCGGCTTCCGCCAAGACGGCGGCCGCCGAACGTCCCGCGGGCGACGCGGAAGTCGCGGGCGCCGGGTCGAAGCGACGCATCACCGACTCCAAGGCGCGGATCTCCCTCGTCCTTACGGAGAAGTGGAAGACCCTCCCGACCCAGGAAGCCTCCGAGTGGCTCGCGCTCTCCTACGGCACGTCCGAGAGCGCGGCGCGAGCGGTCTTTTCGGAGCGGGGCGTCACGCCCACCGCGGCCCTGGTGCTGACGAAGGTCTATGCCGAGTGGAAACAGGCCTATGCCGACATACACCTCGAACGCCTCGACGGGGAGCCTCCGCGCATGCTCGTGCGGAACCGCAAGCCCGACCACATCGATTACATCATTGCGATGCAGGCGGGCCGGCAGGGCTACACCCTCATGCTCACGGCGCGGGTGGGAGAGTTCGAGCGAGTGCGGGCGGCGGCGGACGAGCTTGCGGCCAGTATCGTGATCCTCGGTGCCCCTTATCAAGAGCCGGTCGCGCCCCCCGATCCCGTCGTGAAAACCGTGGGTGTGACCGTGGCGCTCCATCTCCCCGCGGGGATGGGCAAGGCGGCCGACGCCCTCGCCGCGCTCATCGACCCCTTCTGGAAAGCTGCCCAGCCCTTCCGGTTCGGGGACTGGCGCAGGGTGGGACCGCTCCGCATCCGCATCGTGGAGGAGCGCACCTTCGAGGAGGCCTCCCACCTCTTCGGGGTCCGCCCCAGCGCCTACGATCCCCTGGCGCGCCTCGTGATCGCCACGCCGCCGCCGGAGGCGGAGCCGGCGACCTACCAGGGATTGCTCTATGCGTCGCTCGCCGCGAATTTCCTCCATCGCGATCTCCCCTTCCCGGCTCCCCCCTGGTTCCGGGAAGGCGTCGCGGCCTGCCTGGAGGCGGCGGGGCGCGGTGGCGGTGCGCCCGACGCGGCGCATCCCGCCTTGGCCGCGCGTCTGCTCCCGCGGGCCGAGAGCGGCTCCATCATCGCGCTCCGCGATCTCCTCCATCTGGGCGAGGCGGATTTCGCGAGCGCGGAGACCCCCGATCTGCGAGCCGCTTCCTGGGGTTACGTCCACTACCTCGCCTTCGGCCGCGGCCCCGAGAGTGCCGCCTATCGCAAGTGGACGAAGTCCTTCGCCCAGGCGCGCGACGCGGCCCCGGACTTCGACTTGAAGGCATGCGAAAAGGCGGCCGAAAACCTGGCGAAGCACGCCCTGAAGCTGTGGGGCAGCAATCGCTAGGGCTTGTCTGAATACTCCACCGTCGGCCCGAGCCCGAGCGAGCGGGCTGCTGGCGAGCCGCGAGTCCGAAGCCGTATCGACCCCAAATACGGCGAGGGACGAGCGGCGAAGCCAGCGGCCCGCGCAGCCGGGCGAAGCCAGATGAAGGATTCAGACAGGCTCGAGGCGCCGCGCGCGTCGCCTCGGTCCCCGGGCGCCTCCATCTCCTCGGCGAGCACCTGGATCGCCAGTGCGGCACGGTCCTGCCCGTCGCGATCGCCCGATCGGGCGGGAGGCTCCCGGGCGCCCTTCGCATCGCCACCGCCGGCGGCGTGCGGCGCTCCTGGGCGCGCCTGGCCTCGCGGCGTCGCGACGTGCCGCGGCCCCGCCGCGCCGACGCCCCCGACTCCAGGCGCGCGAAGAGCCTATTCTAAAACCCGGCTACATTCGGCCGGCTGCGCGGGCCGATCGCTTCGCCTCTCCTCCATCGCCGTAGTTCGCCAATACGGCTTCGTCGTCGCGGCTCGCGCTCGGCCCGCTCGCTCGGCCTCGGTGTTGACGCCGGGTTTTCG
>JBQTIG010000031.1:0-20577 GCA_052388375.1 Planctomycetaceae bacterium | reverse complement strand
GACCGCGAGATGATCCTCATCATCTTCGGCGGGAGCGGCGGCGGCGCGGGGGGGGGCATCCATCAATACCAGTTCTCCAACGGGAACAACGCCCGCTCGGGCGCCTCCGGCGGCGGGGGCGGCGGCCACCTGGAGATCATCGTGGCCGGTCCGTTCACGATCAGCGGCATCATCACCGTGGCCGGAGGCACGGGCGGCGCCGGAACCCTCGAACGAAACACGGCCCTCTCCACCTGGGATACGGTCTCCGGCTCCGCGGGCGGAGGGTCGGGCGGTGGGCTGGTCCTCATCTCGGGAAGCGACATCAGCGTCGCCGGGGCGACGCTCGACGCGAGGGGGGGTGCGGGGGGGGCCCGCCCCAACAACATCTCCACGATCACCTGCAACGCCTGCAATGCCGGCGGCGACGGAGGCAAGGGGTTCATCCTGGTCATGGATGCCGACGGCACGATCAGCGGCCTCCTGCCGGGCACCCCAGGGAACTACGACGGCTTCGCCAATGGCATCCTGTCGGTGCGCTCCTTCGACACGAGCCGGTTCAGCTCGATCAGCGCCATCACGGAACTCTTCAGCGTGGGCGCCGCCAACCCGGCCTACCAGCCCCTGGCCGCCACCGACATCGTCGCCGTCGTGGGCGGGACGCAGAGGGTCAAGATCTTCTTGAGCTCGGCGCGCGCCAGCGTGAGCGCGCCGCTCGTTCCCGATCCCACGACGGAAGTCACCCCAGGCGTGCTGGTCGCGACCGTCTCCCGCGCAGGCGCCTCCCTGGTCGTGACCCTCGTGCCGGGTGCCATGAGCGCCCTCAACCCGATGGGCGCGCCCAATCGCGAAGCGTTCCTGCGCGTGCGCGCAGCGTTCGAGTACGACGTGGGCGTCGAAGCGGCCGTGGGGCCGTTCGCGCTGATGGACCGCGTGATCATCGGCATCCTCTTCAACTGAGTCTGCGCGGCCCCGGCAGCGCTGCCGGGGCCGCCTCGGAGTCGGCCTTGTTTCTTGGCCCCCTCCATCTTTTTGCGAGACTTGGGGGATGGATCAGAGCGCGCGCCATGTCGTCGCCGTGATCGGCGGCGCGGTCTCGGGGTCGGTTGCCGCGGAGCTCCTCGCCAAGGGTGGCGCCGAGGTCGTCGTCATCGAGCAGAACGCTCGCCCCTACGGGAAGATCGAGGACGGACTGCCCCGCTGGCACAACCACCAGCGCCACCAGGAGTACGAGCGGATCGACGCGCGCCTCAGGCTCCCCAACGTGCACTTCGTGCCTCGCACCCGCCTGGGGCGTGAGCTGTCGTTTCAAGAACTCACGGAAGGCTGGGGGCTGAGCGCGGTGCTTCTGGCCAACGGCGCGTGGCGCGACCGGCCCTTCCCCGTAGACGGGGCCGACGCCCTGGTCGGCAAGGGACTCGAATACCAGAACCCCTTCATCTACTGGTTCAACCACAAGGAGGAGGCGGGTTACTCCGGCCCGAGGGTCGAGGTTCCGGATCGCCCGGTGGTCTTCGGCGGAGGGCTAGCCTCCATCGACGTCGTGAAGGTCTGCCAGATCGAGCTCTACGGCCGCGCGCTGAAGGCGCGCGGCATCGAGGTCTCGATGCTCGATCTGGAGAAGAAGGGCATCCCGGCCATGTGCGAGGCGCGCGGCCTCGCGCCTTCCGCATTGGACGTAAAGAACTGCCTCCTGGTCTATCGCCGGCGGATGCAAGACATGCCGCTGGCCCAGCCCCCCCCCGGCGCCACCCCGGACCAGATGGAGAAAACCCTCGCGGCGCGAGCCAAGCTGCTCTCGCGCGCCCAGGAGAAGTACCTCTTCCAGGTTCGGGATTGCACTTCCCCTACCGCGCTGGTCGTGCGCAACGGCCGGGTCGAGGGGGTGGAAGTGGTTCGGAACCACGTCGAGGGCCGGAAGGCGGCTCCCATCGAAGGGAGCGAGGAGACCCTCGCCACGCGGCTCGTCGTCTCCTCCATCGGGTCCATCCCCGAGCCCATCCCTGGCATCGGCATGAAGGGAGAAACCTACACCTTTGCCGACTGGGAGTGGGGCATCTACGAAGGGGCGAAGGGGGTGTTCGGGGTCGGAAACGTCGTCACCGGCCAGGGAAACATCCGCGCGTCGCTCCTCCATTCCCAGAAAGTCACCGCGTTCATCCTCGAGAACTACCTGAACCGGAACGCGCAAGGGGCTGGCGCCGCCGGCGCCGCCGCGGTGAAGGTCCACCTCGAGAGCAAGGCGCCGCTTCCCGCGGAGCGCGTCGGGGCCATTCTCGGAAAGGTCCGCGACCTCCAGCGGCGTGCCGGCTACGACGGTGTCTACGACACCTGGATCCGACAGGTGACGCCGCCCGACCTGGCTTGAAGTGGCGTACCCCAAGAGCGGTCCCGCCGACGCAGCGCTCCTCGCAACGCTTCGCGAACGCATCGCCAACACTCTGCGCCCCCTGCTTTCGGGCGTGCGGCGCGTCGCCCTCCTCGATGCGCCCGCCTACGCCAATTTGGGGGACAGCCTCATCCTTCTCGGGACCCTGGCGGTGCTCCGCGCCCTCGGCGCGCCCGCCCCGTGCTGGATCGCCAGCAGTGCCGCCTACCATCGCGCCCCGCTTGCGCGTGCGCTGGGGGCCGGGACCATCCTTCTCTCCGGGGGGGGAAACTTCGGGGACCTCTGGCCGGAGCATCAAGAGCACCGCGAGCGCATCCTCCGGGATTTTCCGGAGAACGCCGTCATCCAGCTGCCCCAGAGCATCCACTTCGACGACCCCGCCCGCGAAGTCTGCGCGCTGGAGGCGGTGCGCTCCCATCCTCGCTTTACGCTCCTGGTTCGCGACCGCAAGAGCCTCGCGTTCCACGCAGGCGCGCGGCTCTGCCCCGATCTCGCGCTCGCGTTCGATCCCGCGCGGAACGCCGGGGACCCGGGGCAGGGGGTGCTCTGGATCCGCCGCAGCGACCACGAACGCGCCTCGGGCCTTTCGTTCACTCCGCCCCCCGGGGTGGCTGTCCGCAACTGGGAGGAGGATCCCGCTACCCCCCTGACGCTCTGGGCCGGTTGGGCGGGCAGGAACCTCGGCCGCCGACCGCGCCTCATGGGCTTCCTGCGGCGCCCCTACTCCCGCGCACTCGTTGCGCTCGCCCGGCGGCGCTGCGCCCGCGGAACCGCCGACATCCTGGGTTCCGCCGCGGTGGTGACCGAACGGCTGCACGGCCATGTCCTCTGCCTTCTCCTCGGTGTGCCGCACTTCATCCTCGACACGCGCCAGGGCAAGATCAGCGCCTTCCGGGATGCTTGGACCGCGGCCTGCTCCCTGGGGCGCGCCTGCGCGGCGCCGCAGGAGGCGCTCGCGCTCGCTCGGGAGCAGGCGCGTGCGGGTTGAAGCCACGGAGCTCTGCCCCTCCGCGGCCGGCACCCGATTCCGCGCGCGAATCCGCACCACCGCGGAGGGGGTGTTCGAGCTCTGGTACGACCTTCCCGGCGCGGCCGGCCCACCCCCCCCCCGCTTCGGCCGGGAACGCGCTCCTGGCCACGCTGCTTCCCCACGCCATGCTTCGCGGGGAGCCGCTTGAACTCCCCCTTCCCCTCTCTCCGCGGCTCGCCGACGCGCTGCCGGCGCTCCAGAGATTTTACCGGCGTTGCCGCCGGGCCTGGCGCATCGCCCTGCGCCGAGTACCGGTCCAGGCGGAGCGGGGCGAAGCGCAGGGGGGGGCGGGGGTCGCACTCTTCTGCTCGGGGGGGGTGGATTCGCGATACACGCTGTTGCGGAGGCGCGCCGAGGTGACCCACCTCCTCTTCGTGCTCGGCTTCGACGTGCCGCTGGCCGACGCGCGCCTCGCGGCGACGGCGCAGGCGGGTCTCGGGGCGCTTGCGGACCGCGAGGGCAAGATCCTCTGGCAGGTTGCGACGAACTTGCGCGAGACCCCCCTGGCGCGGCTCCCCTGGGAGGTGGGTTTCGGGGGGGCCCTGGCGGGTGCGGCTCATCTCCTTTCCCCAGCGTTTTCCCGCGCGCTGCTGGCCGCGAGCTTCTACCCGGGGTTCAGCCCCCCGTGGGGATCGCACCCCGACCTCGACCCTCTCTGGTCCACGGAGGCGATGGAGTTCCGGCATGACGGGTTCGAGCACCACCGGGCTGACAAGATCCGCGCCCTCGCCGCCCACCCCGAAATGCTCCCTGGCCTGCGGGTCTGCTGGCGCAGCAAGGACGGAACGGCCAACTGCTCCCGCTGCGAGAAGTGCCTGCGCACCATGGCGAAGCTCCTCACCTGCGGAGCGCTCGGCGCCTGCCCGGAATTCGGCCCTCTCGACATCGAAGCGGTGGCGAGGCTGGAGATCCCGCGTCAGCTCCTCTTCACGTGGCGCATCAGTCTGGTGGAGTTGGAGCGGGCGGGCGGGCACGACGAGCTTTGCAAGGCGATCCGCGCCGCACTCCTGAGGAGCGGCGGCCTGCGCGAACGCCTCCGCCTTGCGCTTCGCGGCGGCCGCGCGTGATAGCCTGCGCGGCGATGGCCGAGGCCGAGCACGGATCGTTCTTCCCTCCCCTCGCTCCGGCGCCGGCCCCCGGCGGCACCCGGTTTCGTGTCGTGAGCGATGCCGCCTCACGCATGCGTCTCCTCCTCTATCCAGGGCCCGACGCGCGGGAACCGGACCGCGTCCTGGAGTTGGAGGCAGCCAGCCATGCCCGCGACAGGCAATGGGAGATCTTCGTGCCGGGCGTGGGGCCTGGGCAGCACTACGCATGGTCCGCCGAAGGACCCGGCCTCGACCCCACGCTGCCGCTCCTCGACCCCTGCGCCGTCGCCATCGCGGGACCGACCCGCTTCGGCGCCGACGACCCGGACCGCGTCTTTGCGCCGCGCCGCCCGCGTCGGGACCCACTGGCACGCGGTCGGTTCAAATGCGTCGTGGTCGCCCCGCCCCCCACCCTCGCCTGGAACCGCCCGCGGAGGGAGTGGCGCGACAGCGTCCTCTACGAGCTCCACCTCCGCGGTTTCACCCGCCACGAGTCCTCCGGAGTGGAGCGTCCTGGCACTTATCGCGGGCTGGTGGAGAGGATCCCCTACCTGCTCGAGCTGGGCGTTACGGCCATCGAACTGCTGCCGCCCGCGGAATTCGATGAGACGGAGACGCGGCCGCCCGGCGCGGAGCGGGGCACGCGCCACGTCAATTTCTGGGGCTACAGCCCCATCAGCTGGTTCGCGCCGAACCGCCGCTATGCCGCAGACGCGGAGCGGCCCGAGGGGCCCCTGGAGGAGTTCCGCGCCATGGTGCGGGAGATGCACGCCGCGGGGATCGAAGTCGTGGTCGACATGGTCTTCAACCACACCGCCGAGATGGACGAGACGGGGCCGATCCTCGGCTTTCGGGGGCTGGACGATGGGGTCTATTACCTGCCCGGCCCGCGGGAGGGCAGCTACGCAAACCTCTCCGGCTGCGGGAACACCGTCAACGCGCAGCACCCGCGGGTGCGCCGTCTCATCCTCGATGCGCTGCGCTGGTGGCGCCACGGGCTTGGGGTGGACGGCTTCCGCTTCGATCTGGCGGCGATCCTTGCACGGAACGAGCGGGGCGAGATCCTTCCGGAGGCCCCGCTCCTGCGCGAGATCGAGCAGGATCCCGCGCTTCTGGGCGCGCACCTCATCGCGGAGCCGTGGGACGCCGGGGGCGGGTATCTCCTGGGGCATTGGCCCGGCGGGCCGCGCTGGGCGCTCTGGAACGACCGGTTCCGCGACGACGTCCGTCGAGCCTGGTTCGGCGAGCCGCGCCTTGCGGGCGTCCTGGCGAGCCGCCTCTGCGGCAGCTCGGATTTCCTTGCCGGACGGGGGACAGGCCCTCCCCGCGGAGTCAACTTCGTCACCTCCCACGATGGATTCACCCTGCGCGATGCCGCGAGCTACGCCCGCAAGCGCAACGCCGCGAACGGCGAAGGCGGCCGCGACGGGAACGCCCACGAGCCCTCTTTCGACCACGGCGTGGAGGGGCCGACCGCCGATCGGGCCGTCCTCCGTGCCCGCGACCGCACGCGGCGCAATCTCATCGCCACCCTCCTCCTCTCCCAGGGAGTGCCGCTCCTCCTGGCCGGCGACGAGATGGGCCGCACCCAGGGAGGCAACAACAACGCCTACTGCCACGACGATGCGACCTCCTGGCTCGACTGGGAGGGCCTGCGGAGCGACGCCGCCTTCGCGCGATTCGTGCGCCGACTCGTGGCCGTGCGAAAGTCCCACGCGTCGCTGCGGCGGCGATCCTGGCTCACGGGGGAACCGGGCGGCGGCCCCGGACCTCCCGACGCATCGTGGCTCGGTCCTGCGGGGAGACGCATGGACTGGCACGCCGACCGGGGCTGCTTCGGCCTTCTGCTCTCGGGGCTGGCGTGGGAGGAGGCGGACCTGCTCCTGCTCGTGAATCTCCACGAGACGCCGGTCGCGTTCGCGCTGCCCCCTACCCCCTGGCTCCTCCTCGTCGACACCGCGGCGCCGCCTCCGGGCGACTGCCCCGATTCACCCCCGGTCGTCGCCAGCTCCCATCGTCTCGCCGAGAGGAGCCTCTCGCTCCTCCGGCGCGGGTGAGCCTACCGGCTGCCTGGATCCGCGGGGTCGGTGCCCTGGTCGATCTCGCTCCGGTCGGGCACGCCGTCGTCGTCGCGGTCGATGCCGATGCGCCGGCCGCTGCCCGCGGGCACCGCGGTGAAGGTGATCGCGGCGCCGGGCGAGGCCAGTGCCCGCAAGGCGGAACGGGTCGTGGACTCTCCTGAACGATCCGAGAGATAGCGTCCCGAGGCCGTGTCGAGAACCCAGCCGCGGGACGCGCCCGCCGGCGTCCCCTTCGCGACGACCTCGATCGCGCCGGCGAGCCCCAGCGCCTCCAGGGCATCGAGGAGGGGCGCCGGACCGGGGCCCGCCAGCGTCACCTGTTTCCCAACTGCGGCGTGGGTGTCGCGCCCCGTCGGCCCCGGCAGCTCCAGCACGTTCGCCAGGGACCCGGTGGGAAGATCGGATCCGGAAAAGCAGAGCAGGAACGCCACCAGGTTCGCCACCTGCTGGTCGGAGGAGACCGTGAACACCGGCTCGGAGACGAACCGCTCGAGGGAATCGACGCTCCCGTCGTGGAGGAACCCGAAGCCCGCGCGGCTGGCGATCCGGGTCGCGTCGAACCCCACCTTCTCGTAGGCGTTGCGCAGGTGCGGGATCTTGATGCTCACGTTCGTGGTGCCATCCAGGGAAACGAGGCTGTGGTGCCGCTCGCCGTTGGGTCCGACCGGAAGCCGGCCGAGCCCCCCGCCCGGCATGAGCGTGAACTCGGTGCCGACGCCGGTGGGGAGCGTGTGGCAGGTGACGCACCGCAGCCCGATGCCGGCGACGGATCCGTCCAGCCCCAAGGTGCGGTAGTCCTCGAGCCCCTGCTGCGCGTTCCCGTCCGGCAGCGGCAGCCCCGCCGGCCCGAAGCGGCCGGTGGTGAAGTGCCCGGGAAGCACCATGCGCGCCGGAAGGCTGTTGTCCAGGTTGCGGTGCGGGTTGGGGGGGAAGTGGAGGGTGGCGAGGAAGCCCTCGAACTCGGCCATCGCCTCCTCCGTGAGCATCTCGTCGTCGCCCAAGAGCCCCTCGAAGGCCGGGTTGAACTCCCGCAGCCCGTCCCGGTCGCCGCGCCAATGGAACGGCTCCAGCCCGATGATGTCCTGGAGCGTCTGCGTGGTCATGGGCCCCTTCATGGGGTGGAACTCCTCGCAGGTCGCCGCGAAGGCGGTGAGGCAGGCCTGGTCCACCGGCGCGGGGGCACCGGAAGGGTCGCCGAGATCCCAGGCGAGGCGGTCCATGCGCGCATCGATGTGGCAGGAGGCGCAGGCGGTATGGCCCAGCCCGGACGTGCGATGGGTGTCGTACAGCCACTTCCGCCCCACCTTGATCGCGGGGGGCGTCGGATCGAAGAAGCGCCGGCGCCCCACCTCGGTGAGCGTGGCGGTATCGAGGACGCTCAGACTCGCCTCGAACCGGTTCAGGACGTAGAGCCGGCGCCGCGGCTCATCCAGGACCAGCCCCAGGGGACCCTCCCCCACCACGATCTGTCCGACCCGGTCCAGGGCGGCATCGAAGACCGCGACGGTGTTGCTCCCCAGGCCGGCCACGAAGGCGCGCGTTCCCGCGCCGTTCCAGACGATGCCGCGCGGATCCGCGAGGGAGAGGTCACGCTGCGCCTGGGGGATCCTGGGCGTCGCGTAGTCGAGGTGCGGGTTGAGATCGGCCAGGGCGGGAGGGAGCGCGCCGGTCGGATCCACCGCGGCCCCGCAGACGCGGAGGAACCGTCCCGCGAGGTTGGGTTCGAAGCGCACTTCGTTTTTCGCGTCGGTGCCGACGACGGTGACCCGCCCCGTGGCGGGATCCACCGCCAGCGCCATGCAGAGGTTCATGAGGCCGGTGGCGTAGCGCACCCCGCCGGTCGCGGCGTCCACGATGGCCAGATCGCGGTCGGGCAGGTCCCACCCCGGCACCCTTCCCGACCGCGCGGCGGAAGCCCCCGAGACGAACTCGGTCCAGTCGGCGTCGTTATCGTCGCGCCACCGCCCCGCGGCATCCCGCTTCACGATGAGGCTCACCTTGGGCGGCACCGGGTTCCCCGACGCCCGCGGCGGAACGAAGAGGGCGCCGGCATTGGGAGGGGGATTCGTGCCGCCGTAGGGCCCCGTGACCTCATTCACCGCATTGGGGGGGAACGCCGCCGGGCCGAGCGTTCCCATCTCGTCGATCCCTCCCCCGAGCACCGTGGAGGCGTTGCCCGACTCGAAGATGGCCACGTAGACCTCCCGGCCATCCGCGCTCACCGCCATCGCCCGCGGCTCCTCCGCGTCGATGGGGATGGCGACGGGCGGCGCCGCGAGATCGGCGGGATCGAAGACGAGGAGGGCGTTGGCCTGCGAGCAGGAGACGAACGCGCGGAGCGGCGAGCCCGCGAAGACGACATCGCAGGGCTCGTCGAGGGTGGGCAGCGTAGCACGCACGCTCCGCGCGACGAGGTCCACCACGCTCACGGAGTCGGAGACATGGTTGACCACCCAGGCCTCGGAGCCGCTGCGAGCGCGCACCGAGACCGGATCCAGCCCGACGGGAATGGATCCTAGCGGTGCCGGGGCGCCACCGGCGAGGTCGAAGAGTTCCAGCCGGTGGTCGGGCACGTTGCAGACCAGGAGGGTCCGCCCGTCGGGCGCCAGATCCATGGGGTGGATCCCCAGGTCCTCCCAGTTCACGAATCTGGAGGGCGAAGCGGGGGAGGGGGGCGGGGGCGGCTGGCCTCCCGCCCCGCCACAGGCCGGAAGCGGCAGGAGGATCGCGGCGAGGCGGACGAGTCTCTGTGCGGCGCGGAGCACGGGGGGATTGTAGACGACACGCCGGTGGTGAAGCCTCGACGCATGCCCTACACTTACGATGCAGTGGCCGCGCCCGGAGCCACGGCGGGACCGGGGCGGGTCCGAGGCGAATTCGAGAGAGAGCGAGACCCATGCGCGCAGCGAAACTCCACCTGGACGGCAAGGAGTACTCCGTTCCCGTGATCGTCGGCTCGGAGGGGGAGGTGGGGATCGACATCGCGACGCTGCGCCAGGAGAGCGGCGCCATCACGCTCGATCCCGGGTACGGCAACACCGGCTCCTGCAAGAGCGCGATCACCTACATCGACGGCGACAAGGGAATCCTGCGTTACCGCGGCTACCCCATCGAGGAGCTGGCGAACTCGGCGAGTTTCGTGGAGGTCTGCTACCTGCTCCTGCACAGGAATCTGCCCGACGCCGCGCAGCTGAAAGCGTTCGAGCACTCCCTCACCTACCACAGCCTCATCCACGAGGACATGAAGAAGTTCTTCGAGGGGTACCCTCCCACGTCGCACCCGATGGCGATCCTCTCGGCCATGACCGCCTCGCTCTCGACCTTCTATCCGGAGGAGGATGAGCAGAACGGAATCTCCGAGCTCAACATCATCCGGCTGCTGGCGAAGGCCAAGACGATCGCCGCGTTCTCCTACAAGAAATCGATCGGGCAGCCCTACGTCTATCCCCGCAACGACCTCGGCTATGCGAGCGATTTCCTGCACATGATGTTCGCGGTTCCCGCCGAGGACTACGCCGTCCCCGCCGACCTGGAGGAAGCACTCAACCTGCTGCTCATCCTCCACGCCGACCACGAGCAGAACTGCAGCACCTCCACGGTACGCATGGTCGGCAGCAGCCGGTCCAACCTCTTCGCCGCGATTTCGGCGGGGATCTCCGCGCTGTCGGGGCCGCTCCACGGGGGCGCCAATCAGGAGGTGATCCGGATGCTGGAGGGGATCCGGGACGACGGGGGCGACTACAAGAAGTACGTCAACATGGCGAAGGACAAGAACTCGGGCTTCCGCCTCATGGGGTTCGGCCACCGGGTCTACAAGAACTACGACCCCCGCGCGCGCATCCTGAAGGCGATGGCGGACCGGGTTCTCGACAAGCTGAACGTCAACGATCCGCTCCTGGCGATCGCCAAGAACCTCGAGGCCATCGCCCTCCGCGACGATTTTTTCGTGGAGCGCAAGCTCTACCCCAACGTCGACTTCTACAGCGGGATCCTCTACCGGGCGATGGGCATCCCGACCGACATGTTCACCGTCATGTTCGCCCTGGGGCGGCTGCCGGGGTGGATCGCCCACTGGAAGGAGATGCGCGAGGATGCCACGACCCGGATCGCGCGGCCGCGCCAGATCTACACGGGGGAGACCCAGCGCTCCTACGTGCCGATCGAGCGCCGCTGATCGCGCGGCCGCCGGGCGACCTCCCCGCGCCGGGCCATGTCCGTCGAGGCGACCCTGGTCACGGAGGCGCACTTCCGCTACCTCGCGGAGCGCACCCTCCCGGAAGACGACTTCCTGCGCGATCTGCGCGCGGCCGCGGCGGCGGCGGGCATTCCCGCCATCAGCATCGGCCCGGCGCAGGCGAGCTTCTTCCAGATCCTCCTTCGCGCCGCGCGCGCGCGCGTGGTGGTCGAGGTGGGAACCCTCGGCGGCCTGAGCGCCATCGCGATGGCGCGCGCCCTCCCGGAGGGCGGTCGCCTCCACACCATCGAGATCGATCCGCGACACGCCTCCTTCGCCCGCCGCTGGATCGCCCGCTCCGACGTGGCGGACCGGGTGGAACTGCACGAGGGCCCCGGCGCCGTCGTCTTGAAGAGCTTCCCGGCACACTCCGCCGACGCCGCGTTCCTCGACGCGGACAAGAGCAGCTATGCCCTCTACCTGGAGGAGTGCATCCGCATCCTGCGGCCGGGCGGCCTCCTGCTCGCCGACAACGCCTTCGCCTTCGGCCAGCTCTTCGAAGCGCATCCGACCGATCGCGAGGCGCCCGCCATCCAGCGGTTCAACGAAATCATGGCGCGCGAGACGCGGCTGCAAAGCGTCATCGTGCCCCTGGGGGACGGCTGCTGGGTCGGCGTCAAGCTGTGACGGCCCGGGCGGGCCCCCAGCGCCGGAAGGCTCCGTAGAGCAGCAGCGCGTAGAGGAATCCGGCCAGGACGTCCGCGACGTAGTGCTGCTTGGTGGTGAGCGTGCTCACCCCCACCGCGGTGGCCCAGGCGAGGAGAAGGCCAGCTTGCGGCGCTGCTCCGCCAGGAAGAGGAAGGCCGCCAGATAGCAGGTGGCGACATGCAGGCTCGGGAAGCAGCTGGCCGGCGAGTCCATCGCGCGGAAGGTGGAGAAGGCCCAACGGGTGAGCGCACCGGTTTCCGCGCCAAGGGGGAACTCCTGACGGGGATAGACGGTGGGCCAGAAGAGGAACGCCGTCGCGCCGAGGAGATAGGCGGCCACGATGGAGTAGAGGAATCGGTTCAGGTTGGCGAGATCTCCGGCGAGGAAATAGACCGAGAGGAACAGGAACGACTCGCTGATGTAGATCCAAAAAGTCCAGGGGAGGAACGGAATCGCCTCGTCGAGGGCGGTGAGGGGCAGCGTGCGCGGCTCGCCCAGAAAGACCCGGTTGGTGAACATGTAGGCGAGGGTGCAGATCCCTGCCGCGGCCAGTGCGCAGCGACCCTTGTTGCGCGGCGTGAGGAGCAGAGGCAGACGGGGCACCGCGGAAGCATACCCGCCGGGTAGAGTGACGGCGTCATGGCCTGCGAGCCGGTCGTAACCGTCGCCATTTGCTCCCGCAACCGCGCCTCGGACCTCGCCCGCACCCTGGAGGGGATCCGGTCCCTGCGCCTGCCCGCGGGCCTGCCCTGGGAGCTTCTCGTCGTCGACAACGGCTCCCGCGACGGGACGGACGCGCTCCTTCGCCGACCCTGGACGCTTCCCCTCCGCCCGCTCCACGAGCCCGAACCGGGGATCTCCCGCGCGCGCAATCGCGCCCTGGCCGAAGCTGCGGCCCCGCTCATCGTCTGGACCGACGACGACGTGGAGGTCGAGGCCGGCTGGCTCGAAGCCTACCTCGGCGCGGCGGCGCGCCACCCCGATGCGGCCTTCTTCGGCGGCCCGATCCACCCTCTTTACGAGGCCCCGCCCCCTACCTGGCTCGTCCGCGGATTCCCAGCGGTGCGCACCGCCTTCGCGTTCGTCGACGCGGGACCGGAGGAGCGGGCGCTCCGCGCCGGTGAGGTGGTGTTCGGCGCCAGCATGGCCTTCCGCACGCCCCTGCTCCGGCAGTATCGCTTCGATTCCGGTCTCGGCGCCTCCGGCAGCCAGCGCCTCCTGGGCGAGGAGACCCAGGTGATGCGCCGGATGCAGGGCGACGGCCTGCGCGGAGTCTGGGTGCCGGACGCCAAAGTCGGGCACAGGATCCCCCCGCAGCGGCTCACCCTCGCCTACCTGGCGGAGTACTACGTCGCCCTGGGAAAGAGCCTCGTGCGGGAGGGGCCGCTCCCCCCCCGCCCGCGCGCGGCGGCGCTCCATTCCCTCTGGCGCGCCTGGGTCGAGACCTGGCCGCGCCATCTCCTCCAGAGGGCGGCGCGGCGCCCCCCCGAGGCCTGGCTCCGCACCTTCCGGAGGATGCATTTCCTGCGCGGGCGGGCCAAAGAACTGCTGGCCCGCTAAACTGTGCCCTCCTCATGGACCCGCATCGCAACCGCAACGAGCATGAACTCCTCCCTACGCGCATCGACGAGGCTGCGCGCACGGGGGAGCGCTATCGCGTCAACCTGCGTCAGATGAGCGAGCGTCTCGACGCGATGCGCGGCAGGGAGCTGCAGGCGAAGGAGGGGGGCGGGGCGCGACGGATCGAGGCGCAGCACAAGAAGGGACGCCTCACCGCCCGCGAGCGGATCGACGGGCTCGTGGATCCGGAGGGCGGGTTCTTCGAGCTCGGCGTCCACGCGGCCGCCGGCATGTACGAGGATGCCGCGCCCGCGGCCGGGGTCGTGTGCGGGCTCGCGCGGATCGCGGGTCGTCTGTTCATGGTCATCGCCAACGACGCCACCGTGGCGAGCGGAGCCTTTTTCCCCCTCACGGCCAAGAAAGTGATCCGGAACCAGACCATCGCCCTCGACTGTCGCCTCCCGACCCTCTATCTCGTCGACTCGGCCGGGGTGAACCTCCCGATGCAGGACGAGGTCTTCCCCGACCAGGACGACTTCGGGCGCGTCTTCCGAAATAACGCGGTGATGAGCGCGAAGGGGGTACCCCAGATCGCGGCCATCATGGGCATGTGCGTCGCGGGCGGCGCCTACCTGCCGGTCATGTGCGACACGGTGCTCATGACGGAGGGATCCGGCCTCTTCCTGGCGGGACCCGAACTGGTGGCCAAGGCGCTCGGCAAGGAGTACGACTTCGAGCAGATCGGCGGCGCGAAGCTGCACGCCCAGATCTCCGGCACCGTGGACTTCCGCGAGGAGGACGACCCCGCCTGCCTGCGCCGGATCCGAGCCCTGGCCGGCTCCCTCGGCCCCCCCGCGCCCCCCCCCTTCCGGCGCGACGCGCCCGCGCCGCCGCGCCACGACGCCGCGGATCTCCTGGCCATCGTTCCCAGCGACGCGGTGCAGGAGTACGACGTGCGCGAGGTGATCGGGCGGATCGTCGACGACAGCCGCTTCACCGAGTACCGCGCGGAGCAGGGCAAGACGCTTCTCTGCGGGCTGGCGCGCCTGGACGGCTGGTCGATCGGGATCGTGGCGAACCAGAAGCTCCACGTGCGCGAGCCGGGCCGGCCCTGGGAGATGGGGGGCGTCATCTACAGCGAGAGCGCCAACAAGGCGGCGCGCTTCATCCTCGATTGCAACCAGAACCGCATCCCGCTCCTCTTCCTGCACGACGTGAACGGGTTCATGGTCGGACCCGACAGCGAGAAGGAGGGGATCATCCGCGCCGGCGCGAAGATGGTGAACGCCGTGGCGAACTCGGTGGTCCCCAAGTTCACCGTCATCCTCGGCGGCAGCTTCGGCGCGGGACACTACGCGATGTGCGGCAAGGCCTACGACCCGCGCTTCATCGTCGCGTGGCCCACGGCGCGCTACTGCGTCATGGGGCCGGAGCAGGCCGCGGGCACGATCCGCGACGTGCGGGAGAAGTCGATGCGCCGCAAGGGGGGCGACCTCGACAAGGCGGAGCTGGAGGCGTTCTACAAAGAGGTGCGCGCGAAGTACGAGCGCGAGACCGATCCGCTCTTCGCCGCGAGCCGCCTCTGGGTGGACGCGGTGATCGACCCGCGGGAGACGCGCCGGTTCCTCTCTCTCGCGCTGGAAGCGGCTTCGCACAACGCCGAGATCGAACCGCTCCGGACGGGGGTGCTCCAGACGTGACGGGGCGCTCGCCCCTGGTGGAGTGCCCTCGGGACGCCTTCCAAGGCCTTCCCCGCCCCCTCCCCACGGACCGCAAGATCGCGCACCTCCTGCTCCTCGTGGAGGCGGGGTTCCGGCGCATCGACTTCGGCTCCTTCGTCTCCCCGAAGGCCGTCCCGCAGATGGCGGACAGCCGCGAGGTAGCCGACGCGCTTCCCCGGGACCGGGGGGTGGAGTGGATCGCGATCGTCGCCAACGAACGGGGAGCCGAGGAGGCGGCGTCCCGCGCCCTCCCGGTGGCGGGCTTCCCGCTCTCGGTCAACGAGACGTTCCAGCGCCGCAATGCGGGCAAGGACCTCGCCGCGACCTGGCCCATGCTCGAGCGGATCGCGGGGGATCTGCGCGGGACGAAGACGCGGTTCGCGGTCTACCTCTCGATGGCGTTCGGCAACCCCTATGGGGAACCGCACGATCCCGCCCGCACCGTCGTCTTCGCGCGGCGGCTGTGGGATCTGGGAGTCCAGGAGCTCTCGTTGGCCGACACCGTCGGCGCCGCGGGGCCGGAGGCGATCGCTCCCGTCTATCGCGCCGTGGCGGCGGCGGTGCCCGGCGCCGAAGTCGGGCTGCATCTCCACCAGACGCCCGCACGCTGGGCCGCCGTCGTGCGCGCCGCTCTCGACACCGGGTGCAGGCGATTCGACGGCGCCCTGGGCGGGATCGGCGGCTGCCCATTCGCGGGGGACGACCTCGTGGCCAACCTGCCCACGGAAGGGCTTGTGCCGCTCCTGCGCCAGGCGGGGTACGATCCCGGCGTGGAGGATTCCCGGCTCGCCGAGTGCGTGGCGAGCGCACTCGAGCTCGCGCGATTGGGAGGGGCGCATGGCTGAGGCGCCGCTCCTCCTGCGCGACGCTGGCCCGGTGCGCTGGCTCACGCTCAACCGCCCGGAGAAGCGCAACGCGCTCGGCCCCGAGTTGATCGAGGCGCTTGCAGCCGCGCTTCAGGACGCGCGCGAGGCGCCGGTGCGCTGCCTCGCGCTCACCGGAGCGGGCAGGCACTTCAGCGCGGGCGCCGACCTCGCGGCGCTCCAGGCGATGTCGGGCGCCGGCCATGAGGCCAATCTCGCGGACTCCCGGCGCCTCGCCGCGCTCTTCGCCTCCATCGCGGAGCACCCGCTTCCCCTCGTCGCGGTCGTGAAGGGGGCGGCCCTCGGCGGGGGCGCGGGGCTCGTCGCCGCCTGCGACTTCGCCGTCGCCGCCGAGGAGGCGGAGCTGGGCTTCACCGAGGTTCGCGTCGGCTTTGTTCCCGCCATCGTTCTCAACTTCCTCCTGCGCACGGTAGGCGGGCGGGCGGCGCGGGACCTCTGCCTCACCGGGAGGCGCGTCCCGGCCCGCGAGGCGCTCTCCCTCGGGCTCCTGGGGGCGGTCGCGCCCGCGGGGGAGCTGCCGGCTCTGATCGCACGCCTCGGCGCGGAGCTGGCCCAGGCGAGCCCCGAGGCGGTGGCGCGGACCAAGCAGCTCTTCCTGGAATTGGAGGCCCGTCCCCTCGCGGATGGGCTCGACGCGGCCGCGGAGGCGAACGCCCAGGCCCGCTCCACCCCCGACTGCAAGGAGGGGGTTGCCGCCTTCCTCCAAAAAAGGCGGCCCCGCTGGGCGCCCCAGCCTTGACACCGGACGGCGCGAGGGTGTCATAGGGGGTTTCCCCGACCAGGAACCAGACCATGACACGGACCCTCCTGCTCCCCCTCTCCTGCTTCCTCCTCCTGTTCGCGATCTCCTGCGGCGGCGAGAAGGCCAAGGAGGGCGGCTCTCCGCCCCCGGCGAACAAGCCCCCGGGGGAGCAGGCGACCGAGAAGGAACCGGAGACGATGCCCCCCCCCGCCCCGCCCCCCTCCGCCAGCGACGGCGCCATCGCCGCCCTCGAGGAGTTCATTGCCGGCGCGAAGATCAACAAGTCCCGCTCCGACTGGAAAACGAGCATCCCCCAGCCGCCGCGCGTCACCTTCACGGCGGACAAGAGCTACTTCTGGAACCTCACCACGAACCAGGGATCGATCAAGGTGAAGCTGCTCGCCGCGACGGCGCCCATGCATGTGTCGAGCACGATCTACCTCACCCTTCTCGGTTTCTACGACGGTCTCAACTTCCACCGGGTGATCCCGGGGTTCATGGCCCAGGGCGGCTGTCCCCTCGGGACCGGAACCGGCGGGCCCGGCTACGAGTACGCCGGGGAGTTCGACCCGAAGGTGAAGCACAGCAAGCCGGGGCTCTTGAGCATGGCCAACCGCGGGCTGCGCACCGACGGCAGCCAGTTCTTCCTCACCTTCGTGCCCACCCCCCACCTCGACGGGAAGCACACCATCTTCGGGGAGGTCGTGACGGGCATGGAGACGCTCAAGAAACTGGAGGCGCAGGGAACCCAGAGCGGCGCGACGCGCACGCGCCTCGTCATCGAGAAGGCCACCGTCACGGTGGAATAGCCGCGTTGGACGTCGCGCGTATCGGGATCCTCACCGTCTCGGATCGCGCGAGTCGCGGCGAGTACGTCGACGAGGGGGGTCCGGCCATCCGGGCCTTCCTCGCCGACGCGCTCTCCTCCCCCTTCGAAGAGTCGAGCGCGGTCGTTCCCGATGAGCGGCCGATCCTCGAGGCGACCCTGGCCCGAATGGCCGCCGAAGGCTGCTGCCTCGTCGTGACGACCGGGGGGACAGGCCCGGCGGCGCGCGACGTGACGCCGGAGGCCACGGCCGCGGTCTGCGACAAGATCCTCGACGGGTTCGGCGAACAGATGCGCGCCGTCTCCCTGGCGAAGGTTCCCACGGCGATTCTCTCGCGCCAGATCGCCGGGATCCGCGGGCGAACCCTCATCGTGAACCTCCCCGGCCGCCCGCGCGCCATCCGCGACTGCCTCCTCGCCGTCTTCCCCGCCATCCCCTACTGCATCGATCTCCTGGGAGGTCCGCGCCTCGAGACCCACGACGCGGTCGTGAAGTCCTACCGGCCGGGCGGCACCTAGTGGAGATCGCGGGGGCGCGGGCGCTGGTGACCGGAGGGGCGCGGCGGATCGGTCGCGCCCTCTGCCGCGCCCTGGCCGAACGCGGGGCCAGGGTGGCGATCCACTGCCGTACCTCCCTCACGGAGGCGCACGCCTTGGCGCGGGACTGCCCCGGGAGCGTGGTCCTGCCGGCCGATCTCACCACCGCAGCGGCCTGCGAGAGCCTCGTCGACGAGGCGCGCTCCCGCCTCGGCGGGATCGAGATCCTCGTCAACAACGCGGCGGTCTACGAACGGGCGCCGCTGGGCGAGGTGGACGAAGCCTGTTGGGACCGGACCTTGGCGCTGAATCTCAAGGCGCCCTTCTTCTGCTCGCGGGCCGCCGGGATGACGATGCGGCAGGGGGGCGGGGGCGTGATCGTGAATCTGGGGGATTGGGCCGCTCTGCGCCCCTACCCCGGCTACCTTCCCTACTTCGCATCCAAGGCTGGACTCCTGGCGCTAACGGCCGGGATGGCAAGGGAGCTGGCGCCGCGGGTCAGGGTGAACGGCGTGGCGCCCGGGGCTGCCACGCTGGAGGAAGGGACTCCGCCTGACAAGGTGGCCAGGGTGATCCAGGCCACCCCGCTGGGCCGCCTGGGGGGCGAGGAGTCGGTAGTCTCGGCGGTGCTCTTCCTCGTCGACAACGACTTCGTCACCGGCCAAACCCTCACCGTCGACGGGGGCCGCTCGCTCCGTTGATACCAGTTTTTTACCTCCGCGCGGGGCCCTCCCTCGTATTAGGTGGATAGGACAGTTCCGGCCCCCGGTCCGGGTCGGGAGGGTCCGCCGAGAGAGCACCCATGCGCACCCATTCGCGGACGGAACAGAAGAGGCGGAGGCCCAAGAAGAAGGAGCCGTCTCCCGAGACGCTCCTCCGCATCGAGTGGCTCAACTGGCTCATCGCCGAGCACGGCGCCGATGCCGTGGCGGAGTGGGACGAGCCGCCCGTCTCTTTCGAGGAGTGGCGCCGCCGCCGCGCCCTCGCCGCCTTCGAAGCGGCCTGAGTACGGGGCGTCAGTTCCCCGCGGCTTCCGTCTCGAAGCCGCGCCGCATCGGCCCGCGGTAGACGATCCTGCCCTGGCTGAGGTCGTAGGGCGAGAGCTCGATGGTCACCACGTCCCCCGGCAACATGCGGATGCGGTGGCGCCTCATGCGCCCCGAGACGTGGCAGAAGATCTTGTGGCCGCCTTCGATTTCGCAGCGGAAACGTGTGTTGGGCAGGACCTCGAGGACCTTGCCTTCGACCCGGATCGGTTCTTCCTTGGCCATGGAGGAGCCGGACAGGGTACCACGGGGTTTCGGGAAAGGAACTCCTGCGCCTCCCAAAAACTCATCCGGCCTCTCCGAGGATGCCATCGTCAGCCACTCTTGCGAGTCTACGCCGAGCAACGCGTCACAGCCTCCTGCACTTTTCTGTCGAGTTCTCGTCGCCCAGGCGAAAGGTGGCCCGTGCGGGGGCCCGAGTCGCGGGCGTTGCGGTGAGCATGCGGGGTGCCGCCGCAGGAATCCCGTCGAGGCGCGAAGCGAAGGCAGGCCGGGAATGATCTCACAGCGCTTCCTCCTCACGCGGCGTCGCACGCGGGGCACGCCTGGGCGCGGTTCGCTTCGAGGCGTTGCTGGCGTGCGGCCTGCCGGGCCGCCTCCAGCTCCGCGGGGACCTCGTCGCCGGTCCCGAAGTACATCGCGTCGGGCGTCTGGCCCCGGAAGGCGGAGTGCGGGAGGACGGAGTTGTGCTCGGCGACGTAGAAGGCGACCAGCGCGCGCAGCTTCGCGACCGCGTCGAGCTGGTGCAGGTAGAGCCACTGGTGCTTCAGGCTTTTCCACCAGGCCTCGCTCATCGAATTTCACTGTCGGATTTCCGTCTGCGCGAGCACGCGACGGAGCAGGCCCGACGCGATGAGCGCGTCCACGTCGCCGTTCCGGTTCTCGACTCCCTTGTCGGCGACGACCGTGGGCACGCCCTCGCGGCCCGCGACCCTCCCCGCCTCGAGCAGGACGGCGACGGCGTTCGCGGGCTCGAACCGCTCCGCCAGCCGCCACGCGAGGATGCGCCGCGAGAAGTTGTCGATCACCGCGTGGAGGTAGGCCTTCGTGCCGTCGAGGAGACGGAGGAGGGTCGTATCGACGTGCCAGATCGCGTTCGGCCTCTCGGCGCGGATGCCGACCTTCGGCCGCTCGGTATGGACGCGCACGCGCGGCCGCCGCCACCCGCGCTCTCGGACCAGCCGGTGCCAGGTGCTGGCGGAGGCGAACACGCGGCCGAGCCGCTGGGCGAGGCGCGCGAGAGTGCCCGTGGGCGCGTGGCGGTAGTCGGGCGAGGTGACCATCTCGCGGATGCGCCGGATCTCCTCCGGCGTCAGCCGGCGCGGCGTGAGCTTCGGGCAGGACGCCTCGTCGTCCAGTTGGCAGGGCTCCTGCGCGCGCCGCCACGCGTGGTAGCGCGACGGCGAGCGGCGAGCCAGGCGGCAGATCCGGCGCAGCGGGAGAACCTCCCGCGCGCGCTGGATCGCGCGGAGGAGGCGGAGCTTGCCCTCCCCTTCGGGGACGCGGCGGCGCGCGAGCTCGAGGCGGAAGGCGCGCACGAGGGCCAGGAGGACCCGCAGGATCGCCGCGAGGCACCGGACGCGTCGCCGGAGACGGACGACCTCGGCGCGCAGGTCCGCCTCCGCCGGGGGAACGCTCGGGAGCGCGACGACGGGCCGCCGGGCGGACCGGAGCCAGCCGGCGGCGGTCGCCGTGTTAGTCAAGATGTGTCCGCCTCCGTGCGGACGACGGAGCGGGTGTTTCTGCGGCGAGCTCGAGGCGCGCGCCGCGGAGACCCTTCTTCCCCTCGGGACCCCGGCCTCCCAGACCGGA
>JBQTIG010000030.1:0-27319 GCA_052388375.1 Planctomycetaceae bacterium | reverse complement strand
GACGACGTCGCCGGGGAGGAAGTCGGTGTCGCCGCTCGTCTCGATCTTCACGCGCCGGAGCATCTGCCCGACGATGATCTCGATGTGCTTGTCGTCGATCGTGACGTTCTGCGAGCGGTAGACGTTTTGCACCTCACGGGTGAGGTAGTGCTGGACCGCCTCCTCGCCGCTGATGCGCAGGATGTCGTGCGGCACGAGCGGCCCCTCGGTGAGGGGCTCTCCGGCGCGCACGCGGTCCCCGTTGTGGACCAGCAGATGCTTGCCCTGCGGGATGAGATGCTCCTTCTCGATGCCGGTCTCGCTCTTGACGCGCAGGATGCGCTTGCCACGGCGCTTCTCGCCCAACTCGACGATCCCGTCGATCTCCGACATGACGGCCGGATCCTTCGGCTTGCGCGCCTCGAAGAGCTCGGTGACGCGCGGCAGGCCGCCGGTGATGTCCTGGGTGCCCGTGATCTCGCGGGGCGTCTTCGCGATGAGGGTTCCCGCGGTCACGCGCTGGCCGTCCTGGACCTCCAGATAGGCGCGCTCGGGGACCGGGTAGAGAGCCAGGGGGTGCCCCGCGTTGTCGAGGATCACCACCTGCGGATGCAGGTCGCCCTTGTGCTCGATGATGACGGTGCGACGCACGCCGGAGGCCGCGTCCGACTCCTCGCGCATCGTTTTTCCCTCCACGATCTCGTCGTAGCGCACGATGCCGTCGCGCTCGCAGAGGATCGGGATGTGGTGCGGGTCCCAGCGGACCAGGATCTGCTTCTCCTTGACGGTGGCGCCCTCCTGCACGAGCATCACCGCGCCCGCGGGGACGAGGTGGCGGTCGACTTCGCGCTCCTGGTCGTCCTGGATGACGATTTCGCCGTTCCGGTTGAGGACGACGCTCTCCTTCTTGTTGTTCACCACGACTTTCAACTTCTCGAAGCGGATGACGCCCTTGAAGCGCGTGCGGATCTCCGCCTCCTCCACGGTCTTGTGCGCCGTGCCCCCGATGTGGAAGGTCCGCATCGTGAGCTGCGTCCCCGGCTCGCCGATGGATTGCGCCCCGATAATGCCCGCGGCGAGGCCCAGCTCCACGAGCTTGCTGCGCGAGAGATCCATGCCGTAGCAGCGGGCGCAGACGCCCAGCGGCGCCTCGCAGGTGAGCGGGCTCCGCACCCGGATCTTCTCGTAGCCCATCTGCTCGACGCGACGGGCCACCTCCTCCGTGACCAGTTCGTTCTCCTCGACGACCACCTCGTCGGTCACCACATCCACGATGCGGTCGCGCGCCACGCGGCCGGTGATGTTCTGCGCCAGGGAGACCTCGATCTTGTCGCCCTTGTAGACCACGCCCTTGCTGATGCCGTTGAGGGTCTGGCAGTCGAGGGTGGTGACGACCACGTTCTGGGCGACATCGGCCAGCTTGCGCGTCAGGTAGCCCGAGTCGGCGGTCTTGAGCGCCGTGTCGGCAAGACCCTTGCGGGCGCCGTGGGTGGAGGAGAAGTACTCCAACACCATCAACCCCTCGCGGAAGTTCGCCTTGATGGGCGTTTCGATGATCCGTCCCGAAGGCTTGGCCATGAGTCCGCGCATGCCGGCGAGCTGACGAATCTGCTCCACCGACCCTCGGGCGCCGGTGTCCGCCATGAGGTAGATCGGGTTCAGGTAGGGCTTGCCGTCGCGCATGTCGGTCTTGAGCCCCTCCATCATCTGCTTGCCGATCTCTTCCCGCGCATTGGTCCAGCAGTCGACGATCTGGTTGTAGCGCTCGCCCTCCGTGATGACGCCCTGCCGGTAGTTCTCCTCGATGACGTCGACCTCGCCCTGGGCGCGGCGCATCACCTCGTCCTTGGAGAGGGGGATGCGCATGTCGTCCTTGGCGAAGGAGAGCCCGGCGCGCGTCGCCGCCTTGAACCCCATCTCCTTGATGTCGTCGAGGAGATGGAGCGTCGCCTCGCGGCCGAGGATCTTGTGGCAGTCCGAAATGACCTGCTGGATGCCCTTCTTCCCCAGCGGGTAGTTGTAGAACGGCATCCCGGCGGGGAGCACGTCGTTCAGGATGATGCGCCCCATCGTGGTCTCGATGCGACCCGTCGGATGCTCCGCCTCGCCTTTGACGCTCGACTTGACCGCCCGGCCTCCGGGGAGCCGGAGCTGCACGCGGCTGTGGACGCGGAGCTTCCCCAGTCCGTAGGCGAGGAACGCCTCGTGGATGCTGCTGAGCGGCCGCACCCTCGCCTCCTGCAGGTCGTGGTCGGAAGTGAGGTAGCCCAGGCCGAGGACGATGTCCTGGCTCGGCGCGATGATCGGATTGCCGTGAGCCGGGGAGAAGATGTTGTGCGGCGCCAGCATGAGCGTGGACGCCTCGGTCTGCGCCTCGTAGGAGAGGGGCAGGTGGACCGCCATCTGGTCCCCGTCGAAGTCGGCGTTGAAGCCGGTGCAGACCAGGGGATGGATCTTGATGGCGTTGCCCTCCACGAGCACGGGCTGGAACGCCTGGATGCCCATGCGGTGCAGCGTCGGGGCGCGGTTGAGCAGGACCGGGTGGTGCTGGATGACCTCCTCGAGGATGTCCCAGACCTCTTCGTCCCGCCGTTCCAGCATCTTCTTGGCGCTCTTGATGGTGTCGGCCAGACCCATCTCCTTGAGGCGGCGGATGATGAAGGGCTGGTAGAGCTCCAGCGCGATCTTCTTGGGAAGACCGCACTGGTGGAGCTTCAGCTCAGGCCCGACCACGATCACCGAGCGCGCGCTGTAGTCCACCCGCTTGCCGAGCAGGTTCTCGCGGAACCGGCCCTGCTTGCCCTTGATCATGTCGGTCAGGGACTTCAGGGGGCGGTTCGACGAGCCGAGCACCGCTCGCAGGCAGCGGCTGTTGTCGAACAGCGCGTCCACCGACTGCTGCAGCATCCGCTTCTCGTTGCGGATGATGACCTCCGGGGCGTTGAGATCGAGCAGCTTCTTCAGGCGGTTGTTGCGGTTGATGAGGCGCCGGTAGAGGTCGTTGAGGTCGCTCGTCGCGAAGTTGCCGCTCTCGAGGAGCACCAGAGGACGCAGATCCGGCGGGATCACGGGGATCGCATCCAGCACGAGCCACTCCGCCTTGTTCTCCGACTCCCGCAGCGCGTCCACGAGCTTGAGACGCTTGATGATGTCCTTCTGGCGCTGGCGGGACTTCGTCGTGGTCAGCTCGGCCTTCAGTTCCCCCGAGACCCCCTCGAGCGGCAGCACCTTCAGGAGTTCGCGCACCGCCTCCGCACCCATGCCCGCTTCGAAGGAATCGCCGTACTTGAGCCGGCACTCCCGGTACTGGTCCTCGGTGAGGAGCTGGTAGGCCTTGAGCGGGGTGTCCCCCGCGTCGATCACCACGTAGTCCTGGAAGTAGATGACGCGCTCCAGCGCGCTGGTCTTCATGCCGAGCAGCGTGCCGAGACGCGAGGGCATCGCCTTGAAGAACCAGATGTGGACGATCGGCGCGGCGAGGCTGACGTGCCCCATCCGCTTCCGGCGCACGCGGGAGTGGGTCACCTTCACGCCGCAGCGGTCGCAAATGATGCCCTTGTGCTTGATGCCCTTGTACTTGCCGCACGAGCACTCCCAGTCCCGTTCGGGGCCGAAGATGCGCTCGCAGAACAACCCGTCCTTCTCCGAACGGTAGGTGCGGTAGTTGATCGTTTCCGGCTTCTTGACCTCGCCGTAGGACCACGAGCGGATGTCGTCCGGCGACGCGAGGCGGATCTTGACCGCGCTGTAGTCGTTGATGCGGTTGTAGAGGCTTTCCACCATGATCCGTCCTCCTAGAAGCCCTGCTTGACCAGCTCGAGGTTGAGGGCCAGGCCCTTGATCTCGTTGGTCAGCACTTCGAAGGAGACGGGCGTGCCCGCCTCCAGGATGTTCTCGCCCTTGACCATCGCCTCGTAGATCTTCATGCGACCGTCGACGTCGTCGGACTTGACGGTGAGGAGTTCCTGCAGGACGTGCGCGGCACCGTAGGCCTCCAGCGCCCAGACCTCCATCTCGCCGAACCGCTGGCCGCCGAACCGGGCCTTGCCGCCCAGCGGCTGCTGGGTGATGAGCGAGTAGGGGCCGGTCGCCCGCGCGTGCACCTTGTCGTCGACCAGGTGGTGCAGCTTCATCATGTAGAGGTAGCCCACCGTCACCTTCTGGTCGAACGGCTGCCCGGAGCGACCGTCATGGAGCGTCGACTTGCCGTCCCGCGGCAATCCGGCCTTCTCCAACAGGCTCTCGATGTCGCTCTCCTTGCAGCCGTCGAAGACGGGCGTGACCACCTGGTAGCCCAGCGCCCTCGCGGCCAGCCCGAGGTGCGTCTCCAGGATCTGGCCCACGTTCATGCGGCTCGGCACGCCCAGCGGATTGAGCACCATCTGCACCGGCGTCCCGTCGGCGAGGAACGGCATCTCCTCCATCGGCACGATGCGCGAGACCACTCCCTTGTTGCCATGCCGCCCCGCGATCTTGTCGCCCACCGAGATCTTGCGCTTGGTGGCGATGTAGACCTTCACCATCTCGAGCACCCCGGTGGGCAACTCGTCCCCGCGGCTGAGGCGATTCACGATCTTGTTCTTCTCGGACTGGCGCGCATCGATCCGGCCGAAGAGGTCCTTGAGGTGCTTGAGCCGCCTCTCGCGGGTGCGCGTCGCGGGCTCCTGCACCACCTCCGAGCGGAGGCGGTCGCGGATCTTCTTGAACTCGACGGCGCTCAGGACGGCGCCCACCGAGAAGGGCCGCTTGGTCTCGGGGTCGAGGAGCTTCTTCTCCCGCCCGTCCTCCATGGCCCGGATCGCCTCCTCGAGCACCGTCTGATACTCGGCGAGGAACTCGCGCTCGTAGCGCTTGATCTCCTGGAGGTTGGTCTGGCGCTCCTCCTCGGTGAGGTTGACCTTCCGGCTGAACTTCTGGGCGTCGATGACGATGCCCTCCACGCCGGACGGCACGTCGAGGGAGTCGTTCTTCACGTCCTCGCCGGCGCGCCCGAAGATGGCGTGCAGCAGCTTCTCTTCCGGGCTCAGCTCGCTCTTGCTCTTGGGGGAGACCTTGCCCACCAGGATGTCGCCCGGCCGGACGAAGGTGCCGATGCGGACGATTCCCTCCTCGTCCAGGTTGCGCAACGCGCGCTCGGAGACGTTAGGAATGTCGTTGGTGAACTCTTCGCGACCGAGTTTCGTCTCGCGGATCTCGATCTCGAACTCGTCGATGTGGATCGAGGTGTAGCTGTCGTTGCGGAGCAGCTCCTCCGAGATGAGGATCGCGTCCTCGAAGTTGTAGCCGTCCCACGGCATGAAGGCGACGAGGATGTTCTTGCCCAGGGCAAGCTCCCCCTGGTGGGTCGCCGCGCCATCCGCGAGGATCTGGCCCGCGGAGACCTTGTCCCCCGGGCGCACGATCGGCCGCTGGTTGAGGCAGGTGCGTTCGTTGAGACCGGTGAACTTGCGCAGCTTGTAGGTCCGCTCGCCGGTGCTCTCCTTGACGGCGACCTCCGAGGAGCTCGCCTTGACCACTACGCCGTCCTCACGGGCGCGCAGCACCATGCCCGAGTTGATCGCCACGTGCCGCTCCATGCCGGTGGCGACCAGCGGCGGATCGGTCTTCACGAGGGGGACCGCCTGGCGCTGCATGTTGCTTCCCATGAGCGCCCGGTTGGCGTCGTCGTGCTCGAGGAAGGGGATCAGCGCCGCCGACACCCCCACCATCTGCTTCGGACTCACGTCGAGGAAGTCGATCTGCTTCGCGGGCACGAGGAGGAAGTCGTCGTTGCGCCGCGCCAGGACCGACTCGTCCAGGATGCGGCCCGCCGGGTCGATGGAGGTGTCGGCGGGAGCGAGGAACTTGTCGCGCTCCTCGTCGGCGCGCAGGTAGAGCACCTTGCCGCTGAGCTTGCCGTTCTTGACCTCGCGATAGGGCGTGATGAGGAAGCCGTAAGGATCGGTCTTCGCGTAGATCGACAGGGAGGAGATGAGCCCGATGTTGGTGCCTTCCGGCGTCTCGATCGGGCAGATTCGGCCGTAGTGGCTGATGTGCACGTCCCGCACCTCGAACCCGGCCCGCTTGCGGTTGAGGCCGCCCGGCCCGAGCGCGGAAAGGCGCCGCTCGTGGGTGAGCTGGCTTAGCGGGTTGGTCTGGTCGACCACCTGGGAGAGCTCGCCGCGCCCGAAGAAGTAATCGATGGCGCTCGAGATCGTCTTCGAGTTGATGATGGAACGGGGGGTGACGGTCTCCCGGTTCTCGATGTTCATCCGCTCCTGGGCGGTGCGGCGCAGCTTCAGGAAGCCCTTGCGGATCTCGTCGCCGGCCAGCTCCGCGATGGTGCGGATGCGGCGGTTGCCCAAGTGGTCGATGTCGTCCACTTCGCCCTTCCCGTCGCGCAACAGCAGGATGTAGCGGATGGCGTTGACCGGATCCTCCTTCTGGAGGGTCTGGACCTCCTCGCCGACCTTCTGCCCGAACTTGCGGTTGAGGCGGAACCGCCCCACCCAGCCGAGCCGGTAGCGGTTGGCGTCGAAGAACTTCTCCTTGAAGAGGTCGCGCGCCTTCTCGGTCTGGGGCGGATTGCCGGGCCGCAGGCGCGTGTAGAGGCGCAGCAGCGCGTCCTCGTGGCTGGTCGTGGTGTCTTCCGCCAACGTATTGAGCAGGAGCGGGTCATCCAGGCGCTCGATCACCTCGACCTCGGCGATCTTGCTCTTCTGGATCAACTCGGCGTGCTGCTCGGAGATCGGCTCCCCGGCCGCGACCAGGATCTCGCCGGTCGCCTCGTCGACGACGTCGGAGACGGCGTAGCGCCCCTGGATCTTCTGCACGAAGCCGCGAGCGCCGCGCTTCACGACGGAGGTCTCGTGGAAGAGGCGGATGATCTGGGCATTGGTGGAGAACTCTTCGCTGAAGGCGCGCAGCAGGCTCGTCGCGGGGAACTTGCCCGACTGGTCGATGCGGACCTGTAACGTCTCCTTCTTGGAGACGTTCAGCTCGACCCACGAACCGCGCTCGGGAATGATCCAGCAGCTGTGGAGCTTCTTGTCGCTTGTGTGGGTCTCCACGCTGAAGTCGACCCCGGGGGAGCGGTGGAGCTGCGTGACGATCACGCGCTCCGTCCCGTTGATGATGAATTCGCCGCCCCCGACCATGATGGGCAGCTCGCCGAGATAGACCTCCTCCTCGATGGGCTGCTCCTTGTTGAGGCGCACCCGGATCTTGAACGGCGACCCGTAGGTGAGGCGGAGCCGGCGGCACTCGTCGGTGGTGTAGCGCGGCGCGGCGAGCTCATAACCGAGATAGTCCAGCGACATCGTGCCGTCGTAGCTGGTGATCGGAAAGACCTCGCGGATGATCCCCTCCAGCCCCTTCGCTTCGCGCTCGGCGTAGGAGGCGTCCTCCTGGAGGAACTCCGCGTACGAACGCGTCTGCAATTCCACCAAGTCGGGGAGGAGGTTTTCGTCGAGGGTGCGGCCGTACTTGAGAATCTCCATGGCATCCAGTCGGGCCTAGCCCGGAACGGGAACGGCGCGGCCGCCGACGATCGCATCGCCGGCGCCGCGAAAAACGTGCGACAGAGCGGGCAGGTCCCGCCGCGTTTCCCGGTCCGAGCGGACCCTCTTCGCGGCGGCGTACGCGGCGGGAGCTGTTCCCGCCGTGATCTCGAGGCATTCGCAGACAGAAGCGCGTCGAGCCATCTAGGCGAGCTCGACCGTCGCCCCGGCTTCCTCGAGCTGCTTCTTGATCTTCTCGGCCTCCTCCTTGGAGACGCCCTCCTTCACCTTCTTCGGGGCGCCGTCCACGAGATCCTTGGCCTCCTTGAGGCCGAGGCCGGTGCAGGCGCGAACCTCCTTGATGACCTGGATCTTCTTGTCTCCGACCGCCTTGAGGATGACGTCGAACGTGGTCTTCTCCTCCGCCGCCTTGGGGGCCTCGCCGGCCGCCGGGGCCATCATGGCCATGGCGGGGGCCGCGGCGCTGACACCCCAGCGCGCCTCCAGCGCCTTCACGAGCTTGGATGCCCTCCCGAGCGGGAGCTTGTCGAGCTTCTGGAAGATCTCCTCCAGCTCGGCGTCCAGGGTCACGGTCGTTGCATTGCTTTCGGACATGGAATCCTCCGTCGCGTATGGTTCCGTTCGGTTCAATTCGTCGTGTTCGTCTCGGGCGCCGCGTCGGCGGCGCCCAGGCAAGGTCCACCCGCCGCCGCGCGCTGATCGACGCAGCGGGCGAGGCCCGCCGCGACCGCCCGCAGCGCCACCGCGAGCCCGCGTCCGGGCCCGAGGATGGCGGAGAGGAGCATCGAGCGCAGGGCCGACTTGTCCGGGCTCGCCGCCAGCGCGACGACTCCCGCGGCATCGAGGATCTCGCCCTCGACGATCCCGCCCCGCACCTCCAACTGCTTCCCCTTCGAGGCCTTCACCAGCGCTTTGGCGAGGGGAATCGCCTCCCGCCCCAGGGCGATCGCCGTCTGGCCGCGGAAGAACTCGCCCAGTTTCGTCGCGGGCCCGTCGAGGGCGTGGCGCGCCGTCCGGTTGTGGACGACCCGCAACGTCGCTCCCACGTCCCGCAGGGTGCGACGCAGCGTGCTCGTCTGTTCGGAGTCGAGCGGCTTGAGGCCGACGACGAGAAGGTCCTGGAACCCGTGCAGGCGCCCCTTCAGATCCTCGGCCATCCACTGCTTGAGTTGTTTGGACATGCTGCTTCCCTCCTCAGGCGACCGCCAGATCGATGCCCGGGCTCATGGTCGCCGCCAGCGACGCCGCGAGGATGAAGTTGCCTTTGACCGCCGCGGGGCGAATCGCCTGGATATGGTCGAGGAAGGCCTCGGCGTTCTCCTGGAGCGCCCCCGCGTCGAAGCTCCGCTTCCCGATGAGCGCGTGGACGTTGCCGCCCGCGTCGGTGCGGTACTCGATCTTGCCTGCCTTGAACTCCTTCACCGCCTGGGCGACCGCCTCGACCACCGTGCCCGCCTTGGGGGATGGCATCTTGCCCAGGGGTCCGAGGAGCCTTCCGAGCTTGCCCACGATGCGCATCATGCCGGGGTGGGCGATCGCGATGTCGAAGTCGGTCCAGCCTCCGGTGATCTTGTCGGCGAGATCCTGGCCGCCGACATGGTCGGCGCCCGCCTTCCGGGCGTCCTCCGCGTGGGTGCCTTCCGCGAAGACCAGCACCCGCACCGCCTTGCCGATCCCGCGGGGGAGCGAGAAGGCGCCGCGGACGAGCTGCTCCGACTTGGCGGGGTCGATGCCGAGGCGCACCGCGACGGTCACCGATTCGTCGAACTTGGGCTTGGGGAACTTGAGCAGGAGCGCCACCGCCTCCGCGACGGAGTACCGGCGCCCCGCGTCCACCAGCTTCCTCGCGACTTCGTAACGCTTGCTTCGCCGTTTCATGGTTCCTCCGTGGTGCAGGCGTCCTCGCGGACTCCCACGGTCCGAGTCAATCCTTGATCTCGATGCCGCAGGCGCGGGCGGTGCCCGCGATCATGCGTTCGGCGGCCTCCGGGCTGGCCGCATTGAGATCCTTCATCTTGAGGGCGGCAATCTCACGCACTTGCGCCCTCGTCACCGACCCCGCAATCTCGCGTCCCGGCAACTTCGACGCCGTCTCGAGCCCGGCGGCTTTCTTCAGCAGGACGCCCGCGGGGGGGGTCTTCGTGATGAAGGTGAAGCTGCGATCGGAAAAGACACTGATGACGACGGGGATGATGTAGCCCCGCTGGGGGGCCGTCAGGGCGTTGAACTGCTGCACGAACTGCCCGATGTTCACGCCGTGCTGGCCAAGAGCCGGTCCCACCGGGGGCGCGGGCGTCGCCGCGCCGCCCGGACACTGCAGCTTGATCTTGGCCGTCAGTTCCTTGGCCATGTCAGATCGCCTCCACCTGCCAGTAGTTGAGTTCCACCAGCGTGGGCCGGTTGAACACGGTAATGATCACCCTCACGGTGCCCTTGTTGGCGTCCACCTCGTCCACCACGCCGTCGTAGTTCTCGAAGGGACCCTCGCGGATCTTCACGGCGTCGCCCTTGGCGAACTGGATCTTGAGCTTGGGCTTCTCGCTCTCCTTGCCGACCTGCCCGAGGAGCTTGTTCACTTCCTGCTCCGCCATGGGCTCCGGCTTGCCGTGAGACCCGATGAAATCTCCTACCCCCGGCGTCTCCCGGATGAGGAACCAACTCGCCTCGTCCAGGTCCATCTCCACGATCACATAGCCGGGGTAGATCTTGCGCTTGATCGTCCGCTTGCGGCCCCCCTTGAGCTCGGTGACCGCCTCGGTCGGGACGAGGATGCGCGGCACGCGAGTCTCCAGGCCCTTGGCCTTCACCCGCGATTCCAGACCACGGCGGACGCGGTCCTCTTGCCCGCTCGCGACCCGGAGGACGTACCATTGCAGCGTCATGGCTCAATAGATGAGACCGAAGAACTTGGAGAGCAGCCAGTCGAAGGAGAACAGGAGGAGGCAGAGCAGGAGGCTCACGCCCACCACCACCATGGAGGCGTTCCAGGACTCCTGCCGGGTTGGCCAGGAGACCTTCTTGAGCTCCGACTCGGTCTCGATGAGGATGTCGACCACCTTGGGCCGCGCCAGCCAGCGTCGGATGCCGTACCCGAGCGCCGCGAGCACCGCAAGGCAAAGGAGGAACTTGAGCGAGAGCGGCACGCCCAACAGCGGCAGTGACGCGAACACCTCCCCCGGCAGGAGCGCCTCGTCGCCGCGCGCCTGGATCTGGGAGTAGAGCTCGATGCAACCGAGCGCCGCCATGATCGCGAGCGAAAACGCCGCGATCAGGCGCGCAAGGGTTCCTTGTCCTGTCTTGTAGGCTTCCATGGAAACGAAGTGTGGCACGGGCGGGAGGAATCGAACCCCCAACCTGCTGATTTGGAATCAGCTGCTCTGCCAGTTGAGCTACGCCCGTGCGTGGATTCTCCCGGCCTAGGCCGTCACCTTGGTCACGACGCCTGCGCCGATGGTCCGGCCACCCTCGCGGATGGCGAATCGGACGTTTCCTTCCAGGGCGATCGGGGTCTGCAACTCCACGCTGAGGCGGATGTTGTCCCCCGGCATGCACATCTCCGCGCCCTGCAGCGCGATCTTGCCGGTCACGTCCGTCGTGCGGAAATAGAACTGGGGCTGATACCCGGTGAAGAAGGGGTTGTGACGGCCGCCCTCCTCCTTGGTCAGGACGTAGACCTCGCCGTCGAACTTCGTGTGCGGCGTGATCGACTTGGGCTGGGCGATGACCATGCCGCGCTCGAGGTCGTTCTTCTCCACGCCCCGCAGGAGCAGGCCGACGTTGTCGCCCGCCTCGCCGTGGTCGAGGGTCTTGTTGAACATCTCCACGCCGGTCACGACCGAACTGCGGATTTCCGGGCTCAGTCCGACGATGTCGACGGAGTCGCCCACCTTCACCCGGCCGCGCTCGATGCGGCCCGTGCCCACCGTGCCGCGCCCCTTGATGGAGAAGACGTCCTCCACCGACATGAGGAACGGCTTGTCGACCTCGCGCGGAGGCTGGGGAATGTGCTCGTCCACCGCCTTCATCAGGTCGAAGATGCACTTGCTCCCCGGATCGTTGGGGCCGGGGCTTGCCGACTGCATGGCAGCGAGGGCCGACCCGCGCACGATCGGGATCTCGTCCCCGGGGAACTCGTACTCGCTCAGGAGCTCCCGCACCTCCAGCTCGACCAACTCGAGGAGTTCGGGGTCGTCGACGAGATCCACTTTGTTCAGGAAGACCACCATCGCGGGCACGCCGACCTGACGGGCGAGCAGGATGTGCTCCCGCGTCTGCGGCATGGGGCCGTCGCCGGCGTCCACGACCAGGATGGCGCCGTCCATCTGGGCGGCGCCCGTGATCATGTTCTTGACGTAGTCGGCGTGTCCGGGGCAGTCCACGTGAGCGTAGTGACGCTTCGCCGTCTCGTACTCGACGTGGGCGACCGAGATCGTGACGATCTTGGACGCGTCGCGCACGGTCCCGCCCTTGGCGATGTCGTGGTAGCTCTTCACCTTCTTGTCGGTGCCGGCCGCAAGGGTGCGGACGATCGCTGCGGTGAGAGTCGTCTTGCCGTGGTCGATGTGCCCGATCGTGCCGATATTGCAGTGGGGCTTCGTCCGCTGAAAGACTTCCTTGGCCATGCGTGGGTCCTTTACTTCTCACTTCTTTCGTTGCGGGGGATCCCCCCCATCGACCGGCCCCGGGGCACCCCCGGGGAACCGGCAACCCTGCTGGAGCTGGTGACGGGGCTTGAACCCGTGACCTCCTCCTTACCAAGGAGGTGCTCTACCACTGAGCTACACCAGCATCACGATCTGTAGGCGTCAGGGGCCCGGCGCCCCAAAGAGCGGTGCGGAGCGGGCGATGGGAATCGAACCCATGCCACCAGCTTGGAAGGCTGGAGCTCTACCATTGAGCTACGCCCGCCTAACTGCAACCGGACGGGGATGTGCACACCGGGTCCCCGGCTCCTCAAGCGAAACGCGCATTCTAGGCCGCCAGCCGGCCCTGTCAACAAGTCGTTCGGCCCGGCTCTTGCGTGTGCGCGGCTCCTCCCCACGGCGAGCGGACGACCCTGGCGGCGCGCAGGCTCCTGGCGCGAGGAGCCGGGAGGCCTGCCCCGTCCCCGCGCAGGCTGCGCCCACCCGGGACACGCGCGGCGCGCCCCCTGCGGATCGGCCCGAGGGCCCTGGGAAGCCCGCCCCCGCTCGGGCGGATGCCGCTCGCTGCTCGCCCTCCCCGGAGCGGGGCGGCGGCGGACCGGGCCCTCGCGCCGCCCCTGAGGTGCCGGGGCGTCGCATCCGAGGTGGTCCCAACCGATTCGATCGGGGTTCCTCAGTGCGAACCCCGAATCCGCGCGCCTTTCCCACGCGGGCCCTACTCGAAAAGTGTCTGGCGTGTGAACGCACCGCCTCGGGTTCCCCCCCTTCCCTCCACCTGGAGATTCGGGAGTACCGGCGGCACTCCCGAAACGCCCCTCTGGCGCGCCCTGCGCAAGGGGCCACCCCCAAGAGGGTCACGAGTGCGAACCGTGCTCCAGGGGGCGGGCGGGGGCGCAAGGAAAAAACTTGCCGAGGGAGGGATTTGAACCCCCGAAGGCGTTAGCCACCAGATTTACAGTCTGGCCCATTTGACCGCTTTGGTACCTCGGCGCGTGGCGCACGATCCTAGCCTCACCCGCCCTCAAGTAAAGACCCGCGGCGCCGTGATACCCTCACCACCCCCGTGCGCGAGCCCGGCGCCGTCTCGCGCCCAGCCGCGACAGGCCGGACGCGAAACGTGATTCGAGCGGAGTCCTTGCGCAAGAGCTACGACGGCCTCACGGCCGTCGATGGCGTCTCCTTCGAAGTCCGCCCGGGCGAGACGTTTGGGCTCCTCGGACCCAACGGCGCGGGGAAGACCACGACCATCCCCATGCTCGTCGGGGCGCTGCGGCCCGACGCGGGCTCCATCGAAGTGGCCGGCGCCCCGGACCCCTCCCGCGCCGAGGTGCGCCGGGCGATCGGTCTGGCGCCCCAGTCCCTGTCCCTTTATGGGGAGCTCACGGGAGAGGAGAACCTGCTCTTCTTCGCCCGGCTCCACGGCCTCCGTGGCGCCCGCCTGCGCGAGCGCGTGGCGTGGGCTCTGGAGTTCGCCGGACTTCGGGAGCGGGCGGGCCAGCGCGTGAGCGCCTACTCCGGCGGCATGCAGCGCCGGTTGAATCTCGCCTGTGCGCTCGTCCATGAGCCGAGCGTCCTGTTCCTCGACGAACCGACCGCCGGCGTCGATCCGCAGTCGCGCAACCACCTCTTCGCCAACATCGAAGTCCTGGCGCGGGAGGGCCGCACCATCCTCTACACCACCCATTACATGGAGGAAGCGGAACGGCTCTGCGATCGCGTCGCGATCCTGGACCGCGGGCGCATCCTCGATTGCGATACCGTCCATGGCCTCTTGAGCCGACACGGCGGCCGCGCGGTCATCGAGGCGCAGCTGGCGGAGCCGCTCCCGGAGGGGGTCCTCCTGCCGGGCCGCATCGAACGGGGGATGCTCCGGGTGGAGACCGAACGCCCGCTGGAGGATCTGGCGCGGGTCGCCTCCGCGGGGGCGAAGCTCTCCTCCCTGCACCTGCACCAGCCCGACCTGGAGACGGTCTTCCTCACCCTCACCGGCCGCAGCCTGAGGGACGCATGAGCCGCATCGTCATCCTGGCCCTCAAGGATCTGCGCCTCCTCTGGCGCGACCGGTTCGGGCTCTTTTGGATCCTCGTCTTCCCGCTCGTCTTCGCGCTCTTCTTCGGGTCGATTTTCGGGGGGATCGGGGGCGCGCGGCGTGCCCCGCTCAAGATCGCGGTCGTGCAGGAGGACGAGAGCGACGCGGCGCGCGCCTACATCGAGAGGATCACGGCTTCCCCGGCGCTCGAGGCGAGGCGTATGGAGCGCGAGGCGGCGCGGGAGGAGGTCCGACGCGGCAGGCGGAGCGCGTTCGTGGCGATCCGGCCAGGCTTCGGCGAGGCGCTCGCGAACCTGCTTCAGGGCGGCGCCCCCGCCCTCGAATTGGGCATCGATCCGGCGCGCAGCGCCGAGGCTGGCTATCTCCAGGGTCTCCTCGTGGAGGCGCTCTTCGCCTCGATGCAGGAGCGGGTCCGTTCGGTGGCGCCCGGCATGCGCGGTCCCGAGTTGACGGTGACGCCGGTGAGCAGCGCCGCCTCGCGGCCGCACAGCCCCTTCGAGATCACCTTCCCCTCCGCGATCCAGTGGGCGCTCCTCGGCTGCGCCGCGGGATTCGCCATCTCCCTCGTGCGCGAGCGGACGGCGGGAACCTGGCTACGCCTGCGCAGCGGTCCGGTCACCCGCGCGGCGATCCTCGCCGGAAAAGGGCTCGCTTGCTACTGCGCCTGCATCGCCGTGACGCTGCTTCTCCTGATGTTTGCCGTACTCGCCCTCGGCGTTCGCCTGGGGAACCCGGCCATGCTCGCCCTGGCCCTCGCCAGCTCCGCCGCCTGTTTCTCCGGACTCATGATGATGGTCTGCGTGCTCGGGAAGACGGAGCAGTCGGTGGCGGGGGCGGGCTGGGCCATCTTCACGCTCATGGCCATGATCGGCGGGGGGATGGTGCCGCTGATCGCGATGCCCGCCTGGATGGTCACCCTCAGCAACGTGAGCCCCGTGAAGTGGGGCATCGTCGCCCTGGAAGGCGCGATCTGGCGCGGTTTCGCGCTTTCCGAGATGGCGCTCCCCTGCGCGATCCTCTGGGCGATCGGCCTCGGCGGGTTAGGCGCCGGCGTGAGGCTGCTCGCGCGCGCGGACCGGTAGGCGATGGAGCTGGCGGCGGGAATCGAACCCGCAACCTTCGGTTTACAAAACCGATGCTCTACCGTTGAGCTACGCCAGCACGGCTCCGTCCGATTCTAACCATCGGCCGATCGTCGGCGCACGCGCATGCCGGGCGATGTTACCCTCGGGGCGCATATCCCGAGGCGCGGGAGAGGAGCGAGCGACGAGACGGGCCTTCCTCCTGCTCCTCGGCGCGCTCCTGGCTTCGGCGGGGGCATCCCCACGCCGACCGGCGCGTACCTCAGGAGATCCTCGCCGTCGATCCGGCGCGCTCCGAGAGCCGCGCGGCCATCGAGAGCATCCGCGCTGCCCCCGATCCGAGCCACGCGGAGCCGGCCAAGCCCCGCGACCTGCTGACGGACGTTTCGCGGGACTGGATCGCCCGGCCCCGGCGCCGCGGCGCTGGAGGCGCTCGCCACGGAGCTGGAGAGCCTCCTCGGAGCCTTCCCGGGCGAACTGGCGGCGGCGCGGCGCACGATCGAGGAGGCGGAGGCGATGCCCATGCTCCGGCTCGCCCGACGCCACTTCGGCTTCGAGCGGTATCCTGCGGCGCGTGCAGACCCCCGAGGAGGCCGCCCAGCGCCAGCTCGACGCCTACAACGCCCGCGACCTCGACGCGTTCCTGGAGGTCTACGACCGAGACGCCGAGGTGCGCGACCTCGCGAGCGGCGGCCTGCTGATGTCCGGCCGCGAGACGATGCGCGCGCGGTACGCCGAGCTCTTCGACGCGAGCCCGCGCCTCCAGTGCACCCTGCGCAGCCGGATCGCGCACGGCGCGTTCGTGATCGACCAGGAAGAGGTCGCGGGGATGCGCGGTGGGCCGCCGGTGGAGGCGGTGGCGATCTACGAGGTGCGCGAGGGGAGCATCCGCCGGGTCTGGTTCGCGCGATAGCGGCCGCTCGACAGCGGCCGCTCACGAGAGGGCGATCTGCGCCAGGTAGCCCTCCAGGTTGCGCCGCACCTCGCGCAGCGAATCGCCCCCGAACTTCTCGCGGAACGCCTGCGCCAGGACGAACGCCACCATCGCCTCGGCGATGACGGAGGCCGCCGGGACCGCGGTCACATCGGACCGCTCGAAGTGCGCGTCGCTGCGCGCCCGCGTCTTCAGGTCGACGGATTCCAGCGGGCGGCGCAGGGTGGAGAGCGGCTTCATGGCGACGCGCACGACGAGCGGCTGGCCGTTCGTCATCCCCCCCTCGACCCCCCCGGCGCGGTTCGTGGGACGCACCCACGCGCCATTCCGGCCGCGCCGAATGCGGTCGTGCACGCGGGAGCCGGGTCGTCCCGCCGCCTGGAAGCCGAGGCCGATCTCCACCCCCTTCATCGCGGGGATCGCCATGAGCGCGGCGGCGAGGCGGCCGTCGAGCCTCTGGCTCGCCTGGACGTTGGAGCCGAGGCCCGGGGGCAGGCCGGTCGCCACGACCTCGACGACGCCGCCGAGGGTGTCTCCCGCCGCGGCCGCGGCGTCCACCGCGCGCCGCGCCTTGGCGTCCCCGGCGGGATCGAGGGAGGCGAACGGAGAGGCGTCCCGCAGCGCCGCGTCGAAGGGCGCCGGGCGGAAGCGAACCGGCCCGAGGCGGACCACGTAGCCGTAGCAGGCGATCCCGAAGGCGCGCAGGAAGAGCGCCGCGAGGCCCCCCACGGCGGTGCGCACCGCGGTCTCGCGCGCCGACGAGCGCTCCAGCACGTCGCGCGCGTCCGCTTCGTGGCCGAACTTGAGGACGCCGGCGAGGTCGGCGTGGCCCGGGCGCGGGCGGGTCACCGGCGGCAGGGCGCCCAGGTTGCGGACGCGATTGGCGATGCGGATCGTGATCGGGTTGCCCGTCGTCGTTCCGCGCCGGATGCCGGAGAGGAGCCGCGCCCGATCCCGCTCGAGCTTCTGGCGGGCGGAGCGGCCGTGTCCCGCCTGCCGCCGCGCCAGGAGCGCGTCGAGATAGGCGACCTCCACGGGGAGTCCCGCCGGCAGGCCCGTCACCAGCGCAAAGAGCCCGGGACCGTGGGATTCCCCGGCCGTCACGTAGTCGAGCACTCCGCAACGGTAGCACGACGCGCCGCAGGCTCAATCCGGGGGGGGCGGGGGGCCGATCGCCCCCTTCGCGTCGGCGGCGCGCACGAGCCGCTGGCAGCGCCACACCACCCGCGAGACCGGCCCCGCGAGGACCAGGGCCATGAGCCCGCACCCCATCAGGAATCCGCCCGCCACGCCGCTCAGGGCCCCCGTGACGAGGAAATCGGCGACGACGAAGGCGAGGCCGCCGCCCAGGAGGAGGTAGGCCCACTTCGGATCCTTGAGGGAGGGCGGCGCGGCGAATGCGCCCGTGCGGATGGTCGCCAGGAGCTTGCGGTCGGCCTCGTCGAGCATGGGAACCCTCCTCGCGAGTGCGTGCCCCCAGGGTACCCGACCTTCAGAGATCGGCGGACTCGTTCTCCTTGCCGTCGAAGGAGAAGCGCCGCTTGCGTCCCTCCACGACCGTCTCGGCGTGCACCGGTCGGCCCCAGAGTCGATGGAGGTGGCGGAGCGTCTCCTGCGCGTAGCCCGGATTGAGATCCTCGCCGTCGTGGCGGTGGCGCAACACCAGCTCGCCACGATTGAGGAAGTTGGCGTCGGCCACCTCGATGACCGGCTGGCCCGCGTTCGCCAGGCTGCGCAGGAGCTTCGCCTTCACCTGGTGGAAGTCGCGCCCCGAGATCTCCTTGCGGCCGGTCTTGGGGTTGAAGTCGTACGTGAAGAGCTGGTTGTCGTCGCAGAATTCCGGCGTGAGGAAGGCGTCGATGAAGGTGACGTCGTTGTGGATCCTACGCACCTCGAAGAGCTTCTCGCGCCCCTTGCCGAGGCCGGTGTCCCACTTCCGCTTCCTCTCGCGGTCGTCGCAATCGTCGTATTCCTTGCCGAAGCGGCCCTTGTCCCAGCGCTCCTCGATGTCGCGGAACAGCTCGATGCCGATCTTGTAGGGGTTGACCCGGCCGGGCTGCACGACCATGGCGCCGGCGTGCCGCTCGGCGTAGTCCACGATCTCGGAGGGCGCGAGGATGTCGCGCGTCATGATGCGGCTGTGCCAGAAGGAGGCCCAGCCCTCGTTCATGATCTTGGTGAGCATCTGCGGGGCGAAGTAGTAGGCCTCGTCCCGCACCATGCCCAGGATGTCGCGTTGCCACGGCTTCAGCGGCGCGTGCTCGAGGAGGAAGAGGAGGACGTCCCGCTCGGGGCGCTCCGGGAAGCGCACGGGCCGCTGGCTCTCCTCGTCGATCTTCTTGCGCTGCTCGTCGAGGAACTCCGGCGGGTTGATGAACCGGTCCATGTACCCCTTCGCCCCGAAGCGGACCGGGGCGCGCTGCGGCGCCTCCTCCTCCTCGGCGCTCTTGGGCTTGGGCCTCGCCTTCTTGGGGGCGTAGAGCGCGTAGATGTCGATGAGATTCTCCAGGACGAGGCAGGAATCGAGGAAGGACTCCACCTCGGAGAACCCCTGGCGCTCCACGTGGCGCGCGACCCGGGTGGCGTGGCTCGCCAGCTCGTCCACCATCCTGCGGTTCGTGGGGGCGAACCAGAGGTTGTTCTTGAAGAAGTCGCAGTGGCCGTAGACGTGGGACATGACGAGCTTCTGGTCGACCAGCGAGTTCCCCTTGAGCAGGTAGGCGTAGCAGGGGTCGTTGTTGATCACCAGCTCGTAGATGCGGTGCAGTCCGTAGGCGTGCCCCTTGGAGAGCTGGTCGTAGGACATGCCGAAGCGCCAGTGCGGGTAGCGGATCGGGAAGCCGCCGTAGGCGGCCACCGTGTTCATCTCCTTCCAGTCCACCATCTCGAAGACGGTCTGGAAGAAGTCGAGGCCGTAGCCCGCCGCGACCTCGCGGATGCGGCGCTCCTCGGCGGCGAGTTCCGGCGGCAGCGTCATCGGCCCTTCCCCAGGAACGCGCGGATCGACGCCATGATCCCGTCCTTGTCCGGGATGTCGCTGGTGATGACGCCCTCCTCGTCGGGGAACGCGGCGTCGAGGTCGTTCTTGAACTGCCCCGACCCGTAGGTGGAGCGCACCTGCCCGTAGCAGAAGACGTTCACCTTGGGCAGGACCGTCTCCTTCAGGAGGCGCAGGCAGCGGGCGGTGTCGCCGCCCGACCAGTTGTCGCCGTCGCTGAAGTGGAACGGGTAGATGTTCCAGTCCACCGGCGGGTAGTGCCGGTCGATGATCTGGTTGCAGAGGTCGTAGGCGGAGGAGATTTTGGTGCCGCCCGATTCGCGCAGGTGGAAGAAGGTGTGCTGGTCCACCTCCTTGGCCTCGGCGTCGTGGACGATGTAGCGCGTCTCCAGGTGGCGGTACTGGCTCTTGAGCCAGGTGTCGAGCCAGAACGCCTCGACGCGCACGATCTCTTTCTGCTCGTCGCCCATGCTCCCCGACACGTCCATCATGTAGACGATCACGGCGTTGGACTGCGGGAGGCTGCGCGGCTTCCAGGCGCGGTAGCGCTTGTCGTCGCGGATCGGGACGACGACGCCGCCCCCATCTCCGAACCCCCCCATCGCGATCTCGCGCTTGAGCGCCCGCCGGAAGGTGCGTTTGAAGTGGCGCAGCGACTCGGGCCCGACCCGCCGGATCCCTGTGTAGCGGCTCACTTCCGAGGCGATGGTGCGCTGCCCCTTCGGCTGGATGCGAGGCAACGCGAGCTCCTCGCCCAGGATCTTCGCAAGCTCCTCGAGAGTGACCTCGACCTCGAGGGCGTGCTCGCCGGCCTCCTCGCCGGCTTCGCCCGGTTCTCCCTGCTGCGGGTCGCCGGGGATCGGGTCTCCGGGCTTCCCCTGCCCCTGGCCGACCCCCCCGCGCCCCTCGCCGCCGAAGGTGAAGCGCGGCAGGCGGATCTCCGGCAGCGGGATCGAGACCGATTTCGCGCCTTGGCGCGCGATCATCGCCCCGTTGGCGATGTGCCGCTTCAGGTCGCGACGGATCGCCCCGCGCACGATCTGCTTGAAGCGCGAGTGGTCGATCTCGATGCGCTGGACCACGGCTCAGTCCTTTTTGTGCTGCCGCACGTCCCCGCGGGCGAAGATGGACGCGACGAAGTTGAGCGCGTCGGTGGCGGACTCCTCGTTGTAGCCGTAGTTCTTGATGAGCCGCGCCTTGATGATGTCGATCTTCTCCTGCGTGTCGCGGTCCACGACCGCGCTCACGAGACTCGTCAGCTTGATGGAGTCCTTCTGGTCCTCGAAGAGCTTCAACTCGAGCGCGCGCTCCAGCCGCGGGTTGGCCTTGTAGTCGAAGTGCTTCCCCTCGACGGCCAGCGCGCCGATGTAGTTCATGATCTCACGGCGGAAGTCATCCTTGTGGCTCTCGCGGATGTCGATCTTCTCCTCGATGGACCGCATGAGCCGCTCGTCGGGCTCCTCTTCCTGGCCGGTGTAGTGATTGCGCACCTTCTCCTTCTGGGTGAACGCCTTCACGTTGTCGATGTAGTTGGCGCAGACGCGACGGATCTGCTCCTCGTCGGCGGAAATCGCGCGCTGCACCTCGTTCTTGACGATCTCGGCGTACTCGTCCTTCACCACGGCGAGGAGGTCGCGGTACTGCTTGCGGACGTCCTCCGAGCTGATGAGGGAGTGGTGGTCGAGCCCCGACTCCAGCTCGTTGAGCACCATGAAGGGGTTCACGCAGGTGGAGGCGTGGTCGCTCACCAGGGCGTTGCTGATCTTGTCCTGGATGTAGCGGGGAGAAATGCCCTCCATCCCCTCCCGCGGGCTCTCCTCGCGCAGCTCCTTCACGTTCTCCTCGGTGTAGCCCGGGAGCGTCTTGCCGTTGTAGAGCTTCATCTTCTGGAGAAGTTCCAGGTCGCCCTTCTTCGGCGGCTTGAGCCGCGTGAGCACGGCCCACATCGCCGCCACCTCGACGGTGTGCGGCGCGATGTGCTTCCCGATCTTCTTCTGGTTGAAGTCCTTGTTGTAGATGCGGATCTCGTTCTCGAGCCGCACGTTGTAGGGGACGTCGATCTTGACGGTGCGGTCCCGGAACGCCTCCATCAGCTCGTTGTTCATCAGCTTGCGGTACTCGGGCTCGTTGGTGTGACCGAGGATCACCTCGTCGATGTGGGTCTGCGCGAACTTCTTCGGTTTTATGGAGTGCTCCTGGGAGGCCCCGAGGAGGTCGTAGAGGAAGGCCACGTCCAGCTTCAAGACCTCGATGAACTCGATGAGGCCGCGGTTGGCGACGTTGAACTCCCCGTCGAAATTGAAGGCGCGCGGGTCGGACTCGGTGCCGAAAACCGCCAGTTGGCGATAGTTGATGTCGCCGGTAAGTTCCGTGGAATCCTGGTTTTTCTCGTCCTTGGGCTGGAACGTCCCGATGCCGACGCGGTCCCTCTCCGACAGCACGAGGCGACGCACGACCACCTGATCCAGGACCTTGGAGAAGTCCCCCGCGTGGCGCGCGAGGAGCGCGTTGATCTGGTAGCGGCAGAGCGGGCAGACGTCGCCCTCCACCGCGAGGCGGTAGCCGCCGTTGCGCTCCTTGCTCAGCCGTTCCATCATCCGGTCGCGCTGCGCCTCGGGAATGAGCCGCAGCGGCTCCTCGTTCATCGGGCAGGGGCGCAAGACCTCATGGCCGTTCTCCTCCAGCTTCCACGAGAAGGAGTAGAGCGCCCCTTCCTTGGTGCGGCTGTAGTGCTCCAGCCCCCGTTTCAGCAGCCGCACGATGGTGGACTTGGAGGAGCCCACCGGTCCGTGCAGCAGCAGCACGCGGCGCTCCGTGCCGTAGCCGTGGGCCGCCGACTTGAAGTGCGAGACGAGCGCGCCCAGAGGCTTCTCGAGCCCGAAGATCGCTTCCTTCCCGCCGCCGAGCGGATCGGAGAAGTAGTGATAGCGGGTGACCTTCTCCTTGAAGATGGTCACCTCCTCCGTCCCGAACGACAGGATGAGGTCGTAGAGGCGCTGGTGCGCGTTGCGCAGGATCAGGGGCTGCTCGACGACCAGATCGAGGTACTGGCCGAAGGTCCCGGTCCAGCTCAGCTCCCGGAATTTCTCCGGGTCGGTCGAGGAGCGGATCGCGTCGATCAGTTCGGACTTCTTCACCATGGCTGCTCACTTTCGGAATGGCAGGGGCCGGCGCGGTCCGCCCATGCGGTCCGCTCCGGCCCCACCATCCCGCCCTTGTCTCCATCGGACTCAAGGAGCGGTCTCCGACAACTGTGTATACGCACGTGTCGTGCCTGAAGGAGGGTCTCCGGACCTGCCCCATCCTTTCAACGATCGAAGCCGTCGGGCGCACCCGGTAGGCGGCCCGCCGTCCCCGATCGGGGACAGGGCGGCGCTTCCGCCACTACCACAGGGATCGGTCCGACCGCGGATCTTTGAGAGTGGCAGGCAGGCGCCGAGAGGTCAGCGCGCTGCGGCCTGCACGGTCTGACCGCCGCTCGCCGCGGCGAGGCGGGCAAGGGGGGCGGGGACGCCGTGCCCGCCCAAGGCGATCACATGCACCCGGCAGCGCCCGCTTGGGAGCCGCTCGAACTGCGCCTCCATGGCGCCGGGGGGCATCGAAGTGACCGTCTCGCGGCCGTCGGTAAGGATGAAGAGCTCCGCCGAGTCGGATTCCTCGTCCTTGAGAGCCTCCCGCAGCATGGCGAGGCCGGCGGCCACGGACCGCGTGACGTCGGTCTTCTCCCCCGCCGGCAGGTTGTCCAACCAGCGCTCCAGTTCCACCTTCCCCCAAAGGTCGCAGGCGGCGAGGGACTTCGCGCTGGTGAAGAAGAATTGGCGCTGGTCGAAGCAGAGGACGTTGATCTCGACATCGGAGGGGAGCGAGAAGAGGGCGCGTTTGAGCTCGTCCAGCTGGCCCTGGCGCGGCCCCTCCCGCGTGCTGCTCGAGATGTCCACGACCAGGAGGACCCGCTTGGCGGTGATGGGCAGCGTGAAGAGCGTCGGGACCAGCCCGCGGATGGGCCCCTCGTAGAGCTCCACCTTGCGCGCCGTGTCGGCCACCGTGCGGGTTTCGCCGGGCGCGGGCGGGGGCGTACGCCGCGCCTCTTCCTCGAAGTGGCGGCGCCAGGCGGAAGCGTCGGCGCCGTAGGCCTTGCCCGTGAGGCGCTCCAGTGCCTCCGCCGCGGCCGCGACGACGGCCGGATGCGGGTCTCCGAGCGCCTCGAGGAGGGGTGGGATCGACCCTCGGCGAGCCGACGCCGTCGCGAGGCCCGCCATCGCGGCGCGCATCCGCCACGAGGCGTCTTCGCGCAGCGCCCGCGCCACGGCGTCGTGGAGCGCGGGTGCGGCGTTGTCCCGGAGCAGTTCGCGCAGGTGCGCCCGCACTTCCGGGTCGGGATCGAGAGCGCCCGTCACCAGCCGGTCGAGGGCACGCTCGGTGCCCAGGGCCAGGAGGAGATCGAGGGCGGCGCTGCGTACGGCCGGGGAGGGCTCGTCGCGCATCGCCTTCTCCACGGCGGCGGCGGCGCGGTCGCGTTCCGCGCTCTCGGCGGGGCCGAGGCCCTGCACGCGGCCCTCCGCGGCGCGCAGCGCCTTGGCGCGGTCGGCGGGATCGCCCGCCTTGAACGCCCGGGCCACGTCGTGGGCGAGTGAGGAGGCGGAGGCCGCGCCCGCGAGCAGGTGGAGGATCAGGATCGGGCGCACGGCCTCTATCCCGTCCGGCGCGCCAGGATGCCCTCGCACCGGCGCCGGTAGTCGTCCCGCAGGGCCTCGGGCAGCAGGTCCAGAACCCCCAGGACCGCCTCCGCGGCCGCCTTGGTGTTGATCCGGAGCAGCGCCTCGAACCCGGCGCTCCGCTCGCGCGGGCTCTTCGAGCGCTTCAGGAAGTCGGTCAGCCCCTCCACGTTGTCGTCCCGACCCGAGCGGCCCAGACCGCTCGCGGCGAAGTTGCGCACGTTCTCCTGGTCGTCCTGGAGTGCCGCGAGGGAGAGCTCGCGCAGCGCCTCCGGGAGGTTGGGCAGGGTGGAGACCGCCCCCATGATGGCGAGCCTGCCGTTCGGACCCAGGGCGTCGTACCGGCTCGCGATGGTCAGCAGCGTCTCCGGGTTGCGGATTTCGTGGATCGCCTGGATCGCAGCGTCCCCCATCGGGCCGCCCTGCTCGGCCGCCGCGACGAGGGCGTCGCCCGACGCCGCATCCCCGAAGCGCCCGAGGGCGCGGAGCGCCCGGCGGCGCACATCCTCGTCCCGTTCCGTTTCGAGGAGCTCACGCACCTTCGCGGCGTACCGCAGATCCCTCGACATCCCCAGGATGTCGAGGAGTGTGCCGCGCGTGGAGGAGTCCGGGGTGTCAAGGGCCGTGGCCACCGCATCGAGCACGGCGGGATCGCGGCTGTTCCCGAGCACCGCTTCGATGGCCTGACGCGTCTCCGGGCGGATGGGCTGTCCCAGCCGGGCGACGAGCGCCTGGGCCCCCGCAGCCCCCCCGATATCCCCCAGCGCACGCACGATGAGCGCCTCCTGGGGATGGGCTCTCCCGAGCATGGCCAAGAGGTCCGGGACGACCGCTTCGACTTTCATCTGACCGACCGCCTGAAAGAGCGCGCTCACGGTGTAAACGTCGCCGGCCTGCTCCTCGCCGAGCTGGATGAGGCGGCGGGCCAGCGCCTCGTCTCCATGGATCGCGCCCAGAGCCTGACCGACGAGCGGGCGCCACTGCCGATCGATGGTCAGGAGCAGCTCGATGAGCCGGTTCTTGGTCGAGGCGTCCACCCGATGGCCGAGCTTCCGGAGGAGCGTCTCCAGTTCGAGACCGAGGATCTGGCGACGGCTGGGGTCGCTCTCCTTCGTGATCGTTTCGATGATCTCGAGGACCCGCGCGGATTGCTGCGACAGCTCCGCCGTGAACTCCGGTCCGTCGAAGGGCTCCCGGCTCCCCTCGAGCCCGGCCGCACCGGGCCCGACCCGCTCCACCCTCGCGGGGTGCGTCGTCTCCGCGGCGACGGCCTCCGTGGCTGCGCCCCCGCCCGCCTGCGCGCCCGGCTCCGTCCCCTCGCCCCCCCCGCCCGGCGCCGCACGGCGCGGAGCGGCGCCTGCGGTGGCGAGGCTCACCACCAGGAATCCGGTGATCCCGGCGCCCAGGAGGGCGCCGACGACGAGAAGGGTGGCAAGGGGTCGGCTCATGGCACGGCGCGTCCGCCGCGAGGATTATCGCCCGGGGACGGGATCGCGCCTGAGATTGGACGCCGTCCGGCTCCTTCCGCCTGCGCAGGCCTGCACGAAGGCGGCAAAGAGCCGTTCCGAATCGGGATCCCCCGCCGCCGCGCTCAGTTCGGGGTGCCACTGGACCCCCAGGCAGAAGGGCTGGGAGGCATCCTCGAGCGCCTCGATCGTCCCGTCGGGGGCGGTCGCATCCGCGGCGAGCCCCTCCCCGAGCCGCCGGCATGCCTGATGGTGGAAGGAGTTCACCGCCATCCGGCCGGGGCGGAGGATGCGCGCCAGGAGGCTCCCCTCGCGCACCTCGATGCCGTGCCAGGGACCGTCCATCATCGCCAGCTGCGCATGCGCCAGGGTCGAGCCCGTCTCCGCGGGGATGTCTTGCACCAGATCCCCGCCGTAGGCCACGTTGAGCACCTGGATCCCGCGGCAGGCGGCGAGGAGCGGCATGCGCCGTTCCCGCGCCTGGTTCACCAAGGCGATCTCGAACCGGTCGCGGTCGAGATCCACCCGGTCGATGTGCGCCTTCGGTTCCGCGCCGAACAGGTGCGGATGGACGTCCTCGCCACCGGTGAGGAGCAGCCCGTCGACGCGCTCGAGGTAGGCGGCGGCGCACTCAGGTCCGGCGCGGGTGGCCAGCACGATCGGCAGCCCCCCCGCTTTCGTGACGGCGTCGAGGAACGCGGCGGTGACCATCTCCGAAAGACGCTGGCGGCGGCCGCTGTCGTACCAGAAGGTGCGGGCGGTGAGCCCGATCACGGGGCGCATGTCCCTGCTCACGGAGAGATTATGCCCCGTGCGAGGGTCGAGTGTCGCCTCTTCCGCTCCCTGCCGCATCGACCTGGCGGGCGGCACCCTCGACATCTGGCCGGTCTGCCAGCTGCTCGGACGCCCCGCGGTGACGCTCAATCTCGCGATCGAACTGCGCGCCCGCGTGGAGGCGGAGGCGCGCAGCGATGGCCTGCTCACCGTGGAATCGGCGGACTGGGGCGAGACCGTGCGCATGCCGGTGCGGGAGCTCCGGCACGGACGCATGGGCCTCGCAAGCCGACTCGTGGCGTGGTTCGGGGCTGGGGAAGGCGTCTCCCTGCGGATGCGGGCGGAGGCGCCCCCCCAGTCGGGGCTGGGAGGATCGAGCGCCATGGCGGTGGCCCTCGCCGGCGCCCTCGCGAGCCTGCGCGACCGCCCCCTCGCGCCGGACGCGCTCTTGACCCTGGTGCAAAACGTGGAGACGGCGCACCTGGAGACGGTGACGGGTTATCAGGACTACGTCCCGGCCCTCCTGGGGGGTCTGCACGCCTTGGTCGCCACCCCCGGCGGGGTGCGCCGCGACCGCCTCGATGCGGCGCTCCCGATGCTGCAGCGCCATCTCCTCCTGGCGGACACCCGCGTCGAGCACCAGAGCGGCATCCGCAATTGGGAGATGGTGCGCGCGTTCCTCGAGGGGGACTCGCGGGTCCGCGCGTCGTTTCTCTCCATCGCCTCCATCGCGACGGAGATGCGCGGCGCGCTGGAGTCGCAGGATCTCGCTGCCTTCGCCGAAGCGCTGGATCGCGAATGGCAGGAGCGCCGCCGCCTGGCACCCGGCGTGACGAACGCAGCCGTGGACGGCCTCGAAGCGGCGGCACGCAAGGCGGGCGCCCGCGCGGGCAAGATCTGCGGGGCCGGGGGCGGGGGCTGCATGATCTTCCTGTGCGACGATCCGGCGAGTCCCGCCTTGGCGCGCGCGGTGCACGGGGCGGGAGGCCGCGTGCTCGCCTGGAAACCGGCGGCGAGCGGCCTGCGCGTCGAGGCTGCCGCCGCCGGATGAACGCTAGCCCGGATTTCCACGGCGCACAGATCGGCTGACACGGGAGGGGCTGTTCGCCCGCGGCGGTCGGGTTTCGCGGTGGTTTCGCCGCCGCAGCGTCAGGAAAAGGGTGCGCTGATGCCGCCGGA
>JBQTIG010000029.1:0-23167 GCA_052388375.1 Planctomycetaceae bacterium | reverse complement strand
GAGCCGCAAGCGCTGGCCTTCCGGGAGGCGCCGTCCGTGGGGACCGTGCGGGCGGGGGGCGGGGGCGCCGTGCCTTCAGGACCTGCCGCTGTCGGCTCGCCGGGCGCCGTCGAATCCACGGGCGCCTGGGTCGCCTTCGGCGTCGCCTTGGTCCTGCTATCCGGCGCCACGGGCTCGGCCGGGAGGGGTACGAGGCCGCCGACCGGGAGCGCCCCGAACGGTCCCACCCCGTGCGTCCCGGCCGAGCTCCGCGGCGGGACCACGGGCGGCGCGGCCGGCTTCGGCGGCGGGGGCGCGGTGGTTTCGGGCCCTGCGCTCCGGACGGGTCCCTCCGCCTGCGGCGGCTCTTGCTTGCCGGGGCCGTCGCCGGGGCCTGCAGGCGGGTGGAGGGCGCCGGGATCCTGCGGAGAGCCTTCGGGCGCCTGGGCCGCCTGTTTCCCCTTGGCGCCGCCCTCCTTGCCGAGGTTGCCCCTTCCCGCTTCCTCTTCTCGCTTCTTCTTCTCATCCTCCGCGGCCTTCTCCTCGTCTTCCGTGGGCGGCCTCACGGGCTCCGGCGGGTAGGGCTCGCAGTGCCAAACCGAGGGAGGCTTGCACTCCGGGGGGCGGGGGCAGAACCCGCAACTCTCGATCTTCTCAAGGAGCTCCTCGAACTCGTCCGCCAACGCCTGCGCCGCGCGTTGGGCGTCGGTGCGGGAGTCTCCCTCGCTCACGCCTTCATTAGAGACCTCCCTGAGCTCGTTGATCGCATCGCGAAGCTGCTGGACCGTCATGCGGTAGTCGTTTCGCAGCCTCGCCGAATCCGTCTGCCCGCTGTCCCTCAGCCGAGCGCCTGCCCTGTAGACGGCATCCAGCGCTCCCTGGGCCTTCTCGGAGGCGAGGATGGCGCGCACCGAACGGTCCAAGGCCTTCGCCTTCTCGGCCAGGGTCTTGTAGCGGGGATCGGAGGCGCCTTCCTTCTCGGCATTCCGGATATCGCGCTCGATCTGCTTCACTTGGGACTTGAGGGCCTCGATGGCATCGGTGATTCGCCCGACCTCCGCATCAAGCTTCGCGTAGGTCTCCATGTCGCCCTTTGCCAATGCCTCATTCTGCGCAGCAAGCGCCTTGTTTCCTTGTGCCTCCAGTGCGCTCTGCTCGCGCATCACCGCGTTCATCTTTGTGCGATGTCCTGCCGCCTTTCTGGCGCCTCGCGTGCTCTCAAAGACCGCCGCCGCCGCCCGCACGGCCCTGCTTGCCGCGGCGGAGGCGGCGGCCAGCTGCCGGTTCGCCTCAGCCCGGGCCTTCTGCCTCACGACCGGCGGGAGTGATCGATCGTTGGCTCGGGCGAAGGAAGCGCGAGCGTTCTTTTCGGCGGCCATGCCGCTCTGCGCGGCCTTCGCGCCCTCGACGCGCTCCCGCGCCGCGTAGCCGGGCCGGCGCCAGCGGTTCTCCTCGCGCTCCGTCTCACGCTGCACCTGCTTGATGAAGCGATCGACTGCGTCCTTGCGCATCTTCTCGAATCGCTGAGGGTCAAACTGCCCCTTCTTCTTCAACTCCTTCTCGGTGCGGGCCAACTTCTCGGCAGCCTGCTCGGCGATCCACTGGCGGTAGTCGAGCCGCTCTTGCGCGCGTGTTGCGTACCCCTCGAATTGATCTGCGGCGTCTTCCAACTCGCGGGCGTTGTTCTTGTCGGACTCCTTGAGCTTCACGATCTCAGCCTTGATGATCTCATCGATGCGGGCGTCGACGTTGCCCCGCACCTGACTTGCCTTGGCGAGATTCTTGTACTTCTCGACCAGAGCCTTCAGGCCGGGTTCTGCTGCCTGGCCGAGCTCGCTCTTGAGCGCCTTCCACTTTGCCAGGTCTTTCTCCAACTTCCCGAGGCGCGCCCTGTCCAGATCAGCGCGCAGAGCCTGCTGCTCTCGGAGCGCGCGCGCCTCCCCCCTCAGGCGTTTCCCCTCCTTGCCGAGAAGCTGCGCTCCGGCCGCCTCGCTCGCCGCATGCTCAACGCCCAGCGCCGCGCTCTCCCAGGCTTGGACCGCGCCCAGCCACTCCCCGAAGCCCCCCGACCCCTTCCCGCGAGGACCTTCGCCTGCGACCCGCTTGGCGCCCGAGGCGGCGAGGCCTAGGCCAAGTTCCGGGAACGACGCCAGCATGGGATCCGCGCCGCCCGTCGCCCCGTGCATGCGCGAGGATTCGTGCGGGAGCGCGCCTGAGGGCGATTTGGGATCCAGCCTCGTCATGGACTGGGAATCGCTGACCTCCTGACCGGATGGAACGAGCCGAGCGTTGTGGGCAGACTGCCAAGTCGGGCTGGCAGGCATCGGGCGAGCCGAGGGGCCGAGGACGCCCCCGTAAGCCATCGAACCGCCGGCGCTCATCTCGGCCACATCGATCTTGTTCATCCCGAGGCTGGCCCCCGCCTGGGCGCTGCCGGCGCCGGGAGGCCCGAGAGCGATGACGACCCCCGGCTCAGCCGTCGGCGCCAGGTGGTGGCCGCGACGCGTCGTGTCGAGGGGCGCGTCTCGTTCAAGAGCTCCGGGTGGCGGAGTCCCTCGACTGCGTGGTGCCGTCCGAAAGGCGTGCCGCGGTTGGTCGATCCCGCTCGCCGGCGCTGACCGCGGCATGGCGGCGACCTGCGGGGTGAGTGGATTGAACGTGGGGGCATAGAGCGGCGTGCCGGTCAGGGGGGGTGTCTCGACGCGGCGTCCCTCCAAGGGCGAGGCGGACGCGGGAGGCGCGGCCAAGGAGAGGGTGCGGTGGGAGGGGGGACCCAGAATCGGCGTACGCGGGGCAGCCGCGAAAGTGGTCCCTTCCTGGCGGAGCTTGACCGTGCCGACAGGCATCTGGAGTCCCGTGCCCACTTCAGACCTCCTCCGGCTCGAACGCGTCTACGTCCGGCACGCGAAGCAGTGCATCACTGCGTGAGTGGACTCCGCGTGTGCGAGGGGGACGTCCCTGCTCGTCGGCTTGCTGAGCAGGCGAAACGATGAGCGCACCGGCCCAGCCTTCCATCCCGGCCCCGGGCACCTGGCCGGACTCGAAGGGGAGGAGCGCGGGGGCGAAGCCGCGCGACGTTTCGGGGAGTCGCGTGGGGGAGGCGAGCCCCTCCGGCGCCAGAATCGCAAGCGGGCGCTTGCGGGGGGGCCACCAGCGCGGCAATTCCTCGATTCTATCGGGGGAGAACGGCCACGGCGACTTCCTTAGGGAATCGACATTATTCGGGACCTCGGGCGTGACGCACCGGCAGTCGCAGGGACAGGGGGGCAAGGTGCTGAACTCCTCCCCAGGGGGTCCGCCGCCTCCCTTGGGACTCGGCGCCTCGGCGCCGCCCAGCTCGGACGGAGGCTCTCCCGCAGGAAGCTTGTGGAACGCGCCTCGGTACCGTGCGTCGCTTCCTTCGGGATCGATGATCGCCTCTTGCTCGGGTCGTTGCTCGCGATCGGCGCGGGCTTCCAGGGCTTCCGCATCCGATCCGTCGAGGATAGCGTCCGGCGTCTCTGTCGTGGTCAGCGCGGGATGGTGCGACTCCAGGAGCGTCCTCTCCCAGTCGGGAAGGAACCCCTGGGGAGGCTCTCGCACGAGCTGGGTCGTCTGCAAGCCCTTCGTTTCGGAACGCAGGCAGGCGATCCACGATCCGGGGGGCCGCTTGGCCTCGCGGCATCCTCCGCAATCCATCGCGCCGTCCGGCGGAACCATGGCCGCAGGCAGCGTCGCGATGCCGCAGGTATCGAGGCCGATCTGCTCTCGGAAAGAGAATCTCGATTCGGTCGGCGCCTGGACGGGATCCGGTCCCGGGCTGTAGACTCCGGCATCCTCCGGCACGCTGCGGGGAATCGCGCGCCGCGCGAGCCGGGGAGCGGGCCGGGCCGGAGTGGGGTGCTCCGGACCCGGCGCCGGCTCCTTCGGGCCGCATCCGCACGCGTGCGCATTGCGCGGACTTTGCTCCTTGGTCTCCTTGCAGCCGCAGCTCATGGTGTCTAGTGCGTCCGTTCCACGAAGTAGCCGTTGGCATAACAGGTCGCGATGGGTCCCACGCCCCCCAAGGCGATCCTGAGCCGGAACCACCGCTTGTTCTGGAGCTGCACGATCCACTGGTACTCGACGGCCTCCCCCGGGTCGCCGCTCTCGATCGAGGCCCAGTCCAGCTTGTCGGTGGCCTGCTGGAACGCGACGGTGAAGGTGGGCGACGTGCCCAGGAGCTGGCCGCGCCAGACGCTGAGGGCGATGGACTCGAAAGGGCTCACGTCCATCGGAACGGTGGTGAAGATGCTCGTCCCCGCGTAGGTCGTAAAGCGCCCGACGAGGACGATAGGCACGATCTTGCCGGCCATGGCTGTGCAGACCTCCGCTACCTCTCGCGCATCTCGAGAAAGCCGAGCGCCCAGCAGGTCCCGGCGGGGTTGGTGCCGCCGAGGGTCACCTTCACCCGGAACCAGCGCTTCTTGAGCGTGGCCGTGTACTGCGCCTCGGTGCTGGCGCCGGGGTCGGCGTCGGCGGTGGTGCCGGCGCAGGTGGTCCAGGTCACCTGGTCGGTGGACTCCTGGAACGTGATCCCGAACGTCGGGCCCGATCCCATCAGCGCGCCGCGCCAGGTGTTGACGATGGCGGAGGTGTAGTCGCTCACCTCCATGCCGATCGTGGTGAAGTCGCCCGCCCCGACGAACGACGAGTAGCGGGGGAGCATCACCAGGGGTACGAGTTCTCCGGCCATGACTGCGGTCTCCTTGCAAAGGGGTGGAAAAGGCGCGGCGCGCCGGTTCGGGCGAGCCGCTGTCGTTGTGTGGAATCGTCGCGCCGAGAGAGGCTGCGCTGCACGGCTATGCCGGGCATGGCGTCCCTGCGAGTAGACAGGCCCCGCATCTCCAGGATCCTCAGCTTCTCCGCGACGCTCACTCCCCGATCTCCTTGCAGGGGGGCGGGGGCGGCTCCTCGGGGCCGCGCAGGGCGTCGGGAGGGCTGCCACGCGAAGGCGACGCCCCGCGCGCGTCGGTGAAGTCGCGATGCGCGCGATCGGGCCCGGCGCCACCCTCGATGGCATCGAGTGCGGTTTCGTCCTCGCCGCATTGGCCTCCGAAGCAGGCGGCTCGGTCCGGGGCGCGCTCCCCGAAGGATGCGTCGAGGAGGTCCGACACTGCGATTCGGATGTCGAGCGTGCGGCCGGCGCCGAGGCGGGGATCGAAACAGTGCTGGGGCTGCTCCCTGCGCCCGTATCGTCCGTCCCACGGCGAGAACGAGAGGAGGTGGTCATCGTAGGTCATGCAGCCTCCCGCAATCCGCCGTGCCTACGACCGCGTCGCAGCGAGCGGCTCTCCGAGATGCGCGGAGCCGCGCCGAGCCATGCGCAGGAGGATGCAGACTTCGCCGCCGCCGCCGTGCTGAGGTCGGACGCGGCCCTCTCCGATGCAGCGCGCACGCTGAGCGTGCGCACTCGATTTCGTGACTGAGGTGTCTCGCGCCGTTGGTCCATCGTGCCTCTACGCAATCCTGAACCTGATCCCTGCCAGGGCGCGCGGCCCACAAACGTCGAAGCGAAGGCGGGCCAGAGCCTCCAGGTTTCCTACCCACTGGGTGAACCGGACCGGGCCGACCATCGGCGGGAGCGTGGCGCACGCGTCCCACCGGGGTTCACCGGGCCCCTGGGTCTCGACGGTGACGAGCAGGTCGGCGCAGGCGTCGGCCGCCAGCGAAACCTGGAGGATCGCGCTCTCGCCCCCGGTCGAGTACGGCTGGCTGCGAAACGTCCCTGAACCGAAGTCCATCATGCCGGGTGCCCCCAGCGGGCTCTGCCGCGCAGGTGGGATTCAAGGCAAGAGTGAGGCGAAGGGCTCACGACGTATTCGACCAAGCGCCCCTGCCGGGCCCGAGAGAGCTTCGCGCGCGAACTCGCGCCCCCGGCCGCGCTCTCCACCCGGCGGGGTATTCGGGTCCGGGCACGCCCCGCGTCGCCGCGTGTCCGGATCGACGCAACCGAGACTCGCTGGCCGGGCTCCTCGGCGTGGTCCTCGTGCCGCCGCACTCGCGCGGTCGGTACTCGCGCGGTCGGGGCGGATCCGCCTTCGGCTCGGAGAGAATTCGCTGTATTCCGTCGCGGCACGCTGCGCCTCTATAGATAAGGGCGGATTCGGGATCAGTTTGCCGCCGCGAGCGCTTTCAGAGCCCTCTCCAAACGATCCCAATACGCGAGCCCGTCTTGGGTTAGGGAGTTCTCCACATTTCCACATTGCGGGATCAGTTTTTTCGGGCGGTCGGGGAGACGGAGCCACCGGGTGAGCCTGGCGGCGTCGCCGGCATCGAGAGTCAGGAGCAGTCGCCGCGAGAGGGATCGCTCCACCCGACGTGACGCTCTGCGGATGAGATGAACGAGAGATTTCCGCGTCGCGATCCGAAGCAGCGAACGGATCTGCGCCGGAGCGTACCCGTGGACGTAGGTGAGCAGGAAGGGCCGAATCTGCGCATCCGTGAGCGAGCCTGGCTCGAGCGCAACCCTCCGCGCAGCAAGAAGGAGGGCCTCGAGGAACTCCTCGGGGCGGCGATGGAGAGCCGCCAGCTCTGCAAGGGCGGCGCAGAGCACGGGAACGCTGGTCGCCTGGGCGTGACGACCGCCGCTGGCAACGAACTTCCTGCGAGCGCGTGTCCGTCGCTGCTGCTCCCGACGGGAGTCCTTGGCGAGCGACGCGACGACCGCACGGATGGCCGCGTCTGTGTAGCGGAGGTGCAGGCCTCCCGACCGTTGCAGCAGGCGGCAATAGGTCTCTTGGGCGAGATCGGGCAGGTCGCCTGGTGGAAGGCGCCACCGTCGAACGGCGCACCGCGCGAGACTCGAGATCCGCTCGAACAACGCGAGCTCCTGTCGTTCGCGAATCTCGCCGCCGGCCGCTCCTGCTGCGGCCCCCTCCCCCCTCTTCGCCATCCCCGAGTGCTTGCCTCCGACCGCAAGCACGTTGGTGCGGCGCCCCAGACGCGCTGCCGCGGTCCTCTGTTCCTCGCCGATGGTGGGCGTCCCCTTTCCCAGCGCGGGATGACGCCTTTCGACTGCACCGTCCAGGGTAGATGCGATCGCCTCGCCGTCAACCGTCTTCCTGCGCCAGGGGGAGGGCACGGTCCGGTGCAGATGCAACTGGTCGCAATGGGGTCAAAAGCCAGGAGCACGCTGCGGAGTTGTGCGGCTACGCCATGGGAAAATCGACGAACTTCCGGCCAAGCGGGGGGCGACGCGCACGCCAGGCTCGGGCGGGCGCCCTGGGAAGTAGAGTTCCTGCTCCGCATGCCGGCTACGATCCTGGGAAAGGGGAGGTAGGCCCGTTCGGCGCACCGCCGCGATCGTGGATGCTCGCGCGACGCCCACGAACTCCCGCAACCGCGGGTCCCGGTGGCGATTCCTCGGTGCGGCTCGTGCTGCGATTGGCGCGGACCTGGCGTCGGCCTTGCTCACGGCTTCGCTGAGCTTCGGCCGGGCGTTTCGCGCGCGCGTGCGACGGGGCGCCCCAGGCCGCACGGGCCAGTGCTCCCCGCGCCTCGACGCGGAACCGTGAGAGAGCAACCGGCGCGCCGCGGGCGGGGGCCCTGCCCCGCCTCCGCAAGCGCGTGGGGGGCTGGGGGTTGCGACGACACCCAGCCGCACCGAGACGTACGGCACTTGGCGTCACTGGTCGCATCCAGATCCACGGTCCGGGCGGATCCAGCACGCTTGCCCCGGGCCCCGCACGAACCAAGCGCGCGCCGAGCCCCGCACCTCGGCCTTTCGGGACGACCTCGCGGACACAGGTGGAAAGCGGGAGCGCTTTACACGCAGCACTAAACCGCACTTGATCCCGCCCGCCCGCGCGCCGACGATGGCGCCGATCTCGATGAGCCCGCTATGCTGAACAAGATGAACCTGTTGGTCAACGCCATCATCCCCGTCGTCAACTTCGTCCTAGCCCTCGCAGGCCAGAGCCAGCAGACCGACGTCGCGACGAGTATGACCGCCGGGTTCGGACGCGGCGCGGCGGTGAGAGGCTCGCCGTCGCACGCCCCCGCCGCCCTGCGGCTCCTCCAACTCTTCGATCAGGTCGCTCCGCGCGACCGCGTCGACGCCATGACCGGCGCGCAGGTCCGCGCGCTGCTCGAGGCGCGGGACCGCAACGCCTGGCTCGTCGAGGAGGGGATCGGCGACCTGCCCTGCAAGGGCGAGGACGGGGCGAAGGCGCGGGTGGCGCTGGAGGAGCTTGAACGGTGATCCGCTCCCAGGTGCAGGGGATCCTGGAGAGACAGTTCCGGGACGGGGAGTTCGTGAGTCGGCACGTGGCGGCGATCCTGGGAGGCGGGCGGTGAACGGCCCCGCCCGCCGCGGCGAGGTGGCGTTCCATGCCGCGGCTGCTGATTAACGCCACGGCCTACGGTGACCCTCCGGGCGGCGCCGGGCTTCGGGCGCGCCACCTCTTCGGCGCGCTCGAAGGCTACGACCTCCGCTTCCTCCTCGCGGAAGACACGCCGCTCACGGTCGTGCCCGACGGCGTGCCGTTCGATCGGCTGCCGGTGCGCGCCGCCGCGCCGCTCCGCCGGCGCCTGCGCCTCCGCCTCCGCCTTCCGGAGGAGGGCGATCTGATCCTCACGGACCACTGGCCGGTGGCGCGGCTCCCCACGATCGTGACCGCGCACGACACGGGCGGCAGCCTCTGGCGTCGCGCGCTGCTGCGGCGGAACCTGCGCCGCGCAACCGCCGCCGTCTGCGTGAGCGCGGCGGTGCGCGCGGCCCTCGGCGTGCGCGCCGACGTGGTGCCCAACGGCTACGACCCGCCGCCGCCAGCCCCCGCCCCGCCCCCGCCCCCCTACCTCCTCTTCTCCGACCCCGCGCTGGCGCACAAGGGAGCGCCTTTGGCACGCGCCGCGGCGCGAGCGCTCGGCTTGCCGCTCCACGAAGTGGGGCGCGGCGCACGCTGGCTCGGCCGCGCCGAGATGGACGCCGCGCTGGCCGGAGCGGCGGCGGTGCTCTGCCCGTCGCGCACGGAGGGGTTCGGGATGGTGGCGCTCGAGGCGATGGCGCTCGGCGTGCCCGTGGTCGCCTCCGACCTGCCGGCGCACCGGGAGGTGCTGGGGGAGGTGGCGTTCTTTGCGCAGCCGGGGGACGCGGGGGCGTTCTGCGCCGCGACGCGGGAGGCGCTGGCCTGCCCGCGGGATCGGAGGGAGAGGGGGCGGGAGAGGGCGCGCGGCTATTCCTGGCGCGCGGCGGCGCGATCGCTCGCGAAGGTGATCGAGCGGGTACTCTCGGGGAAATGAGACGCATCCTCGCGATCGCGCTGGCGTGCGCGAGTCTGTTCGCGGGCGAGGCTGCCGCGCCGCCGCCCGCGCCGCCGGTCCAGCCGGAGAGCGGGCCGGGGGGCAGGGAGTATCCGCACGCGGCGGTGCGGGCCTCGCGTCACGGCGAAAAGAACGACGCCTACTGGCTCTTCGAGCCGGCCGACCCCGCGCCGGAGGGCCGTGTCCCGGTTGTGGTGTTCCTGCACGGGTGGGGGGCGATGGCGCCCGAGGTCTATGGCGCCTGGATCCGCCACCTCGTGCGTCGCGGGAACGTCGTCATCCATGCGCGCTACCAGGAGAGCTTCCTCACGCCGCCGGCGGAGTTCACGCCGGGGCTCCTGGCGGCGGTGAAGGCGGCGCTCGCGCGGCTCGAAACGGAGGAGGGGCGCGTACGGCCCGCGCGGGAGCGGTGCGCGGTTCTGGGCCATTCGTTCGGCGGCGCGCTCTGCTTCAACTACGCGGCGCTCGCCAAGGAGCAGGGTCTCCCGCCGCCCCGCGCGATCCTGGCGATGGAGCCGGGCACCGGGAGCGAGCGGCGCGCCCTCCTCCCCTTCGCCTACGCCGATCTGAGCAAGATCGATCCCGCCACGCTCCTCCTCCTCGTGACCGGGGAGGAGGACAGCATGGTGGGGGAGGCGACCGCGCGGCTGCTCTGGGAACGCGTGCGGAGCGTGCCCGCCGGGAATCGCGGATTCCTGCGCGCGCGCTCCGATCGGCGCGGGAAGCCTCCCCTCGTGGCCGACCACCTCTTTCCCTGCGCGGCCGACGGCGCGATCGCCGGTGGCGACGCGAAGGCGTGGGAGGGGGTGCGGGGGGGCCGGATCGGCATCGACGCCCTCGACACCCACGTCGGTTGGCGGCTCTTCGATGCGCTCATGCAAGCCGCGTTTACCGGCGAGGGCAAGGAGCTCTGCCTCGGCGGCACGGAGGCGCAGCTCGATTGCGGCCGCTGGTCGGACGGAACGCCGGTGCGGACGCTGGAGGTGGTGGGGAGGTAACCCCATTCCGTCACGGCGCGCCCGGGCGTCATGGTAGGGTCGATTCATGCATGCATCCAAGAAGCTCGCACTCGCCGCCCTCGTCTTCGCGGCGTTGGGCTTCGCTCTGCCCTACCAGTACTTCCGCTCCGGCACGGACTCGGAGATCGACCACTGGGGCTACGACCGGCCGGAGGCGCTGCTCTCGGCCCTGGCGACGATCGGTGCGGCCGTACTCCTGGGCGGCGGGGGGAGGGCGGAGGCTGCAGGGAAGCCGCGCAGGATCGCGGCGTTCGTCGCCGGGGGGCTGGGCGCGCTGGTCGCGGTCGGCCAGATTCTGCATCTGGGGGGCAGCGATGCGTGGAGCGCCGGCCCTGGCCTCTTGCTTCACGCCGCGGGAGCCGCGCTCGCGCTCCTGGGCGCGTTCCGCGCCCGCCCCGCTACTTCCCCGTGACCTGGAAGCCCAGGTAGATGCAGAGGGCGAGGAATCCGATGAGGATGAGGGTGAGGATGAGCTTGGCGTCGTCCCCCATCTGGGAGAGATCGAATCCCAGGAGCGACCTGCCGGGCTTCACCTTGCGGAACTGGAGCGGTTGGTGGTTCCTGAACTTGACGTCCCCCGGCGCGCCCGAGGGGGTAGCCGCCCCCGCGCCCCCCGGAGCATCCTTCGGCTTGGCCCCGCTCTCGAACGCTTCGTCGAGGCTCTTGCGCTTGGGCGCGTCGGCCCGCTTCTTCTCGTCCATGGCGAGATCGAAGCGCAGCTGCACCAGCCCGATGGCGATCTCGTCCCCCGGCTTCAACACCCGCTTCGTGATTTTCTGGCCGTTCACGAAGGTGCCGTTGGAGGAGTTGAGATCGACGATGGCGTAGTCGCTGCCCTGCTGGAAGATCTTGGCGTGCTCGCGGGAGGCCTTACCGTCCTGGATGGGAACGTCGTTGGTCTCCAGGCGGCCGAGGATGACCGCCTTCCCGACGTTGAATTCAGCCCCGGTGTTGGGGCCTTCCGTGACGATGAGCTTGGGCAAGGCGCGGACAGTCTAAGGAACGCGCGCCCGCCGGACAAGGCCGAGTTACTCGAAGGGGTTGCGCTGCCTCTCCGCCTCTTCCTTCCAGCGGTTCCAGCCGTCCGGGGTCTCGAATTTCTTGCCCGTGAGCCGCTGCAGGGCGGTCACGGTGGCCACCCCCAGCTGGGTCCGCCGCAGGATGGCGGATTCGCCCCAATCGGCCCGGCGTGAGCTTGAGGTGAGCATGTTCAGCCGGCTCACCAGGTCGAAGGCGAGCTTCTTGCGGGCGCCTACGGGCAGATCCTCGTACCCGCCCAGCGCAACGGTGCCGGCCACGGCGATGGGGAGCTCCCGGTGGTCGGAGAGCTTGTCCAGCGTCGCGAGCGTGGCGGGATCTGCGATCTCCCCGACCGCCTTGATCGCCTCCACGTAGGTGATCGGATCCTCCGCCTTCAGGTCGTTGGGGGGATCGAGCCACTTCGTGAGGTGCTTGCTCGACCCCTTGGCCCGCATCGTTCCGAGGGCGGCCATGGCGCCGTGCCGCACGCGCAGATCGTCCACCTTGAGCGCCTGCGCCACGGCGGCCACCGAAGCCCTCCGAACGTCGGGGGCCGCCCCCGGATAAGCGCCGGCGACCCGGGGGAGCGCCGTCAGGACGTCGTCGATCGCCTTGTCCGCGAGCGCCTTCGCGAGCTCCTCGACCGCCTGGGAGAGCGTCGGCGGCGGCTGCGGCGGCGGTTCTTCCTCTTCCCCACGGAGGGCCGAGGCGAGCAGGGCGAGAATCGCGAGATTACGCAACGAGACGCTCCTAAGAGCCTATCCGAAAACCCGGCACCATTCGGCCGGCTGCGCGGGCCGATCGCTTCGCCTCTCCTCCATCGCCGTAGTCCGCCAATACGGCCTCGTCGGCGCGGCTCGCGCTCGGCCCGCTCGCTCGGCCTCGGTGTTGCCCCCGGGTTTTCGGAAGGCTCTAAGCGTACCGCGGCGCCCCCGGGCGGGGGCGCCGCCGCCGCGGGGAAATCAGAAAACCACGTGGAGCCGGACGCCGAGGATGAGGAGCGTGTCGTCCACGAAGGTCCCCAAGCCCGGATCGATCAGGAGCTGGACGAACGGGGAGATCTGGAGGTGTCCGCCTTCCAACATGGTGCGGTAGAAGAGCTCGAGCACCATTTCGAAGCTCTCGGGCGCGCCGAAGACGTGGGGAGCCTTGACGAGACCCCAGGCTAGGCCGATGCTGTCGTCCGGCCGGTTCGGCAGGAGGCCTTTGGCCAGGGCCCCCAACGCCCAGTCCTGCTCCACCGGGTTGGGATCGTTTCCGGGGGGCACCTGGAAGGCGGTGCGCTGGTTGTCGCGCCAGCTCGCGCGGAAGAAGACGCCGATCTTGTCGGTCGCCATCCAGTCCACGGAGAGGCCGATCCCGGCCGCCTCGTCGGTGGGAAGCAGGTCGACGTGGCCGTAGAGGCGCACATTCATCGTGCGGCCGCGCACCTCGCCGCGCCACGAGAACTGCGCGAGCAGGAGGCCGTTGTCGAAGAATTGGCCCGACGAGTTGTACCAGCCGAGGTCCACCCGGTACTGGCCGTCATCGCCGAAGACGAAGGCGACGAGGATGCCGAGGACCGTGCTCCCCGACGACGTGGTCCGCCACGAGACCGCGGGAGGATCGTCGAACAGGTTGTTGAGGAACTGCGTCCGTTCGTCGCCCGCGAAGGCGTTCTGGGCGAAGTCGTCGCGCGGGTCCAGAGCTCCCGTCACGAGATGGAACGTGCCGGCGTCGCAGGTGTGCCGCCAGTGGAGGCCCGCCTCGTAGACGCGCAGGCTGCCCGGCGCGGTAGGCACGGTGCCGTCCACGTCGATCCCGTCGGAGAAGCCGTTGGCCGTGGCGCCGTAGACGCCCGCGATCGCCCCGAATCTCCCGGGGAACGTCGCTCCGGGCACGTTGCCCGTGAGGCTCACGAAGGAGTGGAGGTTGTCCGTAAGGTGGAACTTGAGGTCCAGGAAGACGTCGCCTCCCGCCACGCTCCGGTCGAAGGGCTCGGCCCCCACCGTGGCGAGCGTCACGCTCGTCAGGCGGAAGGAGACCTCGATCCGGTTCCAGTCGGTCATCTCGCCGAGGGGGCTGTGGCCCTCCACCGTGCCCAGATAGGAGCGGATCTCGTGGTCGAGTTGTGAGGCGGCCCGCCCCTCGAGCTGCGCGGCGCGGGCGCGCAACTCGGCCAGCTCGCCCGCGAACTCCCGGTCGCCGCCCTTCTGGGCGCGCTCGACCCTCTCGGGCTGAGGCTGATCCTCGGCCGCCACTCGGGGCGCCCCCAGGATGCAGAGGGCCGCTCCGAACGCCATCCAGACGAATCGATCGAGTTGCATCGGTTCCAAACCTCCTCTCGACCCCGCGGGGGGGTCAAAGGTGGGCGGTCGCCGCGGACGGCGTCCTTCCCAGAGAATCAGGATCGGCAAGTCGGCGGCCTAGGCGCAGGGCGGATCGGTCCAGGCAGGGACAAAAAAAGCGGCGCCCCCGGTCTCCCGGGGGCGCCGCGCGCAACTCGAACAGGGGACTAGAAGGGGACGAAGACGCGGAAATGGAGCAGCAAGAGCGTGTCGTCCGCCCAACCGAAGCCACCACCCGGGTCGGTGATGACCTGGAGTCCGCCGGTGACGTTCAGCTTGCCACCCTCGAAGACCGCCTTGTAGTAGACCTCGAAGGTCAGCTCGGTGTCCTCCAGGAAGACGAAGGGACCGACACCGTTGAAGGACGATGAGGTGTTCTGGAGGGAGATGATGCCGATGGCTACGCCGATCTGGTCATCCGGCCTGCTGCCGATGATGTTACTGAAGACGGCGCCGAACGAGGCGTCGAGCTCGACGGGGTTCGCATCGCTGCCATTGGCGTTGATGCGCACGAAGAGCCCGATCTTGTCGGAGACCCACCAGTCCCACGACACGCCGCCGCCCGCTGCGTCATCGCCCGTGGCAGACTTCTCGAAGAAGGCGTCGATGAAGCCGAAGACGCGCACGTTCATCGCACGACCGTTCACCTCGCCCTTCCAGGCGAGCTGGATGAAGAACTGGCCATTGTCGAAGAACTGGCCCGGGGCATTGAACCAGGCCCAGCTGACCCGCCAGTTCTTGTCGGCGCCCAGGTCCACCCACATGTGCATGCCAAAGACGCCGCGGCCCGAGGCGTCGGTCATCCACGGCACGGAGGGCGAGTCGTCGAAGAGGTTGTTGAGGAACTGGGTGTTCTCGTCGTCCGCGAAGGCGTTCTGGCTGAAGCGGGTGCGGGGGTCGCCCACGAAGATCGACCAGTTGAGCCAGGTCTCCCCGACCATCCAGCGATGGACGATGCCCGCCTCATAGACCGTGATGGCACCCGGGTCGGTAGGCGCAGCCCCGTTCACGCCGATCAGGTCCGTCAGGCCTGAGCCGGTCCTTCCTCCGATCGCGGGGAAGGAGCCCGTGGAGCCGAAGAGCCCCTCGAAGTCGCCCGAGGAGTTCGCCGTCAGGCTGAGGAAGCCGTCCAGGTTGTCCGTGATCGTGAACCAGAAGTTCAGATCCACGTCCCCACTGACCCCGGTCCGGTCGGCGGGATCCAGGCCGGCGGTGCCCTGGACCACGGCCGTGAAGTTGAAGTTGAGCGTGACCATGTCCCAGGCGGTCTTGGCGGCGCCCTCGGCGCCCCGCCAGGTCTGGCTGCGGTCCAAGTACTGGACCACTTCCTGCTCGAGGAGCGTGGACTGCTGGGCCGAGAGGGCCGCAACCTGCTCCTTGAGCTTGCTCACTTCGTCCTGAAGGGTCGCCCCATCAGCGGCGAGTGCCGGCGATGCGGTCCAAAGACCCACCGCGAGAAATCCGATCGCGAAAACTGACCATTGGCGGTGCATAGCCGCAAGACCTCCTTGTGTCACCTGGTGAGGGACAACTTACTTCGCTGAAAGATCGGACGGATTCCTTCTCTTCACTAGGAATTCCCCACGAATCCCGTGGGCTGCCCCTGTCGGGCGCGTCCCAAGCCCGAGAGTTTGCCCCGGGGTGAGGGGCGAGTCCAGTTCCTTCGGCTATGCTGAGGAACTCCCACTCCAGGTTGAGCCACAGGCGCGCAAGTATTTGTCAGATAAACACTTACGGCGCGCTTCTCTCTCAATACAGTCGCGGGGAGCGGGCTGCGGTCTCTCCACGGGGAGACGGCTTCCAGGACCGCGAACCCCCTCAGAGTCGCAACTTGCTTGCCCGCAGTCGCTTAGGACTAGCTTAGAAGTCGATCGTGAGGCGCGTATGCCAAAGCCAGAGGTTGTCCTCGGTCCAACCCTCGCCCCCTCCGACGTCGGAAATGTAGATGATTCCAGGGGTTAGGACGAATCCCTGGTCGAGCTGAATCGAGTAGGAGACCTCCACGGCGGTCTCGAAATCCTGATCGAAGGTGTGCGGCGGCCGCCAGGCGAAGGGGTCCATCGTGTTCCGGAGGCTCGTTCCGGTGATCGCGACATTGAGATGGTCGTCCGGCCGGTTGGGAGCGATTCCCTCGACCACGGCCCCCAAGGCGAGGGAGAACTCCACCGGGTTCGCGTCGCTCCCGTTGCCGTCCACCTTGAGGAAGGTCCCGACTTTCTCCGTCGCCTGCCAGTCGATGGCGATCCCACCCCCGAACGCCGAGTCGCCGCGCGCATCATTCTCGAAGTGGTTGTCCACGTAGCCGAACGCCTTGGCGTTCGTTGCGCCGCCGCCCACTTCGCCCTTCCAGCCGACCTGGAAGTAGAACTGCCCCTTGTTGAAGAACTCGGGGGCGACGTTGTACCAGCCGCCGGAGATCTCCCACTCCCTGGCGTCCCCCCAAGCATAGCTCAACTGGAGCCCGAAAATGTCCCGGAAGTCCGCGGTTGTGGTCCAGGGCACGGAGGACTGGTCGCTCACCCCGTTCAGCAGGAAGTAGGTGTGCGCGTCGTCGTAGCGGGTCTGGCCGAACCGCCTGCGCGGGTCGATGAGCCCGAACTCCGTACGGAACCCCCTGGCCCTCGGGCAGTCGTAGATGACGCTGGTCTCCTGAACCGTGATCGAACCCTTCCGCGTCGGGAATAGGGCGTTCACGCCGATGCCGTCCGCCAAGGCGCCCGCGGACCAACTGCCGATCGGGCCGTGCATTCCGATGGGGCTGAAGCCCCAGTCGAAACTGCCCTCGCCGCCGTTGTTTGCGGTCATCCAGAGGCGTCCCACCAGGTTTTCGGTGATGCGGAACTGCATGTCGTAATCGAAGAAGCCGTCCACCATGGTGCGGTCGGCCGGTTCGTTTCCGAGCGTGCCCTGGCCTACAGCCGTAAGGCGTGCCCCGATGCCCATGCCTCCCACGGGGAGGGAATCGATGGATTCGCGCGTGACGTTCTGCCCGGCTCTCGTGCGCTGGATGTCGATCCCCGCCACGCGCCCGCCCCCGGCGCTGCTCCACGCAGCCTGCCCCTCCAGGAACGCGGCGATCTCGTGATCGAGAAGGGCCTTGCGCTGCGCCTTCAGCGAGGAGATCCGATCCTGGATCTCACCCAGTTCCGCGCGCTGCGCAGCCTCCTTCTCGGAATCCGCGGCGTGCGCCGCAAGAGAAGCCGCCAGCACCACAAGACAAGAAACGGCCGAAGTCGCCCGCAACATCGCAATCTCCTCCGCTACGCCCAACTGTCGAACGGTCCGGGCGGCCCGTGCACCGTCCGCCTCGCGGGGGGTAAGTTTGCCTTTCCCCGCAGGGCGGTGTCTACAGCGATCTTTCAGCTTGGAGGAGGGGGTTGGAAGGCGTCGAGAGAGAACCCGGGATCCCGGCCCATGACCAGGTCGGCCACGATCCCCCCCGTGAGAGGCGCCAGCAGGATTCCGTTGCGGTAGTGGCCGAAGGCCGCGATGAGATCGGCGCGCCCGCCCACGCGGCCCAAGTAGGGGAGCATCGAGGGGGTGGCGGGGCGCAGGCCGGCCCAGGCCGCCACCAGGGCCGAGGGATCGAGACCCAGGAGTTCGTGGGCCCGCACCTCCAGCCTTGAACAGGCCCCCTGCGTGGGCCGCGCGTCGAAGCCGGCGCGTTCGAGGGTGCTGCCGAAGAGGAGAAACCCCCCGCTGCGGGGCACCACATACTCCCCCTCGGGGAAGATCACGACCCTGCGCCCTTCCCCTCGATAGAGGAGGATCTGCCCCCGTACCGGCTCCACCTGCGCCCCCTCCAGGAGACGGCCCGACCAGCACCCCATACAAAGGATGGCGATCCCGCAGGAGACGGGCCCCGCCCCCGTCTCGAGTCCCCCCCGCAGAAGCCGGGTAACGGGCGTCCGCTCGAAGAGGCTCCCCCCGAGGCCAAGCGTCGCCCGGATCAGCGCACGGGCAAGGCGGTGACTCTTTACGACGGCGACCTGCGGCAGGAGCAGCCCCTCACCCGGCACCCTCACCCTCGATTCCTCCGCGGAGGCCTGCACGCGACGAGAGCAACCGGGTCCAAGCCACGCCTCGAGCCTCTCCATCTCGCGGTCCATGACGACCATCCCGCACTCGCGCAGCTCGACATCGATGCCTGTCCTCTCGAGGAGCTCGGCAGCCAGGGGCGCGTGAAGCGGCGCCGCTGCGCGGAGAAGCGGCTGGAGGGGGGCGGGGTAGCGCCAGGGGTGGATGGGGGCCAGGAGCCCCGCTCCCGCCCAGGAGGCCTCCCGCGCGAACGCGCGGGCTTCGAACAGCGCCACGCTCAACCCTTCGCGGGCGAGGCGGTAGGCGCAGGCGGCGCCGATGAGGCCTCCCCCCACCACCGCGGCATCGAATCGCATGGAGCGCCCAGTCTACGCCGGGCCCCCGCGATCAGAACGGCACGAAGAGACGCAGCCCGAGCAGGAAGAGGGCGTCGTCGGCCCAGGGCGCCACGCGGCCGCCCGGGTTGGAGATGAACATCACATGAGGGGAGAGCTGGAGGCGGCCGTCTTCCAGCACGTATTTGTAGTAGACCTCGACGGTGATCTCGCTCTCTTCCACCGGGGAGAAAACCCCCGCGGGCCCGCCCGTGGTGGCTTCGAGGGAGACGAAGCCGACCGCGATCCCGATCTCGTCGTCGGGCCGGCTCCCCACGGTCCCCCGGAAGACGAATCCGAGAGAAGCATCGAGGTCGACAGGGTTGAAGGCGCCGTCGTTGCTGGTGACCCGCACGAAGATCCCGACGTTGTCGTTGATCATCCAGTCCCAGGAGACCCCGCCCCCGAACACCTCCTTCCCCGCCGACGCCTCACTGAAGGCGTCGAGGAAGCCGAACACCCGGAGGTTCATCTCCCGCCCGCTGATCGTCTGCTTCCAGGAGAACTGGATGAGGAACTGGCCGTGGTTGAAGAACTGCCCGGGGGTGTTGAACCAGCCCAGGTTGAGCCGGTACTCCTGATTCGCGCCGAAATCGATCCACATGTGCCAGCCGAAGACCGAGCGGCTCGTGCTGTCGGTGAGCCAGAACATGGCGGGGGAGTCGTCGAAGTTGTTGTTGAGGAACTGGGTGTTCTCGTCGTCTGCCCAGCGGTTCTGCGAGAAGCGGCGCCGCGGATCGAGCGCCCCCAGCTCCCAGTGCAGCGTGTTGTCCCCCAGCTTGGTGCGGCGCAGGATGCCCGCCTCGTAGATGTTGATCGGCCCCGTCTTCGTCTGCACGGCGCCGTTCAGCCCGATCCCGTCGGTGAGCGCGCCGGCGGTCCTTCCGCCGATCGGCCCGAAGGACCCGGTGGGCGTCATGATCGGGCCGAGCTGGCTCTCGAAGCTCGCGCCGTTGGTGTTTCCCACGATGGTGAGGAACGCCTCGAGGTTTTCGGTGATGGAGAATCCGAACTCGAGGTCGATGTCGCCGTCGGCCACCAGCCGGTCGGCGGGGGTGAGCTCCACCGAGCCTTGGAGCACCGAGGTGAACCGGACGCTCACGCGCACGCCGTCGAGGGGGCCGCGGCTGGGACCCGCCGCCGAAGCGTGGGTGGCCTGCTCCCCGAGATAGCCCTCCACCTCCTGCTGGAGCTGCGCCGCTTGCCGCGCCGAGAGCGCCTCGATCCGCGCGTCTTGATCGCTCAGCTTGCGATCGTTGGCGGCGACCGCCTCGCGCAGACGTCGCACCTCCTTCCGCAGCGCCTCCTCCTCCCCCGCACGCGCCGCGCGCGCCGGCAGGAGTGCGGTGAGGCAGGCGAGGCCCGCCAGGACAAGCCGTGCGAATCGCATCATTCCGTCTTCTCCGTGCGTGGGAGGGGAGCGACGCCGATTCTGCCCGCGCCGGGGGACGGAAATGGGGGGAGGGGGCCGGGGGAGGGGCCTTGGGCTACCCCCTCGCCGCCGCCGGCTCGAGCGGCTCCACCGCCAGCTCGCCCCCCAGATGCGTCGTGATCCGCATCGGGCAGAACTTGGGCCCGCACATGGAGCAGAACTCCGCCGACTTCATCGACTCCTGGGGCAGCGTCTCGTCATGCATCGCCCGCGCCGTCTCCGGATCGAGGGAGAGACGGAACTGCTCGTTCCAGTCGAAGGCGTAGCGGGCGCGGGACAGCGCGTCGTCTCGGTCGCGCGCGCCGGGGCGCTTGAGGGCTACGTCGGCGGCGTGGGCGGCGATCTTGTAGGCGATGACCCCCTGCTTGACGTCCTGCAGGTTGGGGAGACCGAGGTGCTCCTTGGGGGTCACGTAGCAGAGGAGCGCCACGCCGTGGAACGCCACGATGGCGGCGCCGATGGCGGAGGTGATGTGGTCGTAACCCGGGGCGACGTCGGTCACCAGCGGCCCGAGGGTGTAGAAGGGCGCCCCGTGGCAGATCTCCTGTTGCTTGCGCACGTTGCTCTCGAGCTGGTCCATCGGGACGTGGCCCGGGCCCTCCACCATGACCTGCACGTCGCGCTCCCAGGCGCGCGCGGTCAGCTCGCCGAGCGTCTTCAGCTCCGCGAACTGCGCCTCGTCGGAGGCGTCGGCGAGGCAGCCCGGCCGGAGCCCGTCGCCGAGGCTGATCGTGACGTCGTGGGCGCGGCAGATCTCCAGCAGATCGTCGAACCGTTCGTAGAGCGGATTCTGCCTGCGGTTCTTCACCATCCACTGGGCCAGGAGCCCGCCGCCCCGCGATACGATGCCGGTGATGCGCTTCATCGTGAGGTGCAGGTATTCGTAGAGGACCCCGCAGTGGAGCGTCATGTAGTCGACGCCCTGCCTCGCCTGGTGCTCCACCATGTCGACGAGGTCCTGGCCCGTCATGGACTCGACGCTCTTGCTCTGCGCCACCGCCTGGTAGATCGGGACCGTTCCGATCGGCACGGTGCTGTGGTCGACGATCGCCTGCCGGATGCGGTCGATGTCGCCGCCGGTGGAGAGATCCATGACGGTGTCCGCGCCGAAGCCGACCGCCATGTCCAGCTTGCGCTTCTCCTCTTCGATGTCGCTCGTCACCGCGCTGTTGCCGATGTTGGCGTTGATCTTGGTCAGAAAGCGCTTGCCGAGGATCATCGGATCCAGCGAGCGGTGGTGGTGGTTGGCGGGGATGATCGCGGTGCCGCGCGCGACCTCGTCGCGCACGATCTCCACGTCGACCTTCTCCCGCTCGGCCGCGCGCCGCATGGCGGGGGTGATCGCGCCGCGTCGTGCGGCGGTCATCTGGGTGGTCATGGATTCCTCCCTTGGAAAGGGAAGGGGGTGGTGCCGGCACTCCCTTCGCAGGTCTTAACCTGATCAGGTTCGTGGGGTCGGCGTTTGCACGCCCTCTCAGCCGCGCTCTTGCGGCTCCCCCGTGGCGGCTGCGAGTATACGCCATTGGGGGAACGCCACGGAGTCGGAAGGGCTTGCCGTGAAGACGCTCCTGAGGAGGGCGCGCGTCGCCAGGCGCGCCGGCGGTTTCCCCCCTTGAAAAGGGGATGCGGGCGGTCGCGCTCAGGTGGCCAGCAGACCGAGAAGTGCCATCTCCTTGAAGGAGAGGCGCTTGTCGAACTTGCAGCCCAGGCCGATCTCCCGGTCCTTGCCGGTGGAGATCTCGAAGCGGGTGATCGTGGCGTCCTTCAGGAGGACGCGCATCTTGTCGTACTTCAGCTCCACGACGACCTTCGCGTTCATCTTGGAGAGGACCTTCTGGGCCAGGTCGACGAGATTCTTCTCGCCTTCCACCTCGGAGCCGAAGATGCGCTGGATGTCCTGGCTCGAGAAATAGACCCCCGAGGCGCTGATGTTCTCCGCCTTGGCGACGAACATCACGTCCTCCCGCTTGGAGCGCATCATGGAGACGGCGCACTCGAAGGCGGCGGGTTTGCGGGTGGAATTGCGGCGGCTGGGCATCGAGTCTCAAAGGATCATCGGACGGCCGGGCTCAGCGGTTGAGCCGTTACAATCCTAAACCCGATGACGCGCGTGGGGGCGCTCCTCCTCCTGGCCGCTGGGGCCCTCGCCGGGGCCGAACCGGGCGATGCCCTGGCCCTGGAAGAGGCGGCGTTCAAGGCGGCCTGGTGCAAGAGACTCCACGCCGCGGCGAACTGGGCGGAGCGGCACGCCCTCAAGCTCCAGGCGATCCGGCTCTGGGAGGCGGTGCTGGCGGTCGACCCGGACGACGAAAACGCGCGGCGGAAGCTCGGCTGGCAGAAGAGCCGCCGGGGTTGGGGCGCCCTCCCGGAACGGCGGCGCGAGCTGGCGGGCTGGCTCGACTCCAATGCCGCGGCGCTCCCCGCTCTTGCCGATCAGGAGGTCTCGATCCGCCTCTGGACGATCCAGGAGCGGCTGCGGCTCGGCCGCAGCTATGCCGATCGCGCGCCGGAGGGGGCGGAGGCGCAGTTCGAGGCGGCGGTGGCCCTCGACCCCGAGTGCGCCGAGGCCCGGGACCGGCTCGGCTTCGTGAAGGAGGGGACGCGCTGGATCCTCGGGATCCATCGCGACGCGATTCGCGACCTGCCGGAGCGGCTCCGCCTGATCAAGGAGGCCGCCGCGCAGCCGATTGACACGTCGGTCGGGAAGGATTTCCGGCCGGAGGAGCGCGCCGCAGGCCTCCCCCTCGCCCGCGTCGAGTCCCGCATCGCTTCCATCCTCTCGACCGGCGACGAGGCCGGCGCCCGCGATCTCGCGGAGACTGCGGAACGCGCGCTGCGATTCCTGCTGGCGCTCCTGCCTCGAGGCGCCGCGGATGTCGACCCTCTCGAAAGGAGGCGCTTCACCTTCCTGCACCTGCGCACCCGGGAGGAGTACCTCGCCGTGGTCGCCGCCGACGCCACCCTGGATGACGAAGCGAAGGCGTTCGCCTCGCGGCTCAAGGGGGCCCGCGTCTTCGGCTACGCCTCCGCCTTCGAGGCCGCCACGCCCGAGGAGGCGCGCGACGTCGTGGCCTACCAGGTGGTGCTCGGCTCGGCGCGCATCCTGGGCTGCCCGGCCGACCGCAACACCCCCTGGCTGGCCGAATCGCTGGCGCTCCTGGCGACGCAGACGCTTCTCGGCACCGCGGGCCAGATCAGCGTCCGGCACGAGCACACTACCGAGGGCGGGCGCCCCTCGGATCGCGCTTTGGAGCTCCAAGGTTGGCAGACCCTGCTCCGCGGTCTCGTCACCGAGGGGAAGGATCCAGCCCTCGCGGAGATCCTCAGGACACCACGCAACGCCCTGGATACCGCGAAGAGCGCGAAGGCCTGGTCGGTGATCGACTACCTCCTGTTCGTGCAGCCTGAACCGGGCCGCCGCACGCTGACGGCATTCATGGCAGGCGAGGTCGCCGACCCGTGGGCGCGGTGGGAGAAGGGGGTGCGGGAGGGCTTCGGCCTCACCCCCGCACGGTTCGAAAAACTCTGGCGGCAGTGGGTCCTCGACGCCTACTGACCGCGCCCCGCGGGCAGCGACGGCCCGCCGCCCAGGGCCTGTCTGAATACTCCATCGTCGGCCCGAGCCCGAGCGAGCGGGCTGCTGGCGAGCCGCGAGTCCGAAGCCGTATTGACCCCAAATACGGCGATGGACGAGCG
>JBQTIG010000028.1:0-1582 GCA_052388375.1 Planctomycetaceae bacterium | reverse complement strand
TGAACCGCTTCCGTCGGATCCTGGTGCGCTGGGAGAAGCTGGCGGAGACCTACATCGCAATGTTGCACTTCGCCCTGGGGATCATCACCTGGCGCGCGGTACGCCTACTGGTATAGGCCCTAAGTGTGGCGGCGGGGGAGTCGGTAGCTTCCCTAAACTTCGACACGTTCAGCGCGTGTTCGTCGCTCGGGGTGTATGGCGAGGATCCGAACGCGGAGCACGGCGCGGCCTGTTCGACCCAGTTCGCCGCCAATAGTGGCGGAGGCGAGGTATCCCTCCGTGCGTTTCTGGATCGGAGGAGATTGAATCTGAGCTATCGCGACGTCGGATGGGGGGAAGAGATGCTCTTAGCGCTAGGGAATCCGCTGGAGGAGGAGGGGATCAGCTTGTACTGGAGGCGGGGGGCCGTCCCGAACATTGAGATCTTCGACCGGGAGCGCGAACAAGTCTGGGCAGCCCGCAAATGATCGAGCGCGCAGTCGAATCGTCCGACAGGGAGTCGTGGTCTTCGCGCGGACGCCGAGGGTCTCGTGCTCTTGATGGCCACACCTGTAGCAGGGTCACGCGCAGTGCACGGGGCGCCGCGCCGAAAGCTTGTGACCGCCCAACGAGGACATCGAATCACAGCGGAGGGACTCCATGACGTTCGAAGCCAAGCTTGAAGTGCTCGAGCGGCGGCTCGCCTGCCGTGCTCGGCGGACACGGTCGCTTGCCGCCTTGCTCCTGGTGGCACTCTTGGTCGCGCGCGGCTTCGCGGGAGAGGAGGGGCAACCCAAAAAGCCCGTCGCCGAGGAGGTGCGCGCACAACGCATTCTGACGGGCAAGCTCGCCATCCTCCGCGCGGACGGGACGGAGGCGATCCGCCTCTCGACCGACGATCACGGTACGCCCTGGATCGAGCTCCTCGACAAGGGAGGCGTGCGACGCCTCTCGATCTCCCTCGACGAAGTGACGGTGTATGAGCCGGGCGGGAGCGCAGCAGCGGTTCTCGGCGCAAGAGATTCCCGCGCCTATGTCCGTCTCGGCGGCCTGCCCCAAGAGGGCGACCAGCACGATTGGGGATTGGAGCTGGACTCCGGTGCCGAGGGAGGCGCCCTCACCCTCCGCCAGCCCAAGACGGGCCGAACGCAAGCGCGCCTGCGCGCGGTGGGGGAGGGTGCGGTGGAATTCATCCTGGGCGATCCGCAGGGGGGCGCGCGCATCCAGATGAAACAGCCCCAGACTGGAATCGGCAGCATCGTGCTCGTGGGGCCGGACGGCAAGACCGCCTGGGAGGCTGGAGGGCGCTGACTCCTTGCGGGCCCGCACTTGGCCGCAGGAGAGCGCGGGTGCAGGTCCCACGCGCCATGCCGCGCGCGGAAAACGAGGTCGCGGCGCGTCCCGAGCTCGTCTGCGAGCGGAGCGGTCGCTGCTGCCGGTTCCGGGAGGCGGGCCACGAGCTCTGGCTCACCCGCATGGAGTACGACGAGATGGTCGCCCGCGGCGGCCCGCCGGCTCCCGGCGACGGCTCGGTCTGTCCCTGGCTCAGGGACGGCCTCTGCTCCAACCGCGAAGGCCGCGCGCTCGCCTGCCGCACCTATTT
>JBQTIG010000027.1:0-12464 GCA_052388375.1 Planctomycetaceae bacterium | reverse complement strand
TGGGCCACACGAGCCCGTCGAGCACGACTGCAGACCTCAACGGTACTGCGATGAAGGGACCGGCCTTCTCATCCCATCTGTCTGAATACTCCATCTGGCTTCGCCCGGCTGCGCGGGCCGCTGGCTTAGCGGCTCGTCCATCGCCGTATTTGGGGTCAATACGGCTTCGGACTCGCGGCTCGCCAGCAGGCCGCTCGCTCGGGCTCGGGCCGACGATGGAGTATTCAGACAGGCCCTAGTCAGCAAACACCGGCAGGCGCGAGACCCGTTCCGGCGCCTGCTCGAGCATGCGGTGAACCGCGCGTTCGTCCAGGTCGAGGGTGTAGTCGTTCACGTAAAGGTCGATGTGGCGGCGGATGACGTCGGGGCCCATCTCGCGGGCATGGAGCGCCACGTAGGCGGAGGAGGCGGCGGGGCTTCGGCGCGCGTAGGCCACGCTGGCCCGGATCGCCTCGTCGAGTGGCCGCGCCCAAAGGGGCGCGAGATCCCGGCGAATCGCCACGGCCCCCAGGGGCACCGGCAGCTGCGTGCGCTCCTCCCAGAGCGCGCCGAGGTCCTTCAGGAGGACCAGTCCCTTCGCCTTGTAGGTGAAGCGCCCCTCGTGGATGAGCACGCCACACTCGACATCGCCGGACAGGACTGCGTCCTCGATGCGGTCGAACCGCAGGGGTACCGTCTCGAACTCACCCAGCATGCGCAACAGGAGCGCAGCGGTGGTGCGCAGGCCGGGGACCGCGATCCGGCCGCAGACGCGGCCGGGGCGACGGGCGACCACGATGGGCCCCACGCCGTAGCCGGCGGCTCCGCCGGCGCGCAGGAGCGCGTAGCCCTCGCGGATGCGCGGGTATGCGGCGACCGAGATCTTGGTCACCTCCGCATCGCCCCGCTCGGCGCGGGCATTGAGCGTCTCCACGTCCTCGAGGAGCGGCGTGACGGCGGGTCCGGGCACGAGGCGGTGGACGAGCGCGTGGAAGGCGAAGGTGTCGTTGGGGCAGGGGCTGAAGGCGAAGCCCAGGCTCACGGCCGCTCCAGCCAGGAGAGCAGCGCCCGCTGCGCGGCCTCCGCCGCCTCGCGCAGCTTCCACCCCGCGCGGTCGCGGGTCCCGACGAGATTGCTGATGCCGCGCAATTCTCCGACAGGAAGCCCGTGCATGCGGGCGATGTGGGCCACCGCCGCGCCCTCCATCGACTCGACCCCGCCCCCGGTTCGCGCCTGGAGCGCGCGCGCGCGTTCGTCGGTGCCGGAACAGGTCGAGACGGTGACAAAGGGGACACAGCGCGCGGCGGGGAAAAGTTGCATCGGCAGGCGGTTGTAGAGCGGCTCCGGGCCGTCCACGAGGGGGAACCCAAGCGCCTCCATGTCGAGGAAGCCGGTGGGACTCTCGGCGCCGAGGTCGCCATAGATCTCGCTCTCCGCGCAGGCGACCTCGCCCACGGCGAGCCCCGAGCCGGGGTAGGCGCCCCCTACGCCGCAGACGACGACGGCGCCGGCCCGTTCGCCCGCGAGGAAGAGCGTGACCGCGTGGGCGGCGTTCACCGGGCCGACGCCGGTACGGAGGAGCGCCACGTCCCGCCCGACGAGGCTTCCGCGCGCGACACGCCCTCCTTCGAGCATCGCGTGCAGCTCCGCCCCTTCGAGCTCCGTGGCGACGCAAACGAGCAGGTCGACGAGCACGCGCCCAAGGTAGCAGACGGGCGGCTGGGTTAGGATGCCGGCGGAGGTGGCTCATGCCGCATGGTGCCGTTCCGCTTCTTGCGCTGTTCCTGCTCGCGGGCGCCCCGCGCGCCGGGGAGCCGGGCACGCTCACCATCGAGACGCCCCGCGGCGCCCTCCTGCAGGCCACCCACGACCGGCCGCGAGAGCCCAACGGCGCGGCCGTCGTGCTCGCGCCGGGACGCGGGTATCGCCGGGGCCTGCCCCTCTTGCAGGAGAGCGCCGCAGCGCTCGCCGCCGCGGGCTTTCATGCGGTGCGGTTCGACTGGGCGTTCTTCACCGCGAAAGGGCAGCCTTCGGAGGATCTCTCCAAGGAAATCGAGGACCTCGACGCGGCAATCGGCTACGCGCGGGGCATCGAGGGGGTGCGGCGCGTGATTCTTGCCGGCAAGTCCCTCGGCAGCATCGCCGCGCTCCTGCGCGCGTCCGCCCGGTCGGACGATTTGGCGGGCCTCGTGCTCCTCACCTTCCCCCTCCACGACCCGGCCGACGAGTCCAAGCTCTTCCCCGAATCGGAGCGTCTCGCGGCGCTGAAGCTCCCGACCGCGATCATCACCGGCGACGACGATGCGGCATGCCGGCTCAAACCGCTCTACGCGCTTGCGGCGCGCTGCGCCGCGCCCCCGAGCATCGTCATCGTGCCGGGGGACCACTCCTTCAAGGAAGGAGAGGATGCGGCCAAAGCGGCGGCGAACGTGCGCTTCGCTGCTCAGGCGCTCGCGTCGTGGGCGCGCCGCAGGGCGGGCTGACGGGGGCGGTCAGCCCGGCGCGGGGAGGGCGATGGCGTCGAGAAGAGCGCGCAGGTGCGGCGGCAGCTCCATCGGCCGAAACGTCTTCATGTCCACCACCACCTTCGTGATGTCGGCGGCGGCATGGATCTCGCCCGTCCCGGTGTGGGCCATCTCGTAGCGGAACACGATGCTGGTGGTTCCGAACCGCTTCACCCCCACGCGAATTTCCATCGGGTCCCCGAAGGTGACCGGCTTCCTGAAGTCGGCGTCGACATGCACCGACGGGAAGCCGATCCGGTCCCCCTGGACGACGCGATGGTAGGGCCGCTTCGCCTGCCTCTCCCAGAACTGCTCGAAGGCGACATGGAAGGCGTGGAAGAAGCGGGGATAGTAGAAGATGCCCGCGTTGTCGACGTCGGCGAAGCGGACGGAGTAGGACGTGCGGAACATGGGGGCATAATACCGGGGATGCGCATCGACCCGGCCGGACTGGACGCGCGCGCCCTCTACCACCTGATGATCAGCGTGGTCGTGCCGCGCCCCATCGCCTGGGTCTCCACCGTCGGCCCCGACGGGATCCTCAACGCGGCGCCCTTCTCCTACTTCCAAGCGCTCTCGAGCAGGCCGCCGCTGGTGATGATCTCGGTGGGCAACCGCCGCGACGGCAGCCCCAAGGACACGCGGCGCAACATCGAGGCGTCCCGCGATTTCGTCGTGAACGTCGTGAGCGAGTCCTCCGCCGAGCGCATGGTGGCGAGCGCCGCGGATCACGCCTCGAGCGAGTTCGATGCGGCCGGCCTGAAGGCGGTCGCGAGCGAGAAGGTGCGCGCGCCTCGCATCGCGGAGTGCCTCGTGGCGCTCGAATGCCGCCTCGATCGCGTCCTCGAAGTGCCGGGGAGCGGCATCTGCATCGGCGAGGTCGTCCTCTTCCACCTCGACGACTCGATCCTGGACGGCGAGGGAAACGCGGACCCCGCCAAGCTGAAACCGCTCGGGAGGTTGGGAGGCTCCCTCTACGCGCCGCTGCGGGAAATCCTGGAGATCCCGGGGAGGGGGGCGGGGGCCGCGCGCGTCGTCACGGCCGAGGACGAGGAGCTGCTCGCGTTCTGGTGCGACCTGCGAACGCGGAGCGCGGCGATCGCGAGGGCGCTGCGCAGCGAGCATCTCGCGCGCACCCTTGGGGAGGGAGGGGAGACCCTGGGCCGCCTGCTGCGGCATCTCACCGGCACGACGGCGTACCTGCTGCTCCAGCTCGCGGGGCGGGCGGAGGAGGACCGGCACCTCGCATGGGATCCCTCCCTCACCGGGGAGCGACTCGCCCGGGAATTGGAAGAGGACCGGGATCAGTTCCTCGCCGCGATCCGCGCGCACCTGCCGGCGGCGCGGGAGAAGCTGCGGCGGATGATACGCCACGAGGCGTGGCATCAGGGCCAGATCGCCGCCTCGGTGCGGGACCAGTTCGGTGACTCCGAGGTCTGGCGCCTGGGCGGGTAGCGGGCCAGGGTCCGTCTGCGGGCTTCCTCGTCGGCCCGAGCCCGCGCGGCCGGGCGAAGCCGGACGGGGCGTTTCGGCTAGAGTCTGTCTGAATACTCCATCTGGCTTCGCCCGGCTGCGCGGGCCGATCGCTTCGCCTCTCCTCCATCGCCGTAGTTCGCCAATACGGCTTCGTCGTCGCGGCTCGCGCTCGGCCCGCTCGCTCGGCCTCGGGGTTGACGCCGGGTTTTCGGATAGGCTCTAACCCTAGAGGTCGATCCGCTCGTCGATCAGCATGTTGGGGATGCCGTCCTCGATGGCGTAGAGGCACTTCCCGTCCTCGCGGACGAGCGCCTCCACGATCGGGCGCGTCACGGCGTCGCCCTGGCGGTTGCGGAGCGCGCCGGCTCTCGCCCTGTCGTTGAGCGAGGCGAGCAGCTTGGGGTCGGCCGGCTTCACCGGCTGGTGCGTCTCGGGACAGACCAGGATGGAGAGAAGTTCCGCGTCGATCGGCATGGCGGAATGAGGGTACACTGGCTTGCGGGAGGATGCCATGCGCACCACGCTCATCGCCTTGGCGCTCGCTCTACCGATCCTCGGGTCGGACCGGCCGCTCCTGGAGCGGGCCGTGGAGCTGTTCCGCAGCGACTCCCCAAAGGACCGCGACGACGGGAGCCGGATGGCCAAGAGCTTCGTGGAGACCTCGCTGCGCCCCCTGGTGGATGCCCTCGACGATGACGATCCCGAGGTGCGCCGCAGGGCGCGGGAGGCGGTCATTTCGGTGCTGGCGGACCGTTCGGACCTGCCCGAGGAGGTGCAGCCGCAGTCGGAGTTTTGGGGCCTCGGCGGTGGGGGCGGCGGCCCTATCATCATCAACCAGCGCGGAGTCGGGGGCCGGGTGCGGATCCAGGTGTTCAACAACGGGAACCTCCTGCTCGATGAGTCGGATCAGGCGGGCCAGGCGCTCAACCAGGTCATCGGGATCCAGGGGGTCCCCGCTACGGACGCCGCTCTCCGCACCCACTTGCGTCTCGCGGAAGGGCGCGGATTCCTGGTCACGACGGTGGACCCGAACGCGCGGGGTGCGAAGCTGGGCCTGTCCGCCTACGACATCGTCACCACCCTGAACGGCCGACCGGTGATGGAGGCTCAGGACCTCGTGGCGATTCTCGGGGAAGATCCCGATTGGGAGTGCCTGGTGTTCGGCGTCATCCGCGAGGGGGAGTCGATCCGCCTCAGCGGCCAGACCACCCCGGCGGAGTGACCGGCGTCAGAAGACCTGGACCACTTCGCGTACCCCGGGGACGCGCTCCTTGAGCGTGTTCTCGATCCCCATCTTGAGCGTCATGGTCGAGGAGGGGCAGCCGCCGCAGGCGCCCACGAACCGCAATTGGACGGTGCCGCTGGGATCCACCCCCATGAGTTCGCAGTCTCCTCCGTCGCCCTGCAGGTAGGGACGGATCTCGTCGATCACCTCGGCGACCTGATCATGGAAGGACTTTTCGGGGGGCTTGGCGGCCTTGCTCATGCGCTTCTCCTGACGCCCCGATCCTAGCACACCCCCGCAAACCTCCGCCGGGCTCGCCTCCGCTGGCGCTGGAGCCGAGGTCGTCGCATGATGGGGCCATGCAGTTCGCCACGATCCTCGCCCTCACCGACTGCAGTCCCGGCAGCCTCCCCGGCCTCCGCGCCGCCCGCGACCTGGCGCGGCGGACGAAGGGCCGGCTCCGAGTGGGGCACGTCCTGGTGCCGCGCACCCTCGCCAAGGGGGAGGTGAAGTCCTTTCTCGCCCAGCACGAAATCCCGGTGGCCGCGTCGGACGTGGTGCTGGATGTGGACGCCGACCTCACGACCGGCCTCGAGCACCTCATCGAGGAGATCCGGCCCGACGTCGTCGTGCTCTCCTCCCACCGACGCACCGGCCTCTCGGCCTTCCTCTTCTCCAACACGCCGGTGCTCTTGAGCGCCTGGGCGCACGCGCCCATCCTGTCGGTGCGGTCGGAGACGCCGCATCCCAGGTTCAAGAAGGCCATGGTCTGCGTTGACGGATCGCCGCAGAGCCAGGAGCTCGTCGACGCGGCCGCGGGCCTCCTGGAGCCGAAAGGCGAGATCGTCACGCTCTTCGTCGTGGAGGACTCGCCGCTCGTCATCGCCGGCGTCGACGTGGGGCGCTACGACCAGGGCATCCTCGACAAGGCCGCCGAGCAGGCGCGGGCGTTTCTCAAGGGGCTGCGGCTTGCGCGGCCGGGGCTCACGATGTCGATCGACCAGCGCACCGGGGACGCGGTGCACCTCATCCTGGACGCGGAGAAGGAGCACGCCCCCGACGTGACCGTCGTCGGGACCGCGGGCGTCGGCGGAAAGGCGAAGTTCGTCCTCGGCAAGGTCTCCTCGGGGGTGATCCGCGCCGCCCGCGGGGCGGTGCTCACCCTCCCGACGCGGCGCGAGGGCGAAGCCGCCTCCTGACGCGTGTCGAACGAGGCCCCCCGCTTCCCGCGTTCGTGCGGCGTTCTGCTCCACCCCACGTCGTTGCCCGGGCCGCACGGCGTGGGCGATCTCGGCGCGCCCGCGAGGCGACTCCTCGAATTCCTCCAGGACGCGGGCCAGCGCTGGTGGCAGATGCTGCCGGTCGTGCCCGCGGGGGAGGCCGATTCCCCCTACAAGGCCTACTCCGCGTTCGCGGGGGAGCCGCTCCTCCTGAGCCTCGACGACCTCGCGGAGGAGGGGCTTCTCGCATCCGCCCCCGCCCCCCTCCCTTCGCCTCCCGACCGGGTGGAGTTCGACTCGGCGCGAAGCTTCAAGATGCGACATCTGCAGGCGGCCTACGGCGAATTCAGGAAGGGGGGCGGGGGCACCGGCGACCTGCTCGAGGAGCAGGGCGCGTGGTTGCCCGACTACGCGCTCTTTTGCGCGCTGAAGGAGGAGCAGGCTGGCCGGCCGTGGTGGGAGTGGCCGGTGCCGCTGCGCGTGCGCGAGCCCGCGGCGATGGAGGAGGCGCGGACGCGGCTGGAGCTGGAGACGGCGTTCCACGTCTTCCTGCAGTGGCTCTTTCAGCGGCAGTGGAAGGCGCTGCGGCTCGCCTGCGCGAGCGCAGGGGTTCGGCTCATCGGCGACCTTCCCATCTTCGTGGCGCTGGACTCGGCGGAGGTGTGGGCGCGGCCGGAGCTCTTCCGGCTCGACGCGCGCGGCGCTCCGGAGGCGGTGGCGGGCGTGCCGCCCGACTACTTCAACGAGGAGGGGCAGCTCTGGGGCAACCCGCTCTATCGCTGGGACGTGATGGAAGCGGACCGGTTTTCCTGGTGGACGGCGCGGCTGCGCGCTGCGTACGAGCTCTTCGATGCGGTGCGGTTGGACCACTTCCTGGGCTTTTGCCGCGGGTGGGAGGTTCCGGCGGGCGCGCGGTCGGCGAAGGAGGGGCGCTACGTGCCGGGACCGGGCGCGGCCTTCTTCGAGGCGATCCTGGCGGCCCTGCCCGGGCGGCATCTGATCGCGGAGGATCTGGGCGCGATGACGCGGGAGGCGGCGGCGCTGCGCGACCGCTTCGCGCTGCCCGGGATGCGCGTGGTGCAGTTCGCGTTCGGGGAGCAGGTGGGCGAGCGGCCGCACGCGTTCCCGCGCAATGCGGCGGTCTATTCCGGGACGCACGACAACGACACGGCTGTTGGCTGGACGGCGTCGCATCCGCGCGAGCATGCGCGGTTGCTGGAGTACCTGGGTGTGGATGGGCGCGAGGGAGCGTGGGATCTCATCCGATGCGCGCTCGCGTCGGAGTGCGATCTGGCGGTGGTCCCCGCGCAGGATCTCCTGGGGTTGGGGACGAAGGCGCGCATGAACCGGCCCGGGGTCGCGCGGGGGAACTGGTCTTGGCGTCTGGGCGCGCAGGCCCTCGACGGGAAGCTGGCCGCGCGGCTGCGGCGCATGGCCGCGGTCTACGGGAGGTAGCGTGGCGCGCGTCGTCTTCCTGCCGGACGCGCCCGTGGACGATCCCGGCGACTGCTTCCGCGCGCTGGTGGCGCGGCTCGGGCTGGAGGACTTCCTCCTCGAGGGGGAGGAGGCGGGCGCCGCGTTCGTGGCGTTCATCGGCACGCGCAGGGCTGAGGAGCGGTTCGGGAGGGCGGTGAAGTGCGGGCGGATGCCCGGTACGGGGGAGGTGTGGGTGCTGCCGTCGACCGCGCTGGCGCGGCGCGGGTCGTTCTACGAGGGGGTCTGGCGGGAGTTCGCCGGGCAGGTGCTCGGCAGGGATCTCGCCGTGCGCGACGAGTTCCGGGGCATGGCGCCGGAGGCCATCCGTGAGGCGCTGGCACCGCGGCGCTTCCCCTTCGGCGTGCTCCTGGTCAATCTCGTCTACGACTTCAACGTGGCCTCGGTCATCCGCAACGCGAACGCGTTCCTGGCGAAGGAGGTCTGCCTCTTTGGCCGACGGCGCGTGGACACCCACGGGGCGATGGGGACGCAGCGCTACGAGACGCTGGTGCATCTCCCGGACGAGGCGGCGCTGGACCGCCACGCCGCGGAGCGCGGCTATCGACTCGTCTGCTTCGAGGAAACCCCCGGCGCCCGTCCCCTCCCCACGTTCGTCTGGCCGGAGCGCCCTCTCATGGCCTTCGGCCAGGAAGGCGCGGGCCTCCCCCCCTCCCTCCTCTCCCGCGCCGCCGCCCATGTGTTCATCCCGCAGCACGGCTCCATTCGCTCCCTCAACCTCGCCGTCGCCGCCGGCATCGCCATGTACTCCTGGCACCACGGATCCGCATTGCAAGCACCGCCACCGCCGTAAGTGATGGAATCTCATGTCTTCGTGGCGCCGAGATGCGCGACCCGCTGGCGCATCTCGCCCCATGAGGAGAGCGGTCCGTGCGGGGCATGCCCTTCTCGGTACTGCGCCACCGATGGCGCAGTCCACGCGCATAAGCCAAGCGCGATCAACGAGCTACAGGCGTCGTCGCCTTGCAATGCAACTCCGGAGGAAGTCGACGAGGAGGAAGGACTCGAGGCGGGACGATTGGGAGAAGTAGGCGCGGCCGCGATTGAGCGCGGTGAAGCGTTCCACGAACTGCTGGAGCTGCGGCTCGGCGGTGAGCATGAACGTGGTGATCGGGATCTCCTTGCGCCGGCAGCGCACGGCCTCCTCCAGCGTGCGCGCCACGATCTTGGGGTCGAGGCCGAAGGGGTTCTTGTAGATGCGACCCTCTTCGTGGATCGCCGAGGGCTTGCCGTCGGTGATCATCACGATCCGGCGGTTGCTGCCCCGTTTCCGCGCGAGGATTCTCTGCGCCAGCAGGAGGCCGGCCCGTGTGTTGGTGTGGTAGGGCCCGTTCGTGAGGTAAGGCAGCTTCTCGAGCGGCACGGAGAACGCCTCGTCCCCGAAGAGGACGACGTCGAGGGAGTCTTTGGGAAACCGGGTGAGCGTCAACTCCGCGAGCGCCAGCGCCACGCGCTTCGCGGGGGTGATGCGGTCCTCGCCGTAGAGCGTCATGGAGTGCGAGATGTCGATGAGAAGCACCGTCGCGCAGGAGGTGCCGAGCTCCCGGTCGCGCACCTCGAGGTCCTCTTCGCGCACCGTCCCCTCGCCGCCGGTGCGCCGCGCCCAGTTGCCCAGCGTCGCCCCCAGGTCGATCGTCTGGGCGTCGTCGCCGAATTCCCACGCGCGCGTCTCCTCGAGCGGTTCGCCCGCCCCGCCCGCCTGCGGGATCCGGTGGTCACCCGCACCCCGCCGCGACAGCTTCTCGAAGACCTCCTGCAGCGCCTGCTGCCGCAGCGCCCGCTCGCCCTTCGTCGTGAGTCGCAGGCCCCCGCCCCCCTCCCGCGCCTCCCCGCTTTCGAGAAGCAGCCGGCGGAACTCCTCGATCCCGAACTCCGGCCTCCAGAGCCGGTAGCGCTTCCCGATCGCGTCGAGATTCTCCAGGGCGGGATCGACCAGTCCATCGGTGAGGAGGAGAAGCTGGCGGAAGATGCGGAACAGGTTGCGGATCAGGCCCGGGAGGGAATCGAAGGCCCGGTAGCGCCAATACATCAGAACCCCGCGAACATCCGCTTCAGCATGTCGCCGTAGGCCACGCCGTCCGGGGAGCGGTCCTTGGCGAGCAGCGAGGCGCGATGGAGCCCCTCGAGGACGATTTCGCACGCAACGGGAAGATCCTCCTCGGACGCCTTGGCGTGGAGGCGGGCGAGGTCGGCGAGCCCGGGCACCGCGAGCAGGGCGCCGTCCTCCTCCGTTTCGTCCTGGACCAGGACTGTGTTGCCCGCCGCGAACCAGTCCACGATCGGCTTGTAGGCGTCCACCGGTTCCTTGGTCTTGGCCCCGCGCGAGGCCGCGTAGGCGGGCGGGAACGTGCGTGCGAACACCGCGGCGACCCCTTCGCCCAAGATCCGGTCCGCGACCGCGGCCGGCCCCTCGCGCTCCCCCTCGAAGACCAACTCCACCTTGCCCGTCACCGCGCTCTCCGCCTCGAAGAGATCCGCCAGCCGCGCACTCACCCGCTTGCGCCGAAGCCGCAGCCCGCGCCGCTCGGCGTTGCTCACCACCACTTCGAGGAGCGACTTGGCCAGCCGCACCGAGACGCCCGACGTCTGATCGACGAGCTCGCTATTCCGCGCCTGGAGCGCGACCTCCTCCACCGCCTCGCGCAACAGACGGGGCACCCTCACCTCGATCGTCCCGCGATCGGTCCACGCTTCCTGGTCCGTGATCGCGCGCGCGACCTCCAGCGACTCCGGGTAGTGCGTGAGGATCTGGCTCGCGATGCGGTCGCGCAGGGGCGTGATGATCGAGCCACGGTTGGTGTAGTCTTCGGGATTGGCGCTGAAGACCAGGAGCATGTCGAGGGGGAAGCGCACCGGGAAGCCGCGCAGCTGCACGTCGCGCTCCTCGAGGATGTTGAGCAGCCCCACCTGGATGCGCGGCGAGAGGTCGGGCAGCTCGTTGATGGCGAAGATGCCGCGGTTGCTGCGCGGCACGATTCCGAAGTGGAGCACATCCTCGTCGGCCAAGGAGAGGCGGCGAGCCGCCGCCTTGATCGGATCGATGTCGCCCAGAAGATCCGCGATGGTCACGTCCGGCGTCGCGAGCTTCTCGCGGTAGCGATCCTCCCGCGGGATCCAGCGCACCGGCGCCTCGTCGCCGCGCTCGCGCACGAGCGCCTGGCCACGGCGCGAGATCGGCGCGAGCGGGTCGTCGTTGAGGTCGCAGCCCTCCAGCGCCGGCAGCCACGGGTCGAGGAACTGGACCAGCATCCGCAAGAGCCGAGTCTTGGCCTGCCCGCGCAGCCCGAGGAGGATGAAGTCGTGGCGCGACAGGATCGCGTTCTCGATGCGCGGCAGCACGGTCTTCTCGTAGCCGAGGATTCCCGGCCAACGCTCCGCGGCGCCGCGGCCGGACCGCAACGCCGCTACGAGATTCTCGCGTAGCTCGTCGCGCACGCCGCGCGAACGCCAGCCCGACCGCTTCAACGCTCCCAGGGTGGCCGCCCTCTCGTGCTTCATATCCCCGATTGTAGGCCCGCCCCGCGCCGGGTGAGAATGCCGGGCATGTACATCGCCAACAACCGCTTCCGCATCGCGGCGGGCCGCGAGAAGGATTTCGAGCGCGTCTGGACGCGCCGCAGGAGCTATCTGGACGCCGTGCCGGGATTCCTCCGCTTTCGCCTGCTGCGTGGCGCGCGCCGCGGCAAGGAGACGCTTTTTATCTCCCACTCCGAGTGGTCGTCGCGCCGCGCGTTTACCGCATGGACCGAGAGCGAGGCGTTCGCGAAGGCCCACGGCCGCGCGCGGACGCCCCAGGGCGTGCTTCTCGGCCACCCCGAATTCGAGGGGTACCGCGTGGTGGAGACGAGGGAGAGGGGGGCGGGGGAGCGGTTCTCCGTCAGCGCTCAGGGGATGCAAGGCGGCAGACGGGTGGCCGGGCAGGAGAACATGCCTCGCCCGACGACGCAAGGGCCGCGAAGCGGTACGACGAGATAAAGGCGTACGGAGCCAGGACAAAACCGCCGGAATCGTATCGAATCGGATACACCGCGCGGGTGGCTGCCGGTCGCCTCCAGATTTGGCGGTGCGGCTGAATGAAGTTGGCGGCCTCCCGCAGTCGGCCTGCGAATCCTGCTGGGTCCTGAGCCGCGGGTGCTGCCCACGCCATCTTCGCACGTCCATGCCGCCGAGCGATCTCGAGAGATCGAACCTGAGCTGGGCCATGCGCAAATTCAGCTGCCCACCTGTATCCCTAGCGATACGTTTCCGGCGGTTTTGTCCTGGCTCCGTACTGCTGGCTCCGTACTGAGGTTGGCGCGGCACGCTTCGAGATGGCGGACCCGGGCTTCCAGCTCGTCGATCCTCCGGATGAGCCTTGCGACGAGAGCGTCGCCGACCACCACAATGGAATCGGTCCGCTCGGTCCCGAACGCTCTAACCCCTGAACGCTTACGGTTATCCGTAAGCGTTCAGCCTCCGACATCCTCGCGCCGGGGGGAAAGCCGCTAGGATCACGTGGGTCGTCATCGGCCATCCGCGAAGTTCAGGGCGGTGTGAAGGAAGCGCGACAGATGTTCGACGATCTGG
>JBQTIG010000026.1:0-28698 GCA_052388375.1 Planctomycetaceae bacterium | reverse complement strand
GGCGGTGATCCCGGATCGCCGCCGCCGCCGCGCTCTAGCGAGCGCCTGTCCTCCGGGGGGCGGACCTCACTACGACCGCGCATCTCCGGAAAGTTCACCCCCAGCATACCCGGGGGATCCCCGGGCGCCCAGGGGAATCGGGAGGTGCGTCGCCCAGGAACGGTACGCTACGCGGCCCATGGCCGACAGCCCGATGATGCGGCAGTACCACGACGCGAAGCGGAAAGCGGGCGACGCGCTCCTCTTCTTCCGCATGGGGGACTTCTACGAACTTTTCTTCGAGGACGCCAAGGTCGCCTCGCAGGCGCTCGGCATCGCGCTCACTTCGCGCACCAAGGAGGCGGATGTGCCGATGGCCGGCGTACCGGTGCGCACCGTCGACGGCTACTTGCGACGGTTGGTGCAACAGGGGTTCCGCGTCGCGATCTGCGAGCAGATGGAAGATCCCTCCACCGCCAAGGGGATCCTGGATCGCCAGGTGGTGCGGGTCGTCACGCCGGGAACGCTCACCGAAGAGGCCGTGCTCGACGCGCGGGCGCCCAACTACCTGCTCGCCCTCGTCCTCACGCCCCGCCGCGCCGGTCTCGCCTGGGCCGACCTCTCCACCGGGCGCTTCCTCCTGCACGATGGGAACCGCGAGGAGGCCCTCGCCGCGGTGGCGCGCATCGCGCCCGCCGAGGTGCTGCTGCCGGAATCCTCGCTCGGCGGCGAGGAGGAACTCGTGGCGGCCCTGGCCAGGGTGACGAAGGCGCCACCGCAGCCGGTGCCCGACTGGGTCGTGGAGGAGGGTTCCGCCTCCCGCGCCCTGAAAGAGCACTTCAAGGTGGCCTCGCTGGAGGCCTACGACCTGCGGCGCCAGGACCCCTCCCTGGGAGCCGCGGCGGCGGTCCTCCATTACCTGGGGGAGACGCAGCGCACCGCCCTGACGCACATCACCGCCCTGCGGCGCCACCGGAGCGCCGACCACCTCGTCCTCGACCGGGAGACCGTCGCGCGCCTCGATCTGGAAGGGCTCCTAGGCGTCCTGGATCGCACCGCGACCGCCGCCGGCGCGCGGCTGCTGCGCGAGCGCCTCCTCCAGCCGCTCACCGACTGCGCGGCCATCGCGCGGCGCCTCGACGCCGTGGAGGAGCTGGCGGGGGACAGCTTCCTGCGGCGGGACGTGAAGGAGAGCCTCGGCGCGGTGCGCGACATCGAACGAATCGTCTCGCGGGCGGCCACGGGGCGCTGCTCGCCCAAGGACCTCCTCGCGCTGCGGGAGAGCCTCGACCGGGTGCCCACGGTGCAGAACCTGCTCGCCGGCGCTCGGTGCGAGGCGCTCCAGCGGGCGCGCGCCGAGCTCGACCCCGTCCCCGAGGTGCGCGACCTGCTCGCCCGGGGGATCGCCGACGAGCCCCCCTTCCATGTGCGCGACGGGGGCGCCATCCGCGACGGCCACTCCGCCGAACTGGACCGGTTGCGCGCCCTTCGGCGCGACGGCACCTCGACCATCGCCCAGATGCGGGCGCGGGAAGTGGAGCGCACCGGGATCGAGAGCCTCAAGATCGGCTTCAACCGGGTCTTCGGCTACTACATCGAGATCTCCCACGCGCACCGCGACAAGGTGCCCGCCGACTACACGCGCAAGCAGACGCTCAGCGGCGCGGAGCGCTACGTGACGCCGGAGCTGAAGGATCACGAGGCGCAGGTGCTCACCGCGGAGGAGCGCGCGCTGGCCCTCGAGGCGCGGCTCTTCGAGGCGCTGCGCCAGCGCGTGGTGGAGGAAGTGCAGCGGCTCCAGCGCACTGCGGCGCTCCTCGCGGAAATCGACGTCGTGCGCGCGCTGGCCGACACCGCCTCCGCGCGCGGTTACGTGCGCCCGGTCGTGGAGGAGTCGGGCGCGCTGGAGATCGTCGAGGGGCGCCACCCCGTGGTGGAGGCGGCGCTCACCCACGAGCGGTTCGTGCCCAACGACCTGCGCCTCGACCGCTCGGGCCGCTCCGTGGCGATCCTCACCGGCCCCAACATGGCGGGGAAATCGACCTACATCCGCCAGGCCGCGCTCGTCGCCATCCTCGCCCAGGCCGGCTCCTTCGTGCCCGCGGCCTCCGCCCGGGTCGGGATCTGCGACCGCATCTTCACCCGCATCGGCGCCGAGGACGATCTCGCCGCGGGCCGCTCCACCTTCATGGTGGAGATGGCGGAGACCGCCGCCATCTGCCACCACGCCACGCCGCGCTCCCTCGTCGTGCTCGACGAGGTTGGCCGCGGCACTTCCACCTTCGACGGGGTGGCCATCGCCTGGGCGGTGACCGAGTACCTGGCCCAGGTGGTGGGGTGCCGCACGCTCTTCGCGACGCATTACCACGAGCTCACAGCCCTCGCGGAAGAGGTGCGCGGCGTGTTCAACCTGCATGTGGCCGTGGAGGAGTGGGGCGACGACGTCGTCTTCCTCCACCGGATCCAGGAAGGGGGCACGGACCGCAGCTACGGCATCCACGTGGCGCGGCTCGCCGGCCTGCCCGCCGCCGTCGTGGAGCGGGCGAGGGCGCTGCTGAGCGGGCTGGGCGGCCGCACCGAGGGGCTGGGCGCCCTCGGATTCACCCCCCTTGACGATGCCCCGCACCCCACCCGCCAGCTGAGTCTCTTCCCGCCCCCCGGGGAGGAGCTCCGCCGCGAACTGCTCGCCCTCGACCTCGAGCGCCTCAGCCCGTTCGACGCGCTCCTGAAACTCCGGGAGCTGGTGGAGCGGGCGCGAGGCAACCGCGCCCCGGATTAGGGATTCCGCCCGAGCGGGTCCGCGCTTGTAGCTGTCCCTCCCGGGTGGTTCCCTGGGATCCACACGCACCAACGGAGGGAGTGACCATGATCGAAAAGTCCGGAACACCTTCGGGCGAGGCGACGACCATCATCGGAGCGGACGCGGCGTTCAAAGGGGAATTGACGTTCGAGAAGGGCGTGCGCGTCGACGGCCGCCTGGAAGGCAAGATCGTGAGCAAAGGCCAGCTCACGATTTCGCAGGGGGGAAAGCTCCAGGCCGAAGTGCAGGCGCTGGGCATCGTGGTGGAGGGCGAGGTGGTCGGGAACCTGCACGCCTCCGACCGCATCGAGCTGCGCAAGACCGCCCAGCTGCGCGGAGATCTGCGGGCCACGAAACTCCTGGTGGCCGAGGGCGCCTCCTTCGTCGGGCAGTGCCACGTCGGGCCGGACGCGTCCAGCCCCGCGGCGCCCATGCAGGCCCCCGCCCCCCTCAACCGCATGGTGGAACGGGACGCCCTCCCCAGGAAGTAGCGGGGCTCCCCTCCCATGGGGACGACGCCGCAGGCGAGCCGGCACTCCACCCGCGAGGTGGTCTGCCCTCACTGCGACCACTCCCTGGAGATTCCGGCCAGTGCGATGTCGGTCAACTGCCCGCACTGCAACCGGCGGGTCATCATCGAGGACTTGACGATCAAGTCCTTTCACGCCGTGGTCCGGCTGGCCACGGCCGGGCTCCTGGAGGTGGCGCGCAACGCCCACGTGGTGGCGGAGGTGCGGGTCCACGACCTCGTCGTGGAGGGGACGGTGAGGGGGGATGTCACCGCCACGGACCGGGTGGAGGTTGGCAAGAAGGGGAGCATCGTCGGGGATGTGGTCTGCCGCCGGCTCAAGGTCGAGCCGGGAGCCCTGCTCCAGGGCAGGTACGAGGTAGGGGAGGGGGCCGGCGGGGGGGAACGCGCAGGGGGGGTACCCCCCCCAAGCCCCGCCGACTAGCCTCGGCCTGGAACGCGCCGATACGCCCCCCGGATTAACCTCGCCCCGGAAAGTGCCGATGATGCCGCTGCATGGCGCTGGAACAGGGTCTTCCCCCCTTCGTCGCACGCAGCGCGGCGATGCGGGCGGTGGTTCAACAGATCGCCCTCGTGAAGGATTCGGCGGTCCCTGTGCTGCTCTCCGGCGAGTCGGGAAGCGGACGCGAGGTCGCGGCGCTGCTCATCCACCGATCGGGCGCGCGTCGCGCGGAGCCCTTCGTGCAGCTCGATTGCGCCACGCTGGAGGCGGCGCCTCTCGACGAGGTCCTGTTCGGGGACCGCGAACCCGGTCGCCTGGAGATGGCGGCGAGCGGGACGATCTTCCTGCGCTCCGTCGACCGGCTCTCCCTCGACGCGCAGGCGCGCCTGCTCGGCGTGCTGGAACGCGGCGTGGTGGAGCGCATGGGGGGACGGCGCATCTGCCCGGTGCGCGCCCGCATCCTCGCCTCCTGCGACCGGGACCTGCGCGAGCTGGCGAAGGAGGGCGGGTTCCGCTCCGACCTCTACAATCGGCTCAACCTGTTCCGGATCGCGATTCCCCCGCTCCGCGAGCGGCGCGAGGACATCGTGCCCCTGGCGCAGATGATCCTGGAGAACAACCGCGCCCGCCACGCCGCCGACGGGCACGTGATGGACGAGCAGAGCTTGGCGGCGATCCAGGCCTACGCTTGGCCGGGGAACGTGCGCGAGTTGGAAGAGGTCGTGCTGGGCGCCATCCTGGCTTCGGGGGGCGACGGCACGATCCGCGCGGCGACGCTGCCCGAGGCGATCCGCGCCTGCGCACCGGCGGTGGCGCCGGGGGCGGTGCCGGACTACGCGCCCGCGCCCTGGGACGGCAACCAGATCGTCCCGCTGGCGGAACTGGAGCGGCTCGCCATCGCCCACGCGCTCAAGGTGACCAAGGGCAACGTGACCCGGGCCGCCCGCGCCCTGGGGATCGGCCGCGCCACGATGTACCGCAAGCTCGAGCGGTTCAAGCCGGAACCGCGCGCCGCCACCTCTGAAAGATGACCGGCACGCCGCGGCGCTCGAAGCGCGAGGCAAAGACGGTCCGCTCGCTCTCCTCGACCTGCCCTCGCTCGGTTTCCAGCAGCAGCCCCGCGTCGAGGAAGCAGCGGCGGATCTGCGCGAGGTAGTCCGCGTCGTCGGTCGCGACCTCCACGATGCCCCCCGGCGCGAGCGCCCGGTAGAGACTGGCCGCCGTGGCCGGCTGGATCCAGCGGTTCTTCCTCTGCCTGCGCTTGGGCCACGGATCGGGGAAGAGGATGGTGAATCCCGCCACCGAGCCCGGCGGAAGCATCTCCCCAAGGACCCGGCGGACGTCGCCGCCAAGCGCCCGGACGTTGGTGAGGCCGGCACGCGCCGCCTTGCGGCAGAAGGAGTCGAACTTCTTGCGCGAGATCTCCACGCCGAGGTAGCGCCCCTCCGGATCGGCCGCGGCGGCGCGGAGCAGACGCACGTCCTTGCCGAAGCCGACCTCCACGTAGAGCCGGCGGCCCGAGGCCCCCATCGCGTCGGGGAGCGACGCGGAGGGCGCCACGGCGACCGAAGCCGGATCGATGGGAAACCGCTCGGTCATCGGCCGGCGGCGGCCTGCTCGCGCTCCGCTCGACGGCGGGCGGCGAGGGGCGCCAGTTCGTCGGCGAGCTTGCGGCGGGCGGGGTCCTTCTCGATGATGCGCGCGCGGTTGAGGTAGCGCTCCCCCCGCGGATCGCCGGTCTCCGCCAGAGCGCGCGCCGCAGCCTCCCAGCGCGCGCCCGTCACGCTCTCCACGACCTGGAGGAGCAGGCCCGCCGCCTCGGAGCCGCCCAATTCGCCCAGCAGCCTGAGCGTGCTCTCCGGGGCGCTGGCGCCGCGAGCCTCCTCGAGGAGGAGGGTTCTCAGGCGCGTTTCCGCGCCGGGCCAGAACCGCTCCCGGAGCAGGCGGATCGCCTCCTCCCGAAGCACCTCGGGGGAGGCCTGGAGCGCGTGGAAGAGGAGATCCTCGACGCCAGCGCCCTCGCATCGGGCGATCAGGTCGAGGAGATGCCTCTCCCCCGCCGCGAGCCGGAGCTTCAACTCCTGGGCGTGGCGGGCATCGCCCGTGAGGCGGAACAGGCCATAGGCGCTCGCGACTTCGAACCCCTGCTCTTTCCCGAGCCGGCTGAGCGTCTCGATCGAGCGCGCGTCCCGAAACGTGCCGAGCGCCTCGGCGGCCTCGACGCGCCGGGGCAGCGGGCGCCGCGCGTCGAGAGCCGCGTCCACGAGCGCGTCCACCGCACGCGCATCCCCCAGCCGCTCGAGCGCAGCAGCCACGCCGTAGGAACGCGACTCGTCGACATCCCAGGCGAGCGCGCCCAGAAGCGGATCCACCGCGCGGGCGTCGCGCAGCGCGAGCATGAGCCGGACGCCGCGCTCGCGGTGGGCGGGAGTGGCCGCCGCCTTCAGGAACCGTTCCGCCGCGGGGTAGTAGGCGGTTCCCTGACCGGCCGCCGCGTTGAGCGCAGCCTCCTCCAGCTGCCGGATCTGCTGGAGCGTGGCGGGGTCCTGCTGCCAGTCCTGCATGGCCCCGGCATCCTCCATGTGCCAGAGCAGCCCCAGGAGCGCCCCCACCGCCGCGGGATCGGAGCGGCGCGCGAGCGTCGTGATCGCCTCCATGCGCTCGCTCTGCAGCGAGTTGGGGAAGACGAGGAAGATCCAGCGCATCACGTAGTCCCGCTCGCGACGCGCGGCGGGGCGCATGGCGGCGTCCCAGAGGCGGGCTCCCAGGCCGGGGCCGGAGAGCGACAGGGCGAGCTCGAGGGTGTCTTCGCGATACTCGGCGCTCACCACCTCGCGCGGGATGAACAGGTGAAAAAAGCCGCGCCGCTCGAGCTCCAGGATCTGCCCGCGCGCCCTTCCCCCGTCGCGTCGCGCGATCAGGCGCGCGAGACGGAGCAGGGTCGGGGCGTGGTCCGGCGCCCGGCGCAGGCCTTCGCGCAATTCGTGCAGTGCGCCGTCGGAGTCCCCGGTGAGGCGCAGCGCCTCGGCGAGCTGGTAGCGCATGTCGGCGTCGCCCGGCACCTGGGCGAGGAGCGCGCGCGCCTGCGTGACCACCGCGGGGAAGTCCGGGATCGCCACGAGATGCGCGACGTACTCGCGCCGCGCCGCCAGGTGATCCGGTCGCCTCCGCAGGATCCCCTCGTAGGCCCGGCCGATCCGGCGGGAGCGTTCCTGGGCGTCCGGAAGCCAGCTTCGCGTACCCGACACCCGCGGCGGCTCGATCCGTACGCGCCCGTTCGGCCCGATGAAGATTGCCAGGCCATCGAAGTCCCCCCCACCGCGGGGCTCATCGGCGCGATAGACGCGCAGGAGCGCCTCGAACGGACGTATCGAATCGACGTCGAGTTCCGCGCACCGGAGGAACTCCTCCTCCGCCTGGAGAAGCCACCACTTCTCCAGGTCGAACGCGGCAAGAGCGTAGAGCGCCTCGGCGTCGTTCGGCTGCGCCGCACAGCGCGCCAGCAGTTCGCACCGACGCGTCCGGTCCGCCTCGTCGAGGGCGGGCGGCTCCCAGACCCCCACCTGGATGGGCTGCGGACGGTTCGGATCCTGCTGGGGCGGTGGCGCGGGCGGCTTCTCCTCCTCCTCGTCCCCCAGGTCGATGGGACCCTCGGGCGTCGTGCCATCCGACTCCTCGATGCTGGAGGGCTCGTCATCTCCCGGCTTCCCCTCCCCGCACCCCTCCTCTTCGGCGAGTGCCGCGGCGAGAAGCGCCAGGATCAGGAACAGGATTCCCGAAACAGTGCGCACGGTGCGATCCATCATAAGGAAAAACGGGGGCCTGGCGCGCGCCGGGCCCCGTTTTGACAAATCGTGACGCCCGCTCACGGCGGGCGTGGTTCAACGGATGGCTCAGCCCCAGGGCGTCATCTTGGAGGCGTCGAAGGTGGGCAACGCGCTGCCCTCGGCGGAGGCGTCGAGCCAGGGGGCCAGGTAGGGAGTCTTGTCGCGCAGGTCCCAGGGTGCGCCGAGGAATCCCAGCTTGGAGTCCTTCGTGATGGCCGCGAAGGTGGGCGTCTTCTTGAGCCCGAACGGCTTGACGTACTTCTGCGCGCGGTCGTCGAGGACCGGGAAGGGCACCTTCTGCTTGGTGTAGCCCTCCAGGTGCTGCTCCGGGGTGAGCTTCATGGGGTCGATGTTGCCGCCCGAGAAGATGCCCACGAAGGTCCAGCCCTTCTTCGTGTACTTCGTGACGAACTCGGTGATCTCGGGCACCTTGCCCACGCAGGCGGGACAGATGGGCGAGTACCAGACGAGCACGATCCCCTTCTCGCTCGCCTCCAGGAGCTTGGCGAGGTCGACTTCCGGGCCGCCCGCGAGGTCGGCGTGCTTGGCCAGTTCGACTTTGTCGCCGATCTTGTAGACCTTCGGCTTCGCCTCGGGCTCGGGCGCGGGTGCCGGGGCGGTCTCCTCGCCACTCACCGCGGGGGCGCCGAGCAGGAGGAGGATGGGGAGATGAATGCAGAGTCGATTCATGCGCTCACTTATAACCGCGGGAGAAAACGGGGGGGGGCGGGGGGAGCTTGTCGTTCTTTGCACCGGCGTTACGCTTGTGGGTCTCTGCCGCGGGGTGGAGAAGTGGTATCTCACCAGGCTCATAACCTGGGGATCGCGGGTTCGAATCCCGCCCCCGCCACCAACCCTCGAGCACAAGGGGTGTCTGGGCCTGGAAGTCCCAGACACCCCTTGTCTGTTTGGGGGACGGGAGGCGGGGACGGGCACTCACCCGCTCGCCGGAACGACCCCTGCTGCGAGCGGGCTCTGGTCGCGGCGCACGCTATGCGTACCGCTGAGGAGCCACATTGAGTGGCTCCTCAGCTTCCAGGAGGTGGGCGGGATCCCTGTGCGTGCGCCTGGCTGGGGGTTTCGAGCGCTGCACGGATCCTCCTCGCACGCGCCGCGCCGCCTCCTCTTGCTGCTTTTCCTGCTTGGCGGATGCGACGCCGCGAGACAGGAGGAGCGCATCCATCGGGCGGGCGGCGGTGTCCCCTCTTCCAACCAGGGCGCCACGGGCCTCGCGGCGCTCGCCGAGTTCCGGATTCCCCTTGGAACGTCATCGTGAGGAGCAGGCGCCGCGCCCCGCTTCTCGACCTCGAGACCCTCGACGACGGGGTCATCGACGTCCGCTGGAGGTCCGGTTCGCGGCCGCCATCCGCCCCTATAATCCGCGCCTGGATGGAGCGCCGTGAGCCCCCGGCTCCGCACCTCTCCCCCCGCCTCCGGTGGACGGCGGCGGGGTTGGTCGCCCTCGCCCTCGCGCTGAGCGTCCTCCTGCGCGTGCAGGGCGCGCACCGCGAGGCGACGGGCGAAGCGTTCCTCTGCTCCGCGGGCGCAACCTTCGACTGCGACACGGTGCTGGGCTCCAGGTTCGCGAACCTGCTGGGCGTGCCCCTCGCCACCTGGGGCATCTTCGGCCATCTCCTTCTGCTCCTGCTGCTGCTCGCGGGAAGGGAGGCGGCTCCCTGGCGCGTCGCGGCGGCAGGCGCCCTGGCCGGATGCTTCGGCCTGGTCTGCGTCGCGCTCTTCCTCGTCTCCCGGTTCGCCATCGGCAAGCTCTGCCCCTTCTGCACCGGCGTCCACATCGTCGATCTCGCCGCGGCCACGCTCCTCGTCCCGCCTGCCTTCCGCGCCCTGGGCGCGCTCCCGCGCCCCGCCCCCCTCCCCCAGTTCCTGCTGCTCGCGGCGGTCTCCCTCACTCCCGTCCTCCTCGGCGAGGACTACGCGCGCTCCTGGGCCCGGGCGGAGCGGCTCGCGGGGCGGCCCCCCGGCACCACCCGCTGGATCGACCTCTCCTCCTCCACCGTCCTCGGGAAACCGGATGCCGAGATCTGCGTCGTTCTCTTCCTCGACTTCGGCTGCCCCTACTGCCAGGACTGCTTCGCCAAGGTGACGGAAGCGCGCCGCGACCCCGCGGTGCGCGAGCGGGTGGCCTTCGTCTTCAAGCACATCCCCCTCGACCTCGAATGCAACCCGCGGGTCGGCACCACCGTCCACGCCGGGGCCTGCGCCGCTGCGCGGGCCGCCCAGGCGGCGGAATCCGTCGGCGCGGGCGCGGCGGCCTTCGCGTTCCTTTTCGGCAACGCGAACCTCGGCTTCTCCGAGCTGGTGCTCGAGCGCCTCGGCAAGGACCTCAAGCTGCCGGAGCAGGAGTGGGCCGACCTGCGCGCCTCCCCCGCGGTCGCCGCGATCCTGGCCCGGGACCTCGACGAGTACTACGCCCTCGGCCTCGAGGCAGCGCCCGTGGTATTCGTCGACGGCAAGGAAATCGTCCCGGAGCGTATCCGGGAGGAACTCGCCCGCGCCCTGGGCGAAGGACCGGGACGATGACGCGCAAGGACCGCCTTGTCCTCTTGCTCGGCGCGCTCCTGGGAAGCCTGTTCGGGAGCTTCGCCTGCGCGGTGGCCTACGCGCCGAAGGAGGAGGCCGCGCGGCTCTTCTGCCGATTCACGCCGGTGCTCGACTGCTACCGCTCCCTCACCCTCGAAGGCTCCACGCTCACCCTCGCGGGCGCGGCGGTCCTTCCGCTCCTCGCTGCCTTCTTCCTGCTGCAGCTCGGCCTCTGCGGCGCCGCCGCGGCTTCGCGGGGGGCGCGGCGCGACGCCGCACTCTCCTGGGCGCTCGCCTGCTCCCTCCCCGTGGCGGGGCTAAGCGCCACGCTCTTGCTCAACGACCTGCTCGTGGCCAAGGCGACGACGCCGGGCGGGCTCGGCTGCGCCGCCTTCGCGCTCTGGGGCTGCGTGCGCGCGGCGTCGCTGCGGCGCGGGGGCGCGCTCCCGTTCGGACCGGGGGCGGGGGTCGCGCTGGCGCTCGCCCCGTTCGCCCTCCTGAGCGGATTCTTCCTGCAGGGGGCGGGGGAGGCGCGCCTGCAGCGCTACGAGTCGGAGGCGAAGCGCGCCGCGGAGCCGCCCTCCCTGCGCTGGCCGGTCTTCGCGCGCAACCTGCCCCGCGAGGGCGCGGCGATCCTCGGCCGGGTCGACGCGGCGCGGGAGGCTCTCCTGGTGGTGGATCTGGCCGACGCCGCCTCGCGCGGGATGCTCAAGGCGGCGCTCCACTTCCAGCCCGATTTCGAGAAGTATGGCGGGCGCGTGGCGGTGTTGGCCGCCGCCCCGCACGGCGCCGGCCTCGCCGTGGCGCAATCCGCCGGCGTCCTCGACAACTACCTGAAGCAACTCTTCGCGGGGGAGCAGGATCCGGCGACGCTCTTGCGCGCCGCCGGGGCCGACCCCGGTGCGCTCGCGGATCCGCGCCTGAAGGTCCTCTTGGAGCGGCGCGACAAGGCGCTGGCGGCCCTCGAAGCGGGCAGCATGCCCTACGTGATCACCGCGAACGGCCGTCTCGAGGGCGAGCGCGCGCTGGGGCAGGTGATCGGCCAGTTCCGCGACGCCGCCGCGGCGGAGTGAACGGCCCTAGGCCAAGGCCGCCACGCGCGGGAACTCCGCGCCGAGGACCACCGCCGGGTCGAGTCCGAACCAGCCCTCGAGCACCGTGGCGTAGACGCTGCGGAAGTCGGTGTGGTGCTTGAGGTCGCCCTGCTCGAGGTCGGTGAGGGCCGGGTGCGCGCCGCAGAGTCCACCCTTCACCTTGCCGCCCATGAGGAAGAGCGGCGCGGCGGCGCCGTGGTCGGTGCCCAGGGAGCGGTTCTCCTCCACGCGCCTCCCGAACTCCGAGTAGGTCATGACCAGCACGCGGTCGAAGAGCCCCTGCTCCACCAGATCGTCGCGAAACGCCCCGAGCGCGTCGCCAAGCGCACGCATGAGGTTGTCGTGCTGCTGCTTCTGTCGCGAGTGGGTGTCGAAACCGTCGAGAGTCACCGCGTAGACGCGAGCAGGGAGGCCCGATTCGACGAGCCGCGCCACCTGCCAGAGCTGCTGCCCCAGCGGCGTTCCCGGATAGACGTCGGCGGCCCGCCCGCCTGTGAGCGCCTTCTCGAGACGCGCGGCGGTGGCGTAGGCGCGCTTGGCGGAGCGGCGCACGTACTCCGCCTCCCCGCCCCCCTCCCCGGCCTCGACGAGCGAGGCGAGCAGCCGCGCCGACTTCGCGCCGCCTTGCACGTGGAAGGAGTTCGCGTCGCGGACCGCGGGGACCATGATGCGCTCCCCCACCAAGGCGAGGCTGAGCGGCTGGCCTCCGAGCTGGAGCCCGGGCACTTCGGCCCCGTCGCCGCAGCAGCGGTCCAGCGCGCGCCCCACCCATCCGTTCCAGCGCGACGGGGGCGTAAGGGAGGCCGTGTGCCAGATGTCGGTGGAGAGGAAGTGGCTGCGATTGGGGTTGGGATAGCCGACGCCCTGCACGACCGCGAGTTGGCCGGCATCCCAGCTTCCGCGCAGTTTCCCGAGATTGCCGTGGAGCCCGATGCCGTCGCGCAGCGGCACGACCTGGCCCCCGCGCAGCCCGAGAGAGGGGCGCGCGCGGTGATAGGCGTCCTCCTCGAAGGGGACGACCATGCTGAGGCCGTCGTTCCCCCCGGCCAGCTGCACCAGGACGAGCACGCGCTCGCCGGGCGGGGAGCCGAAGACGGCGCGCGCGAAGAAGGCGGGCAGCGCGGCGGCCGCCGGGAGGGCGAGACCGCCCTTGAGGAAGTTCCGTCGAGTGATCTGCATGGCGACCTCAGCTCAGGTGGGACTCGGGGAGGCATAGGAGCGCGTGCGCCCGCTCGGCGGGGGACGCGTCGGCGGTCGAGAGCGCCCGCGCGGCGGCATCTCCCGGCACCGCGCCCAGGAGCGAGCGCGCGGAGCGCTCCGCGGAAAGTCCCGCCGCCCCCTTCGTGAGCTCGCGCGCGGCGTTCACCCGCGTCATCCAGCTGGCGGTGTTGATCCAGTCGCGGTGGCCGGGCCAGCCCTTCACGTTGGGAGGCGCGAGCAGGTCCTGGCCCATCTCGCGCAGCAGCGGCACCAGCGCCGAGGCATCGGGCTCGATGCCCAGGCAGCGTGCCCCCCCCACGAGGAACTCGAGCGGAGACTTGATGAGCGCGCGACGGTGCGCGGGATCGTAGAAAAGGCGCGAGGCGAAGAGCACCTCCAGCGACGCGGAGAGGTCGTAGCCGTTGCCGCGCAGGAGCGCGCCGAACTCCGCGACCGCATCGGGGGGGGGCTCGGGGGCCACGAAGAAGCGGAGGAGCTTGCCCGCGAGAAAGGTCCCGCACGCCTCCTGCTCCAGGGCAATGCGCAGAATGTCGTCGCCGCCGAAGGCGCCGCGACGCCCGAGCACGCTCTTTTCGCCGTCGTCGTGGAGCGGGGCGGCGAAGTGGAATGCGTCCCGGAGGATGCTCCAACCGGTGAAGGCGCGGGCCGCCTCCTGGATGTCGTTTTCGGAATAGTGGCCGGGCCCGAGCGTGAAGAGCTCGAACAGCTCGCGCGCGTAGTTCTCGTTGGGGTGGCCCTTGCGGTTGGTCTCGTTGTCGAGCCAGCGGATCATGGCGGGATCGCGCGCCACCTTGCTCAGAAGGTCGCCGAAACGGCCCAGGGCGCCGTCGAGGAAGAGCCGGTACTGGCGCGCCATGAACCCTTCGTCCCGCACCTTGGCGAGGGAGGTGGCGAAGTGGCCGTGCCAGAACAGCGCCAGCTTCTCGCGCAGCTGGTGGCCGCAGCGCAGCATGCGCGCCACCAGCCAGGAGCGGATCGGGTCGGCCCCCCCGAGCCCGAGCACGGAGGGGTAGATCGACTCGAGATCGTTCAGGGCCGCGTCCTGGGCCGGGCCGCGGACCAGGGCGCGGGCCGCCTCGGCCGGGCTGAGTTCGAGGGTCTGCTCCACGCGCTCGGGCGCGGCGCAGAAGCCGGCGCGGCGCCAAAGATGGGCGGCCGCCGCGAAATCCCAGGGCGAGCGCGCGTCGGGGACGAAGGCCTCGAGGTGCATCGCTACTCCCCCGCCGAGCCGAGCCGAACGGTGAGGCGGAGGCCCGCCTCGCCGTGCTCCTCCGCAAAGACCAGGGAGAGCGATTCCACATGGCGCGCGAGATCGAGCAGGAGATCGGTCTGCATCTCGGCTGCCGCGCGCGCCTTGCCCTCCTTGAGGATCGACTGCGTCACGAGCGCCTCGCGGTTCTCGCGCAGGAGCTGGGCCGCTTCGCGCCCGTCGATCCAGAGCCCGGCGTTGGCGCCGGGCGCTTCGCCCGTCCCCTGGCCGCGGCCGTCGATGATGTCGGTGAGGATGCGAGGCGACGAGGCTATGAGGAACCAGCCGTCCACCTCGGCGCAGGAGGGGGCGAAGTTGTAGCGCACCGGAAGCGCGCTCCTCCCCTCCATCTCCCCGTCGGTGGGCGGCGCATAGGTGGCGGTGAGCAGGTCGACGCCCGCGTGGCTCCGCAGCGCGAGGCGCAGCCCGCGCCCCTTCTCCTGCACGCTCGCCGCGCTCAGGAAAACGATCGCGCTTTGGAACGCCATCTTGAGATCGGGGGCCACCTTGGCGGCGTCGCGCAGCGGAATCAGGAGCGCGAACTGGGGATAGCGCACCTCCGGGACGGGCGCGCCCGGCTCGAAGACGGGGCGTGTGGCGACGAAGGTGAGCTCGGGGCGCAGCTCGGGGAGCAGATCGTCCACGAAGCTCATCCCCGCCGAGATGGTCCCGAAATTCGTCTCGAACTCCACCATCCCGGCGATGCCGCCTTCGGAGAGAAGCTCCTCGCGGTGCTCCCAGAGGGCGCCCAGATCGCGCCGCATCCGCATTACGGCGAGGGTGGTGGGCGGGAGCGCGAAGGGAAGCGGCTCGAGGGAGCCGCCGGCCATGGAGGCGACCTCCGGCGGCAGGCCGGCGCGCGAGGGGACGCGGGCCGAGAGTTCGAGCGCGACCTCGTTCCCTTCGCGGCGCAGGGTCAGACCGAAGCAAGCGACCGGCGCGGACGCGGCGTAGGCGAGCGCCGGTCCGACGAAGAGCGCCTGCAGCACCTCCTTCGGCTTGTTCTCGGGCCGCAGCGCCTTGGCGAAGGAGGCCAAGGAGAGATAGGCGAAGATCGATTCGTCGCCGCGCGCGACCGCGTGCGCGCTGCGGAAGGCATCGGATGCGTCGAGCCCCCCCTGCCCGTCCCGGGAGGCCCGGGCGCGATCGAGGGTGGAGGCGAGGACCAAGAGATCGCCTTCCAGGTAGCCGAAGGCGTTGCGGCCGAGGCCGAGAATGGCCGGGCGTTCACCCTCCCCGGGCGCCGCCTCTCCCCCTGCCATGGCGCTCACCATGCGCAGCGCTCCGAGGAGCTTCTCGGCGGCTGCCGCATCGACGCGCGCGAGGAGGAGGAATTCGCCGCGGCCCGCGACCTCGTCGGGGGCGTAGACGGCCAGGGCGATCTCCCTGCCGAGGAGCGCGCGGAGGAGCGCCTCCGGTTCGTAGCCGGAGATGGCCTTCACCATCTGGAGCCCGGCGAATAGTTGGCGCGCTTGCTGCCCCTCCGTGAGCGCCTTCGCCAACGGGTGGTTGCGAGCGCGCACCAGAGCCGGCGAGTTCCAGAGAAGGTCGAGGGAGCCGGCCAGGTCGCCCGCCCGGACGTAGAACACCGCGCCCGGGGGCATGCGCGCGGCGAGCGAAGGGGTCGACTCTTCCGACCCGTGTGCACCCGCGTCCAGGAGCGGCAGGATGAGCAGGAAGCAGGCGTATCGCATAGTCCACCTCGCTCGGCCGCATCGGGGCGGCCGCGCCTGCCTCCACGCTAACGGAGTGCCAGCCGGGCCGGCGTGCGGGGCGGGCTGCTCGCACGCGATTGTGCGGAAACCTTACAGGAGCGTTACACCCAACCGCGATCGCGCACCGCCTGGGCGACGCGTTTGACCGCAACCAGGTAGGCGGCGGAGCGCATGTGGATCTTCTCGCGCGCGGCGGTCTCCCAGACGGCGCGGAACGCGGAGGTCATCTTCGCGTCGAGGCGTTCGTGGACCATTTCACGCGGCCAATAGTAGTTGTAGGTGTTTTGCACCTGCTCGAAGTAGGAGACGGTCACGCCGCCCGCGTTGGCGAGGAAGTCGGGCAGCACGAGCGTGCCCTTGGCGAACAGGATCTTGTCCGCCTCAGGCGTCGTGGGGCCGTTGGCCAATTCGCAGATGACCCGCGCGCGCATCTTGCCGGCGTTGGACTTCGTGATGACGCTCTCGAGGGCGGAGGGGAAGAGGAGATCCACGGGAAGCTCGAGCAGCTCCTCGTTGGAGACCGGCTTGGAGCCCGGGAAGCCGGCGAGGCCGCCGGTCTCGAGCTTGTACTTTACGAGCGCCTTGGGATCGAGGCCGTCGCTGTTCATCACGCCGCCGCGGCTGTCGCTCACGGCCACGAGCGTGCTCGACCCAAGGATCTCCCGCTGCAGCGTGGCCGCGAACTGCCCGGCGTTGCCGAACCCTTGGATGGCGTACGTGCACTTGTTCGCGTCGATCTTCAAGTGCTGGAACGCCTCGCGCACGCAGTAGACGCCCCCGCGGGCCGTGGCGTCGTTGCGGCCGACCGAGCCTCCGAGGGAGAGCGGCTTGCCCGTGATGACCCCGGGATGCGACTCCCCGATCATCGTCTCGTATTCGTCCATCATCCAGCCCATGATCTGCGGGTTGGTGTAGACGTCGGGAGCCGGGACGTCCTTCGTCACGCCTAGGATGCGCGCGACCGCCCGGATGTAGGCGCGGGCCAACCGCTCCTGCTCGGGAAGGGAGAGCTCCTTGGGGTTGCAGGTGATGCCCCCCTTGCCTCCGCCGAGGGGGATGTCCACCACCGACGTCTTCCAGGTCATCCAGGCCGCAAGCGCGCGCACCGTGTCGATGGTTTCGTCGGGGTGCCAGCGCAGGCCGCCTTTCGTGGGGCCCCGCGCGGAGTTGTACTGCACCCGGTAGCCGTGGAAGACGCGATAGGACCCGTCGTCCATCCGCACCGGCAGGGTGACGTGGAACTCCCGCTGGGGCCAGCGCAAGAAGTGCCGCATGGCGGCGTCGAGCCCGAGACGCTCGGCGGCCTCGTCGAACTGCTGCTGGGCGATCTGGAAGGGGTTCTGCTCCGGCATGCGCGGTTTCCTTTCGGGTAGGAGATCGGCTCGGAGCCCGGCCCCAGCCGACTACCATCGTAGGCAGATGGGCGAGGATCGCGTGCCCCCTTACGATTCCGAGGAGACCCTGCGGCGGCTCGAGGGCTACCTCGCCTCCTATCCCGCGCTCCGCGGCCGGGTCTGTCGCATCCTCCTCCTGCACCTCCACAGCCACGGCCATGTCCGGATCGAGGATGTCTACCGCCGGGCCGAACGGGCCGCGGAGTGGGCCCAGCCCGCCGATCTCAACCGCCCCTCCTCACGCCTCTGGGGCGCCGACGAAAAAGAGGAGATCAACAAGCTCGTCATCCAGCTAGCGGCGGACCACTTGCGACCTGCGGAAGTGGAGGAGTTGGTCTGGTCGGCGCACCGCCGCGACGAGGCGCAGTCCCTCGAGGCGCTGGCGCGCATGCCGGACGTCTCCCTCGATCTCATCGCCGACAAGGCGGCGAGTTACGCCGCGCTCACGATCGCGCATCCCGGCGAGCAGGGGAGCGCCCCGGAGGGGACGCGGGTCGCGCTGATCCGCCGGTTCATTTCGGAGCGGGTCGACTTCATCGCGGTGGCCAAGCAGCACATCCGGGTGCGGGACATGGGCTGGGTGCTCGACCGCATCATCAATTCCGATCCCGGCCGGGGCACCATCGGCGGGAAGGCCGCGGGCATGCTCCTCGCGCGCTGCATCCTCCAGAGCGCGGACTGCGGGCCGGTGCAGCTTCCGGAGTCCGCCTTCCTCATGACCGACGCCTACAACGAGTTCAAGCAGGTCAACGGCCTCACCCACCTCGAGTACCAGAAGTACAAGCCCATCGAGGAGATCCGGGACGACTACCCCGCCATCCGCGACGTCTTCCGCAACGCGGAGTGGCCGACGCGCATCGTCGATCTCCTCCGCGCGGAGCTCGATCGCTGGGGGGAGCGGCCCCTGATCGTCCGCTCCTCGAGCCTTCTCGAGGACAATTTCGGCGCCGCCTTCTCGGGCATCTACCGCAGCCTCTTCGTGCCCAACCGCGGCGACCTCGCCACGAGGCTCCAGGAGCTCTTGGGCGCCATCGCCGAGATCTACGCCGGGATCTTCCATCCCGACGCCATCCAGTACCGCCGCACCCACGAACTGCTCGACTACGACGAGCGGATGGCGGTGATGATCCAGCAGGTGGTCGGCGCGCGGCATGGCCGCTACTTCCTGCCCGCCTTCGCCGGGGTCGCCTTCTCGCGCAACGAGCACCGCTGGAATCGGCGGCTCCGGCGCGAGGACGGGCTGATGCGCCTCGTGCTCGGGCTCGGCACCCACGCCGTGGATCGCGTCGGCGACTACGCCCGCATGGTGCCCCTCGGCGCGCCGACGCAGCGCCCGGAGGCGACGCCGGACGAGATCGTGCGCTCCTCGCAGAAGTTCGTGGACGTGGTCGACTTGGAGGGAGCCGGCTTCCGCACGGTGCCCGTCGCTCCCGTGCTCGAGGCGATGCGCGGCGCCGGCATCGCAGACTTCGTCTCGATCCGCGACGAGGAGGGCCGCATCGCGCCTCCCGTGGCCACCCGCCTGGACGAGCCGGCGGAGCGGCTCTGCGTCACCTTCGATCGCCTGCTCGCGCGGGGCGAATTCCCGCGCCGCATGCAGATCATCCTGAAGAGCCTGGAGGAGGCCTATGGCTGCCCCGTCGACGTGGAGTTCGCGGTGCAGGGGGAGGATCTCTACATCCTCCAGTGCCGCCCGCTCGGAGCGGGCGAACCCGCGGCGCGGGCCCTCGTGCCCCCCGGGGTGCCGGAGCAGGACAAGATCTTCAGCGCGACACGCTACGTGAGCAACGGGGCGCTGCCCGGGATCGAATACGTAGTCCTCATCGACCCGCGGGACTACCAGCGCGCCGGAGGGGCAGACCGGCGCCTGCGCATCGCCCGCGCCGTGGGCCACATCAACGACGCGCTCGCCGGGAAGCGCTTCATCCTCATGGGTCCGGGGCGCTGGGGCAGCCAGGACGTCCTGCTCGGCGTGCAGGTCTCCTATGCCGACATCTGCCACGCCCAGGCGCTCATCGAGATCGCCCGCGCCAGCGAGGGCTACGTGCCGGAGCCGTCGTTCGGCACCCACTTCTTCCAGGACCTCCTCGAGGCGTCGATCCGCTACCTGCCGCTCTTCCCCGACGATCCGGGTGCGGTCTTCAACGACGCGTTCCTCCTGAACCGCCCCAACGCGTTGCGCGCGATCTCGCCGCGCGACGCCTCCCTGGCCGACATCGTGCGCGTGATCGACGTGAAGGCGGCCTGCCCCGACCGCTCCCTCGATCTCGTCATGGACGGCGAGGCGCAGCAGGCGCTCTGCTACCTCGCCTAGGGTCCGTACGGAACGGAAGGGCATGGTGATCCAGACTGCGAGAAGGACGATCGCGGCGGCGTGAAGCACAACGGGCAGGATGGCGCCCCTCAGGCGCGCTCGTGGGGGCGGAGGAGGCGCGGCGCCGGGGCGGCGGCGGGCACCCCCACTTCTTGCTTTCCGTGACAGAATGTCGATCCTTCCAGGAGTACGGATGTCCACCGCCGCCAGCCACTCCCCTCCGAAGTCCTCGCTCTGGCCTTTCACCCCCGGCAAGCTCGGCATGTGGCTCTTCCTGGCGAGCGACTCCATGGGGTTCATGGGGCTCATCGGCGCCTACATGGTGCTGCGCATCGCCACCACCCCGTGGCAGCAGCCGGGCGACCCGAGCTTCGGCATCGCCCTCACCGCGGCCATGACCTTCCTGCTCATCTGCAGCAGCGTGACCATGGTCAAGGGGCTCGCGGCCATCCAGAGAGGCGACGTCAAGGGCCTGCAGCGCTTCCTGATCGCCACGATCCTCGGCGGCCTCATCTTCCTGGGACTGCAGGTCTACGAGTGGACGCATCTCATCCACCTGGGGCTGAGCGCAGCCAAGAGCAGCTACGGCGCCACCTTCTTCCTGCTCACCGGGTTTCATGGGGCGCACGTGACCGCCGGCGTCATCTACCTGAGTTGCATCCTGCTGCGCGCCCGCCAGGGCGGCTACAGCAAGGAGTCCCACAGTCCCGTCGAACTGGTGGGACTCTACTGGCACTTCGTCGATCTGGTCTGGATCGTCATCTTCACGATCGTCTACCTCATCCCGGAGCCCCGATGAGCCACGCCGAGCATGCCGACCCGGGCGCGCACGCCCACTCGCCCTACATGAAGATCTTTCTCTGGCTGACGGTGCTCACCGTCCTCGAGATCGCCTGGGCGCTCCCCTGGCTCGGGCTCGGCAAGCTCCCCCTCGTGTTCGGCCTCGGCGTGATGGCCGCGGTGAAGGCCGCCTTGGTCGGCCTCTACTACATGCACCTCCGCTACGAGACGCGGCTCATCTGGGGCGTGATCCTCCTGCCTCTCTTCCTCGTCGTGGTGATGGTGGCCGGCTTCCTCCCCGACGCGCTCGGTCACTGATCCCGGGGGAGCGCGGGGGGGCGGATCGTGGCGCGGTAGAGCCGCATCGCATCGAGGATGACGGCGACCGCCGCGGCGCGACCCTGGATCCCATCCACCACGACCCGCTTGCCCTCGAGGACCTTGTAGTCGAGGAAGAAGCGCTCCAGTTCGCGCATCCGGTGGGGGGCGAGCTGCGCCACGTCCCGGAGGTGGTTGAACTCGGGATCGTCGGCCGCCACCGCGACGATCTTGTCGTCGCGCCCCATGTCGTCCGACATCGCCATCACCCCGATGGGGATCGACGCCACGAGGCAGAGGGGGACCACCGGTTCCTGCATGAGCACCAGCACGTCGAGCGGGTCGCCGTCCTCGCAGAAGGTCCGAGGCAGGAAGCCGTAGTTGGCCGGGTAGTGGACGGCGCTGTGGAGCACCCGATCCAGCTTCAGCAGCCCGGTCGCCTTGTCCAACTCGTACTTGGCCTTGCTGCCCCGCGGGATCTCGATGATGCTCGTGAAGATGGAGCCCGGGTCCGCGCCGAGGGCGACGTCGTGCCAGGGGTTCACTTCATCCCCCTCCCACGGAGGTGTTCGCGAACCTCTCCACGCAGCGACCCAGCTCGTCCGCCGACATGTCGAAGGCCGTGCGCGGATTGAGGGCGGCCCCCTCCCCGCGGTAGTGGTTCGTGATGTAGTCGACCAGCCGGCCCCGGCGCGCCCCCCGCTCGTCGTGGAGCAGGAATGAGCAGATGGCCGCGGCCTGGAGATTGAAGAGGAGGGAGGCGGAGTAGCGGAAGCTGCCTCGCTCCGTGCGGCGCTCCACAGGGACGACGTTTTCCCGCGAGAGCGCGCCCACGTCCGCCTCGTTGAGAAGGAGCAGCGTCGCCCACGGGATGCCCTTGCCTCCCTCCAATGCGCGCACGACGTCGAGCGACTCCGCCTTCGGATTGAACAGCTCGATCCCTCCCTTACCGTGGTCGCAGAGCGCCTCGCCCAAGAGCGTCGCCAGCCCATCCTCCACCCAGGCCCCGGCGCTCCCGTAGCTCTGGATCGCCTCGCTCGCCGTGTAGCGAGGATTTCGAGTCATGAGCCAGTGTCGCGTGACGACATGGGCGAGGACGGAGGCGAAGCGGTCGGCCTCCTCGCCGGCCGGCCGGAACAGGCGCGACACCTCGTCCACGGCGGCGTAGTGCCCGAGGGAGGTCTCCAGGAAGGAGTCGTCGCGAAGGCGCGTGTAGCCCTGGGAGTGCTTGCGGTAGTCGTCGCGGTCGGAGTGCAGGAACAGCAGCATCGGCTTGCGTTCCTTCCGGCGCGGCGCATTCGTGGCGAAGAGCTCCTCCAGGGCGCCGCAGACGAGCCGGGTCCGCAGCAGGAAGAACTCGACCTGCGACGCGTCGCGCACCGCCGTGACGACCAGGAAGCCGGGACCGGTAATCCCGTAGAGGTCCGGGCGCCAGGCGTGGCGCGCGCGCTTCAGCTCCCTCTCGTTCTCGTCGGCGAAGCCGAACCCGAGCGGCTCCATGTCGAGGCGCCAGTGGAGCCAGGCGAGCCCGTCCCCGAACGGGAAGGTGGCGGGCAGGAGCTCCGCGAGCAGCGCCTGCGCCCCTCCGTGGTCCGGCGCCAGGGAGAGCGCGTGCCGGAGCAGGGGTAGCTTCGCCGCGTCGTCCGGCGGGGCCGCGACCGCGCGCGCCACGACGAGGTCGCTTTCGAGGGAGGCGATGGCGGCAACCTCGCGGCCGATTCGCGCGGCATCTTCGGCTTTGGGCTTCTTGGCCTCCCCCGCCTTCACGCGCCGTTCCAGCGCCACGCGCTCCTTGTCGGGGATCCCCGCGCGAACCGCGAGATCGAAGAGCGTGCGGGCGTGCGCGCCGGCCTTGAGCCGCAGCGCCTCGGGGATCAGGGCGAGCGCACGCTCCAGGGTCCCGCGGCGCGCGAGCACGCGGTAGGCGAGGAGGCGGTCCGCCACGTCGCGGCAAAAGACCACCGTGCCGTCCTCGCGCTCGACGAGCAGGATGCGATCGAGGGGGCGCGGGGCGCCGCCGCAGAGGAGCGTCTCCTCCGCGATGCGCAGCTCGACGGCGCCGACGAACACGCCCCCTTCCCGGTCGACGACGGTCTCCGCGACGGCTGCGGAAGCCAGAAGCAAGCAGGCAAGGCCTCGCATGACCGGCGAGTATGCCAAGCGGGGCGCGCCGCGTGCTACCATCCCGCCGAAAAGCGGCATGGCCAGGCACCGACCCCCCCCCCGGAGGAGGCGCCCGGCGGCGGCCGGGCCCGGCCCCGCTCGGGTCTGGATTCTCGTCGGCGGCGGGGCGGCGCTCCTCGTGGTGCTCGCGCTCTGGCTGACCTCGGGCTCGAAGCAGGGTCCATCGGACTCCCCTGCACCCCCCCCCGCCCCCCCCGAGGATCCCCTCGTCGCCGCGGAGCGTTGGTATGAAAACAGCACGCACGGTGCCGGCGCCGCGCAGTTGCGTGCCGCCCTCGCGACAGCGACGGCTCGCGGCTACGACAAGCTTGCAGGATTCGGATGGCCGGCCCGCGCCCGGGCGATCCACGAAAGGCTGCGACGCCTCGATCCCGACGACCTGGACGCCGCTCGCGCGCTGGGGGAGTTCCCGGTCACCGACTATCCGGACTTCTTCGCGGTCTTCCGACGGCTCATGGACGCCAAGCAAGTGCCCGACGAGGTCGCGCGGCTCCGCGTGACCTTCGAGAGCCGGATCAGCTTCCGCGCCGACCCACAGGGCAAGCGCGCGGTGCTCCTCCTCCCCGAGGTGGAGTTCGCTGCGCTGTCGCGGATGCTGGATCTCTTTCGCGAGCACGAAGCGCGTCTGGCCGCCGACCCGACCCTGGAGGCGACGCTGGCCGCCCTCCAGCGCATCCGCCACGACCCGATCCTCGGGCCGTTCGAGACGGTGCACCTCAACGTGCGGCCGTTCGTCCTCATCTACGCGAGCCGCGAGCTGGGCGCCAAGGGCGAGGGAGCGGAGGTCCGCCGGCGCGTCGAACGCAAGCGCACCGAGGCGCTCGCCCGCCTCGAGCTCCACGCCGGCCGCATTCGCGAACTGCTCGCCCATTTCGAGGAACGTTGGCGCAAGCCCCTGGAGCTGCCGGAATTCGGATCGACCGACCTGCTCTACGTCTGGATCTTCGACGACCGCGTGGGATTCGAGGAGTACGGCGCGAAGCGCGAAACGCGGCTCGCCCCGGGGCTCCTGGGATTTTTCGATCCGCGGGTGCGTTGGTCCTTCGTCTACGAGGATCCGGCCGATCCCGGGCAGGTGGTCTGGACCCTCTCCCACGAACTGATCCACCACCTGCAGTGGCACTTCTCCAGGGATCCCAAGGACCCTGGACGGAACCACTTCGAGGCGCTGCGCGCCGCATGGTTCTCGGAAGGGTGGGCCGAGTACGTCGGCGCGGTGGAGATGCAGGGAAACCGCGTCCTCTTCGGGCGCAACAGCCGCACCCGCATGGACATGATCCACCTCTGCCGCAGGGAGAGGCTGCCCCTGCCTCCCGTGCGGTTCCTCGTCAAGCATGGCGAGAGCTACGGGGAATGGGTGAGGCAGGTCGCGCGCTGGCTGGGGCAGAATCGCCCCGAGCTCAAGGACGCCGCGCGGGCCGTCGCCACCCTCGCCTACCTCGACGTGCTCTACGCGCAGTCCTGGCTCTTCGTGAAGTTTCTCTACGAATCCGGGAACGGAATGTACGCCGAGGCAGCCATGCGTTTCACGAAGGCGGCGCTGACGGGTTTCGCCGGCTACCGCGGCTCGAGCGGATACCCCACCGCCGAGGATGTGCTCGGCCAGATCCTCGGCCTGGGGACCGCCGCGGCTTGGGCGCGCCTGCAGGACGAGTTCGACCGCTTCGTCGAGGCCAAGCTCTACGAGGTCCCCCCCCGCTGACGCGCGGGAGCGTGGGGTCAACCCGGCGGCCAGCCTAGGCCGCGGCCGCCGAGCAGGTGCAGATGGATGTGGAAGACGGTCTGCCCCGCCGCCGCGTTGCAGTTCATCACAGTGCGGAAGCCGGCCTCCGCGATGCCGCGCCGGCGCGCCAAGTCCGCCGCGACGAGGTGGAGGTGACCCACCAGCTCCTCGTCCTCGGGCTCCAGATCGAGGGCGGTGGCGATGTGCTTGCGCGGGATGACGAGGATGTGGACCGGCGCCTGGGGCCGGATGTCCTCGAAGGCGATGCAGGTGGCGTCCTCGTGCACCCGCTTGGCGGGGATCGTCCCGTCCCGGATGCGGCAGAAGAGGCAGTCGCTCATGCTTCGGCTCCCCGGCGCGCCAGCGCCAGCAGGGCCCGACGAAGCCGCGCGTGGGCGTCGAACCGCCGCACGAAGTCGCTCTCCCGCGGGCCGCCCTTGGACCGAACCACCGCCGCCAGCGCGCGCCGATCGCGCGCGGGCCAGCGCGCCACGCCGGGCAGCGCGACGACGAAGGGCGCCCAGCGGCGCCACCAGAGGCGCTCGCCCTGCGTCCAGCCTCGCAGCGACCGCACGCCGAGGAGCGACGCCGCCTCGCGGGCGCAGGCGCGCTCCGCCCCTTCGCGGTCGGCGCCGGCGCGCCGCGCCAGGCTCTTGGAGATCGCGAGGCCGGCGTCGGCCATCGGCAGGACACCGATGACGTCCTCGCGCCGCGGGCCGAGGTCGAAGTAGAGGTTTTCGGCGGCGAGCTTGCGCAGAGTGGCCAGGCTCGAGCGCGCCTCCGGCTTGCGTCGCAACCGCGCCTCCTCCTTGCGCACGAGCCGCGCCACGGCTGGATCGCGAGCGTAGAAGCCGAGCTTCCTGTAGAACCACCACGCCCCGGACCGGAGCCCTTCGTCGTTGTCGTGCCCCAACTGGTAGGGGTAGATCGTGAAGCTGTCGGCGCCGAAGAGGTGGCGCACCGTGGCGAGGACTTGGCCGTAGACGGCGGCGGCTTCGGCGCCGCGGAACGTCTCGAAGATGTTGTAGGCGATCTCCGCCGAACCGAACAGGGCGCTGTTCAAGACGTAGCCGATCGGCACCCCGTTCTTGAGGGTGAGGAAGCCGTAGACCGCCTCGAACATGAGCCGCCGCCCGGGAAGGAAACCGATGGCGGCGAACTGCAAGCCGTCGCCGCAGTCGACGAGCCGCACATCGCGCGGATCGCCGTGCATGAAGACGTCGAGGTCGCGGCTCCGCGTCACCATCGACTCGCGCGCGAGGTCGATGAGGCGCCGCCCGTCCCGCGGCGAGACCGCGCGCACCGACCGCGGCGGGCGGAGGATCGCGGCGCGAAGATCGGGCCTCCCGCGCCGCAGCGGGGCGTTCTGGAACACCACCGGGCCAACGGGAACGTGCGCCCGCGTGCGCGCGGGGGTGTCGGGGCCCGGATCCAGCAGGAGCGGGAGGTCCAGATCCTCGTAGATCGCCTCCCCCACCAGCGGATCGGCGGCCAGCGCGGCGAAGCGCCGCACCAGGAAGGCGGCGCCCGTTTCACGCCGCCCCTTGAGCTTGTCGGTCCACTCCTCCATGGAGAACGCATACTCGTCCAGTCCCGGCGTTTCGGAGTAGTGCGCGAGCAGGTGCAGCACCGCTTCGAGGCGCTCCCCGCGTTCGAAGGCGTCCCAGTCCACCCGCAGCCGTCCCGGCCAGCGGCGCGCGAGCCACTCCGCCGTCCCCTGGAAGAAGGGGTACGCAATGCGCGTGCCGGCGATCCCGCTGTCCGCGAGCGCGTCGGCGTGCCGCCGCAGGTCGCGCCGCGCGGAAAAGCGGGCGAGCATGCGCTCCACCCGCGCGAGGACCGCTGCGTCGTCGGGATAGGCGCGCAGGAAGCAGAGCACCTCGTGGAGTCGCTCCACCGCACGCGCGGTCGGGAGCGCCGCGCGCGCCAGCGCGTCGAGCAGCTCCCGCTTGCGCGCCGCGACCCCGCCCCCGTACTCCGCTTTCACGCGAGCGAGGGTGCGCAGGAGGGAGGCGGGCGGGACCGGCACCGAAGCGCGACGGTAGCACGCCCCGCCCGTTGCCGCTACGGCTCGACGAGCCCTTCCCGGATGGCGTAGCGGACCAGGTCGACCCGGTCGTTGAAGCCGAGCTTCTCCATGATGGAGTTGCGGTGCGCGTCAACGGTCTTGGGGCTGCGGAAGATCGTCTTGGCGATGTCGGCGCGGGAGAGGCCCTTGCCGATGAAGCGCAGGATCTGCTGCTCGCGGGGCGTGAGGAGGCCGAGCTTGGAGGAGGGCCGTTCGGCGCGCCAGCCGCTCCCCTCGCGCCGCAGGCGGCAGCGCTCCTTCACCTCGGCGCCCAGCGCGAACTCGCCTTCGCCCACCTTGCGGATCGCCTCGACGATCGCATCGGGGCTCTCGCCCTTGGAGAGGTAGCCCCAGGCGCCGGCGGAGATGGCCGCCTCGACGTAGTGGTCGCGCACATACGCGCTCAGGATGATGCTGCGGACTCCCGGATGGCGGCGTTGGAGGTCGCCCAGCGCCTCGAAAGGGTCGGGACCCGGCATCTCGATGTCGAGGAGGATCACGCCCGGCTCCAGGCGGCGCACCTCCGCGAGGAGATTGTGCGCCGACGCGAGATGGCCCACGCAGAGCATGTCGCGTTCGAGGGAGAGCCGCGCGCGCAGCCCCTCGTAGAGAAACGGGTGGTCGTCCACGCAAAGGACGCGCACCTGCTCGGGGCGCCGCACGGGAGCCGTGGCGGCTGTGGATCGGGGGACGAAGTCGTTTCGCTGTACCATCGCACACACTCCCTGACACGGACCCCAGGTCCGTCCACGCGGCGCATTGTATGCGCGCGCGATCTCGGGGAGGGGAGCCGCGGGGCTCCCTCGGGCGAATCGGGAAATCACCCGTGGCCCGCTCTCCCGCGCGGCGCGAGAATCGTGTAGCCTTGCCCGGCCCGACGTGCGCGGGGCGGGCCGGCGGGGCGTTGGCGAGGAGGCAGCGACGTGACGTTGGCGAAGACGGAGGCGCTCGGATGGATCGGGCCGGAGGGACTCCCGGGCATCCACTCGCTCTGGCAGATCGGCGAGGAGAGCTTTCGCATCCTCCTCGAGGCGCGCTTCAAGCGGCAGCCCGCGTCCGACATCACCGACGCGGACGTCGAGGCGGTGACCGACACGGGCGACTTCGCGCCGGGGGCCGATCATGTCCAGACGCGTACGATCACCATTGCGGCGCCGCCGGAGCGCGTTTGGCCCTGGCTCGCGCAGATGCTGCGCGGGGGCGGCGTGTACGGATGGAGGCTTCTCGAACACTCCTCGCGCCCCTCGGCGGAACATCTCATCGCCGACCTGCCGCCGCCGCGGGTCGGGGACCGCGCGGGGCAGCTCTTCGAGCTGTCCGTGGTGGAGCCGCCGCGGCGCCTCGTTTGGAAGTCCCTCGCCCCCCTGAAGTGCCTGGACGCAACCGTGAGCATGCTCACCCTGAGCTATCTGTTGCACTCCGGCGAGCCCGGCCAGACACGGCTCGTCGTCCGCACGCAGGGGTCCTGCACCGGCGTGACCCAGCCCATCGCGCACTACGTCTTCGAGGCGCTTGACTTCGTCCTGGCCGCCCACCAGGCCATCCGCCTCAAGAACTGCGTCGACCGGGCGGCTAGTCGGGCCCTCCCCCGCCCCCCTCCCGCGCCCTGACCGGAAACCGCGCCGCCCTCGCGCTGCTCCGATCCGTGGCGCCGCGGCGGGCTGCGCGGCACGCGGCCGCGGCAGCGGCGCCCCGACGGGCTGGTCCGCGATGAGGCGACGACGGGAATCCAGCGGACGCGAGGGCCGCGGCGGGGTAGACTTGGGTGTCCTCAGCGCGAGCCCCCTTCGACAGGGAGGCTCTCATGCGACACGCCGCGCAAACGAAAGATGACGCGAAGCTCGACCTGACCCCCGTCATCGACATCTCGTTCCTGCTCATCGTCTTCTTCCTCTGCCTGCCCTTCAAGACGCTCGACGCAAAGCTCCAGGCGTTTCTGCCTACCGACAAGGGCATCGTCGCGAATCCGCAGCCGCCCGACGCGGAGGTGCGCATCCAGGTCGGGGTCCTGGCTCGAGGCGTGGAGGGCGCGCGTCCCGCCCGCTTCCTCTTTCGCTGCGGGGACTCCGAGACGTCGGATCCTGTCGAGGTGGCGGTCTACATTTCCCGCATGAAGGCCCTTGCCGAGCGCGTGCCGGGCATGCGGACGGTCGGCGAGCTCAAGGCGGACCGTCGCGCGCCCCACAAGCTGGTCGTCGCGGTCTTGAACCTCTTCGCCGAGCAGGGCGTCCCAGAGGTGCAGTTCTTCGGCACGGCTCTTCCGGATGAGGGGGTGCGCGGGGTCACGCCGCTTCCCTACCCTCGGTGACGCTTGACTGGAAAACGCAGGTTGCATGTTCCCTTCCGCATGGCGCGCCCGCCGACGCGCCATGCGGGGGATCGCACCAAGGAACGCACGTGCCTCCAGCGAAACCTCCCGGCTGCGGCATCGAAGGGGAATGTCACGCCATTGACGGATAGACGGGGTTTAGGGGGGGCTGGAGAGTTCAAGGGGGGAGGAGGCGGGGCTGCGTCAGTCGC
>JBQTIG010000025.1:0-19387 GCA_052388375.1 Planctomycetaceae bacterium | reverse complement strand
AGCCTCCGGCTCCTCTCGTTGAGAGCGGGGCTGAGCGCCTTGAACTTCGTCCGGATCGTCTCGAGGTCCACGCACAAGTCTATCGGCAGGATCCGCCGACGACTCCAGTTGTATTGTCACGAGTCCTAAGGGACCGCGAGAGAATAAGTGGCCGAGATCGGCGTCGGTGACCGATCTTCTCGAGTATCGACTCCGTCGAACGTCTGATCAGGGAGCGGTACAGACTCCAACGTGCCTCGCTGGATGAGTGCCTGCGGCGCCGTTTCGCGGCGGCGGAGGCAAGAGTTCTTGGGAGAGGAGGAATCGCGACGGTCGTGCGGGCGACGGGGATCTCGTACCGCACGGTGCAACGGGGGCTCAAGGAGCTTGAGGGCGCCGAGGATCTTGCGCCGGGGCGTGTTCGCCGCACGGGTGGAGGTCGGAAGAAACTCGTGGACGTGGATCCCACGCTGGTGACGGACCTCGAGGAGGTCGTCGAGCCGGCGACGCGCGGGGACCCGGAGTCGTCGATGCGATGGACGTGCAAGAGCACGCGGGTCCTGGCCCGGGAGCTCCGGCGCATGGGGCATCAGGTCAGCGACTACGTGGTCCGCGCGCTGCTCTACGACATGGGCTACAGCCTGCAGGCCAACCGGAAGACGCGCGAGGGTCGCCAGCACCCGGACCGCAACGCCCAGTTCGAGTACATCGACCGGTCCGTGTCGCGCCAGGTCCGGGGCGGCGGCCCCGCGATCTCCGTGGACACGAAGAAGAAGGAGCTCGTCGGCGATTTCAAGAACGGAGGCCGTGCGTGGCGCCCGCGGGGCGAACCGCACGAGGTCCGCGTCCACGACTTCATCGATCCCGCCCTCGGGAAGGCGATCCCCTACGGCCTGTACGACATCGGCCGCAACCGCGGCTGGGTCGCGGTCGGCATCGACCATGACACGGCGCAGTTCGCGGTGGCGACGATCGGCCGCTGGTGGGCGAAGCTCGGGCGGCCCCGGTATCCGAAGGCCCGTTCCCTCGTCATCGTCGCGGACGGCGGCGGAAGCAACGGCGCGCGCCTGCGCCTCTGGAAGTGGGAGCTCCAGGCGCTCGCCGACGCCCTCGGCATCCCCGTGACGGTCCACCACCTGCCGCCGGGCACGAGCAAGTGGAACAAGATCGAGCACCGGCTGTTCTCGTTCATCAGCAAGAACGGGCAGGGCCAGCCGCTGCTCACCCACGCCGCGATCGTGAACCTCATCGCGGCGACGAGGACCCGGCAGGGCCGGAAGGTCCACTGCTACCTCGACCGGCGCCAGTACCCGACCAAGATCAAGGTCACCGACGAGCAGATGGCACAGGTCCGGATCCAGCCCGCCCCGTTCCACGGAGAGTGGAACTACTCGATCTCGCCTCGGAAGCCAGCGCGAAGCTGAGCCAGTCGCGCAGTCGGCCAGTTATTTCATCGCAGTCTCTAAGCGTCACGACCTCATGCACTTTTCCGACGAGATCTCGTCACCGAGGCCGCAGGCATGGTCGGCGGGAGCGCGATTCCCAGGCGGCCTGCGGGTAGTGCCCCCGGGGGGGATCGCGTGCAAGCGCGAAACGAGCGCGGAGCGCGCAGGCCGGTGACCTCGCAGCGTGCCCTCCTCAAGCGGCGTCGTAGGCGGGGCACGTCTGCGCGCGGTTCTCCCCGAGGCGCTGCACCCGCGCGACCTTGTGCGCCGCGGCGAGTTGCGCGGGGACCTCGGTGCCGGTCCCGAAGTACATCTCATCTGGGGTCTGGCCGCGGAAGGCGGAGTGCGGGAGCGCGGCGTTGTGCTCGTCCACGTAGAACGCGACGAGGTTGCGCACCTTCGCGACGTTGTCGAGGGAGTGGAGGAAGAGCCACGCGTGCCTGAGGCTTCTCCACCAGGCCTCGATCATCGAGTTGGAGAAGCGGATCCCAGTCATGGCGAGGCCGCGGCGGAGCAGGCCGGAAGAGACCAGCGCGTCGACGGCGCCGTTCCGGTTCTCGACGCCCTTGTCGGCGACGGCCGTGGGCACGCCCTCGCGCCCCCCGGCCCCCCCTGCATCGACCAGCACGGCGACGGCGTTCGCGGGCTCGAACCGCTCCGCGAGCCGCCAGGCAAGGATGCGCCTCGAGGAATTGTCGATCACGGCGTGCAAGTACGCGCGCGTGCCGTCGAGGAGGCGGAGAAGGGTCGTGTCCGCGTGCCAGATCTCATTCGGCTTCGTGGCGCGGAGGCCGATCTTCGGCTGTTCGGGATGGACGCGGAGGCGAGGGCGGCGCCGTCGGCACAGGTCCGGTAGACGGGTGCCCTTGGTGACGGGTACTCGTCAAGAATCTCCAGGAGGTCGCGACGCGCAGCTCGGCGGGATCCCCGAGGACGTGCCACCGCGGCAGTCGCCGGGCTCCGCGAGCGCTCAGCTTGCGCGGACGAGCGGTCGGGGGAGGCGACCCGACGTTTTCGCGGCGCGGTAGAGGTCGCACGCCTTCTGGGCGTTGAGCCAGAACTCCGGCGTGGTGCCGAACGCGGCGCCGAACTTGAGCGCCATTTCGGCGGTCACGGCGGCACGCCCGTTGACGATTCGGTTCACGACCTTCACGTCACAGCCCAGGTGGTCCGCGAGCCGCTTCTGGGTCATGCGCAGCGGAACGAGGAACTCGTGGTGGAGAATTTCCCCCGGGGTCGTGGGTCGGCGAGTGCGGCGGCTGGCGATCATCGTGTCCTCAATGGTAGTCCCGGACGTCCGCCTGGGACGGCCCCGAGTCCGTCCACCGGAAGACGACACGCCACTGGTCGTTGACCCGGATGCTGTGGAGACCCCGAAGGTCTCCCCGCAGCGCCTCGAGGCGGTTGCCCGGTGGCGAACGCAGGTCGGTCAGCCGTTCGGCGTAGTCGAGCATGTCCAACTTCCGGGCGACAATCCGCGAAACGCTCGCCCAGCCGGCCCGCCTCGGGACTCGACCTTGTCGGAAGAAGCGCTCGATGGCGGGGTCGGCGAAGCTCTGGATCGCCACCGAGGAGAATATACCTCAGTTAGGTATACATCGCCGAGGTCCGATCCGGGGTACGGCGGAGTCACGAAGCCCCTCGCCGAATCGAGGCGGTGTTTTTCAGCCCCGGTTCGCGGCGCCGCCGGGTCACGACGGCGACGTGCGCGGCGGTCGGCGTCCGGGCGCGCGCGGGTCGCGCGTGTCACGCTTCTTGTCACGGCTCCGAACCGTACGCGACCGGTAGGTGAGTGGTAGGTGTTCGGCATGTGTCCGCCACGTGGGCGGGATTCCCCGAAATCCCACCGCCCCCAGGGCTGCGGGACAAGTGCGCTGCCGCGTTTCAAGACAGGCGCCTTCGGGCAGGGCGCCGTAGGCGTCGGGCCCTGGTGCGCACCGTCGTCGTGCTATGCGGCCACCGGCGCGCTGCGTTCGCGCGTGCGCCTTGATTGCGCGCCGTGGCGTGGAGTGCAAGGACGCGACCGGCGCGCACCGCCGAGCAGTGGCGCGCGGCCGAGAACTACTTGAGCGGCACTGGGTCTAGGCTCTCTCTACCACACCAACCCTAGGTGCTCCTCCAGGGGAGCTCCCGGTCACGGCGGCGGCTCCCCTCCCGTGAAGGGGAGGCTAACAGGAGGCTCAAGAAGATCGAGAGGGAGCTGTCCCGCCTCCGAAAACCCTCCGCAATGCGCACCGGGTAGAATCCCCACTTCCCCATCATGCCCCGTTCGACCACCATCACCGTCCATGTCCCGACCCCGCTGCGCGACTGCAGCGGCGGCGCAGCCAAGCTGGCCCTCGCGGCGGCCAGCGTGCGCGCCCTGCTCGAGGAACTCGAGCGCCGTTACCCGCCGCTCTACCGGAGCGTCTGCGACGAGACGGGGGCGGTGCGCCGCCACATCAACGTCTTCGTGAATCGCGACCATGTGCGCGACCGGGAGGGCCTCGACACGGCGTTGGCGCCGGGGGACGATGTGACGATCTTGCCCGCGGTCTCAGGAGGATGAACATGCCGGAACGCGTCGTGTTGAGTCTCGGAACCAAGAAAGGCGTCTTCGTCGCCGAGGCGCCGAAGAGCCGGAGCAAGTTCGCCTTGCGCGGGCCCCACGGGGCCGGCGTGGCCGTCTACGCCACGATGATCGACACGCGGGGGGCGCCGCGCATCTTCGCCTCGAGCTGCAACGCGTTTTACGGCATGAAGGTGCTGCGCTCGACGGATCTGGGAAAGAATTTCAAGGAAACGAAGTCGGCGCCGGCCTTCCCGAAGGAGGACGGCCGCGCGCTGGCCAACATCTGGTCGTTCCAGGCGGGCGACGGGAAAAAAGACCTCTGGTGCGGCGTCGAGCCGGCGGCGCTCTTCCGCAGCAGGGATGGCGGCGACTCCTGGGAGATGGTGGATGGGCTCAGCAACCACGCCCACGCGCGGAAGTGGCACCCCGGCAACGGCGGGCTCTGCCTGCACACGATCCGCCAGGACAAGAACCGGGTCCATGTCGGCATCTCGACCGGCGGGCACTACCTGAGCGAAGACGGGGGCGCGAGCTTTTCGGCCTTCAACAAGGGGGTCGGCGCCGGGTTCGTGCCCGACCCCTACCCCGAGTTCGGGCAGTGCGTGCACAAGATCGCGGGGCACAAGGACGCGCCGGGCCGGCTCTACATGCAGAACCACGGGGGCTGGGACGACCGCCCCGGCATCGGCGTGCTGCGCAGCGACGACTACGGCCACACCTGGCGCTCCATCGCCAAGGGGCTCCCCTCCGACTTCGGGTTCCCCATCGTCGTCCACCCCCACGACCCGGACACGGTCTACGTGCTCCCGCTCGAGGTCCCCGCGCGCACCACGCCGAAGGGTGCGCCCGCGGTCTGGCGGAGCGAGGACGGCGGCGGCTCGTGGGGTCGGCTCGCGCGCGGGTTCCCCAGGAAGGACAGCTACCTCACGGTACAGCGCGACGCGATGGACATGGACGCCCTCAAGTCCCCCGCCCTCTATTTCGGGACCACCACGGGCCAGCTCTGGATCGGTCGGGACGGCGGCGAGGAGTGGGAGTGCCTCTTCGACTCGCTGCCGCCGATTCACTGCGTGAAAGTCGCGGTGGTGTAGCGGGCGGAGGTGCTGGTCCGCGCGACGGGAGGGGAGCTCTTTCCTGGGGCCGGGTCGCTGCTAGACTGAATGGAATTCGCGCCTCGCGTGTCGAGGCGGGAGATGGAGCCCACCCCATGGCGAAAGGCCAAGTCGCACGCAACAAGACCAACAAGCCGAAGCTCTCCATCAAGGAGAAACAGGCCAAGAAGGCCCAGAAGCGCGCCGCCAAGCAAGGACTCTAGACCGCGTCGGGGGGTGCCGAGGCCGCGACGCCCGGGGGCTCAGGGGGCGCGCAGGGACAGGGTGAACTGCACCACGTCCAGGTGGCCCGAGCGGAAATAGGCCGCGCAGCCGGTCAGGTAGCGCATGGTGGTCGAGAACACCTCCGGCGAGGCGAGGGCCTCGGCGCGTTCCCGGGCCGCGGCGAGGCGCGATGCCCAGAGATCGAGGGTCCGCGCGTAGTGCGGCTGGAGCGACTGCACGCGCTCCACGTGAAACCCCGCGGCCTCGGCGCCCCGCGCCACGAGTTCGGGCTGGCAGAGCTGCCCTCCGGGGAAGATCTCTCGGCGGATGAACTTCGCGAAGAGGACGTCTTCGTGCCGCAGCGGGATGCCCCGGCGGGCCAACGTCTCGAGATCCGGCTGGACGATGGTGTGCAGCAGCATCCGTCCGTCCTTCGGGAGGAGCGAGCGGCAACGTTCGAAGAAGGCGGCGTGGCGCGCCACGCGGAAGTGCTCGAAGGCGCCGATGCTCACGATCCGATCCACCGGCTCGTCGAACTGCTCCCACCCCGCCAGGCGGATCTCCACCCTCCCCGCCCCCTCCGGCAGCGATCCCAGCGTCGCCGTGGCGTAAGCGTGCTGGTTGCGGCTCAGCGTCAGCCCCACGACGTCGACGCCGTACGCCTCCGCGGCGCGTCGCGCGAGCGACCCCCACCCGCACCCGATGTCGAGGAGCCGATGGCCTCGCCGCAGCCCGCACTTGCCGAGGGCGAGGTCGAGCTTGGCGCGCTGCGCCTCTTCCAAGGTCATCCCCTCCCGCTCGAAGTAGGCGCAGGAGTAGGTGCGCGACGGATCGAGGAAGAGGGCGAAGAAGTCGTCCGACAGGTCGTAGTGGGACTGGACCTCTTCGAAGTAGGGACGAAGAGGCTCTCGCGCGTCAGGCACGGGGCACAGGGAGCGCGCGCGCGTCCCGGCGCGCCTGATTGGGGGGAACCACCTCCGTGGCGAGCCCCATCCGCGCGAGGAGCTTGATCGTGGACCCCGTGATGTCGACCTCCCACCAGCGATGCCGCACGGTAGCGCAGTTGGGGTCCGCATGGTGGTTGTTGTGCCAGCCCTCGCCGACCGTGAGGAGCGCCACGAACCAGTTGTTGCGGCTGTTCTCGCCGGTCTCGTAGTTCCGGTAGCCGAAGAGATGCGTGAGGGAGTTCACCGACCAGGTGATGTGCCAGACCAGCACCGTGCGCACGATCACACCCCACACGAAAAAGCTCCCCGCCATGCGAAGGCCCCCGCCCCCCTCTCCGCTCATCGCCCAACCGAGCAGGAACCCGAGGAGCGTGATCACCGCTGCGTGGCCGAGATAGATCCACGCCATCCAGAGCGGCCGCTTCTCCAGCTTCATGTAGAAGGGATCGTCGAGGATGTCGCGGGCGTAGGTGCGGTACGCCTCCACGTCGCGCATGGTGCGGTTGGAGACGAGCAGCCAACCGAAGTGCGCCCAGAGGAAGCCCGCGAGGGGGCTGTGCGGGTCCTTGCGCTCGTCGGCGTGGCCATGGTGGTAGCGATGCGTGGCGACCCACTTGGCCGGCGTGTCCTGCATGCAGCAGAGGGCGAGGATCACGAACGTGTGCTCGAGCCAGGTGGGGACGCGGAAGCTGCGGTGGGTGAGGAGGCGGTGGTAGCACAGGTTGATGCCGAAGCCGCCGAAGAGATGCACGCCGAGCACCATCGCCAGGAGCGCGGACCAGCTGAAGAACGTGGGAACCAGGGCGAGCAGGCTGAGCAGGTGCATCACCGCGATGGGGATCGCGTAGGCCCAGAGAAGACGGCTCCCGCCGACGGATTCGGGGAGTTGCAGCACCCGAGAGCGGCGGCCACCCGGGCGCGGGGTCGTGGAGGCGGGAGGCCTGGCGTGATCGGTAGATAGATCCATCGAGCAATGGGGGCGCAGTCGCGCGACGTTGGACTGTAGCACGGCGCGCGTGCAATGGGCATGGCGCATTCCTGGAAGGCGAAGAGGGGGGCGGGGGCCGCCTGCCGGGACCGGTCGGCGAGGGCGCCGAAGATCGCCGGCGCGCGCCCGTCTGTGGACTTACTGCTTGGTCACGCGGACTGCACCGGTTACCCTAGGTGGGCGCTCCGGTGCGGCGCGAGGAGCGTGTTCGAACGTCTGGGTCGGGATGGCGGATCCGCCGCCCCCCCGCCCCTGGTGTTCGTGAACCCTTCCCTCAATGCGGGCGAATCACGTCCGGGAAATCGAGGCTGCGATCGTGGTCAGGATAGTTGCGGCAGAGAAGCGTGACCTTGCGCTCGTCGATGGAGTGGCCCATGACTAGAGGTAGCTACTCCCAAGGAAGGCGTCAGCGGGACGCCGAACAGGATCGCAAGAAGAGGCGCAGGGTAGAGCGGCGCCAGCGTCGGCGCGAGACGGGTCGCGGCGAAGTGCCGATCACCAGCGTGGAGGCCGTCACCGGTAACCTGGAGCTGCAGGAGGCCGAGAGATTGAAGCGCGCGGCCGCGCCTCGGGAAGCCAAATCGATTCCCTGCCGGCTCTTCGTGGGCGGCTTGAGTTGGGGCACCACGGGGGACCAACTGCGCCAGGCGTTCGCGGAGTTCGGCGACGTGAGCGACGCCATCGTCGTGAGCGACCGCGACTCGGGCAAGTCGAAGGGGTTCGGGTTCGTCACCATGGGGAACCCCAAGGACGCCTCCCGCGCCATCGCCTCGCTCAACGGCGCGGAGCTGGACGGCCGCAACATCGTCGTGAACGCGGCGACCGAGCGGAAGCGCTGAGCCGGGCCCGTTCGCGGGGATCCGGGTTGGCGCCGTGACCACCAGGCCAACTGGGCCGCAGGAGGGTCCCACCGCGGCACGACGCTTCGGGCCACCGCGGGCGGTCCGGGTCGCGTCGGGATCGCGGCCGGCACCCTCGCGTCGCGGGAAACCGCCCTCGAGCGCCTCCTCCACGACCTCGTGGCGGAGGTGCGGCGCGCGGGCTAGCCCCCCTCGAGCGGCCCGATGTAACGCTCCGCCACGACCACGTGGTCGAACCGGACGCGGTTGACCGGGTCGGGGTCCTTCACGTTGTTCTGGCGCGCGGCGTTCTCCGTGACGTAGTGCTCGAGCCAGAAGTAGTTGATCTTGAGCGCCTCGTCGGTGCGCCAGGAAAACCCCTCGAAAGGCTCGCCGCCTGCCGCGAGGAGCTGGAACCCCATGCCGCTCCAGGGCCCGCGCGGCGCCCCCTTCTTGAAGTGCGCCACCAGTTCGCCGTCGAGCCAGAGCGCGAGTTCCCCGTCGCGCGCGGCGGGCTTGCGGTCGAGCTGGATCATGAACTCGACGCACTGCCAACGCTCGCGCGGACAGATCTGCGGCTCGACGGGGGAGAGGCCGTTGCCCCAGAACTTCCCGCCAGCCGAAACCTTCATCTCGTGCCAGTAGGTGTAGAAGAACCAACGCCCGGGCGGCGGCACGCGCCCACGGTCGCCCCAGGGCTCGATCCCCACGGAAAAGCGGTCGCCGCCCTCCGGCTTCGTGCCCGCGCGCGGATTCGGCCAGCGCGTCGGCGGGTTGTGGCCCCCCATCCAGACGAAGTGGTGGATGTACTCCGCTTCCTTCGCGAAACGGACGTAGAACCGCGCGAAGGCGCGCTCCACGCCCCGCGGAAGCTGGCGGTAGAGCGAGCCGCCGGTGTCGCGCCCGAGCGTCGCCGTGATCTCGAGGGATCTTCCGCGCCCCGCGGGCCCGCCTTCGGCCAGCGCGATGGGGCGTCCATCCTTGTTGTTGACCTCGTGCCACTTCGCGAGGAGCTCCTTCAGGTCGCCCTCGTCGAAGTCCTCGGCCAGGAGCACGCTCGGGTCCCGGGCGATGCCGCGGTCGCCGGGATAGAGGGCCGCAAGGCCCCTACCCTGCGGCAGCGCCTCGTCGCCCAGCGCCTGCGCCGCGAGGCAGGTCGCGAGGAGGATGCAGAGGGGGTGCGGGGGCCGTGAGCCGCCCGGAGTCCCCGCCCCCTTTCGGCGCATCGGGCTACTTCACCCGCTCCCAGTGGTCGATGAACTCCCCCTCCCGCGTCGCGGTCATCGTTTCGCCGCGGAAGACGAGATAGGGCTCCCCGTGCAGAGGCAGCTGGAGCTCCACGCCCTCGTCGGTGTGCATCGCCCCTGCGCTGCCCTTGGCGTTCGCCGGCTCGTACCGCAAGGCCTTGCCGCCGATCTCGTCGTGGACCAGGTAATGGAGGGAGGTCTCGGCGTAGGCCTCGCGGGTGAGGGTGTACTTGCTGATCGAGGCGAGGGTGAACCGCTTTCCCTGCGCGTCGGCCCACGAGACGTTGAAGTTTCGGAACTCCTTCGTGTAGGTGAGGAGCCCGACGAGATGGGGGGGAGGCCGCAGCTTCTTGTCGGCCATCTCGCGCGAGACGAGGCGCCAGGTGCCGAGGATGCCGGCGTTGAGCTCCTCTGCCGCGCCTCCGCGCGGAGCGAGGAGCGCGGCGACGGCGAGCAGGACGAAGAGGGTGGCGATGCGCATGGAAATCTCCTGGGGTGGCGCGCCAGTGTAGCGGAATCGGGCCGCCGCTAGGCGAGGGACTCGACGACCCGCCGCATCGCGACCGCGACGAGAGCGCACTCGCCCTCCGTGGCGCAGGCGGGCGGCATCGCGTAGAGCACGTTGCCCAACGGCCGCAGCAGGACCTCCGGCGCGGCGCTGCGGCAGGCCGCGCGCAGCCGGGCGCCGAGCGGAGAGAGATAGCCCCCCGCCTCGTCCGCCAACTCCACCGCGACGATCCCTCCGACGCGGCGCACCTTCCCGCGGCTCCGCAGGGGCTCGATCCCCTCCTCGATCCGCGCGCCGATCGCCGCGAGGCGGGCCGGCAGGTCGCTCTCCAGGGCGAGCCGCAGCGATGCGAAGGCGACGGCGCAGGCGAGCGGATTCGCGGTGAAGGTGTGGCCGTGGAAGAACGCGCGGGCCGGGTCGGAATCGAGGAACGACTCGAAGATCGCCTCGCGCGCCAGCGTCGCGGCGAGCGGGAGCATGCCCCCGGTGAGCCCTTTCGCGAGGCAGAGGAGATCCGGCGTCACCTGCTCCTGCTCGCAGGCGAAGAGCGTCCCGGTGCGCCCGATCCCGGTCATCACCTCGTCCACGATGAGCAGCGCGCCGGTCTCGTCGCAGAGTTCGCGGGCTGCCCGCAGGAGGCCGCGCGGCAGCGCGCGCATGCCGGCGGCGCCCTGGACGAGCGGCTCGAGAATGAGCGCCGCCGCCTCGCGCCCGTGGCGCCGCATGAGCGCGGCGAGCCCGTCCAGGGTGGGCGGCGCCCGCTCGACGCGGCAGAGGAGCGGCGCGCACTCGGCGAAGAAGGGGGCGGGATCGCCCACGGCCATCGCTCCGAAGGTGTCGCCGTGATAGCCGCCCTCCAGCGCGAGGAAGAGCCCGCGCCCCCCGGCCCCCCTCCGCTTCGACGACAAGAACGCGGCCTTGAGCGCCACCTCCACCGCGGTGCTTCCGTCGTCGCTGTAGAAAACCCGGGAGAGCCCCGGCGGCGCGCGCCGCACCAGCTCCTCCGCGAGCGCCACCGCGGGCTCGTGGGTGCAGCCGGCGAAGAGCACGTGGTCGAGCCTCTCCGCCTGCCGCGCCAGCGCGTCGACCAGCCGCGGGTGGCCGTGCCCGTGCAGGCAGCACCACCAGGAGGAGATCGCGTCGAAGAGACGCCCTCCGCCCGCCAACTCCAGCCACGCCCCCCGCGCCCCGACCACCGGGAGCGGTTCGGCGGCGACGCCATGCTGCGTGTAGGGGTGCCAGCAGACGCGCCGGTCCCGCTCGGGGAGGTTCACAAGAACCCCAGGTCGTTGCGCGCGATCCAGGCGTCGAGGGCCTCGGGGCCCAGCGGATCGAAGCGCGGCACCTCGAGGAGGGGCAGGGGGGCGAGGCGTCGCCGCAGCGTCTCGACGTTGGCGGAGTGCGGCTCCCCGACGAGGAAGAGGGCGCGGCTGCGGAGCCCGCGCAGCGCCGCCGCTTCGAGCGTGAGGAGCGTCTCGTTGAGCGTGCCCAGTCCGCTGCGCGCCACCAGCACCAGCGGCGCCCCGAGCGCGACGAGCAGGGCCGCCTGGTCCTCCCGGTCGCTGAAGGGCACGAGGAGCCCGCCCGCGCACTCGAGGATCCAGCGGCCGCCGGACGAGGTTGCTTCGCGAACCATCGTCGCCAGGAGGCGCGCATCCACCGCCGCGCCGGCGGCGGCCGCCGCCTGGTCCACCGACGCGGGGAGGGGGAATCGAAGGAGGGGGGCGGGGGCCGCCACGCCGGCGAGGGCGCGCACAGTCGCGCTGTCGCACTCCCTGCCGGTCTGCACCGGCTTGAGGTTGCGGGCTCGCAGCGCGCGGGCGAGGAGGGCGGCGACGACGGTCTTGCCGACGCCGGTGCCGGTGCCCGCCACGACGAGGAGGTCGGGGGCGGGGCCGGCAACCGCCGCTGCGGCGCGCGCCGGCGGAGCGGCGGCGCGCGCCGCCCGCCCCGCGGGCAGGTCCGCCGCGCGGAGAAGCGCGTCCGCCAGCGCGTCGATCTCCCGCTCCTCGGGGTCGGCGTGGCAGACGATGCGCAGTCGCTCGGTGCCGGCGGGCACGGTGGGGGGGCGCACGGCCCGCACGTCGAACCCCTCCTCGCGCGCGCGCCCCGCGACCCGCATCGCCGCCTCGCCCAGGACGACCGGCACGATGGCGCTCTCCCCCCCGGCTTCGAGGCCGCCCGCGCGAAGGGCGGCGCGGAGCCGGGCGGCGCGGGAGAGGGCGCGCTCGCGGCGCGCGGGCTCGCGCTCCACGATGCCGATGGCGGCGATGAGGGCGGCGGCGAGGGCGGGAAGCGGAGCGGTGGTGAAGACGAAGGGTCGGGCGTGCTGAAGGAGCGTCTCGACGGAGGCGCGCGGGCCGGCGAGGAAGGCGCCTCCCGCGCCGAGCGCCTTCCCGCCGGTGATGGTGCGGATCAGGAGCCGCTCGCATCGGCCGAGCCCGCCTCCGCGCGGGCCGAAGAGCCCCGCGGAGTGCGCCTCGTCCACCACGAGCCACGCGTCGTGCTTCAAGGCGAGTGCGGAGAACTCCGCGAGGGGGGCGAGGTCGCCATCCATGGAGTAGACCGATTCGACGACGATGAGGCGGCGGCGCGCCGCGCGGCCGGCGGCGAGTCGGCGTCCGAGATCGCCGGCATCGTTGTGGCGGAAAACCGACACGGCGGCCCGGGAGAGCCGCGCGCCGTCGATGAGGGAGGCGTGGTTGAGCTCGTCGCTCAGGATCAGGTCGCCCCGGCCGGCGAAGGTGGAGAGTGCCGCCGCGTTGGCCTGGTAGCCGCTCGGGAAGAGCAGCGTCGCCTCCTCGCCCAGCCAGGCGGCGGCCCGCTCCTCGGCCGCGCGGTGGATGGGCAGATCGCCGCGCAGGAGCCGCGCGGCTCCGGCGCCCACGCCGAACTCCTCCAGGGCGGCACGCGCCGCGCCGACCAGTTCGGGATGGCGCGCCAGCGCGAGGGTGTCGTTGCTCGTGAAATCGCGGCCCGAGGCGGCGACGAGGCTGCGCCCCAGCCCCGCCCCCCTCCAGCGCGTCAACTCCTCGGAGAGCTCGTGGAGAAGGCCGCCGCCGCTCACCGCGCGCCGGCGCTGGCCGGGCGGAGACCCAGCTTGCCCAGCAGTGCGCCGTCCTCGTCGGGAAGCGGATTGGGCGTGGTGAGGAGCCGTTCCCCGAGGAAGATGGAGTTGGCGCCCGCGAGGAAGCAGAGCGCCTGCGCCGCCTCGCTCAGGGCGAGGCGCCCCGCGCTCAGCCGCACCTTGGCGCGCGGCATGAGGATACGGGCGGTCGCCACGGCGCGCGCCATCTCGTCCCAGGGGAGCGGCGGACGGTCCGCAAGCGGCGTCCCCGGCACCGCCACCAGCGCGTTGAGCGGAACGCTCTCGATGGGAGGGTCGCGGCGCGCGAGTTCATGGAGGAGGCCGATGCGGTCCTCCTCGCTCTCGCCCATGCCGAGGATGCCGCCGCAGCAGACCTTCATGCCGGCATCGCGCACCGCGTCGAGGGTGCGCAAGCGGTCCTCGTAGCGGCGCGTGGTGATGACGGACTCGTAGAACTCCCGCGACGTGTCGAGATTGTGGTTGTAGTAGTCGAGGCCCGCCTCCTTGAGGCGCGCGGCCTGGCCCGGGGTGAGCATCCCGAGGGTGGCGCAGGTCTCGAGCCCGACCTCCCGCACCGAGCGCACCATCGCGAGCACCCGCTCGAACTCGGGGCCCTCCCGCACCTCCCGCCAGGCTGCTCCCATGCAGAAGCGGTCGGCGCCGGCCGCGCGCGCCTCTCTCGCGCGGGCGACCACCTCGCCGACCTCGAGAAGAGGCTCGCGCCGCAGCCCGGCGTCGTGGTGGGCCGACTGGGAGCAGTAGCCGCAGTCTTCCGGGCAGCCGCCGGTCTTGATGCTCAGGAGCGAGGAGCACTGCACCTCGGCGGGGTCGTGGTGGAGGCGATGCACTTCCGCGGCGTCGCGCACGAGTTCGAGGAGCGGGCGGCGATAGAGGGCCGCTACCTCCTCGCGGCGGAGCATCGCGGGCATGGCAGCGAGGATAGGCGGGGGGGAGGACATGCAGCGTATGCTCTCCCCGTGGACGCCTCGTCGAACCTTCTCGCCCTGCGGTTCTCCACCGAGGAGGAGCGCGGCCTGCCGCCGGCGGAGAGGGCGCGTGCCGCCTTCGCGCGCCTGGACGCGGTTGCCGCCGCCTCTCCCGAGCGGCCCCGACGCGCCTGCGCGTCGCGCTGCACCGCCTGCTGCCACCTGCGCGTCCTCGTCGGCCCGGTGGAGACCGCGGCACTCGCGGAAATGCTGCGCGCGCTGCCCGGGCGCGAGGCGATTCTCGCGCGAGTCCGCGACAACTCCCTGCGGGCGGGGGGTCTTGGCGCCGCGCAGCACCACCGCGCGCGCATCCCCTGCGCGCTCCTCACCTCCGACGGGCTCTGCGCCCTCTACGAGGTGCGCCCGCTCGCCTGCCGCGCCCACACGTCGAGCTCGCTCCCTGCGTGTGAACGGGTCCTCGCGGGGGCGGCCGCCGCCTCGGAGGTCCCGGGCGAGGGCTGGCTGCGGCTGGCCGCGGAGTCGATCCGGGAGGGGCTCGGGGAGGGGCCGGGGCGGGAGTTGCACGCCGCGCTGGCGGGATCGCTCTGATGGAGGAGGGTGTCGCGATCACTTGTCCCTGGTGCGGCGAGGAGGTGCGGATCTACGTGGACGCCTCGGGCGGGGAGCAGCGCTACGTGGAGGACTGCTGGGTCTGCTGCCGGCCCATCGAAATCGCGGTGGAGATCGATCGCGACGGGGCGGTGGCGGCGCGCGCGGAGCGTGGCTGAGCGGCCTATTTGGGCCGGAGACCTTCGAGGGCGCGGCGCTCCTCGCGGGAGGCTGCGTTTGCCAGGGCCCGTTCGAAGACGAGGCGGTACTTCTGCTCCGCGAAGGCATCGCCCGCGGAGATCAGGAACGCCGCGCCGTCGTGGGCGAGGCGCGCGCAGCGCACATCGGGCCGGAACTGGAGGTTGAGCGCCAGGTCGAGCGCCGAGCGGAGGAGCGCGCTGTCGCCTGCCCGCAGCGCCTGCTCGAACAGCGCGTGGAGGAGCGTGATGTCCCAGTAGCCGCGCTCGATCGCCGCACGGAACGCTTCGGCCGAAGCGACGTGCCAGGTCTTCTCGCCTTCGAGTTCCCCGAGCCATCGGCAGACCTGCGCAAGGGAGTGGCAGGGTGCGGGGTTGGCGGGTTCGGTGGCGGCAAGCGCGGTGATCGTTGCGGCGACCTCCTCGAGCGCGGCGGCGTCGCGCGCGAGGAAGGCGGCGATGGATCCGCGCTGCGCCTGCTGCAGCGCGTCCCAGAAGGGCTGGCGCTCTGCGGGGTCGGCGAGGCGTGCGTTCTGGGGTCGCGTCAGATAGGTCGCGTCGGGGCGCCGGACGGTGCCGTAGGGGGTGTCGACGCCGAGGTTTGGCGAGGAGGGGGCGTCCGGGACGGGAGTCCGGCGCAAGGCGTCGAGGGCGCGGTCGTGTTTCTCGTACTCGGGCTGGGCGTCCGGCGTCAGGGGCGCCGTTTCGCCGGGATCCACGTCACGCTGATAGAAGGCGACGCTGCGCCCCGCCTCCACCAGGGTCATCTTGCCGTCGGAGACGGAGAAGCACTGCCCCCAGCCGTGCACGCGCCACGCAAGGAGCGACTCGGTCACGACGGCGGCGCGTGGCGGATCGAAGAGGCGGGCGCCGTCGTGGCGCACTTCGGGCAGGCCGCACCAGGCGCGAAGCGTGGGCGCGACGTCGCAGAGGCTGCGCGCGCCGGCATCGACCGCACCCGGCTTCAGGTGCGGGCCGCGGGCTGCCAGGAAGACATCCGCCGTCGCGCCGTGGCAGAGCATTCCGTGGGTGCGCTCGCCATGCTCCCCCAGCGACTCTCCGTGGTCCGAGGCCAGGACGACGTAGGTACTCGACGGGAAGGCGGCCAGCAGCCGCTCGAGGGCGGCATCGACGCGCCGCACCTCGCCCGCGTAGCGGTTCGCGGCGGTGTCGTCCGCGCTGGTGCCGGGGCGGACGCCATCGCCCGCGTAGGCCAGGTAGGGCTCGTGGGGGTCGAACAGGTGGACCCAGAGGAAGAGGGGGCGCTCGGCGCCGCGGCGCCCGAGGTAGGCGAGCACCTCCGCGACGCGTTCCTCCGCGGCGACCTCGCCCTGGAGCTCGAGGGCAAGGACGCCGGCGTTGGGGGCGGGCATCTCGTAGCTGCGGAACCCAGACCCGAGACCCGTGCGCGGATCGAGCACGACGGCGGAGGCGAAGGCGGCGGTGTCGTACCCCGCCTTCGCGAACTCCTCGGCGAGCAGGGGGAACGTCCGGCCCGCGGCGATCGGCGGGGAGGCGTTGTCGTGCACGCCGTGGCTGGCGGGAAGAAGCCCGGTGAACAAGCTCACATGGGCGGGCAGGGTGAGAGGAACCGGCGTCCGTGCGCCGGCGAAGTGGGTCGCGGTCTCCAGGAACGCTTCGATGGCGGGCGTCCCCTTCCTGGTGCCCGCGGCGTCCGCCCGAAGCGTGTCGATCGTGACGAGCAGGACGTCCGGTCGACGCGGCTCGGCCGCGCTTCCCCCCAGGAGGAGGAGAAGGGCCGGAATCATGGGAAGGCAGAAGCGCACGGCCTTGGTTCCCCTCTCTGGACGCCCCACGGCTCCCTGCGGTCGCACCATGATACACGAACCCCCGGCGGGAAAGGGTGTATATGCGCTCTGGACGCCCCATGGCTTCCTGCGGTCGCACCCGCCCGCACCAGGGATGCCCGTTGCCGATCGAAGGGTTGCCGATTCAGCTCGGATCGAGCTCCCTCATGGCCTCCCGCTCCTCCTCGGAGCGCGTCTCGCGCCGCACCCGCTCGAAGAGCGTCCGGTAGAGCTCGAGCGCCGTCCGATCCCCGGCTCCCGCAAGCCGGCGGGCGGCGTCTCGGGCGACGCGGAGGCAGGCGACCTCGGGTCGCGACCGCAGGTCCAGGGCAAGATCCAGGACCGCCCGGATCTCTCCGAGGTCTTCCGATCGAAGCGCCTGCTCGAAGGCCCCGAAGAGGAGCATGGGATCCCAGTAGCCACGTTCCATCGCCATGCGGGTAGCCGCGGAGGAGGAGCGATGCCACTCGCGCGACTGGGTGAGAGCGGCCAGCCGCGCGGAGAGCCGTGCGATCTCGAAGCGCGGGGCGGGGTTGGTGGGTTCGCTCTCCGCCAGCGTCTTCAGCTGCTCCGCGTACGCGAGCAGCGCCGCGGTGTCCTTGACGTGATAGGCCTCGGCCGAGCCGCGCTGGATGAATCGCAGCGACTCGCAAAAGGCGATCCGGTCGGCGGGATCGGGGAGGCGTGCGTTCTCGGGCCGCGTCAGATAGCGCAGATCGGGGCGGCGCGCCGTGCCGTAGGGTGTGTCGATCTGCAGCGTCGCGGCGGGAGAGGGTGCATCGCGCGGCGATTGGCGAAGGGCCGTAAGCGCGCGGTCGAGCCTCTCGTAGGCGGCGTACTGCGCCACATCCAGTGCGTTCCGCTCCGCGGGATCCGATGCCGTATCGAACAGGCGCACGTTGCGCCCCCCTTCCACCAGGGTCGTCGACCCGTCGAAGACGGAGAAGCACTGGCCCCAACCGTGCGTGCGCCACGCATAGAGCGATTCGGTGACCACCGCCTCCTTGGGCGGATCGAAGAGCGGGGCGCCGTCGTGGCTCTTCTCCGCGAGGCCGCACCAGGCGCGCAGCGTCGGGGCGACGTCGCAGAGACTCCGTGCCCCCTCGACAACCACGCCGGGAGGAAGGCGCGGCCCCCGGGCCGCAAGGAATACGTTCGACGTCGCGCTGAAGCAGAGCATGCCGTGGGTCCTCTCGCCGTGTTCCCCCAGCGACTCCCCGTGGTCGGACGCGATGACGACGAGGGTCGACGCGGGCACCGCGGCCAAGATCCTCTCGAGCGCCTCATCCACCCGGCTCACCTCGCCGGCGTAGCGCGCGGCCTCGCGGTCACTTGCCGTCGTGCCGGGTCGCCCATCGCTTCCCGCGTAGGGGAGATAGGGGTCGTGGGGGTCGAAGAAGTGCACGAAAAGAAAGGAAGGGCGACGGGCGCGGCGCTGCTGCAGCCAGTGCAGGACGCGGGTCGCCTGCACTTCGGCGGGAGTTTCGCCGTAGTCCTGGAATTCGGGAGCGGAGGCGGGCTGGAGATCGTAGCTGCGGAACCCCTCGCCGATCCCCGTGCGCGGATCGAGCACCGCGGCGGAGACGAACGCGGCGGTGTCGTACCCGGCCGCCAGGAACTCCTCCGCGAGGAGAGTGAACGTGCGCCCCCGCGCGAGGCCCGGTGAGGCGTTGTCCTGGATGCCGTGTCGCGCGGGCAGAAGCCCGGTGAGGAGGCTCGCATGGGCCGGGAGGGTGAGAGGCACAGGCGTGCGCGCGCCAGCGAACCGCGTCGCCTGCTTCAGGAAGGCGACCAGGGCGGGCGTACCCTTCCTTTCGCCCACGGCGTCGGCGCGCAGCGTGTCGATGCTGATGAGCAGGACGTTGGGCCGCGGCGCTTCCGCGATTCCCGGCGATCCGAGAAGGACCGCCGAGGCCAGGACGAGGAGAAGGACGGGTGTACGCACGAGGTCGCTCCGTGAGGGAACGCCCTCGAGGCGAAGGTGGTGCCGCGGAGCCGTGCCGGTACCGTCGCTGCCGGAACCCGGTCAACCGGAGGAGACCGTTTGCAGGAAGGTGATCCGGTCGTTGCCGGTTAGCGGATCGTCCCCGTCGTCGCGCAAGCGGCGGTTCGCATCGTCGTGGGAGCGGAGAGCGCGTTGCCGGAGCCCACGGCTCTCATCGATGGGGTGCATCCGCGGCCGGCGCCACGGACGGAGCTCCTGCGGCGGCCTCCGCCCCTCGCGGCCAGGATCGACGGGAGCTCGACGGTGGCACGCGTCACGGTCACCGCCCGGCGTGCGCGGCAGTGACCCGCAGGTCCGGGTCCAGCTTCGCCTTGCGACCCTGCCGGCCCCCTCAGAACGCGATCACTTCCTCGATCACGTCCTCGTGGACGAAGATGGGGGCGGCGTTGAGCACGGCCAGCGCGATCGCGTCTGAGGGGCGGGCGTCGATGACGGCCTCGCCCCCCAACCCTTCCAGGACCAGCCGGGCGTAGAAGGTGCCGTTCTTGAGTTCGGTCACCTCCACACGCGTCACCTTCGCGCCGAGGCCGAGGATGGTGGCGTTGAGCAGCTCGTGGGTGAGCGGGCGCGGCGTGGTCTGCTCCTTCACGAAGCGGTCGATGGCCATCGCCTCCACGATCGAGATGACGATCGGGAACTGCCGCTGGCCGGCCTTCTCGCGAAGGAAGATGTACTGCTGGTCCGAATTCTCGTTGATGATGATGCGGGCCAGCTCGACCTCCACCATCCGATCCATGCGGGCAGTCTAGCAGACGACGCACTAGCCCGAATGATTCAAGAGGCTCGCGGTTCTGGGCCGTCCGCGATGTCGATCTCTGCGTCGCTCGTCGTCGCAGTGGCCCTTGGCCACAGCTTCCTCCTCGCTCCTGGATCTCGACGTCGCGTCCTGGCCCAGAACGAGTGGCCGGAACGGTCGAACGTGGCTCTTGCCGAG
>JBQTIG010000024.1:0-5263 GCA_052388375.1 Planctomycetaceae bacterium | reverse complement strand
GGGGGGGGGGGGGGCGGTGTGGCGCCCCCCCCCCCCCCCCCCCCCCCCGCCGGTCCCGCGCTACCTCCAGCGGCGGAAGGGGTGGCGGGAGAGGTAGGCGACCCGGTAGCGTGGATCCTCGGAGACTTCCTGGCCGATCCACGAGGGCAGGGCGGGCGCGGCGTCTTCCGAGGGCAGCTCCACCTCGGCGGTGACCAGGCCCTCGTTTGCGCCGTGGAAGATGTCCACCTCCCACGTGTGGCCTTCATGACGCAGTCGATGGCGCGTCTTTTCGATGACGAAGGGGCAGAGCGTACCGAGCAGCTCCTCGGCCTCCGCCACCGGGATCGCGTACTCGAACTCGGCGCGGGTCAGTCCGGTCTGCGGCCCCTTGATGCAGAGGGAAGCGCACCCCCCTTCGACGCGAACCCGGACCGAGCAGCGCGCTTCCGCGAGCAGATAGCCCTGACGCTGGAGCACGCCCTGCCCCGGGGGGATGAATCCCTGCTGCACCAGGAACTTACGCTCGATCTCGCGCGGCACCGGGGCAGGATACTCCGCCCCGCGGCTGCGGCACCAGTGCCGCACGCCGCCCGCGCAACCCGTTGCCGCCAAACCGGTTGCGGCCCCCGCACCCCCTGACTGTCAGGACTTCAGACCGGGCGGATTTCGTGGGGGAGTGCGTCGGCGGGGGGGAGGGGGTCGTCCGGCACGTAGGCGTTCAACGCGTCGATGAGTTGGCGGAGGCGCGCGGTGTCGCGGCGGTTGAAGCGAAGCAGGAGCCGCGGCAGGGCTCCGTGTTCGCCCTGCTCCTCGGGGAGCGCCGGGCCTGCCTCGATGCGGCCGCCGGTCAGGATGTCCGGGAACGACAGATTGAGCTGGTCCATCTGCTCCGCCGTTGGGGCGCGCCGGAGCCGGATGGAGAGCAACTCGCCGACGTAGCGGCTCGAGTGGTAGTTGGCATAAAAACGCAGGAGCTCGCGCGCCGCCACCTCGACGTCGTCGGTGACCTTGAAGAGGCTCATGTCCGCGGCGTGGATCATGCCCTGCGCGCGCAGGTGGGTCGCGACGTACTCCTCCCAGTCGCGCCAGTAGCTCCCGCCCGGGGAATCCACGAAGACGATCGGGATCATCTCGCTCTTGCCGGTCTGCACCAGGGTGAGCGCCTCGAACCCCTCGTCGTGGGTGCCGAAGCCGCCGGGGAAGAGCGCCACCGCGTGCGCCTGACGGATGAACATGAGCTTGCGCGTGAAGAAATAGCGGAAATTGATCAGCTTGCGGTCGCCCGCGATGATCTTGTTGGCGGCCTGCTCGAAGGGGAGCCGGATGTTGACGCCGAAGGAGCGCTCGCGCCCCGCCCCCCCCTGCGCCGCCCCCATGATCCCGTCCCCCCCCCCGGTGATCACCATCCACCCCGCACTGGTGATGCGTTCGGCGAATTCGTGCGCCTGCTTCCACGCCGGCGCTTGGGGCGGCGTGCGCGCGCTCCCGAAAATCGCCACCTTCCGGACCCTCTCGAAGGGCGCGAAGACGTGGAACGCGTGGCGCAGCTCCTTCACGGCGCTGTTGAGCAGCTTCAGGTCGCCGCGCGGGAGCTTGTCGCGCACGAGGCGGATGGCGCTGAGAATCAGTTCCCGCACGAAGTCCGCCCCGGAGATCTCGCCGTAGGCCTCCTGCGCCTTGACTACGAGGGCGTCCACAAGCGGATCGAGCTCGGGATGGTCGAGGTGGTACCGGTGCGCCGAGGGGCGTGACATCGGCGACAGGGTAACCGGGGGCGGGGGCGCCCGCAGCTTACGCGGCTCCTCTTCCGCGCCCCCGCCCGACGCCCCCTCCGCACCCCGCCCCTGCTCGCGGGCGACGGGCTCGATCGGGTCCTCGATGGGAACCCTCGCGGGATCCATCGTGTCGGGGAGGTGCCTCGCAACGAGGAGCGTCTATACTGGCCGCGTCCCGACATGTCCTGAAAGGTGCGACGTTGCGCAATCTCCTCCTGCTGCTCGCTGGCGGCGCCGCCGGGGCGCTCCTCACCTACACCCTCGTCTCGGAAAAGGAGTCTTCTACCGCGCGCGCGCGAAGCGCCGCGGCCGGCGCCGCCGGGGAGACGGTCGTCGTCACCCAGGCGGACAACAGCGCGGAGCTCCAGGCGGAGATCGATCGCCTCAAGGCGCTCTTGGCCGAGCGCCCCGAGCCGCCCCCCAATCCGTGGCCCAACGACACCCCCGAGGCGGTCGATGCGCTCCTCCAGACCGCCTACGCCGACGCCAACATCGACCTGCTCCTGGAGGCGCTGCGGCGGCTCTTGCGCATGGGCGAGCCGGGCTACCCCCTTCTCCGGCGGGTCATCGAGGACCTGCTCGGCTTCAAGTTCCTCCCCACGATGAACTCCTTCCGGATGCACCACATCTACGTGCTCGGGCGGCTCGGCCTGGAGGAGGAGCGGCACATCATCGGTTTCATCAATTACCTGCTCACCGATCCCGACACACGGCCGCAGTTCAAGCCGTTCGCTCAGATGGCGGCGGCCTACTACATCGGTTCGAACGCGCCGGGCGCCGAGGTGTTGCAGGAGACGCTCATCGCCATGGTGCTCCAGCAGAAGGGCGGCGGGCTGGCGGAACAGATGATGGGCGGCATGGGGAAGCGGATCCAGCTCTTCGCCGTCGCGATGTCGGGCGACCCGCGCATGATCGCGCCCCTGCGCGACGAGCTCTCGAAGTCGACGGACAAGCGCGAGCAGGGCGAGATCCTGGGCGCGCTCGCCTATCTGGGCGATCCCACCATCGTCCCCCTCATCCAGGAGCGGATCAATCCGCGGGAGGGCGACTACATGCAGGAGCTCGACGCGCTCGGCCGCGTCGGCACCGAGGAGGCGCACGCGACCGCCACGGAGTTCCTGCGCGCCATCCCCGACAGCCGTCGTTTCTACCGCCACGCGCGGCGCTACATGAGCGCCGGCGGCGGCAACAGCGCCGTCCTCCTGATGCGCGACCGCATCAAGGCGGATGCGGGCGATCCCGAGATCGGCGCCACCATCGGCGCGCTTTCGCGCTATCCCACCAAGGACAGCCGCGACACGCTCAAGCTCATCGCCGAAACCAGCACCGACAAGGAGGTGCGGACGCGCGCGGGGGAAGCGGTGGACGAGATCGACCGGCGGCTGCGGGGCGAGATGCCCGCCATGGCGCCGGGCGGCCCGCCCCCGGGCGCGCGGCGGCGGGAGTAGGACGCGTGGAAGGGGGGCGGGGGAGGTCGGGCGGCGGATGGCTCCGCTGACCGGCACCCTCGTCGTCCTCTACGACGGCGGGTGAGGCCTCTGAACGCGCGCGGCCGGGCTGCTGCTGCGGCTCGATCGCGCCGGTCGCGTGACGGCCGTGCCCTATCAGGATCCGGGGGTCCCGGAGCGGTTCGGGATCCCCCGCGCCGAGTGCGAGGAGGCGGCTTGGGCCGTCGAGCCGAGCGGACGCAGGCATCGCGGCGCTGGGGCCGTGAACGCGGCGGTGGCGTGGGCCCTCGGGCTCGCGCTCCCGCTCCACCTCTACGAGCTCCCCGGTGTCCGGCAGATCCAGGACGCCGTCTACGCCTGGGTTGCACGAAATCGTCACCGTCTGGCCTCTTTGGAAGCGTGTGAGGCCGGGGACGGGGCATGAGGCGGGTCGCGCTCGGAGAAGACCTCGCGTTTCCCGACCCCGCCTTCGCCCCGCGGGGAGCGCCCCTGGCGTACGGCGGGAATCTCTCCCGGGAACGGCTCCTGGCCGCCTATGCACGCGGCATCTTTCCCTGGTACGGCGAGGGGGAGCCGATCCTCTGGTGGTCGCCCGATCCGCGCTTCGTCCTCTACCCCGACTCGCTCCACCTGTCGCGGTCGCTCCGCCGCACGATCCGGTCGGGCCGCTACGAAATCCGCCTCGACACGTCGTTTCGCGAAGTGATCCGGGGCTGCGCCACCGCGACGCGGCCCCGCGGCGAGGGGACTTGGATCACCGCGGAGATGGCTGCGGCCTACCTCCGTCTCCATGAATCAGGTCACGCCCACAGCGCCGAGAGCTGGCAGGATGGAGTGCTGGCCGGGGGGCTCTATGGGGTCTCCCTCGGCGGCGCGTTCTTCGGGGAGTCGATGTTCAGCCTGCAGCCCGATGCCTCCAAGGCGGCCCTGGCGGCCTTCGTGGAGCAGCTGCGCGCGTGGGGATTCCGATTCGTCGACTGCCAGACGGTCACGCGCCACCTCGGCCGGCTGGGAGCCGTTGCGGTGCCGCGCGCGCGCTTCCTGAGCGAACTCGCGGACGCGCTCGAGCGACCGAACCGGACCGGCCGCTGGCGGTTGGAAACGGGGGCATCATGAAACCCTGGCACGAGGAGGACCGGTTCTGGCAGACCTGGGCCCCCGCCCTCTTCACGCGGCGGCGGTTGGAAGCCACGGCGGCCGAGGTGGACGGGATCGTCGCGTTGACCGCCCCCGCCCCCGGTGCGCGCGTCCTCGACATGTGCTGCGGGCAGGGACGGCACGCGTTGGAACTCGCGCGGCGCGGGTTTCGGGTGACCGGCGTCGATCGCACGAAGAGCTATCTGGAGCAGGCACGGAACGCCGCGGCCGCGGAGGGGCTTGCGCTCGACCTGGTGCGGGAGGACATGCGCTCCTTTCTTCGGCCCCGAGCCTTCGATCTCGCGCTCAACCTCTGGTCCTCCTTCGGCTACTTCGAGGATCCCCTCGACGACCTGCGCGTGGCCCGCAATCTCTGCGAAGCGCTGGCGGGGGGCGGGGTCTTGGTGCTGGAAATGATGGGGAAGGAGGTCCTGGCCAGGAACTTCCAGGAGCGGACTTGGGGCGAGGAGGAGGGCGGGGCGCTCCACCTCGAGGAGCGGCGCGTCGCTCCGGGGTGGGAACGCATCGAGTCGCGCTGGATCCGCGTCGACGGCGGGCAGCGACAGGAGACCACGTTCACCCTGCGGCTCTACGCGGGCGCGGATCTGGCCGCGCTGCTCTCGGAGGCGGGCTTCGGAAAGGTGGCGCTCTTCGGCGGATTGGACGGGAGCCCCTACGACACCGCGGCAAAGCGGCTCGTGGCCGTCGCGCGCAAACCAGCGCACGCGGCATCGTGACGCCGCCCCGAGCTGGGGGGCGCGCGCGGCCCTTAGAGCCTAACCGAAAACCCGGCACCATTCGGCCGGCTGCGCGGGCCGATCGCTTCGCCTCTCCTCCATCGCCGTAGTTCGCCAATACGGCTTCGTCGTCGCGGCTCGCGCTCGGCCCGCTCGCTCGGCCTCGGTGTTGACGCCGGGTTTT
>JBQTIG010000023.1:0-6721 GCA_052388375.1 Planctomycetaceae bacterium | reverse complement strand
GGGCCCACCCCGCCCCCCCCCCCCCGCCGCCCGGGGGGGGGTCGGGGCGCCGGGGCCGGGCGGGGCCGCGCGGCGCCCCCTCCCCGCCGCCTCCCGACGCGCCTTCAGACGGCGCGGCGGCGACGCCGGCGGACGCCGTAGCCGGTGATCGCCCCGGCAAGGAGCAGCATCGTCGCGGGTTCGGGCGCCGGGTCGGGAGTAGGCTCGACTTGCCGGATCACCGTGTCGACGCGCAGCGCCCCGCTCCCTGCGCCGTAGGGCGAAAGGATCGCCGTGCCGCCGATGCTGTAGGAGCCAGGCCCGAGAAGCCAAGTGCCTGAGCTCCAGCGGGGATCCGCGACCGCCAGGTCGGGATTCGACTCGTAGTCCCCCACCGCCGTCGGCAGCGAAGTGTTGCCCAGCGGCACGCCGAAATCCGTCACGGCGAACTGATCGCCGGCGTGCAGGTAGTCCGTGATGGTCAGGAGTCCGAAGCCCGGGAGCGCGAAGGTGTAGTCCGGGACCAGGAAGGTTCCGGTTGCGCCGAAGTCGAATCGGTGCCAGCCCCCGTCCACGGTGAGGGGGTCCGCCGCGGCGGGTTGCGCCAGGGCCCCCAGCGCCGCCGTCACGAGCCCCGCCAAGAGTGCGATGCGCATGCAGATCGACCTTTCCCGGGAGCTCGAGGACGCACCCAATCGTGCGCGTCGATCTCCCTCAGGCGAGCGATCCTAGCCGCTCGATCCAACTGTTGCATCTACTGAATGGCGGCGGTGCAAGCGATCCGGGCGCGGACTGTCTCACATCGGGACGGCGCGTGTCGCGCGGAATCGACGCTCCTAGCGCCAATCGGGGTCGTCGGTGTCGATTTCGTCGGGGAGCCCGAAGTCCGCGGGCGAAAAGCCGCCACCGCCCCCCGGCGCGCGCCCGTGGTCCTCCCCTCCTTCGCCAGCCGACGGGAGGTCCGGCGCACCTCCCGCCGGATTCGCCGCGCGCCCCCTGTCCGGAAGCGTCTCGCCCGCCGGTCGTGGCGGCGAGCGGCGCGCGCCCCGCTCCGCCCGCCCCTTCGGCGCCGGCCGCGCGAAGAATTCCACGACTCCCGACACCTGCGCGCCGAGCTGCGCCGCGCGCCCTTTCACCTCGCGGTCGTTCGTCACCACGAGAAGCTCCTCCGGCCGCTCCGCGTCCCGCACCGCATCCAGGATCTCGTCGTCGGCATCGCGATGACGGCAGAAGAGGACCCGCACGCCGCCCTCCCTCGCGCTGTCGAAGGGGAGCGGCCCGGCGCGCTTGGCGTCGAAGAAAATCGTCGCGTCCGGGTCCACCGCTAAGACCCGCCGCGCCAGTTCCCGGCGCAGCTCCTCATGCAGGTTCGCCTGGAGCCGCAGCGCATGGATCGCGTTGTGACCGTCGATGAGCGCTCTCACGCGCCCCATGATAGGCTGCCCGGATGGCGCAGGAAGCCCCCACCCCGATGCGCTGGCGGCGCCGGCTCATCGTCGCGCTCCTGCTCGTCGTGGCCGGCACCGTCGCCCTGCGCGTGCACTTCGGCAACCCCGCGCCCGCGCCCCCGCCCGCGGCGGTGCCCCCGGGCGGCAGCGCCATCCTGCCCCAGACCACGCCGCCCGCCGCGCCCGGCGAAACCGGCGAAGAGCCCCCCGACTCGGTGCGCGTCGTCCTCCCCTATCTCACCGAGGGCGGCATCGCCATGCTCATCGGCATCGCGCTCGGCATCGCCACGCGCGCCGTCTTCAAGATCGCGATGGTCTTCGTCGCCGCCGCGTTCGTCATCGTGCAGGTGCTCGCCTACAAGGGCATCCTCACGATGGACTGGGGCCGACTCGCCGACGGACTGCGCAGTTTCGTCCTCAACGTCTCCTCCTCCGAGTCCGGCCTGGGCGCCGTCGTCAAGCACAAGCTCCCTTCGGCGGCTTCGCTCACGCTCGGCTGGTATCTGGGGCTCAAGCGGCGTTGAGTCGGGTCTATGCCTCGCGTGCCGCGCTGCCGCGCGACTTTCACCGCTCCGCGCTCCCCCCCATGCCCGCGCCGCGGGCGGTGCTCCTCTGCCCCCCGGACGCCTTTGACGTCGTCGACGTGAAGAACCCCTTCATGGAAGGCCAGGCGGGACGCGTCGACCGCGCCGAGGCGCGCCGGCAGTGGGATGCTCTGGGGGAGGCGTTCGCGCGCTGCGGCCTCGCGGTCCACCGCATCGCGCCCACGCCGGGATGCGAGGACATGGTCTTTTGCGCCAACCAGACCTTTTGCGGCCTCGACGCGGACGGCGCGCGCGTCTGCATCCTCAGCCACATGGCGCACGCCTCGCGCCGGCGTGAAGTGCCCGCCTTCGCGGCTTGGTTCGCGGCGCGGGGCTACGCGGTGGAGGATCCGTTCGGGGCCGGCGTTCCCTTCGAGGGGTGCGGCGACGCTCTGTGGCATCCCGGCCGCGGGCTGATCTGGGGGGGGTGCGGGGGCCGCACCGCCCGCGAGGCCTACGCGCCGCTGGCGGAGCGCTTCGGCGCGCCCGTGCTCACGCTCGAGCTCGTCTCGCCGCGCTTCTACCACCTCGACACCTGCTTCTGCCCGCTCGACGAAACGACCCTGCTGCTCCACCCTCCCGCGCTCGCGCCGGAGGGCCTGGAGCTCGCGGCGGTGCTCTTCGACCGGATCGTTGAGGTGGACGAGGAGGAGGCCGTCGGCTCCTTCGCCTGCAACGCCGCCGCCTTCGAGGGCGGATCCGTCCTGCTCCAGCGGGGAGCGGAGCGCACCGTCGCCGCGCTGCGGCGCCTCGGGTACCGGGTCGTCGAAGTCGAGACCGGGGAGTTCATGAAGTCGGGCGGGAGCGTCTTCTGCCTCAAGATGGGGGTCTATTGACCATGCGCGCGCTCCTCCTTGCCGTCCTCTCCCTGCCGGCGCTCCTCGCCCGCGCCGCCGAGGGGCCGCGTCCGATCGACCCCGCGACGCACCGCGTGGGCGAACGCATCGCGGAGTGCCTGCTTGCGGACGGGAAGCGGCTATCGGACCTCGCTCGGGCCGTCGTCGTGATCTCCCTCGAGAGCCCGGACTGCCCCATCGCGCGGAAGATCGCGCCCAAGCTGGCGCGGTTCGCCGGGGAGTACGGCGCACGGGGCGTCCTCTTCGCGGTCGCCAAGCCCGAGGAGGCCGCGCGCGCCCTCGGCGCCACCAGCACGACCGACTTCTTCCTGCTCGACGAGGCGCGCACGCTGCGCTATCGCGGCGCGATCGACGATCAGGTCGGGCTCGGCTATGTTCTCGAAGCGCCGCGTCGCAACTACCTGCGCGACGCGCTCGACGCGGTCCTCGCCGGCCGGGAGGCGGAGGTGCGCGCCACCTCCGCCCCCGGGTGCGTCGTCGAGGCGCCCCCCGCCCCGCCCCCCTCCCCCCCCGTCACCTGGCACGGGCGCGTCTCGCGCATCATCCAGGCGCGCTGCCAGGAGTGCCACCGCGAGGGCCAGAACGCCCCCTTCGCGTTCGACACGCTCGAGGAGGTGCGCTCGCGCGCCGCGACGGTGCGCCGCGAAGTGCAGCGCGGCGCGATGCCGCCCTGGTTCGCCGGCCCCGGAAGCCTGCCGATGGCGAACGATCGGGGCCTCAGCGAGCGCGAGCGCGGCGATCTCCTCGACTGGATCGACGCTGGCTGCCCCGCCGGGGAGCCCGCGGAGGCGCCGCGCCCGGTCTCGTTCCCGAAGGGCTGGACGATCGGCGAGCCCGACGTGGTGTTCGAGCTGCCCGCCCCGTTCCGCGTGCCCGCGGAGGGCGCGATCCGCTACCACCTCGCGGTGGTGCCGACGGGGTTGGAGGAGGACTGCTGGGTGAAGGCGATGGAGGTGCGCCCGACGGCGCCGCAGGCGGTGCACCATGCGCTGGTGTTCCTGCGCTACCCGGCGGGCCACCCGCTGCACCAGCGACGCCCCTCCGACCGCGACGGCCTGTCGGGGTATTTCGCTGGCATGGTACCCGGGCAGAACGCCCTCGTCCTCCCCGACGGGTGCGCCAAGAAGCTGCCGGCCGGCGCGATGCTTCTCTTCCAGATCCACTACACCGCGCAGGGGAGGGAAGTGACCGACCGCACGCGGCTCGGCCTCATCTTCGCGAAGGAGCCCCCGCGCCACGAGGTGCACACCACCGCGGCCTTCGACGTGCGGTTCAAGATCCCGCCGGGCGCCGCCGAATTCCCCGTCGTCGCGCATCTGCCGGTGCCGGTGCCGGTGCGGCTGATGGGCTTCATGCCGCACACGCACGTGCGCGGAAGGGCGTTTCGGTACGAGCTGATGCTGCCGGACGGAAGCCAGCAGCTCCTTCTCGACGTGCCGCGCTACGACTTCAACTGGCAGCTCTACTACCAGCTGCGCGAGGAGCTGCTCGTGCCGGGGGGAACGCTCCTGCGCGCTACCGCGACCTACGACAACAGCGAGGCCAACCCCGCCAATCCCGATCCCTCCGCCGAAGTGCGGTTCGGCGAGCAGACCTGGGACGAAATGATGATCGGCTACGTCGACTACGTGCTTGGTCCCTAGCGGACCGGGGCCACGGCGCACTCGAGCGTCTTCATCGACTCGCCATCCTCGACGAGGAACGCGACGAGGAGATCCGCCGCCGCCGCGCCCGGGGGCATCGCGAACTCCGCCGGCACCCCCTTTTCGAGCGCCTGCTCCAGCGGCGCGACGGCGCCCGCCGCGAGGACCACGAAGTGCTCGACCAGCGTCGCGCCGCGGTTCTCGCCGGCGTCCGGCGAGGTCGTGGCGGAACGGCGCACGAGCACCGCGAACGCCCCGAGCCCCTTCCCTGCCGGCGCGGCATCCCCGACGCGCGAGAGCTTCGCAAACGCGCGCACCTTTCCATCCTCGAGCTTCGCCTGCGCATCAAGAGCGAACGCCGCAGGCGACTCCGCGGCCCTGTCGACCGACTCCTTGAGAGCGCGCGCCGCGACCGGCGCGTTGCCGGCGAAAAGCTGCGGCGTGACGAGGCCCCGCAATCCGAGCGCCTTCACGTAGCGCTTCTGCCGCTCCGTGTGCGCCTTCGACGCGAACGGGTCCTTCCAGCCCAGGTAGTCCCAGGTGTCGACGTGCCAGGAGAGCACGACGGTTTTCTCGAGGAATTCCGGCGTGGCGAGGGCGCCGAGAAACTTCTCGGCGGGGGGGCAGGAGCTTCACCCCTGGGAGGTGAAGAGTTCCACGAGGACGCGGTGGCGCGGCGCCGCGCTCTCCGCGGTGAGCCCCGCTCCCGATCCGAGCATCGCAAGGACGAACAGCGTGCGCTTCATCTCTTCCAATCTACCGAGGGACGGGCCGGCCCGACCTCTTTTTCGGAGGTCCCGCCCGCAGAGACGCGTTGCCTCGCGTGTTAGGATCGCGTTCATGCGATTCCAGAGCGCCTATCTCCCCGCCGGCGGCTATTGGTCCTCCCCTTTCTGCAAGTGGCAGGGCAAGTTCGCCGGGCTGCACCCGGTGCACTTTGCCGCCGACGTGACGCGGAAGGCGCTCGCACAGCGCGGCATCCCGGCGGGCGAGCTCGACTCCCTCGTCTATGGGTGGACGGTCCCGGCGCGTCAGATCTTCTACGCCGGCCCCTGGTTCGCCGGGCTCGTCGGAGCGCCGGGCCTCACCGGGGCGATGATCAGCCAGGCCTGCGCCACGTCGGCCGCGGCGCTCGCCCACGCGGCGCAGGCGGTGGAGTGCGGCGGCGCGCGGGCCATGCTCGTGGCGGTGGCGGACAAGTGCAGCAACGGCGCCCACCTCTACTATCCCGACCCGTCCGGGCCCGGCGGCAAGGGCGCCGCGGAGGACTGGGTCTGGGACAACTTCAGCCACGACCCCTGGGCGAAGAACTCCATGATCCAGACCGCCGAAAACGTCGCGGCGCAGGCCGGGATCAAGCGCGAGGAGCAGGACGCGCTCACGCTGCACCGCTACGGCCAATACAGGAAGGCGCTGGAGGGCGGCTTCCATAAGCGGGTTCTGGTGGCGCCCTATGAAATCAACCCCTCCGGCAAGAAGGTGGTCGCAACGGTGGAGGCGGACGAGGGGATTTTCCCGACGACGAAGGAAGGACTCGCCAAGCTCAATCCCGTCCTGCCCAACGGGACGATCACCTTCGGGACGCAGACCTATCCGGCCGACGGGTGCGCCGGGCTTGTGGTCTGCTCGAAGGAGCGGGCGCAGGCGTGGAGCCGCGACGGGCAGGCGGTGCAGGTGCTCTCGTACGGCGTCGCGCGGGTCGAGAAGGGGTACATGGCGAAGGCGGTGGTGCCCGCCGCCAAGCGCGCGCTCGATGCCGCGGGGATCTCGGTGAAGGATTGCAAGGCAATCAAGACCCACAACCCGTTCGCCGTGAACGATCTCTACTTCGCCCGCGAGATGGGCATCGCGGCCGAGTCGTTCAACAATTACGGGTCGTCGCTCATCTACGGTCACCCCCAGGGCCCCACCGGCGCCCGCTTGATCGCCGAAGGAATCGAGGAGGCTCGCCTCCTCGGCGGCGGCCACGTCCTCTTCGCCGGCTGCGCCGCCGGCGACACCTCCGCCGCGGTAGTCCTCAAGGTCTGACGGCGCCCCGCCCAGGGCCGGAAACAACGTCTGGACCATCGGCCTGCGGCATTGCTGGGGAATGTCCCATGATTGACGGATAGTCCTGGGGCGCTGGGCCGGATGGCTCTGAACGGGGAGGAGGTCAGGCGGCCCTGCAATCGATGCGCTCTAGGTGGAGGCTGCAGCGGCCGCGCAGGTCC
>JBQTIG010000022.1:0-10027 GCA_052388375.1 Planctomycetaceae bacterium | reverse complement strand
TGGCCGCTTCCGGGAGCGGCGATGGCGGAGGGGGGGACGGCGGAGGGGGTGAAGGCGGCGGCGGTGACGGCGGGGGCGGAGACGGCGGCGGCGGAGATGGCGGCGGCGGGGTTGGCGGCGGCGGGGGCGGGGATCCCGGCGGCGGCGGGGGCGGGGGCTCCGGCGGTGCTCGCGGCAAGACCACGATCGACGGCAGCCGTCTCTGGCAGTGGTACTGGGAGCACAACAAGGACCGTTACTTCGCCCGCGCCACCGAACGCGGGCGCGTCTTCCGCGGCAGCGCCTACTACTGGTTCGGCGCGGGGGCCAAGTACCCGCCCCGCGACCTCAATCCCGTGAGCCAGGCGCTCCGCGAGAGCCAGATCCACGCGGCGATCACGCGGCTCCTGCAGGACGGGGATGCCGGCGTGCGCGCCGAGGCCTGCATCGCGATGGGTCGTCTGGGCTCCGCCGCGGTAGGCGAGAAGGAACGCAAGGCGGACCTGCCCAACGACAGGACCGTGCGCGCCCTCGCCGCCGTGCTGGAGCGCGATACGGGCTCGACGCCGGACAGCAAGGTGGTTCGGCAGAGCGCGCTCCTCGGACTCGGCGTCTGCGGTGGCGACGAGGCGGGTGCCTACCTGCTTGCGCTTCTGCCGAAGGTCGGCGCCGACGAAAAGGCCTACGTCGCGATCGCGCTGGGACTGGCGCGCTATCTCCCCGCCATTCCGACGCTGATCGAAGGCCTCCCGTCGAGCGCGCGCGGCAAGCTCACCGATGAGCAGCTGGGCTGCATCCACGCCCTCGGCCTCTACGGACCGGAAGCGGCGGCCGAGATCGACGCGAAGGGAGGCATGGCGCGCCTCGTGAAGATCGCCGATCCGCGCGGCAGCGACGACGCCAGCTCCTGCCAGGCGGTGACCGCCCTGGGTCGCTTGCAGTGGAGCTTCGACGAGGTCCGCGACGTCTTCAACCGGGCGAAGTCCCCCGATCTCATGTGGGCGGCCGTGCTCGCCATGGCCAACTACGCCGCCAGCGAGAAGGACGCGGAGAATGCCGCCAAGATGCTCATCGGCGACTGTTTCAAGACGGGGGAGGGTCAGGCAAAGAGCTTCAGCCTCCTCGCGGCGGGCGATCTGGCCGGCCGTCTCGATTCGAACAGCAAGACTCGCGAGAAGATCCTCGACCACCTGCGCAAGGTCGTGGACACCAAGGACAACTACCTGCGCTCCTGCGCCGCTGTCGGACTCGGATTGGCGCGCGATCTCTCCGCGGTCCCGGCCATCGTCAAGATGCTCCAGGACCCCGCGAGCAACCAGCACGCGGTTTCCGCGGGCTGCCTCGCCCTCGGCCTCCTGCGCGCGACCGAGCAGACCGACCACATCCGGATGTCGGTCATGGAGCGTGCCGCAGACGCCGACTCGCGCGGCTACGCCGCCCTCGGGATCGCTCTGATGGGCGATACGACCCGCATCGACGATCTCCGGCAGTTCCATGCGGACAAGGTGCTCAACGTCCGCACGCTCCGCCAGACCGGACTCGCCCTCGGCGTGCTCGGGGGCAAGGGCGAAGTGAAGCCCATCGTCGAGGTCTTCTCGGCGGCCTGGAAGCAGTTCGAGCGCTACAAAGTGTCCAATGCGGCGTTCGCGCTCTCCTGGATGCGCGACGAGAGCGCCGTGAACGACCTCATCAAGCTGGCGCAGAGCTCCGAGAAGGAGCTGCGCGGCATGGCGGCCATCGCCCTGGGCTACGTGGGCGCGCGCGACGCGGTCAGCCCGCTGACCCGCTGCTTCGAGAACGCGTCGTTCCGCAACGGGTTCCTCTGGACCGTGCTGCGGCAGATTGCCAGCATCCTCTAGCGGCAGGAGGCACGCGGCGCGGGCGCCGCGCGGCGCCTAGGGGATGTCTGAATACTCCATCCGGCTTCGCCCGGCTGCGCGGGCCGCTGGCTTCGCCGCTCGTCCATCGCCGTATGTGGGGTCAAGACGGCTTCGGACTCGCGGCTCGCAGCAGCCCGCTCGCTCGGGCTCGGGCCGACGATGGAGTATTCAGACAGGCCCTAGTGTGCGGTCGCGCCTGCGCGCGTTTGCAGGCGCGGGCACTCTCGCCTATTCTGCCCCCCCATGAACATCGATCTTCCCTCGCACTTCCTGCGCATCACGCAGGAAGCCGCCGTCGCCTCGGCGCGCACCCTCGGCTACGGGGACAAGCGCCACAGCGACCATGTCGCCGTCGAGGCGATGCGCGCGGCGATGGACAAGGTGCCGATGCGGGGACGCATCGTGATCGGCGAGGGGGAGCGCGACGAGGCGCCCATGCTCTACATCGGGGAGCCGGTGGGCGTCGGCGCCGTGGGCGACAGGGAGATCGACATCGCCGTGGATCCCCTGGAAGGGACCAACCTCTGCGCCACCGGCGCCCCCAACAGCATCGCCGTTCTCGCGGCCGCTCCCAAAGGCGGGCTGCTGCACGCGCCCGATGTCTACCTCGAAAAGCTCGTGGTCGGTCCCCGCTGCCGCGGGAGCATCCATCTCGAGGCGACCGTGGAGGAGAACCTGCGGGCGATCGCCCGCTGCCTGAGCCGGCAGGTGAGCGATCTGCTCGTCGTCGTGCTGGACCGGCCTCGCCACGCCACCCTCGTCCAGGAACTCCGCGCGGCGGGCGCCCGCATCCAGCTCATCTCCGACGGCGATCTCGCGCCGGCCATCGCGGCCGCGGTGGAAGGGACGGGCGTGCACGCGGTCATGGGCGCGGGCGGCGCCCCCGAGGGCGTGCTCACGGCCGCGGCCCTTCGCTGCCTGGGGGGCGAAATCCAGGGGCGCCTCAAGCCGGCGCAGCCGGGCGACGAGGAGCGACTGCGCGCGGCCGGCTTCCATGATCCCGCCCACATCTTCCACACCGAGGAGCTGGCGCCCGGGGACGAAATCCTCTTCTGCGCCACCGGCGTCAGCAACGGTTCGCTGCTCCGCGGGGTCACCTTTTTCGGCCATGGTCATCGGACGCACAGCCTGCTCATGACTTCGCGGGGTCCGCGCGAGATCCGGTTCGTGGACGCGATCCACGTAGGGGACGACTACCGGGGCTCCCTGCGACTCTCCTGAGCCCTCACGGCTCGCCGAGGGCGAGACGCACGGCCTTCTTCTCCCCGCCGCGCAGATAGAGGAGCTCCGCCAGGTCCCCCGCCGCCAGCGGCGCGAGGGCGGCGCGCAGATCGCCCGGCTCGCGGAGGGGACGCCCGGCCAGCTCCAACAGGACATCCCCCACCTGGAGCCCCGCCGCGCCGGCGGCGGTCGCCTCCCCCCGAGCGTTGGACGCCCGGACTTCCACCAGCTTGAGCCCCAGCTCGGTCTTCGTCACCACCATGCCGAGGTAGGCCGCCTTGAGCACGACGCCGCGCGCGAGACGCGGCACGATCTCCGCCAGCACGCGAGCCGGCACTGCGAATCCGAGCCCGGCGTTCCCCGTGTACCGCGCCGCGCCTCGCGTGAAGTACCCCTGCGGCTCGGTGTCGTTGAGGTCCAGCAGGATGCCGATCAGCTTGCCGTCCAGGTCGACGAGCGGCCCGCCTCGGTTTCCCCCCGCAACCGCCGCGTCGGTCTGGATGGCCTGGAACGCGCCATGGAGCGTCCCGAGCGCCCCGGTCCGCGAGACGATCCCCGCGGTGACCTGCGGCCCGATTCCCTCCGGGTCGACGTGCGCGAACCCAAGGGCGACGGCGAATCGCCCCGCGCGTGGCGCGGGAGCCTCCTCGAGGGGCGCGAGGCCCTCCGCCGCCACTTTCAGCAGCACGAGACGGAGACGTTCGTCCGAGCCGACCACCCGCGCGGGCAATTCCCTCCCGTCGGGAAGGTCGACCAGCAGGGGGCGTTCCGGCCCCGGCCAGCCGGTGATGCGCAGGGGGGCGAGGACGAGCCCGTCGGCGGCGACGACGAGGCCCGAGGAGCGATCGAAGGCGGGGCGCTTGCCGGGGACGCGGCGGATCGGGGGCGGGGCCGGGGGAGCGCCCTCCGCGGGCGGCGCCTCCGCGACGTCGGAGGCGAGCGAGCCGCAGCGAACCCCCACGAGGCTGACCCGGGCGCGCTCCGCCGCCGCCGCGACCGCGATCCCGAACGAGTCGGCCACGTGCGACCGGAGCCGCCGCGGGGGCGCGGGACGGTCGAGGAGCCTGGACGCCTCGCCCCCGCGCCGCGCGTAGGCGGCCTGGATGCGCGCGTAGGGAAGCACCACGCTCTGCTGCCCGTCCTCGGTGACGTAGGGGGCCACGATGCCGACCAGATCGCCCGCCACGTCCACGACCGGGGCGCCGATGGAGCCCGGATTGACCATCGTCGTGACGTGCACCGCGTGGATTCCGGCCCGATCGCGAGCCACGGCCGCCACGATGCCGAGGCTCACCGTGGGGGTCGACTCGCGTCCCTGGCCGAAGGCGTTTCCCACGAGAAGCACCCACATGCCGGGAGCAAGCTCCTCCAGGGCCGCGATGCGAAGGTACTTGGAAGGGGCGCCGGAAGCCTGCAGGATGACCGTTCCCGTCGACTCATCGAAGTCGATGACTTTGGCGGAGAGCGTGTCGTTCGTGCCGGGAAACCGGACGGGCACCTCGCTGGGCAGCGTCCTGTCCGGCCGGAGCATCGTGTCGCGGATGGTGAGGATCACCCCTCCCGGCGCGATCACCACCCCGGTCTGGTCCAGATCCTTCTCTTCCGGCGTGATCACGGTCACCACGCCGGGCCGCGCCGTTTCCGCCGCCCTGCGCACGGCCTCCTCCGCGTTGCGCAGCTCCCCGCCGCGCGATGCCGCGGCGAGGAGCAGGAGCGCCGCCGCGCGCCTCACGCCCCCGCCGCCTCGCGGCAGTCGCAGAGGGTGAGGGGGACCGTCTCCCCGTTTCCCGCCCGCAGGAGGTCCAGGACCACCGTCTCGCCGGGAGAGTGGAGGGTCAGCGCTTCGAGGAGCGCCTGGGGCGAGTGCGCGTCCCAGCTCGACTTGAGGCTGGCGATCCTCCTCAAGACGTCCCCGGGCCGAAGCTTCTCCTCCGCGTCGGTGCCCGGCGTCGTCCGCGTGACGCGGAGGCCCGCCGGGGTCACTTCCCACTGCGCACCGAGATACCCCCTGCGGCTCGGGGAGAGGGGTTGGCGCTCCCCGCCCCCCTCCCTCGGCACCGCCACAGCCGTGAAACTCTCCAGGCGAAAGCGCGTCGTCCTGAACTTGCGCCCCTCGTAGAAGGCCATGCTCACGACCGCCCGTTCCGGCAGCTTCCCGACGAGATTCACGAAGTCGGTGCGGTTGCGCACCTTCTTGCCGTTGACGGTGGTGATCACCGCGCCCACCTCGATGTCGCGCGCGGGGCTGCCGGGCAGCCGCCGCGTCACCTTCACACCGCTCTCGTCGGGGAGCGACTCCACCTCCAGTCCGAGGTAGCCGTAGGAGACCCCCTCCCCCTTCTTCTTGGTGAGGTCCTTGAGGAAAAGGCGCATCTGGTCGATCGGGATGGCCCAGCCGACGCCACTGTTGGAGCCGCCTTGACGCGACGCCATGAGGCCGTTCATCCCGACGAGGCGCCCCGAGGAGTCGAAGAGCGGGCCGCCCGAGTTGCCCGGGTTGATCTCGGCGTCGGTCTGGAGCGCGTCGATGTAGAGGTAGCCTGCCTCCGAGGGGGAGCGGCCCTTGCCCGAGACGATGCCCAAGGTCGCCACCGGCACGCCGTCCTCCGCGTGGCCGTAGGGGTTCCCCATGGCGAAGACGAAGTCCCCCGGCTTGAGGGCCGAGGAGGATCCCTTCTGCCAGTCGACGAAGGGGAAGCGGTCCCCTTGCAGCTGCAGGAGCGCGATGTCCCCTTTGACCTGGCCCTCGCTCGTGTCGGCGTGCAGGCGCGCTTCGTGGACGCTCCCGTCGTTCAGCGCCACCGTGAGTCGTGCGCCGTCCTCCACGACGTGGACGTTGGTGAGGAGCAGACCCTCGCGGGTGATGATCAGCCCCGACCCCTGCCCCGATGGAACGAGCGCCACCCGGCCGGTGGCCGGGTCGATCTGGACGCCGAACCGCAGGACCGCGCCTACGGCGGGCGCCACGCGCGCGATCACCTCCTCCAACTCCCCCTCGAGCACGCGGACCCGCGCGAGGGCGCGCTCCTCGTCCGCGGCGTCCGCCCCGGCGACGGTGGCCAGGAAGAGGAGTGCCAAGGGGGGGAGGCGCACGGTCCGCAGTCTACCGCCCCGCGGGAACGGGCAGGGGCCCGGCCGCGGCCGGGCCCCCCCTGGTGACCCTAGCGGGAATCGAACCCGCGTTTTAGCCTTGAGAGGGCTACGTCCTAACCGCTAGACGATAGGGCCGCTTCCTGGCTGACGGGGAAGGACTCGAACCTTCAACTCCCTGATCCAGAGTCAGGTGTTCTACCATTGAACTACCCGTCATTCGCACCGGATCGAGCCGGTAAAGGGTAAGGTCGGCTGCAAAGGCGGTCAAGGAAGAGACCGCCACACGGGCCGGATCCCGCGTTCTAATGGAGGACATGGCTCATCTCCTCATCCTCCTCGCCCTCGCCGCGGAACCGGAAGCGGTGGAAGTCGAGAAACTCGTCGCGCTCCTGGAGGAAAAGAAGACCGACGAGGCCCTTGCCCTCTTGAACGAGATCGAGGGGATGAAGGGCAATCACGCGGAGGCCAAGGCGCTCGTGCGCATGATTCGCAGCCGCGAAGTGCCCAAGCCCCCCGAGGTGATGGAGGCCTCCTTCCTTGCCCTCAAGGGCATCGGCAGCCGGGAGGCGACGCGCGATCTCTTGCGCCTGTTGGAGAACAGCGACCTCAAGAAGGACTCCGCGATCCGCATCGGCGTATGCCGGGCCCTGGAGGGCTCGGTCGATCCCGCCGGCGTCGAGACTCTCAGCGATCTGATGCACGACAAGGAGGATCGGGTCATCGCCGCCGCCGCCGACGCCGCCGCGGCGCATCGCCACTCCCCCGAGGTGATTCGCAAGGAGCTCTTCAAGGAGGTCCTGGAAGTCTATGTCCCCACCTGGAACCTGAAGAACTCCGTCGACCCCGACCTCAAGGTGGAGAAGGCGCGGGCGGAGCGCAAGTGGGAGATCGTGGCCAGTTCGATGGAGCGCGCTCTCCAGCTCTTGGGGAACGTGAACCAGCAGGACCCGCCCGCCTGGCAGCGTTGGTGGAACAAGAACAAGAAGAAGCGCTGGCAGGCCGTGGACGGTTAGTGGCCGTGCAGGAATAGGTGGTGCGGTTGACGGCAAGGGCCTCGCCAGCTTTGGCGGTCGTGCGGCCGGGCGGTCACTCCCAGTCCCGAACGTCCCGTGGCGGTATGCAAGAGCGGGTGAGCTCCGACCGGGGGACTTGGGCGCCACGAGCCCGAGTGGCGAGATCATCATTCGCCGCGGGCTGCCTTCACGGATCGAGGCGGAGACCCTTCGACACGAAGCGGCCCATCGCTATCTGACACCGCTCGGCGAAGGGCCCGTGACGACGCTCCGCCAGGACGCGCGGATGTGGTTCTACCGCAGGAGCGTCATCATGCGCGTGCTGGAAGAGGGCGTCGCCGAGACCTACGCCACGCGCAGCCTGTTCCGCGGCGTGGTCCACCCCTTCGGGGGCGGCTATTCGCTCGCCCCGGGCTGGGGCGACCTGATCTTGATCGGCGGAGCCGGTGGAGCAGCGTACGCAATCGCGCAGGCCCCGGAGGGGTCGCGATGAGAGCGTGGTTGTCTTCGCTCTTTGCAACGACTCGGTGCATCTTTCGACCGACTGTGTCACGCGAGCATGCGGTGGAGCTGGCTCGTGCGGAGTTCAAGCGGCGAGGGTGGCCGTTTCCGGGGCCGGGAGTGGAGCGCGTGACCGTTGAGTGGGGGCTCGTCTGCCACAGAGTGATGCTGTACGGCGACCGGCTGCACTTTCCTTTCGTGAAGGTTGACAAGCGAGACGGGAGGATCCGTGGCGTTCACGTCCCTCTCCGCTGATCGACTCGCATCCTCGTGGCAGCGGCGATCATCGTCGACGGCGCGGCCGGATCGTGTAGTTCCAGTCGCCGTGGAAGTCGTGCCGCTCGAGCCGGACCTTCTCGAGCTCCTCGGGGGAGACCTCGACCCCCTTGGGGTAGCGGCCCGTGTCGATCTCGGCGCGGACACGGAGCCCGGTCCTCGTCGTGGTCGCGGCGATGAGGTTCACGATCGCGACGAGGCTCGTGAGCGGCCTCCCCCGCCAGTTCGCGCTGATGAAGGAGAAGAGCCGGTGCTCGATCTTGTTCCACTTGCTCGTCCCGGGCGGGAGGTGGCAGACGGTGATCGCGAGCCCCGTCGCGTCGGCGAGCCTTTGAAGTTCCCACTTCCACAGCGCGAGCCTCGGCCCGTTGCTGCCGCCGCCGTCGGCGGTGATGAGGAGGGACTTCGCCCCGGGGTACGCCGGCCGGCCCATGAGCTGCCACCAGCGGCGGATCGTCCGCACGGCGAAACTCGCCGTCTCGTGGTCGACGCCCACGCGGACGTAGCCCTTGTTCCGGGTAAGGTCGTAGACGCCGTAGGGGATCGCCTTGCCGTTCTCGGGGACGAGGAAGTCGTGGACCTTCACCCGCTCGGGTTCGCCCTTCGGCCTCCACTCCCGTCCGGCGTTCTTGAAGTTGCCGACCAGCTCCTTCTTCTTGCAGTCCACCGAGATGACCGGCTGGTGTCTCCGCTGGAAGCCGGTCACGCGGCCGTGGATGTACCGGAACTGCGCGTCCCGGTCGGGATGGCCGCGGCCCTCCTGGGCCTTGCGGTTGCTCTGAAGCGTGTACCCCGCCTCGCGCATGAGGTTGGCGACGGTCCGGTCGCCGACGCGGTGCCCCATCGCCCGCAGTTCCGCGCCCAGCTTGCGAACGCTCTTGCTGCTCCACAGCAGCGACGACTCGGGACTTCCCGAGACCGTGGGCTCGACGAGCCTCCGCAGGTCGTCCAGCAGGCTCGGGTCCTTCTCGACCAGCTTCTTCCGACCCGCGCCGGGACGCCGGAGTCTCCCTCCTTCCAACCCCTCGCCCGAGGCCAGCTCCCTGAGGCCGCGCCAGATCGTGTTGCGGTGGACGCCGGTCGCCCTCGCGACGAGCGTGATGCCGCCGTGCCCGAGGTCGCGCGCCTCCGTCGCGCACCAGATCCGGCGGGTGCGCTCGTTCAATGTGGGCCGCAGCGCCTTGTACTTGGCCCGCAGCCGCTTGACGTCCATGCTCTCGGCCATCGGTCGGATGCCGAGAATGCTACAACTATTCCTGCACGGTCGCTTAGCTCCGGGCGCAGTGGAGGGGCGGCGCGCGACCCTGGGGACGCCGCGCGCGAGAAGAGTCCCGAGGGCGGGCGGTAAGCCGGGTTCTGTCGTGAGCGGTCATTTGTCTGGGACGGCGGTCGCCCGCCGCCTCGAACGGCCAACCCGGAGGTAGTAATGGGACGAGCCGCCCCTTCCTCCCTATGCGGCCTTTCACCGGGTGGGGTTTGCCGTGCCGGGGATGTTCCCATCGCCCGCGGTGGTCTCTTACACCACCGTTTCACCCTTGCCCCGCGCCTGTGAGGGCACGTGGCGGTTTGTTCTCTGTTGCACTTTCCCTATCCTTGCGGACGGTGGCCGTTAGCCACCACCCTGCCCTGCGGTGCCCGGACTTTCCTCGGGAGTTCATCCCGCGACCGCCTACCCGCCCTCGGGACCGGATTGTCAAAGAGAGAGTGAGCAATCATACCCGGACGAGTCAGCGAAGCAGAAGGCCCACGTTCAAGCCGAGATACAGGGCGAGAGGTGCGGAGCGGACGGAACAGGCGATCCAGCGCGAGAAGCGGGGAGGGGCGCACGGAGCGCACGGACCGCCTGGACGGCCGAGAGCAGCGAGAGAGGGAGGGCGACGTAGCAAGAGCCTATCCGAAAACCCGGCACCATTCGGCCGGCTGCGCGGGGCGGAAACGAAGCAGCAACACCCACGCCGGAGGTAGGCCATAGGGGATGGGACGCGCCGCACCCCCAACGCCCGCGCCCGCCGCCACGGGGATTGACCCGCGGTTTACGAAAAGCACAAATTGTTTGCACACAAC
>JBQTIG010000021.1:0-58193 GCA_052388375.1 Planctomycetaceae bacterium | reverse complement strand
CCATCCGTCCGGGGCCCGATCGCCGATTCTGCTCAGGAACTCCTCCGGCGTGAGTCCTCCCTCTAGGAGATTCGGGTTGTCGAGGACATCATCAACCCGTCGAATGACATCTCGAGGGGCTGAACGGTTACGGGATCAGGAATGGGTTCAGGGAACACGAGCCGGCCTGTCCATGGATCGATCCTGTACCGCGGCCCCCGGAACGCCGACGGGCCTCGAGACGGAACTGACTGCGGCCCCCTGAGATAGGATTCGATCGCCTGCTCGAGATGCTCTGCGTCGCTGGGACGCGGCGGCTCGATGTACGGGTCACGCTCCGGATTGGGCATGGCGGGGATCTCAGCCGGGGATCCACTGGGGCGCGTACACAAAGAGGTGCCACCCGGCATCCACCTCGCCCCCACCGACGGTGAACTTCAGCCGGATGATCTCCTTGAGCGTCGTGACGGTTGCGGGCGTGAAGCCCGTCGTCGTGATCTGTGTGAACGATCCGGCTGATGGGAACGCCGTGACCGCGGCGTTGCGATGCTCGATTTCGACGTCGACCGTCGGGGATGTTCCCCATTTGTGGCGCGCGTCGATGCGGAAGTGACCTCCCAGCGAGCGCCGGCGAGTGGTAGGCTGCACCGTCGCCCTTCAGAATGGTGAGTCCGATGATTCTTGTTTCCCCGCTTTCGAAAGTCTCCACGGAACGCGCCGCGCCCACTGAGCGCCTCGCGATGCTGAACTACTCGACGCTGAGCAGTCCCGCTCAGGAGGAGGCTACCCCCCCGCCCCCCCCGCACTGTCAAGGGGATACTTGGTCTCATGAAGCGTCGGCGCGAGGCCCAGCCAAGAACCCCCGCCGCTACCCCAGGAAGTCCCGGAGCGCCTGCACGCTGGAGGGGAAGGCGAACTCGTTCCAGGGGAGCGCGTCGCGGTGGAACCAGCGCACCTCCTTCACTTCGGGCGAGTCGGCGGGGCCGCCGGCGCGCAGGCGCGCGGCGTAGACGACGATGACGACGCGCTTGTCGCGCGGGCCCATGGAGGCGTAGACGCCCACCAGCCCGTTGAGCTCCGCCTCGCAGCCGGTCTCTTCGCGCACTTCGCGCAGGGCGGCGGCGGAGACCTCCTCGTCGAGGTCGACGAAGCCGCCGGGAAAGGTCCAGAGCCCTTCGCCCGGCATGTGCGCCCGGCGCAAGAGGCAGATCCTGGGCCCGTCGCAGAGGATCGCCCCGGCGGCGACCACCGGGCCGACGTAGTGCACGTAACCACAGGATGTGCAGACCTGCCGCTCCCGGTCGTCCCGTCGCGGGATGCGCCAGACCAGCGGGCCGGCGCCGCATTGGGGGCAGTGGCGGATCGCGCCGCGCCCCGTCTCGCTCACCCGCCGCTCCGGTAGGGGCGCACCACGGCGGCGAACGCCGCGTCGTCGAAAGAGGTGCGCTCCTCCTCGCGCACCGCGCGCGCGGCGGCGGCGGCCAGGGTCTCCGCCTCCGCCGCCTGGACGCGGGCGAGCACCGCGCTGCGGGCGTCGCGCCCCGCGTCCCTGAGGAGGACGAGCCCGGCCAGGAGTGCCGCGGTCGCGTCGGCCACGCCGCGCGCCCAGCCCTGCTGGTCCAGCTTCTCCGCCGCCTTCACGCCGTCGCACGCTTCCAGCAGATGCGCGTAGGCCGCCTGGAGCCGCGCCCGCGCCCCCGCGCAGGCGGCAGGCTCGCCCGCTTCGGCGAGCGCCTCCTCGAACAGGAGCGGCAGCCCGCCGTCGGCGAGCGGCTCGATCAGCGCCCCCACCTGGATCTCGCTCGTGCCTTCGTAGATGCTGGTGATGCGGCCGTCGCGCAGGTGGCGCTCGGCGGGGTACTCGCGGGTGTAGCCATAGCCGCCGTGCACCTGCAGCGCGCGGGTGGTCACCTCGTTCACCATCTCGCAGGCGTGGTACTTGGCCAGGGGCGTCATGAGATCGGCCATGCGCTCGTAGCGATCCAATTCCTCCCCGCCCCCGGTTCGCGCGAGTCCGCGGCGGCGGTCCACCACCGTCGCGGTGGTGAAGACGATGGCGCGCGCCGCCTCCACTTGGAGCGCGTTGCGGAAGAGCATGGCGCGCACCGGCGCGAACCGGTCGATGGATCGGCCGAATTGCGCCCGCTCGGCGGCGTAGCGCACCGCCTGCGTCTGGGCCGCCTGGGCGATGCCCACGGCCTGCGCGGCCACTTCGAGCCGAACCTGATGGAGCAGGCTCAACGTGCAGCGGTAGAGCCCGTCGCCGCGCTCGCCCAAGAGATCGGCCGGGGCGCCGTCCATGGCGACGAACGCGGTGGGCGAGCCGTGGATGCCGAGCTTCTCCTCGAGCTTGGTGACCGCAACCCCCTCGCCGCGCTCCACGGCGAACAGGCTCAGCCCGCGCCCCCCCGGCCTCTCCTCGCTGCGCGCCAGCGTCAGGAGCAGATCGGCCCCGCCGTTGGTGGTGAAGCATTTCGTGCCGGTGAGCCGCCAGCGCGCGCCGTCGGGGACCGCGCGCATCGCCACCGCCCCCAGGTCGCTCCCGGCGTCGGGCTCCGTGAGCGCCATGCAGGCGGTGATCTCGCCGGCGCAGAGCCGCGGCAGGATCCGCTCCTGCACCTCGCGGGTCGCGAAGCGGTGGACCGTCTCGCCGCATCCCTGCAGCGCGAAGAGCGTCATGAGGGCGGCATCGGCGCGGCTCACGATCTCCACCGCCGCGGTGTAGGCGGTCACCGGGAGGTTCATGCCGCCGAACTCGCGCGGCAGGATGAATCCCATGAGGCCCGCCTCCGCCAGGAGCGCCAGGGACTCCCGTGTGCCCGGCGCGTAGACGACGCGCCCCTCCTCGAGCCGCGCCCCGATCCGATCCACCTCCGCGGCGCGGGGGGCGATCTCGTCGGCGGCGATCTGCCCGGCCAGGTCGAGCACCGCCGTGATCAGATCCACCCCCTCCTCGACGCTCTTGGGGGCCAGCTCGTGGTTGTCGCTGAAACCGCGCTCGAGGGCGGGCAGGAGCGCGCCCCACGGCGCGGACTCGATCCGGCGCACCAGGTCGGGATTGTCTCTGTAGAAGTTGCCCAAACCGGACGGATTGTAGGGGATTGAGCCACCCGCCGGGCAGCCCACCGGGCGCGCCATCGGATCGGCCGCCCGAAATGCCGATTTCCCGGGGAGAGGATGCCTCTCTTCACGATCATCACCGCCAGCCGGGACCGCGCCGAGGAGCTGGCCCAAGCGGTCCGCTCCTGCCTCTTGCAGGACCTAGGCGACTTCGAGCATCTGCTGGTGGACGACGGCTCGACCAGCCGAGCCGCCCAGAAGGTGGCGCAGGAGGTGGGCGACCGCCGCATCCGGGTGATCCGCCTCGAGGCGTCCGCGGGCCCGGCGGGCGCGCGGAACGCCGCCCTCGCCGAGGCGCGCGGCAGCCTCGTGGCCATCCTGGACGACGACGACACCATGCTCCCCGGCCGGCTCCGCGCAACCGCCGAGGCGTTTGAGGCCGATCCCGCCTGCATCCTCGTCGCGGGCGCCTACGAAGTGCTCGACGCCCCGGGACGGCTCCAGGCCACCGTGCGCCCCCCCACCGGCGACGCGGAGATCCGGCGCCAGCTTCCGCTCCACAACCCCTTTTGCCACTCCACCGTCTCGCTGCGCACGGGCGTCCTGCGCGAGCTGGGCGGCTACCGCACGATCCTGCGCTACGCCCACGACTACGACCTGATCCTGCGCGCGGCGGAGCGGGGAGGGGTGCGCTGCCTCCGCACGCCGCTGGCGGGCTACCGGTTCCACGCCGAAAACATCAGCGCGGGGCGGTCCGCGCTGCAAGCCGCCTACGCGGCGGTCGCGCGAGAGTGCGCCGCGCGGCGGAACAGAGGGGAGCCCGAGGGAGTGGAAGCGCTGGTGGCGGCGATTCCCGCCCAAGACATACAGGTAGAGAAGCCGGGCGAAGTGCGCCGTGCGGAGGCGCGGGTGCACTTCCAGCTGGGCGAGTGGATGTTTCGCGACGGACGGATGGCCGGGGCGCGGCAGCACCTTCTCCGCTCCCTGCGGCGCCAGCCCTTCCGGCCCCTCGGCCTCGGGCTCCTCGCCGCCTCCGCCGCGCCGGCCTGGCTCCGGCGGGGGCTCGCGCCCCTCGTGCGGCCGCTCCTGGCGCGACGCTACCCGCGCTGGAGATGAGATGCCCGCGGTCGCCTACGCGGAGACGTTCGGCAACCCCAGCGAGGTCTGGATGCACCGGCAGGTGGCGGCCACGGGCGTCCCGCTGCTCACCCACGAGCACAACAGCCCCGGTCTCTTCCCGCTGCCCGGTATCCGGGTCATCCCGAAGAGCCGCGGCCTCTTCGACCGCGCCCTGGCGGGCGTGCGCTGGCTCAACGCGCTCCACGGCTACCGGCTGCCGGTCACTACGGAGACGAAGGTCTCCCGCGCCCTCCAGGAGCTCGGGGCGACGCTCATCCATGCCCACTACGGCCCCGCCGGCGCACGCATGGAACCGCTGGCGCGGCGACTCGACTGCCGGCTCTTCGTCACCTTCCACGGATTCGACGCCAGCGTGCTGCCGCGCCGCGATCCCTCCTACCGGCGCGCGCTCAAGTCGCTCTTCGCGGCCTGCGACCGGGTCTTCGCGGTCTCGCGCACGCTGCGCGAGCGCGTGGCGGCCCTCGGCTGCCCCGCCGGCAAGCTGGAGGTGCTCCCGATGGGCGTGCCGCTCCGGCCGCTGCGGCCCCGCCGCGCCTCCGTGCGGGACCGCGTGCGCGCCGTCACCGTCGCGCGCCTCCATCCGGTCAAGGGTGTGCCCGACCTCGTCGACGCGGTGAAGGCGGCGCGGGAGGCGGGCGCGCCCCTGGAGCTGGACGTGGTGGGCGACGGCCCGGAACGCGCCGAGGTGGAGGCGCGCGCGGCCGGGCTGGGGGCCTTCGTGCGGCTTCACGGCGTCCTGCCTCCCGCCGAGGTCGCGCGCCTGCTCGACCAATGCGACCTGTTCGTCCTCAACAGTCGGCTTGGGCCGGAGGGCGACATCGAGGGGCTCCCGATCAGCCTCCTGGAGGCGATGGCCGCGGGGCTGCCGGTGCTCGCCACGCAGCATGGCGGCATCCCGGAGGCGGTGCGCGACAACGTGACCGGACTGCTGGTGGCCGAGCGCGACGGCAGGGCGCTCGCCGAGGCGCTCGTGCGCCTCGCGCGCGATCCCGCTGAATGCGTCGCCTTCGGGGCCGCGGGTCGCGCGGTCGTGGAAAACGACTACGACGCGCAGCGCAGCGTCGACCGCCTCCTGGAGCTCTACCGCCATGACGGCTGAGTTCGGGACCCTCAAGGCGCGCATCGTCTCCGGCGCCTTCTTTTCCGGCGGGTCGCAGATCCTGCGCCAGCTCGTCCAGCTCGGCGCCATCGCGCTCCTGGCTCGCGTCCTCGGGCCGGAACCCTACGGGCTCCTGGCGCTGGCGGTGGCGGTGCTGGGGCTGGTGCAGCTGGGCGTCGAATTCGGCCTAGGCTCCTCCGTGGTGCGGGAACAGGAGCTGACTCCGCGGCAGGAATCCACCCTGCTGAAGCTCAACCTGGGCGCGGGGCTCCTGCTCTGCGCTCTCGTGGAGGCGTTCGCGCCGCTGGCAGGGCGGCTCTTCCGCGAGCCGGAACTCGCCTGGGTGCTGCGCGGCGTCGCGCCGGGCTATCTCCTCGTGGGAGCGCTCTCCACCCGTAGGGCCAAGCTCCAGCGCGCCATGCGCTTCCGGCTCACGGCGGGCATCGATCTCCTCGCGGTGGCCCTGGGCGCGGCCACGAGCATCCTTCTTGCGACCGCGGGGATGGGCACCGTCTCCCTCGTGCTCGGTCTGGTGGCGCACCACCTCTGCTGGTCGCTGGCGGTTCTGCTCGCCGCCGGCCTGCCCCCCCGCGCCCCCTTCGACCTCGCCTCGGTCAAGCCGCTCCTGCGGTACGGCGGTTGGCTCACCGGCTTCGGCGTCGTCAACTACTTCGCCCGTACGCTGGACAACATGCTCGTGGGCGGGCTCATGGGCCGCGCCGCGCTGGGGCTCTATGAGAAATCCTACGCGCTCATGATGCTCCCGGTCACGCAGATCTCCGCGGTGCTCTCCCAGGTGATGCACCCTGCGCTCTCCTCCGTGCGCGGCGACAAGGAACGGTTCACCTTCCTCTATCTGGGCGCGCTGCGGAAAGTCGCGGGTCTGGCGTTCCCCCTCGCGACGGTCTGCATCACGGGCGCCGGGCCGATCGTGAGGCTACTCCTGGGGGAGCGGTTCGCCCCGGCCGTCCCGATCTTCCAGGCGTTGAGTCTCGTCATGGCGCTCCAGGCGCTCCTGAGCAGCGTCGGCTGGATCTACCTCGCCTCCGGACGCACGCGCACGATGTTTCTCTGGGGCACGCTCAACGCCGCGGTGGTCTGCGCCTTCATCGTCTTCGGCGCGCTCCGCGGCAGCCCCCTCGACGTGGCACGCGCCTACTCGATCGCGATTGCGCTCCTCTTTTTTCCCTCCGTCGCCGTCGCTCTGCGCGCCGGGGGAATCTCGCTGCGGGCCTTTTTCGGCCGCGTGGCGGCGCCCGCGCTCTCGGCGACGGCCGCCTGCCTCCTCGTGCGCTGGATCCCCGGCCTGACCGGCCTGCGAGCCCCCCTTGCCGCAGCGGGGCTCTACGTGACAGCGCACCTCCTCCTGGACCGGCGCGCCCTTCTCGATCTCCTGAGCTTCCTCGATCCGCGCCGCGCCTTCGGCGGGTAGCATTCCGCGCATGCTCGGGAAGGCGGCGCGCCGCGGCGCGCGTTGGGGGCTTGCGAGCCAGGCGTTCCAGGTCGCGGCGCAGTTCGTCGCGCTCTGGGTGCTGGCGCGCCATCTCGACAAGGGGGACTTCGGCCGCGCGGGCATCGTCCTCGCGGCGGCGGGGGTGCTCGCCGCATGCGCCGACTGGGGCATGGGGGTCGTAGCGGTGCAGCGACGGTCCGTCGACTGGCTCGCGGCCACACGGATCACGCTGGTGGGAGGCCTCCTCACGGCGGCGGCGCTCGCGGCCACGGCGCCGCTCCTCGCCGTGCCGGCGCTCCTGGCGGCCTCCGCCGCGCCGGCGCTGCTGCTCGCGGGGCTGGGCGCTACGCCGCGAGCCCGGCTGTCGCGCGCGCTCGCCTTCCGCACGCTCGCATCGCTCGACGCGGCGGTCTGCGCCGTCGCCTGCGCCGCGCGCATCGCCTTCGCCCTGAGCGGATTCGGCGCCTGGGCCATCCTGCTGGGCGATCTCTGCGGCGCGGTGGGAAGCGCCGCGCTGCTCTGGGCGGTCGCTCCGCGGGGAGGCGGGGAGGGGGGCGGGGGGCTCCTCCTCGACGGGTCGAGGGTCGTGGGAACGCGCCTCGCGGACGCGGGGTTCGCACAAGCGGACCGTCTCCTGGTGGGCGGTCTCCTGGGACCCGCGTCCCTCGGGCTCTACGGGTTCGCGATGCAGCACGCCATGCTCCTTCCGCAGCGGCTCGCGCCCCTGGCGGAGCAGGTGGCGCTCCCGATCCTGAGCCGGCTGCGCGACGATCCCGCCACCCTGGCGCGCGCCTACCTCGCCCTCACACGGGTCAACGCGCTCCTGATCGTCCCGTTCGCGGCGCTCCTCGGCGCGTTCGCTCCGCAGCTCCTCGGCCTGCTCTATCCCGCTCCGTGGCAGGAGGCGGTGCCTGCCCTGCGCGCCCTCTGCCTCGCCGCCGCCTGTGCGGGGCTCAATTCGCATCCCGGCCTCGTCTGGCTGGCGCAGAGTGACACCTCCCTGCGGCTGCGCTGGTCGCTCGTGAATCTCCTCGCCCTCGTGGGCATCGTCGCCGCGGGCGCGCGGTTCGGGATCGTGGGCGTCGCACTCGCGTTGGCGGGGCGCTCGCTCCTCGCCGCCGTTGTCGCGCAGGAGATCACCCGGCGCCGCGCGGGCGTAGGGCACGCCGCCTACCTCCGTGCGCTCGTTCCCGGAGTTGCACTCGGTCTGCTCTGCGCGGCGCTGGGCCTGCTCGCCCGCGCCTAGGGTCTGTCTGAATACTCCATCCGGCTTCGCCCGGCTGCGCGGGCCGCTGGCTTCGCCGCTCGTCCATCGCCGTATTTGGGGTCAATACGGCTTCGGACTTGCGGCTCGCCAGCAGCCCGCTCGCTCGGGCTCGGGCCGACGATGAAGTATTCAGACGGGCCCTAGGGCGCTCTCGCTCTCCGCCCCGTCCCAGCCATGAGCTACGCTGGCCGCGTGCGGGAAGCGGAACTCCGGGACCCGGTGCCGAGCGAGTTGCTCGTGCCCTTCGCCAAAGACACGGCAGGGGCGTGGCTGCGGCCGGGCGAGGCCGCGGACGGGGGCCGTTTCTTCTGCCCCGACTGCTCGGAGCGGGTCATCGTACGGGAGGGCGATGAGATCGTGCGCCACTTCGCCCACTTCCGTCCGGACGGCTCCTGCCGACTCTCCGGTGAATCGGCGGAGCACGTCGCGGCCAAGCTCTGCGTCGTCGCCGCCGTGGCACGCTGGCGAACCGGCCAGGCCGAGGCGCCCCGCATCGTAGCCTGCTGCGGGACCTGCGGCGAAGTCACGGCGTCGAGTCCGCTCAAGCCGACCGTCGCGGGCGCCGTGCTCGAGCGGGAGCTGGAGCTCGACGGCCGGCGCTGGCGCCTCGACGTGGCGCTCCTGGACGACGACGGGCGCATCCTCTTGGGCATCGAGGTGCGCCACCGCCACGCGGTGCCCGACGAGAAGGCGGCCCGGCTTCCCCGCGGGCGCCTTCCGTTCCTCGAGCTCGCGTCGCACCAGGTCCTGGCCGCCGCAGGGGAACGGCTCGTGGCCCTGCGCTCCGGCGGGGCGAAGCTGCCGCGGGAGTGCGCGCCCTGCCGGCGCGCGCGCGAGGAGGCGGAGCGACGCGCGTGGGCGGTGGAGCAGGCGCGCGCCCTCGCGGCTCCGCGCGGCCATTTCGAGCAGTCCCTCGCGCGCCAGGCCTCCTGGACGGCGCGGCAGCGCGAGGCGCTCGGGCGGTCGTTTCCCGGAGCGCGCCTGGTCCGGCTCCTCGGCATGCTCGAGATCGCCTACCCGACGGCGGCGCTCCTGCAGGGCTTCTCGAGCCGCCTGGCGCTCCACGGCAGCCTCTCGCCGGCCCAGACGGCCAACTGCGTCTGGATCGCGCAACGCGGGCCCGGCCGCATCCTTCTCGGCGCCCAGGCGCGCCCGACCCCCGCGCCCCCTCCCGATCGACAGCCGGCGCTGTTCGACAGCGTCTGACCCCTCATGGACCTCGCCGGCCAAAAGGCCTACTACGACGAACGCTGGGCCCGCGAGGACTCCGCCAACGTATTCGAGGCGCTCCGCGCCGACGCGATTTTCGAGCGGATCGCGCGCACCGGTCTCGTCGCGCCGCGCATTCTCGATCTCGGTTGCGGGCGCGGCTGGCTCGCCGGCGCGCTCTGCGAGCTCGGCCCCACCACCGGCGTCGACCTCTCCGACCTCGCCGCGGCGCGCGCCCGCTGGCCCGCCGTGGAGTTCGTGACGGCCGATCTGTTCCAACATCCGCTGCCCGAGGCCGCGTTCGATCTCGTGGTGAGCCAGGAGGTGATCGAGCACGTCGAGGACCAGCCGCGCTATCTCGACGTGGCTGCCCGCTGCCTGAAGCCGGGCGGGTATCTCGTGCTCACCACGCCCAACGCCTGGGTCCAGGCGCGGCGCACGCGTCGCGAGCTGGAGGCGTGGGGCCTCCAACCGGTGGAGAAGTGGCTCTCACGCCGCGCGCTGCGGCGACTCCTGCGCGTGCGCTTCGAACTGTTGGATACGACGACGCTCATCCCGGGGGCGGGGTCGAGGGGCTCGCTCCTCTTCTGGAACTCGAAGAAGGTGCGCGGCCTGTTGGCGGCGATCGGGTTGGGCGGGACGTTCGACCGATTGCGTTGCAGGCTAGGGATGGGCCTGCACCTGATCGCCCTGGCGCGCCGGCGCTAGGCAGTCCGACAGGATCCTGCCGATGGCATCCGCGCATCCCTCGAGCGTGAACCGCTTGGCGTGGGCTCGGGCGTGGCGGGCCCAGGCGGCGCGGTCGGCGTTGAGCGCCCGGTCGAGGGCGAGGGCGAGGCGGCGGGGGTCCTCGGGTGGGACGAGATAGGCCGTGACCCCCTCCTGGACGATCTCGGCCACGCCGCCCACGTCGGCGGCGACGACCGGGAGGCCGGCCGCCTGCGCCTCCAGCACGGCGAGCGGGCAGGCCTCCGGCGCGCGGGACGGCAGGACGAGGAGGTCGCACGCCGCGAGGAGCGCGGCGACGTCGCTGCGGGGACCCAGGATCCGCACCTTCTCGCGCGGGGCGTGCGGCCAGACACCGGGGCCCGCCACGACGAGGGTGGCGGTTTCCCGCATGAGGTCGAGCGCCTCCAGCGCGAGGTCGTGGCCCTTCTCGTGGTGGACCCGGCCGAGGAGGAGGATCTTGCGGCCCGGGGGCAGGTCGCTGGCGGGAGGCGCCTGCAGGGATGGCACTCCGTTGGGGACGACGTGGACGTTGCGGCCCTCGGGCGCTGCGGCGCGGCTCACGGCGATCACGGCACGAGCGCGTCGCGCCGCCAGCCGCGTGGCCCAGGTGAGCGGGACGGAGTGCTTGTGCCAGACGAAGGGGATGCCGGTGGTGGCGGCGGCGAGCGCGGTGCGCGGCGTATTGGCATAGATCAGGTCGTAGCCGCGCATCGCGCGGCGCAACCCGCGGTAGCCGGTCGGGATGGCCCCGCCCCCGAGTTCCACGCAGCCCGCCAGGAGGTCGATGTCGAATCCGCGGTCGCGCAGGAGCGGGAGGAGTCGCGCCGCCATCACCTGGCCGCCTCCGAGCGTCGTGCCGTGGTCGAGAAAGAGCGTCTTCACGCCTTCCTCCGGAACAAGAGCTCGGCGCGATCCGCTTCGGTCGCGCGGTAGCCGCGCCGCTCCGCCTCGAAGAGATGGCGCGCCGCCTCGCTCGTGCCGGGCCGCAGGCGCGCGAGGAAGAGATGCGGCTCGGGGTCGTGCGGCCGCGCCGCCATCGCGGCATCCACCTGCTGTCGCGCCAGATCCTCGCGCCCGGCGACCAGGGAGACGCGGGCGAGACCCAGCAGCGCGGAGACGGGATCGCGGGCGCTGCGCAGCGCCTCGTCGTAGAGGCGCGCCGCCGTTTCGGAGTCGCCGCGCTCCAGCGCCATGCGGGCCAGGGGGTAGCGGCTCATCTCGAAGAGCAGCGGGGAGAGGCCGGCAAGCCGCTCGAAGGCGCTCTTCGCGTTCTCGCGCCGCCCCATGGCCCACCAGGTCTCCGCCAAGAACCACTGCGAACGCGTGGAGTCCGGCCGGAGTTTCAGGGAGAGCTCCAGCCACTCCTCGGCGCGCTCCAGCAGGGCATAGTCGCCGGTCTCGCGCCCGCGCTGGAGATGGAGGGTGCCGAGATTGAAGGAAGCGTTCCAGGAGTCGGGATCGAGCGCCAACGCCTTGGCGTAGGCCCCCGCAGCCCCCTCGAAATCGCCCCGAGCCCCGCGCTCCACGCCGAGGCTGTTCCAGGCCCCCGCGCTTTGCGGCGAGACGCGCACCGCGGACTCCCAGAGTCGCTGCGAGTCGCGCCAATCCTCGTTGCGACGCAGGGTGAGCAGGGCGAGCAGCACGCAGAGCGCGGCGCCGATCGGGACGAGGGCCCCCGCCCGGCTTCTCCAGAGCGGTTGGACCGCCCCCGCCAGGGCGAACATGGCCCCGATGCCGGGCAGATAGAGCCGATGCTCGTTCATCACGACGTTGAGCGGGATGATCGAGGAGGTGGGGGCGAGGGAGACGAAGAACCATACGATCCCGAGACTGACGAGCGGATGCGAGCGGCGCGCGCGCCAGGCGAGCGTCAGGAGCCCGAGGATCACCGACGCCCCGAACAGTACGGCGGGCTCGAGGAAACCGCGCGAGACGCGCACGAACCGGTCGGCGCAGAGATCGCCCGGCAGCAGGATCATGCCGACGTAGGCGGCCACCACCCGCACCTGGGTGGCGAGGTTCCAGAGGATCGGGCGCGCGCCGCCGCTCCCGGGATCCGCGGCGGCGAGGCCGACCTGCCGGGCCGCGAAGTCGAGCACCGCCGTCCCGAGGACGAGCCGCCGCACCACGAGGTAGAGCGCGAGAACCAGCAGCGAGGGGAGGACGGCCGCCCGGTGCCGCTTCTCCAGGACCGCCGCCCAGAAGAGCAGCGCCGGGAAGACGACGGCGATCTCCTTGCTCAGGAGCGCGCCCGCAAAGAGCGCGAGACTCGCACTCCAGAAGCCGAGGCGCGGGAGTCCGCGCGCCGCCGTGCAGGCGCGCCGGTGGCAATAGGTCGCCCAGACGAGGAGGCAGCCCGCCAGGAGCGAGGAGCGTGCGCTGGCGTAGTCGACCGTTTCGGCGAACACCGGATGCAGGGAGAAACAGAGGGCGGCTACGAGCCCGCCTGCGTTCGCGGCACGCTCCCGGCGCGGTTGCAACTGCGCCGAAAGCAGCCGGAAGGTCAGAAAGACGCCACCCGTGCACAAGGCGTGGAGCGCGATGGAGGTGAGGCGCCAGTGCAGGGGGTCGTAGCCGCCCCATTGATAGTTCCAGGCGAGGGTTACGAGCAGCAGCGGCCGGTACATGACGTGGCCCTGCATGGCGCTGAACATGTCGGGCCGGTGGAAGAACTGCGGGACGTACTTCGCGTCGCGCAGGTAGGGGTTGGCGACGATGTGGTGCGCGTCGTCGTAGTGGAATCCGGCGTCGAGGCTGTTGGCATAGGCGAGAAACGACACGGCCACCAGCAGCAACAACGCATAGAGCGTGGGCGCACGCCCGATTTCGGCGGCGAACCAGCGCCTCAACACGACGCCGCCTCCGCGTAGACCGCCGCGTGCGCCGCCGCCGAGGCTTCCCAGGTGAAGCGGCGAGCGCGCGCGCGCCCCGCCTCGCGCAGGGCGCGGGCCGGACCGTCGCGATCCAACAGCTGTTTCAGCGCGGCGGCGAGCGCCTCCGCGTTCCGCGGCGGGACCAGGAGCGCCGCATCCCCCACCACCTCCGGAAGGCTGCCCGCGTCGGCCGCCACCACCGGGGCGCCGCTCGCCATCGCTTCGGCCGCGGTGAGCCCGAACCCCTCGTAGGAAGAGGGCTGCACGAAAGCCGCGGCGCCGGCGTAGAGCGCCGGAAGCGCCTCGTCGGGCACCGCGCCCAGGAGCCGCACCGGCGTGTCGCGGCAGGCCTCGTCGAACGCCCGCGTCTTCCAGCCGCGCCGGCCTGCGATGGCCAGCGTCACCTCGATCCCGTCGCGGCGCCGCAGCAGGGCGACGGCGCGCACGAGCACCTCGAGGTTCTTGCGCGCCTGGATCGTCCCCACCGAGAGCACGTAGGGCCCCGGGAGATCGAGGCGCGGAAGGGGGGCGGGGGCGCGGAAGGCTTCGTCCACGCCGTGATGGATGACGCGGAGCTTCTGCTCCGGCGCGCCGAGGGTCGCCACCAGGTCCCGGCGGGCGTGGTCCGAGACCGCGATCACGCGGGTCGCGCGCCGGACCGCGTGGCGGGTGTGGGCGCGCAGGTAGAGGCGCGCGGGGAGCGAGAAGGTCTCGGGGAAGTGCCAGCAGGCGAGGTCGTGGACGGTCACGACGCTGCGGCGCGGCGCGAAGAGCGGCAGGGCGTTCTTCGTGTTGTGGTAGACGTCGGGCACCAGGCGTTGGAGCAGGCGCGGCACCACGAACTGGTCGACAAAGGGGCGCGGACCCTTCAGCCGCACGCAGGGGATTTCTTGGAACACCTCCGGCCGGTCGGTGAGGACGACGAGATCCAGTTCGCGCCGCCGCGCCAGCGCCCGGGCGAGGGCGACGGCGTAGGTGCGGGGGCCCCCGCGGGGGCCCGCCACGGCGTGCAGCGCCACGCGGATCATCCCGCGGCCTCCCGGAACGCGGCGAGCATCCGCTGCGCCGAGGCTTCCCAGGTGAACTCGCGCGCCCGCGCCAGCCCTCGGGAGGCCAGGTCGCCGCGCGCCGCGTCGTCGCCCGCCAAGGCCTCCAGCGCGTCGGCGATGGCGAGGGCGTTCCGGGCGTCGAAGTACTCGGCGCAGTCGCCCGCCACTTCCCGGAACACGCGGATGTCGGCGCAGGCCACCGGAGTGCCGCAGGCCATCGCCTCGAGGATGGGGAGGCCGAACCCCTCGTAGAGGGAGGGCTGCACGACGATGTCGGCGCGGCGGTAGAGCTCCGCCAGGTCTCTCTCCCCGAGGTAGCCGACCACCTCCACCGCCCGCGGGCGGTCGGCGGGCGGACGGCCGGGCCCGACCAGGACGAGGCGGTGCGGCCGCAGCCTCGCGCGGAAGATCGGAAAGGCGCCCAGGAGCGTCTCGATGTTCTTGCGCGGGTCGTAGTTGCCGACCACCGCGATGTAGGGTTCCGCGTCCAACTCCGGCCGCGGCGCCGGGCGTGGCCGTGCGGGCGGATGGAACACCGCGAGATCCACGCCGTTGTGGACCACCCGCACCCTGGCGCGGTCCACCTCGGGGAAAAAGAGCGTCAAGTCGTCCGCGGTCGCCTTCGAAACGGCGACGATGCGCGCCGCGCGGCGCAGGGCGGCGGGCAGCCGGGCGTTCATGTAGCCGCGGAAGAGCGCGCTCTTGCTCGAGGGGAAGAGGCGCCAGGCGAGATCATGGACGCAGATCACCTCGGCCCGCGCTCCTGGAAAGGCGGGGAGGAGGTAGCTCGGCGCGTAATAGAGATCCACGCGCATGCCGCGCACGCGGCGCGGCAGCTCGAACTCCTCGAAGAGGACGCTCCGAAGCGGCGCGGCGAGCGTCGCCGACGTGCGGACCTCGACGAGATTCTCCAGCCCCCCCGCGAGGCCTTCGGGCGCGTTGCGCGGAAGGTAGAGGAGGAACTCGTCCTGCGGCGCGAGGCGGGCCATCGCCCGGGTCGAGTGCACCGTCATCCGGCCGATCCCGGTCATGGTCGGCGTGCAGGCGAGCCCGTTGATGGCGATCCTCACGCGCGCACCACGGCCGCGAGGGCCGATTGGAGCCTCAATCCGATGGCCTCGCGGGAGAGACGCGTGCGCGCCAGGCGCAGCGCCCCCTCGCGCAGGCGCTCCCCCAGGGCGGGCTCGCCGGCGAGCCGCCGGAGGGCTCGCACGAGGGAGCGCGGGTCGCCACGGTCCACCAGGAGGGCATCGCGGCCGTCGGTCAGGAGCTCCCGGGCGGCGCGGCTGTCCCCCGTCACCACGGGGAGCCCGGCGCAGAGCCCGTCGTAGACCTTGCACGGGATGACGCGCGCGGTCTTGGCGGAGGTGCCGAACACCCCCAGCACCGCGTCCGCCTCGGCGTAAAGCGAGGCGAGCTCCTCCTGGGCGAAGAATCGCCGTTGGAGGGAGACGTTGGGCATCCCGCGGCGCGCCACCTCCTCCTCGACGCGCGCGCCGTCGGGGCCGTCGCCCACGATCACGAAACGCAGGTCCGGGGCGAGCTGCGCGGCGTCGAGCAGGTAGGGGACGCCCTGGAGCGGGACGAAGGAACCGACGAAGAGCGCCGTGAACATCCGCTCCCCCCCCCGCCCCCCCCCCGACGCCTACCGGCACCCGGGCGCGCGCGGGGGCGCGCACCATCGAGCCGACCGGCAGCGCGACGAAGCGACGGCGGGGCAGATCGAACGTCCTCGCCAGGAACTCGGCGCTGGCGTCGGTGTCGGTCAGGATCAGATCGGCGCAGGCGAGCGCCGTGCGCTCGAAGGCGAAGAGCCCCCGGGCGACGAGGGAGTCGTGCGCGAGGAGCTTCCTGTCCCCCACCACCGTGTCGTGGAGCGACAGGAAGGCATCGAGCACGATGGGGCGGCGCCAGAGCAGGGAGAGCGCGCGGGCCAGGAAGAGGTCGAGGTGCCCGGTGTAGCCCACGACCACCACGTCGCGCGGGCCCGCGAAGGCCCAGCGAGCGGCCAGCGAGGCCCACGCGCCGAGCCAGCGCGCCGCCGCGGAGAGGGCGCCGCGCAGCGTGGAGGCGGTCGCGACCTTGTCCGCGGCTCCGCGGAACAGCGGCGCGCGGCACTCCTGCACCTCCACCCCCGCCGCCCTCAGGGACTCGATCAGCACGGTGTTCCGCGGGTAGCCGGGCCCCACGCTGTAAGTGCCGAAGTAGAGGACCCTCACGGGTTCTCCTGCCGCTCGCTCCGGTCGAAGCGAAGCTGCGCGATCTGCTCGCTGATGAGCGCAAGGGCGAACAGGATGACGGACTGCATCAGGAGCAGGGCGGCCATGTTGGTGAAGCGGCGCTCGGTCAGGTAGGTGTAGGCGTAGTAGCCGAGGCCCGAGAGGGCGGAGAGCAGGGAGAGCGGGAAGAAGACGCGGAAGGGGCTGAAGAAGGTCGCGATCTTCAAGATGATGAGGAAAAACCGCGAGCCGTCCTTGAGGAGGCGTATCTTGCTCCTGCCCTCGCGCTTGCGCGCCGCGATCGGGACGTAGGCCACCGGCAGACCCGTCTTGAAGCAGGCCAGCGTGAGGGTGGTGGGGTAGCTGAAGGTGTTGGGGAGGAGGTAGACGAACCGGCGCGCCACCTCGGCGCGGATGGCGCGGAAGCCGGAGGTGAGGTCGGGGATCTTCCGGCCGGTCACGTAGCCGGCGAGGCGGTTGTAGAGCGCGTTGGCGAGGCGGCGACCGAGGCTCGCGTGGTCGCCCCCCTTGCGCGCACCGACGGCCATCGCGTGGTGTTCGAGCGCCGCGAGAAGCGCGAGGACCTCCTCCGGCCTGTGCTGGCCGTCGGCGTCCATGAGCACGACGACATCGCCGCCGGCGGCGCGGATGCCCGCCTTCACGGCGGCGCCGTTCCCGATGTTGTAGGGGTGGCGGACCACGCGTGCGCCCGCGGCTTCCGCGACCTGAGCCGTGCCGTCCGTCGAGCCGTCGTCCACGACGACGATTTCGAACAGCTCTTTGCCCTCGCGGGACCGGGCGAGGCCGCCCAGCTCCTCGAGGACGCGAGCCAACGGGCCCGCCTCGTTGAGGGCGGGCAGGATGATGCTGACTTTCCTGACCATTCGAAACAACGGGGGGTCGCCCCGTCGCGCTCCGCGATCCCTATCGACGGCCAGGCCGGGAAAGTTGAGGAATCTGGACAGTCCCTACTGGACCGCTTTCCAGAAGTTGCCGTCGCGGCCGGTCGCACCCGTCGCCAGAGGCCCGGTGATGGAGGCCAGGCTGCCGCCTGCGCGGAGGGCCGCCCCGGGCTCGAGGACCGCGAGGGGGCCGGTGTAGGCCGCCTGCTCGGCGGCGAGGATCTCCCCCGACTGGCTCACGAAAAAGGTCCGCATGCCGCTCACCTCGAACTGGGAGGGCCAGGCGTAGGCGCACCAGGTGGTTTCGGCGAGATCGGGGTCGATCCCGGGAGGCGGGCCCCCGCCCGAGACCTCACCCAAGCCGTCCCCCGCGGAATCGGGGAGGAAGAGGCGGTACTGATAGCCGTGTCGGGTCGCCTGCCCCTGCGCGTTGATGCTCGAGAAGCTGCCCGAGAGCGTCGCCGTGCTCACGGGCGCTCCGCCCCGCACCCCCACCGCGCCGGCCATCTCGGCAAGCGTGCCGTACTCGCCCAGGCCGTCCCGATCCACGTCGGCGGCCCCCGACTTCTGGAAGGTCGCCTGGGACGAGAGGAGCGTGCGCATCGTGGCGATCGCCGTCGTCTCGTTGGCGCTCAGGCGCGCAGAGAGCAGGTTCGGCAGGGCGATCGCCGCCACGACGGCCACGATCGCGATCACGATCATCAGCTCGATGAGCGTGAATCCGCTGCCGCCTCGCCTCGCGTATCCCATGCCGATCCTCAGGGTTTCTCTCGGCTCCGCGCGCGCCGCGACTTGAGCCCCCCGCCCCCCCCACAATAGATCCGGGGGGACCCGTGTGGGCCCCCCCGGTTGCAATCGCGTTCCGATTGCCAGACCCGCCTTAGCCGGCCTGCTTCCAGAAGTTCGTGTCCCGGCCGGTCATGCCCGTGGCGACCTGACCGGTGATCGTGCTGCCAGCACCGCGGAACGCCGCCTCGAAGGCGGGGGCGGTGGTACCGGTGTACGTCGAATCCTGGGTGGCGACGATGTCGCCGCCCTGATTCACGAAGAAGGTCCGGTTGCCCGTGTTCCCGTAGCTGACGGGCCACGCATAGGCGCACCAGGTCGTCTCGGAGAGGTCGGCATCGACAGCTCCGGACGGATAGCCGCCGGTGGCGTCTTCGGCGATACCCGCGCCCGCCGCATCCGGCAGGAAGATCTGGTAGTTGTACCCGCTCCGCGTCACCCGGCTCGCCGCCACGGTACGGAACGCCGTGGAGAGCACCGGGGGATTGAGGACCGAGCCGCCGCGCACGCCGACCGCGCCCGACATCTCGCCGAACGACCCGTACTCGCCGACGCCGTTGTTGTTCTCGTCAGCGCGGGCCGTGGTCTGGAACTGCGCCTGTGCGGAGATGATGTTCCGCAAGGTCGCGATGCCGGCCGTCTCGTTGCTGTTGAGACGCGCCGAGAGCAGATTCGGGATCGCAATCGCCGCGATGATGGCGATAATCGCGATCACGATCATCAGCTCGATGAGCGTAAAACCGCTTTCCGACTTCCGCATGTCCTTCATTGCTCCTTTTCCAAGTAAACCGTTACCTAAACCAACCCGTTTGCCAGGAATCCTTGCGTTCAGAAACCTCGGGGATAGGCCGGCGCTGGCGCGCAACGCGCGCGCACGCCGGCCCGATCGAAATCTATCGCTCACTGCCGGCCGGTCAAACCCTCCTCGGCAGGTGTCTCCTCTTGAGACAGCGCCTCCAGGACGCGCGGATCGCCGCCGCACCGACGCCACGAAGGCTCCGCGGCGAGGAGGACCCGGGTGCCCTCCGGGTCGGCCTGCAGGGCGGCCTGCAGGGCCCAGAAGGCGCGCGTGCCGCGCCCCCCCTCCATCTCCATCGTGGCGGCGCGGAAGACAAGCGCGGCGATGCCCGGGGTGCTGCGCGCGACGTCGCGCAAGACCTCGATGGCCCCCATCGAGTCGCGCAGGGCGAGCCGCGCCTCGGCGGCGCGCAGATGGGCCCGGGGCTCCGCCGGCACCGCCGCACGGGCGGCGTCGAAGGCCGCCTTTGCCTCGTCCCACCTCGCCGCGCCGAACGCCGCCTCGCCCCGGCCCATCTCCGCTTCCCAGAGCCGTACCGCGATCCGCGCCTCGTCGGGAGCCGCCTCCATCGCCCGGCGATAGGCGCCCGCGGCGCCGGCCCAGTCCCCGGCCGACTGCGCCGCCAGACCGTCGAGGAGGTGGACGCGGTAGTCGACGGCGGTGGACGCGAGCCACTCCCGCTGGGCACGGAACTCCCCCTCGCGTCCAAGCGCCAGCAGCACGCTGGCGCGGTCCGAGACCACGTCGCGCACGATCGTTTCGTCCGTCAGGAGGGCGAGGGTGCGATCGTAGGCTTCGAGCGCCTCGACGTTGCGTCCGGCCATCGCGAGGATGCTCGCGCGATACAGATACGCCTCCGCGCACTTGGGGTGCTCCCGGATCGTCTGGTCGCACAACTGCAGGGCGCGGGTAGTGTCCCCCATCTGCGCCAGGAGCGACGCGCCCGCGAGACGCGTGCCCGGATCGGGGGGAACGGTGATCCCGAACCCCGCGAAGAGCAGCGCGGCGCCGAGCGCGACGCCTGCGCCGTAAAGCCAGAGGCGACGCTTCGCCCGCGGCTTCACGACCTCTTGCCCAGCTGCTTCTGCAGCTCGAAGATGGGGAGGAAGACCGAGAGGACGATGCCGCCCACCATGAAGCCCATGATCCCGATCATGATGGGCTCGATGAGGGAGGTGAGGGTCTTCACCGAGGCGCTCACCTGATCGTCGTAGAAGTCCGCGATCTTCTCGAGCAGCTGCTCGAGGGAGCCCGACTTCTCGCCGATCTGCACCATGCGCGTGACCATGGGCGGAAAGACCTTGCTCTCCATGAGCGGCTCCGCAAGGGTATGACCCTGCCGCACGTTTTCCTTGGCGTTCTCGACCACGTCGCTGATGACGCTGTTGCCCGCGGTCTCGGCGACGATCTCGAGGGCGCCCAGGATCGGGACGCCCGACTTGATGAGCGTCGCGAACGTGCGCGAGAACCGGGAGAGCGCGACCTTCCGGAAGAGCGGCCCGAAGACGGGGAGGTGCAGGATGATCCAGTCGCACTGCTTGCGGCCGGACCGGCTGCGCTTCCAGATCATCACGAGCACGATCAGGCCGATGAACCCGACCACCGACTCGAGCACGTGGTTCTTGATCCCCAGGCTGATGGCCAGCACCGACCGCGTCAGTCCGGGGAGATCGATTTCGAGGGAGTCGAAGATCTCCTTGAACTTCGGGACGATTCCCACCATGAGGAACATGGTGATGCCGACCACGAGGACCAGGCTCACCACCGGGTAGGTCATCGCGGCGCGGATCTCGCGCTTGAGCTTCTGGGACGCTTCCATGTACTCGGCCAAGCGCACGAGAATGTCGTCCAGCTGACCTGAGACCTCGCCGGCGCGCACCATCGAGACGTAGATGTTGGGGAAGACGCGGCCGAACTTCTCCAGCGCCGTGGACAGGTCGGTGCCTCCGCGGACGGACTCGATCACGCTGTCCAGGACGAGCCGGAAGCCGGCCGTGTCCGCCTGCTCATGGAGCACCTCGAGGGACTCGAGCAGCGGGACACCGGCCGAGATCATCGTGGAGAGCTGGCGCGTGAAGAGCACGAGTTGGTCGCGGCGGCAGCTCGGGCGCGCCTTGATCAGGCCCCGGAGGCCCTTCTTGGTCGCGCCCCCGGCGCTCGACTCGCGGACGTCGAGGGCGATGAGGTTGCGCTTGCGCAGGTCGCCGAGCGCGTCCGCCTGGGTCTTGCTCGTCAGCAGACCCGTGACGGTCTTCCCGTCGGGGCCCCGCGCCGTGTATTTGAACGAAGGCATCGCTTTCCTCCCTGGACGCCGCTTCTATCGTCAGTCCACGATCTCGGCCTTGAGATGGGCGGCCCGAACCGCCGCGGCGACGTCGTCGGGCATTGTCGTGCGCAGAACCTCCTCGATGGAGGTGTGGCCCCGCAGGGCGTTCCTGAGGCCGCAGCGGCGGAGGGAGATCATCCCGTGCTCCCGGATGGCGCGGTTCTTGATGTCCATCGCCGACTTCCCCTCGATGATCATGCGGCGCAGATCCTCGTTGAGAGGCATCGTCTCCAGGAGCGCAAAGCGCCCGGCATAGCCCATCCTGCAGCGCGCGCATCCCACCGGCCGGAACAGCTGGGCCGTCTCCGCCTCCTCCGCGGTCATCCCGATGGCGAGGAGACGCTCCTTCGGGGCCTCCACCCCCGCCTTGCAGTACTTGCAGAGGCGCCGGCTCAGGCGCTGCGCGGAGACCATCAGGGTGGACGAAGCCACCATGAAGGGGTCCACCCCCATGTCCACCATGCGCGAGATCGTGGAGGCGGCGTCGTTGGTGTGGAGGGTCGAGAGAACGAGATGTCCCGTCAAGGCCGCCTTGATGGCGATCTCGATCGTCTCCGTGTCGCGGATCTCGCCGATCATGATGACGTCGGGGTCCTGGCGGAGGATCGAGCGGAGCGCGCCGGAGAAGGTGAGGCCCCGCTTCTCGCTCACCTGCACCTGGTTGACGCCGAATACCTGGTACTCGACCGGGTCCTCGACGGTGACGAAGTTGAGTTCGTCGCTCAGGATCTCCTTCACGGCGCTGTAGAGCGTCGTCGACTTGCCCGAGCCCGTCGGGCCGGTCACGAGGATCATGCCGTAGTCCGCCGCGATCCCCGTGCGGAAGTCGGTCAGCGCCTTTTCCTCGAACCCGAGGGTGTCGAGCGAAAGGGCGAGATTGCCGCCGTCCAGAATGCGCATGACGACCTTCTCGCCGTGCACCGTGGGCAGCACGGAGACGCGGAAGTCCACCTGCCGCCCGTCGAGACGGATCTGGAACTTGCCGTCCTGGGGCCGCCGCCTCTCCGCGATGTCGAGGGACGCCATGATCTTGATGCGCGAGACGATCGAGTTGAGGAGCGCTTTCGGCGGCTTGTGCGCCTCGCTGCAGATGCCGTCCCCGCGGAACCGTACGCGGACCACCTTGTCGAAGGGCTCGATGTGGATGTCGGAGGCGCGGTCCTTGATCGCCTGGTAGATGACCAGGTTCACGAACTTCACGACGGGGGACTCCTCCTGGTCGCCCGAGATCGACTCGAGGTTCAGGTCGGTCACGTCCACGTCGGTCGCGGTCAACTCCATCTCAGGATCGCCCATCTCCCCCATCACCGCCTCGAGCTCGGCCGCCCCCGGGTTGTAGACCCGATTGAGCGCCTTGGTGATGCTATCCTCGAGGGAGAGGACCAGGCGGAGTTCGCAACCCGTCGTATTGCGCAGGTGGTCGAGGGTCACGACATCGAAGGGGCTTGCGACCGCGAGGGTGAGGATGTTCGCGAGGCGCGAGATCGGAAGGACGTGGTGCGTCGCCGCGGTCTCCTGGGGGATGCTGCGCACGATCCCGGGATCGAGTTGGCAGTCGTGGAGATTGATCGGGGTGACCTTGAGGCGCGAGGCCAGGAGCCCCAGCAGCTGGTTCTCCTCGATGTTCCCCTTCTTGACCAGGATGCTCGTGAGGGAGCAGCGCTCCTCCTCCGCCCGGGCGACGTACTGCGCGATCTCCTCCGGGGGCAAGACCTCCGCCTGCTCCAAGACCCGGGCCACGCGCTTGTCGAACAGCCTCGAACTCATGCTTGCGTCCTCTCCGCGCCGAATCCCCCCGGCGCCTACCCTCCGTGGCGCGCCGAGGCCGGCGGCCCGCCCTTCCTCACGACGGGCACCGGCGACGCGGCGCCCGCCGCCGGCGCCGCCCCCGGATAGCGCTGGAAGACCCGCTTGAGATCCTCGGGATCGGTCGTGTGCCCCATCGCCTCGTCGAAGGTGATGTGGCCCGCCTGGTAGAGCTCGAACAGCGCCTGGTTCATCGTCTTCATCCCGAACTTGCCGCCGGTCTGGATGAGCGAATAGATCTGGTGCGCCTTGTTGTCCCGGATCAGCGCCCGGATGGCGGGATTCCCGATCATGACCTCGCAGGCGAGCACGCGTCCGCGGCCGTTGGACCGCGGAACGAGCTGCTGGCAGAAGACCGCCTGCAGCACGAAGCTGAGCTGCGTCCGCACCTGCTGCTGCTGGTGGCTCGGGAACACGTCCACGATGCGGTTGATGGATTGCACGGTGTCCGAGGTGTGCAGCGTGGCGAACGTCAGGTGGCCCGTTTCGGAGAGCGTGAGCGCCAACTCGATGGTCTCGAGGTCACGCATCTCGCCGATCAGCACGACGTCGGGGTCTTCGCGCAGCACCGAACGCAGCGCATTGGCGAAACTGCGCGTGTCCGAACCGACCTCGCGCTGGTTGAAGAGGCAGTTCTTGTTCCGGTGGAGGTACTCGATGGGGTCCTCGATGGTCACGACGTGTTCGCAGCGGTGCTGGTTGATGAAATCGATCATGGCGGCCAGGGTGGTCGACTTGCCCGAGCCGGTGGAACCCGCGACGATCACGAGCCCCTTGGGGAGCGCGCAAATGGCCTCGGAGACGTCGCCGGGCAGGCCCAGTTCCCCGAATCCCTGGATGGTGTAGGGAATGATGCGGAAAACGCCGCCCACGGCCCCGCGCTGCTGGAAGACGTTGGTCCGGAACCGCCCGAGACCCTCGACGCCGAAGGAGAGATCCAGCTCCAGTTCCTTCTCGAATTTCGCGATCTGCTCGGCGGTGAGCACCGAATAGACGATCTTCTTCGTCGCGTCCGGCGTGAGCATGTCGTGCTCGGTGGAGACGAGCGCGCCGTCGATGCGCACCTTGGGCGGCGAGCCCGCCGTCACATGCAGGTCCGAGCCCTTGCGCTGAACCAGGATCTGGAGCAGTTCTTCAATGCTGACCATCGGCGCACTCCGTCCTCGGTCGTCCCCGCCCGAAACGGGCTGGGTCCGAGCCGAAGTCCCTATCGGCGCGAGGGGCGGGCCGGGTTGAGACGGAGGGGGGGCGGGGGGAGCACGAAAAAATGGACACGGCCGCGCCCGCCCCGGTGGGGTGGGCGCGGCCGTGGTCGAATCGAGCCCCCCCGCCGGGGGGACGGCCGTCCAGGAGGTCTACCGACTGGCGGCGGGAACGAGGATGATCTCGACCCGCCGGTTCTTGGCCTTGTTGGCCTTGCTGTCGTTGGTCACGAGCGGCTGCGACTCGCCATGACCAAGGGTGGTGAGAAGGCTCTCCGGGACGCCCTGCGCGACGAGGTATTTCCGCACGGACTCGGCGCGCGCCTGCGAGAGCTCACGGTTGGAGGGCCAGCCCGACTTGCGGATCGGGTCCGAGTCGGTGTGACCCTCGACGCGCAGCGCGAGGATGTTGCGCGTCGAGAGGATCTCCGAAGCCACCCGTCGCAGGACCTTCTCCGCGAGAGGGTTGAGATCCGCCTTGCCGCTCGGGAAGGTGACGTCGGAGGCGAGCGTCACCGCCGTGGAGCCATCGTCGCGTCGCGTCGCGTCGATCCCGTCCCTGCGGAGCCGGCTGGCGAAGTCGTCGGTGGAGCCTCCCGCAACGGCGGGGTCGCTCGAGCGCGTGGTCGCCATCGCGGCGCGCAGTTCGGCCTCCTTCGCCTCCGCGCGCGCTTCCGCGGCGAGGCGCTGCGAGCGCTCGTCGCCCACGGCCCCGCGCAGACGGTCGTTCTCACGGGCGAGCTCCGCCCGCTCCGCTTCGAGAACGCGCATCCGGTCCTTCGTCGTCGAACGGCATCCCCCGGTTGTGGCAAGGAACGCCCCGAATCCGCAAACCAGAACCATCCGTAGTCTTGCCTGCATCGCCGCTCTCCTGTGCGTGCTTCCGCCGTGACCATTGGCCCGGACGAAGCGCCCGAACCGCGGAGTATTGTGCCCCCCGAGCCTTCCCCGGTCAACTAGATGTCGGGCGTAAGCAGCGATTGTCACCCCAAGGGTTGTGGAATCGGGAGTTCACCCTCCCCGGAGGCGGGACGGCAGGTCCACGAGGAGGAAGCGTCCGAGGGAGGGTCCGAAGTAGAGGACCGCCAGGGCGCCCAGGCCAAGAAAGGGACCGAACGGGATCTCGCGGTTCCGGGTCACGATCCAGATTCCCGCCCCGAGCAGCGCGGCCAGCAGGATCGCTCCCCAGATGGCGAGCAGGACCGGACCCGGCCCCAGGAGGAGGCCGCACATGGCCATGAATTTCACGTCCCCCAGCCCCATCGCCTCCTTCCGCATCATCCAGCTTCCCAGCTGGCGGATGAGGAGAATCACCCCGCCCCCCACGAGCGCTCCGGCGAGACCGACGAGGAGGGAGGCAAGCCCCGGCTTCATGCCCGTGGAGAGGTCGATCCCCCAAAACGATTGGCCATGGATCGCCGGCACCCCCACCGCCCCGACGAGGGCCACGGCGGGGCCCGCCCGCAGGGTCAGCTTGTCGGGAAGGATCTTGTGATCGAGGTCGATGAACGATGCGGCGAGGACGACGGAGGCGAACGCCGAGCAGACGAGGAACGCCAGGAGCGGGGGATCCCACCCGAGCGCCTCGACGCGCAGGGCGGTCAGCAGGAAGACCGCCGCCGTCATCGCCTCCACGAGGGGATAGCGGAATGAGATCGGCCCCCCGCAGGCGCGGCACCGCGCCCGCAGGAGGAGCCAGGAGACGACGGGGATGTTGTCGTGCCAGGGAATCACGCGGCGGCAGGCCGGGCACTTCGATCGGCCCGCACCCACCCCCTCCCCGCGGGGCAGCCGGTAGATCACCACGTTCAGGAACGAGCCCACGATGGCCCCGAACGCCGCCGCCACGGCGAGCAGGAGGGGCGTCACGCCCCCGCCTTCGGGGAGCGGAGGGCCGAAAGGCGGCCCCTCGCCTCCCTGTAGCGCCGGCCGCAGGAGCGGCAGGCCAGGCTGGCCGGGAGCGGCTTGCCGCAGGCGCAGGCCCACCCGCGGATCCGGGCGGGGACGCCCACCACGACCCGGTGGTCGGGCACGTCGCGGGTGACCACGGCGCCGGCCCCCACCAAGGCGTAGCTCCCGATGGTCGTGCCGCAGAGGATCGTGGAATTGGCGCCCAGGGTCGCCCCGTCCCGGACGCGGGTCGGCTCGAAGGAGCCCCGGCGGTCCACCTCCGCGCGCGGCGTCGAGACGTTGGTGAAGACGACGGAGGGGCCGACGAAGCAGCGACGCCCCAGGGAAACACCCTCGTAGAGGGAGACGTTGTTCTGGATCTTGCTCCCCTGCCCGACCACGACCCCCCGCCCGACGAATACGTTCTGGCCCAGGACGCAGCGCGGGCCGATGCGTGCCCCCGTCATCACGTGGCAGAAGTGCCAGACCCGCGTCCCGGCGCCGATGCGCGCCCCGGGGTCGACCACCGCCGAAGGATGGATGCTCGCACCCCGCGGGGCGCGCGGACGCGCGGGCGGCTTGGGTGATCGGGCCACGGGCTAGAACGGGATGTCGTCGAAGTCGTAGTCTTCCGGCTGGGAGCCGCCCGCCGGGGCGTCGGCCACCTCGCCGGGCGCCTCGGACGACTCTTGAGCCGGCGCCTTCCCGCCTCGGCCCCCGCCCCCCTCCTCGCGCGACCCTCCAGGACCCGCAGCGAGGAACTGAAACGCTTCCATCACCACGACCAAGCGGTTGCGCTTCTGTCCCTCCTTGCTCTCCCAGGAGTCGAGGCGGAGGCGCCCCTCCACGAAGACGGGCCTGCCCTTGCGCATGTACCGGCTGAACGTTTCCGCCTGGGCGCCCCAGCCTTCGATGTCCACGAAGCAGGTCTCCTCGATCATCTCCTGCGTGTTCTTGTTCCGGTACTTGCGATTGACCGCCAGCCCGAACTTGACCAGCGCCGACCCGCCCTGCGTGTAGCGCAGCTCGGGATCGCGCGTGAGGTTCCCCATGAGGAACACCTTGTTGTAGTTGGCCATGCTCTTTCTCCGTAGGTTTGACTCTACACCAGGCCACCCATAGAATCCCGCCCGGTTACGGGTAACGATGCGCGCCGCCGAACGACGTAAGCATGCGAGGGTCCGGGTCGAACTGCCCCTCCGGCTGACCTTCAAGGACCGGACCGTCGAGTCCATGATCCTGGACATGAGCAGCTCGGGGATCCGGTTCCACGCCCCCGAGCCCCTCCCCCTCCTGAACCGCGTCCAGATCGCCCTGGAGCTTCCCGACTCTCCCGAACCGGGCAAGAGCCTTCCGCTCTCCATCACCGGCGTGGTGGTCCGCTGCGCGGAGGTGCGGGGCAAGCAGAAGCTCCCCTACGAGACGGCGATCTTCTTCGAGGACATTTCGCCTTCCGCGCGCGCGCGCCTCGCCCGGTTCATGTCCTCCCGACCGGCCTGAAGGATCGAGGGCCCGGCCCGGGCCACGTGCGACGGAAGTCCTCACATCCATACGACGGGGACGGTGTCACCGAGGCGTCAAGGGCAGCGCAGCCCCCGCCCCTCGCCGAGGAGCGCCGCGATCTCCGTCGCCGCCGTCCCGCCGGTGGCGCTCAGCAGGAGCTTGGTCGCCGCCTTGGCCGCCTCGACCCCCGGCTGGCCGAACGGATCCACCTCCAAGAGCCGCCCGGCCACGACCGTCGCGCACAAGAAGGTCATCAGGAGGGCGCCGAGGCTGGCGCAGTCCCAGGCATCGAGCCGAATCGTGGCGGCGGGGCAGCCCGCCCGCACCATCTCCGCAGTGGTGGCGCGGCGCATCGCCTCGAGGACGGCGTGGAGCGTGTGCCCCGCCGCCGGCCCCGGCGCGTCCGCGGGGCAGGCGGTCTCCTCCCCGCCGGGCCCGGCGACCACCAGCACCGCCTTGTCGCGCGGCCCCTCCACCATCAACTGCTGGATGCTGTGCTGGTCGGTGGAACCGACGCACTCCACCGGCGTCTGTCCGACGCGGGTGCCGTCGGGCCGCCGCTTCCCGAGGCTCTCCGCCCAGAGCTGGCGAAACCAGGCGCCCACGGTCTGCAGCCGCGCGGCGTAGGACCAGAAGGTGACCACGGTGCGGCCGTGCTCATAGGCGCCCACCAGCAGTGCGGCGAGGCGCCCGGCCACGCCGCCCGCCGACGCGTTCGCGCGGGCGGCGCGCGCGCCAGCCAGCATCGCGGCCACGTCGTGGCCCGCCAGTGCCAGGGGCACGGTGGCTGCGGGGGTGAAGACGCTGAAGCGCCCCCCCACCGCCTCGGGCACGAGGTGCAGGGGGAGCTTGTCCGCCCGGGCCCAGTCGCGCAACGGCCCGGCCTCGCCGGTGACGACCTGAATCGGGGGCGACGCTCGCAGATCCCGCAGGCGCTTGCGCACCACCGCCCACTGCGCCAGCGTCTCGGTGGTCGTGCCCGACTTGGAGACGACGACCCAGGCGGTGCGCGCGGGCGAGCCGCCCCGCCAAGCCGCCTCGAGCACCGCGGGATCGATGTTGTCCACCACGGTCATGGGGAGCGCCTGCGGGTCGGCGCGCGCTTCGTGTATGGCGCGCGCGCCCAATGCGGAACCGCCGACCCCCTGGACCACGACGCGGTCGGCGGAAGCGCGGGAGGTGGGCGGGGGCGTCCTGTCCAGCTCCGCGCAGAAGGCGGCGGAGGGCAGGGAGGAGGCCGCGCGCGCCGCCGCCGCCCGCCACCGCTCGCGGGCCTTCTGCGGCAGAACCGCTTCCGGCGCGGTTGCCTCCTCGTAGACGATGCCCATGACGAAAGGCTACCAAATCGCGATTTGACACACCGCCCTGCGGGCGGGCGTTCTAATGGGGCGGCGTGGGAACCAACGGGAAACGCTGCGCGCGCCTCCTCCTCGCCGCGGGCTGCCTCGCGGCGGGGCTGGCCTTCGGGCGCGACGAGCCCACCGAGGAGCAGAAGGCGAAGGATGCCGCCGCCGCGGCGAAGCTCGCGCTGGTACGGCGCGAAGTGAAGCAGCTCGACTTCGATGCCACCCTCGCCCGGCTCCCCGCCTTCATCGCACGCGAGCAGGAATACATGGCGCTGGTCGAACGGATCAAGGAGGCGGCCAGCGGCGACGGCGCGGATCTGACGGAGTTGCTGGGGCGCGCGCGGGAGATGAAACTCCGCGCACTGCCCGAGTTGAACGAGATCCTCGTGTGCCATCGCGGCCCCAACGCGGGCCTGGAGGAGGCGGAGGTGCGACGGCGGCTGGACGCCGCGGTCTTCACCGCGGTCCGCTACGAGGAGGAGTGGCTCGTCAACATCCTCGACGATCTCGAGACCAACGCGAGCATCAACATCGAGCTGGATGCCCGGGTCTACAAATTCGACGTCGTGAGTTTCCGGTTCGAGCGGACCTCCGCCTCCGCCATGCTCCAGACGATGGCGGACAACCTGCAGTTCAAGTGGGTGATCCGCGGCGACACGCTCTACGTCTACCGCGAGATGAACGAGATCCTCTTCGACGACGAGTGGCTGGCCCAGAAGCGCGCGGTCTGGCAGGCGAAGCAGGACGCGAAAAGGGCGGCGGAAGCGGCGGCCCTGGAACGGGAGAAGCCGCAATGAGGCGTACGATCGCCCTCGCCGCCGGCTCCTTCCTGCTCGGCCTGGGCCTCGCCCGGGGCGGGGAGTCGCAGGTGACGCTCGCCGAGGAGCTCTTCCAGCGCCAGGAGTTCATCCTCAAGGACCTGAGGAAGGTGGAGGCCGCGGCGCGCGACATCGCCGAGGTGCGTGCGACGCGGGAGGCGGGAATCTACGTGCTCACGCCGGAGGAGAAGCGCCTGGAGGCGAAGGGCCGGGAGAACTTCCACATCTTCATGGAGCGCTGCCGCAACAACACCCTCGAGGCGCTGCGGATCCTCGACACGGCGCTGGGCGATCGCGCACCCGACGCCCTGCGCGCGATCTTCGGGAAGGCGCTGGAGGAGGTGGTCAGCGTCGAGTTCGAGGATTCCTCCCTCGACGAGGTGACCTGGTATCTCGAGAAAGGTTACGGGATCAAGATCGGGGTGAAGGGGGATGCCGAGTCCCGCCTCACCATGTCGCTCCACGGCGACATGTCGCTCCAGGCGATCCTCGACTACGTGGAGCAGACTTTCGGCGTGAAGCTGGTGGTCGAGGAGGGCCGGCCCTGGTTCGTTCCGGCGCGCTAGCGGCGCCGGATGCCGATCACGCTCAGGATCACCGACGAGGCCACGAGCTGCATCCCCAGCACCATGTAGGTGAGGGAAACCGCCGCGCGCGTGGCGTCGGGACGGATGCCCTCGCGCCAGGCGGTGAGGAGCGGGAGGCCCACGATCACGCCTACCGCCACGAGTCCGAGCCCGAGGAGGACCCCGAGTTCCAGGGTCACGTAGCGAAACACCTTTTCGAGGGAGGGCCGGCGGTAGAAGCCTTCGACGTGGTACCAGACCTTGGCCAGGAAGCCGACCTGCAGGAGCTGCGCGCCGACGAGAAGCAGGAGGGACGCGGCGAACCCCGCCGCCGCCGTCACGTGGGTGTGGCCGGCGAAGGCGGGCGCGCCGAGCACGGCGCCGACGGAGAAGAGCGCCAGCCCCGGCGCGATGAGCACCACGTTGGGCGCGAAGAGCAGGATGAACCGCAGGTGGCGCCAGCCGTCCCGCCAGCGGCGGAGATGCGGGGCCCGGCCGCGCCGGTCCTTGAAGAACCGGATCGGGACTTCGGCGATGGCGAACCCGGCCAGGGCCGCCTTGATCACCATCTCGGAGGCGAACTCCATGCCCGCGGCGCGGAGGCGAAGCCCGCCGGCGGCGCGGCGCGACAGCGCCCTCTGACCGGAGTTCACGTCGGAGATGCGTGCGCCGAAGAGGAGCCGCACCATCAGCGTCAACACCGGCGTGCCGAGATAGCGGTTGAGCCGCGGCATGGCGCCGGGCTCGATCGTCCCCTTGAGCCGGGTCCCCAGCACCAGGTCGGCACCGCCATCCACCGCGCGCACGAGCGGTCCCAGGTCATCGAAGCGGTAGGAGCCGTCCGCGTCGCCCAGGATCACGACATCGCCCTTCGCCTCGCGGATTCCCCGCGCCAGGGCGCTGCCGTACCCCCTCCGGCGCTCGAGGACGACCCGCGCCCCGGCCTCCTCCGCGGCGGCGACCGTCCCGTCGGTCGATCCGTTGTCGACGACGAGGACCTCCCCCTCCCGCCCCAGCCTCTCGATTCCCCTCCGCGCCTCGCGGACGCAATCGCCCACGGTCCTCTCCTCGTTGAGGCAGGGGAGCACGACGGTGATCGGACGGGGCGCCACGGGCCCGAGAGTCTAAGGGATCGGCGGGCCGGTCAGTATCCGGTGTCGCCGCTGGCCGCGCTGGCCAGGGAAGAGCGCTCGCCCAGGTAGGCCACCTCGATCCGCCGCCGGATCTGGGCCAGGACGCCGTCCAGCTCTTCCTGCGCGGCGGTGGTGAGGCCCGCGACCAGCGCCGCGACCTCCTTGAGGCCCTGCTCGTAGCCGTGATGGTACGCGGCTTCGTCGCCGGAAGGATGGGAGATCGTCACCACCTCTAACCATCGGCCCCCGCGGGCCGGATACTGAAGGGAGGGGGGCTTGGGGGCCTTCGCGGGGAGCAGGGCCCGCGCGCCGCTCGATCGACCTCCTGCCGGTGGCGGACCGCGGACCGACCGCAGGCGCGCCCATGGTGGACAGGGCCGGGATTGCACCGGCGACCTCATGATTTTCAGTCATGCGCTCTACTAACTGAGCTACCTGTCCGTCCCGGGGGAGCAAATCCTATAGCATCAGACCTCGCCCGATGCCACTGCTCGGGCCAGCTCTTCGAGGTCGCGGGCGATCTGCGCCTTGAGCGCCGCCGCGTCGGGGAAGCGGATCTCGGGCCGGATGCGCCGCACCAGGCGCACCTCCAGGGTCTCCCCGTACTTCTCCCCGGCCCAGCCGGGCACGTGCACCTCGAAGGTGCGCTCGCCCTCCGCGCCGAAGGTGGGCCGCCGCCCCAGGTTCGCCACGCCGGGCGCGGTCTGGTCGGCGCAATAGACCCGCACGAGATAGACGCCGTCGGGCGGCAGCAGCTCGCCCTCCACGTCCAGGTTAGCCGTCGCGGTGCCGAGCCCCTTCCCCCGCCCCGCCCCCACCACCACGCTCCCCCGCAGAGCGACGGGTCGCCCCAGCATGTTGGCGGCCGCCGCCAGATCCCCCGAAAGGATCGCGTCGCGAATCGCGCTCGACCCGATCTTGCTCCCTTCGCGATCGGACACGCGGCTTGCGATCCGCACCTCGACGCCCAAAGGAGCGCCGAGGGCGGGCAGATTCGAAGCGTCGCCGGCGCGGTCCTTGCCGATGCGGCTGTCGAAGCCGAGGAGGAGGCGGCGGGAGCCGAGACGGCCCACCAGGACCTCGCGAAGAAATGCCTGCGGGTCCAGCTCCTTCACCGCGGCGAAGTCGAGCACAGCGGCGGCATCCACGCCGAGCCGCTCGAACTCCTGGAGCCGGTGCTTCAGGCTCAGGATCATGGGGAGCGCGCGGCCGCGCAGCACCTCCGCCGGATGGCGCGTGAAGGTGATCACGCAGGAGGCGGCGCGAGCGGCCCGAGCCCACGCGTTCAGCTCGTAGAGCACCTGGCGGTGGCCGCGGTGGACGCCGTCGAACACGCCGATGGTGCAGACGCATCCCGGCAGCGCGTCGGGGCGCAGAGAGTCGAGGCCCTCGAAAATCCTCACTGCGGCCGGTACTGCTCCTCGAACGCCTTCAGATCGGGCCGCAGGCGGATCCGGTCCACCTCGCTGATCCGGTCGATGAAGAGGATCCCGTCGAGGTGATCCATCTCGTGCTGGAAGATGCGCGCCAGGAGCCCCTCCGTCTCCCGCTCGAAGGGCCTCCCTTCCGCGTCGAAGGCCCTCAGCCGCGCGCGCTGCGGACGCTGCACCTCGGCCAGGAGGCCGGGCAGCGAAAGGCAGCCCTCCTCGAACGCGACGAGCGGGCCGGAGGTCACGATCTCCGGGTTGATGCAGATGAGCGCGTCTTGCTCCTCGCCGGTCTCCGACGCGACGAAGAGGCGCACGCTGCGGCCCACTTGCGGAGCCGCGAGCCCCACCCCCTTGGCCTCCCTCATGACGCGCACCATCTCCAGCGCCAGCGCGGCGGGCTCCTCGGCGCCGGGTTCCAACGCCTCGGCCCGCCTCTTGAGGACGGGGTCGGGGTAGAAGACGATGCGCATCCGGCGGCAGTGTAAGGCCACCCGCGCCCCGGGCCAACCCCGGTCGTTGACCCCAGGCGCGATCCGCGATACGAATAGGGGCTCGGCCCTTGCCGGCCGGGCGGAGTCGCATGGAGATCAACAAGCTCATCGACAAGGGCGAAGACGCCCTCAAGAAGCGCAGCTTCGACTACGCCATCTCCATCTTCCTGGAGGCGGTCAGTTTCGCGCCGGACAATCGCCGCGCGCGGGAGGGGCTGCGGAAGGCGGAACTGAAACGATTCGAGACCGCCTACCCTTCCGCGATCGTCATCGCGCTCACCGGGATGGGTGCGCGGGTCGGGATGTTCTTCACGGGGCTGGGGAAGAAGAAGAACCCCGAGCCCTACATGATGGCGTGCGAGCGCTACCTGGCGAAGCACCCCAAGAGCCTCAAGGTGAACCTAGCCCTCGGGGACGCCGCCGAGATGGGCAACCACCTGGAAGCGGCCGCTCTCGCCTTCGAGACCGCCGCCGAGCACCATCCCAAGAGCGTCACGGCTCTCAAGAGGCTCGGCAACGTCTTGGTGAAAAAGCGGGAGATCCAGCGGGCGCACGAGGTCTTCGACAAGGCCGTGCACCTCGATCCCAACGACCAGGAGGCGATCAAGTCGCGCAAGAACGTGGCCGCCGAGGCCTCGCTGAAGGAGACCGGGTTCGAGACTGCAAAATCCTCGCGCGATCTCGTGAGGGACAAGGGGGCAGCGGCCAAGCTCGAGGCGGGCGTGCGGCTCCATAAGACGGGGGACGATCTCGCGAGCGAGCGGAAGGCGATCGACGAGCGGCTCGCCAAGGAGCCCGACAACCCGGAGATCCTGGCCGACCTCGCGGAGTCCCAGGAGAAGGCCAAGGACTACGAAGGCGCGATCCGGACGATGGACAGGGCCATCGCCAAGCGGCCGGGGGACACCTCGTTCGAGTTCAAGCGGGGCGACCTCAAGATGGCGCTCCTCGAGACCCTGATCTACGAGGCCCAACGGACCGGCAAGAAGGCCGAGGCGGAGGCGAAGCAGAGCGAACTCGACCGCTTCACGGCCGAGGAGTACGCCCGGCGCGTGAGGGCCTACCCGACCGACATGCTGCTCCGGTTCCGCTTGGGCGAGGTGCAGCTCAAGCTGGGGGCCCTCGACGCCGCCATCGCCGAGTTCCAGCACACCGTGCGCGATCCCAAGTACAAGAGCGAGTCGCTGCTCCGCATGGGCCGTGCGTTCGCCTCGAAGGGGCAGTACGACCTCGCCATCAGCCAGCTCCAGAAGGCCCTGGAAGGGCAGGCGGGAATGACGGAGCGGGTGAAGGAGATCCACTACGCCCTGGGGGATGTCTTCGCCCGGTGCGGCAAGCCGGCGGAGGCCAAGGTCGAGTTCGGCCGGATCTACGAGGTGGACATCAAGTTCAAGGACGTTTCGGCCCGGTTGGCGAAACTGGCGTCGGCCGGCAAGGGCGGGGAGAATCCGGGCTCCCTGTCGCTCTCGGATTGAACCCATGGCCCACTCCCGCACAGCCAAGAAGAACGCCCGCAAGAACGAGCGTCGCCGCCTCGTGTCGCGCGCCATCCTCACCGCCACGCGCACGCAGCTCAAGCGCGTCCGTGCGGCCATCGCCTCGAAGGATGGCGCGGCCTTGACGACCGGCCTCCCTCAGGCGCAGAAGATGCTCGACAAGGCGGCCAAGACGAACCGCATGCACAAGAACAAGGCGTCGCGCCTCAAGTCGCGCCTCGCCCGCGCCGCCGCCCGCATCGGCAAGGCCTGAGCCGGATCAGCCGGGCGTCCCGCTCCGCTGCGGGTTCCAGTCGTGCCGCTCCTCGCGAACGTGGCGGCACCAGGCATAGAGCGCGTCGTAGACCACGAACCCGTTGCGCAGCGCCTCGTGGTCGTCGGGGAAATTGTGGGAGAGGCCGAGCGAGATGGCCAAGAGCCCCGCGCACTGCGGCGCCAGGTCGAGCCGGTCGGTGTCGGCGCCTCGCACGATGACGGCCAACTCCTGGAGGCCGGGGTCGTGCAGCCGGTAGCGGCGCAGGAACGCGTCGAAGCTGCAGAGCGGGCCGTCATGGGTGAGCTCGACCCCCTCCACGTCGAATGGCACGGCGCCTGTCTCCGCCGCGCGCGGAACGACCTCCGCCGCCGGCGCGAAAAGGAACTCCGCCTCCGGATCGATGAACCGCGCGATGAGCCAGGGACACGCGATCCGGTCGATCTTGGGCCGCTCGCGAGTGATCCAGCGCATGCGCGGAGCGTAGCACGTCGAGGGGGGGGGCAGAGGAAGTACGGAGCCAGAGTACGGAGCCAGGACAAAACCGCCGGAAACGTATCCTTCTCGATTCACACCCTCTGGCCGGGGCCGATGCGCGGTGTCTGCACGCATGACGGCGCGGCGCGCAGGCCAGCCCTGCAGATCCCAATCTGGCGGCTCTCCGAGCCGTGGGGTTCACCGTGCCCCAGGTTTCGCGCTCATCGCACCCCGGCGCGCGTTGCTCTCGTCTGAGCTACGCGTCCGACGCCGGGTGTATCGAATTCGATACATTTCCGGCGGTCTTGTCCTGGCTCCGTACGGCCGGGACGGAGGGTGGCTACTTGATCCGGAACCCGCGGTACTCGGGTTCGTTGGCGAAGACCCAGGCGACGACTTCGCCGATGCGGAAGTCGTCGCGGCCGTAGGCTTCGCGGCTCATGGCGTCGCTGGCGCCCGCCGAGCCGCCGCGCTGGGAGGCCACCAGTCGCTCGAGGCGCCCGGCCCAACGCTCCAGGCTGGCCCTGCGCAGATCCACCCAGCCGCGGCGGGCGTAGGCGTCGATCTCCTCCGGCGTGGCCCGCCGCGGCGCGGCGGTGGGGTCGTAGCCCGGGATCTTGAGCTCCGGCCCGCGTAGGATCGTCTCCCCGTCCGGCAGGAGGACCGCGATGCCTACCGACACGACGGCATCCCGCAGGTCCGGAGTCCGATCGAGCAGCGCCGCGAGGGTCGCGCCGGCATCGGCCGCGCGCAACCCCGCCGCCGTCGCGGGCAGCGATCCGAACGCCGCGCGCGCGAGATAGAGCTCGAAGAGGTACTTCGAAAGCTGGGGCGGGCCCAAATCGCCCAACGCCACCGAGGGCACCGACCCAATGCCGTCGAGCTGCGCCAGCAGGTCCACCGCCACCGACCGCACCAGTCCGCCCTTGTAGGTGGGCGCCAGGATGGAGGCGTCGAGCGCCGCGAGCACGTCGCGCCCGGTGGATCGCCCGGCCAGCTCCTGCACCGCCGATCGCGCGATCTCCTCCGGCGTGATCATTTCCATCTGGTCCAGCGCGGTGATCGCCTCGAACTCCCCTCGCGCGAACCAGCCGTTCTCGCCGGTGCTCACGCAGGCGAGCTTGATCGTGCGCCCGCCGCTCGCGCCGCCCCCGCGGCCCCCGCCCCCCTCCCGCCGCGTCGCATAGCCCGCCGCGTCCGGCGCCGTCTCGAGCGGCTCTCCGAGGGAGGCGCGCTTGGCCTCGTAGAGCGGCCGCGGCACCCCCTTGCGCTTCACGTACTTTCCGCCCTGCTTCTCCCAGACGTACCCCGGCACCTCCTGCACCGCCACCTCGCGGTAGCCGATCATCGCCGCCGGCTTCAGCTCCTTCATGACCGGCGCCCCCTCGCTGCGCGCGGCGAGGAACAGCAGCCCGGTCTGCGCGAAGGCGACGGCGGTCTTGGCCATGAGCGTCGGGCTCGGCTTCTCCTCGCCGTGGGTGTAGGGAATGTTGAGCCCCATGCCCCCCGTGCCGGTGGTGCCCACCTTCAGGTAGACCTCGCAGCCCACCTCCTTGAGCGCGGCGTGGAGCAGGCGCACGTGGAGGACCAGTTGGGGGATCTCGATCGAAACGAGCAGCTCCTCCACCTCTTCCTGGATGCGCGGGAGGGGGGCGGGGGAGGAGGCGCCGCGCAGGCCGAACCCCGCCATGAGCCGTTTTGCGGCGGTGGGCACGTCCTGGTAGCTGATGGCGGTGGCGGTGTTGATGCAGTCCACCACGGCCGCCGGGCGGAACCCGCGCAGGAAGGCGACGAGCGCGGAGTGCTCCCGCGCCTCGTCGAAGCTCTCGTAGATGTCGCGCAGGAGCGCGCGGCGGCCGGCGGCATCGGCGCGGCTGCCCGTGGCGGCGGACGCGGTGCCGGCGGCGTCGCCCAGCTCGCCCCGCGCGAAGACGTCGCCGAACCAGCCTTCGAGATCGGCGGAGGGGAACTCCCGGCGCAGTTCCGCCACGGCATCGCGCACCTCCTGGCGGCCCAGGGAGACGATGGCGAGGCGATCGCAGACGCCGTCCAGGAGGAGTCGCCGGCAGACCTGGTAGCCCACCAGGCCCGCACCCCCCAGCACGGCGACCGACGGGAACTTCCGCATGAGGGGGAGCGATCCTACCAGACCGTGTATCCTTCCCGACATGGTGGCGACGCTTGCGCAACGGCTCGCGCCGATTTCGCTGCCGGAGGCGGGAGGGAGATCGGTCCAACTCGGTTCGCTCTGGTCCGAGGGGCCGGCGGTGATCGTCTTTCTGCGCCACTACGGGTGAGTCTTCTGCCGCGCGCAGGTCGCGCAGTTGCGCGACCACGAGGGAGGATTCCAGGCGGCGGGGGCGCGTCTCGCTGCGGTGGGGTTGGCCGATGCGGAGCACGCGCGCGCGTTCCGCAAGGAGACCGGGATCGCGTTTCCCCTCCTGGTGGACGAGGATCGCGTGGCCTATCGCGCCGCGGCGCTCGGGTCGGGAACGCTCTTCGGCATCCTCCGCCCCGGCAACATGGCGGCGCGGCGCAAGGCGCGCGCCCAGGGGCACCGCCAGCAGCGCCTCGGCCGCCACCCCTTCCAACTCGGCGGCAGCTTCATCCTTGGCCCGGGCAACGTGGATCTCTTCCTCAGGCCGAACAAGACCTTCGGCGACCACCCGGACGCCGCGGAGCTGCTGGCCGCCCTCCAGCGCTGAGCCATGCCCGCGCCGCGCCTGCGCTCGCGTTCGACGCGCCTGATCGCGCTCGGGGCCCTCGCGGGCGCGGCGGCGCTCGCGCCGTTTCTCCTGCCGGGAAGCGCCGCGGGGGCGCCCCCCACCTTCACGCCGGCGGCGCGCCTCCCCCTCGAAGGGCTGGCCGCCGATCTCGCGGCCGACGGGTCGCGGCTCTGCCTCGCCGCGGGGCGTCTGCACGTCGTGGACGTGACGGTGCCCGCGCGGCCGGTGCTGCGCGCATCCGTCGACCTCGTGGGCATGGATCTGGGGGGGGCGCGGGGGGTCGCGGTGCGGGAGTCGTTCGCCTACGTCGCGACGCAGACGACGCCGGATGCCAACCCGCGCAATGCGCTGCGCGTCGTGGATCTCTCCGATCCCGACCACCCCGCCATCGCCGGCTCCCTCCCGACACCGGGCACGATCCCCGAGGGCAGGATCCCCGTCGTGGTCGAGGGAACGCGCGCCTACCTCTGCCGCCCGGGACTCTTCGCGATCGAGGTCGGATCCCCGGCGGCGCCCCGCCTGATCGCGGCGGTTCCCGTGCGCGGTCTCGACCTCTGCGTGCGGGGAGGCATCGCCTACGTCGCGGCGGAGGCGGGCGGCCTGCTCGTGCTCGATCTGCGCGATCCCGCCGCGCCCGCCACGCTCGCCCATTGGGGAAACCCCGATCCGGAGGGCAACTGGTTCGGCGCGCGCGCGCTCTTCCTCGCGGGAGAACGGCTGCTCGCGGCGGGAACGCATCGCGGCGAGCCGCGCCTGCTCGCGTTCGACGTGCGCGATCCGACCGCGCCCCGGCTGCTGGGTTCCTGCGCCCTTCCGGGCCGATCGGCCTACGCCCTGGAGGTGGACGGAGCGCACGCGCTGGCATCCATCGAGGGGCTAGGCCTCGCGGCTTTTGCGCTCTCGGGACGGCAAGCGCCGCGCCTCGCCGCGCGGCGGCCCTTGCCCTTCGCGCGTCGCCTGCTGCGGCGCGACGGGACACTCTATGTGGCCGCCTGGGAGCGCGGCCTCGAGGTCTTCCTGCTCAGGTGAGGGAGACGAGGATCACGTAGTCGGTCTCCACGTCGAAGACGGTGAGATCGGGGAAGACGATGCGGCCGCGCAGGTGGATGCGGTGGGTCCCCACGGGGAGGGGGTTCACGAGGATCCAGTAGCCGTCGGAGAGGCCCTGCTGCGGGCTTCCGGTGATGCAGGGGTCGAAGTTGGTCAGACTCGGGTGGCCGGTGAAGGAGAAGAGTCCGGTCGTGATGCGGTTATTGAAGAGATCAGGGATGGGAACGCCGTCGATCTCGGCTTCGAGATGGATGACCAGAGACATCAGGGCGTCGGCTTCCCCCCGGAGAAAGGCCAACAGCGTCTGACCCGGCGCGGGCTGGAAGGCGGGATCGGGACAGGGGAAGTCCATGAGCACGTTGATCATGGGGAAGAGGATGGCCGTGCCCTGCGGCACGGTGACGCTGCGCGTGACGGGTCCCTCCACGCCGGTGAGGAAAAAGACCGGGCCGGACTGGTTGGTTTGGAGGTTTTCGTTCGCCGCCTGCGCGGGGTTGATTCCAGACGGAATCCCCATGAGCCAGCGCCACCACTCCTGGGTCCACTGCTCGTAGGTCTTCCCGGCGTAGAGGTCGCCCGGAGTCACCACCGCAAGGGACGCGGGGAGAATCACGGGGCCACCGCTACCGGTGCAGCCCGGCGAGGTCGCGGCGCAGGCAGCGAGCAGAAACAGGGCACCGCAACGCATTCGAGCGCTCTTCCTCATGTCCTAGCCTCCTCAGCCGGCCCGATTCCCCTCACTACGGATCGCGGGAGTCCGGGCGGCGCTTCTCTTCGCCCCGCAGCCTACACCGCCGGCGGGTCGCAGGACAAGCCTGACTCAGCGGGCGGCTGCGAGAATCTCCATCCCGCGCTCTAGCATGGGCAGATCGACGGCGTAGCTCAGCCGGAAGTGGCCCGGGGCGCCGAACGCCGTTCCGGGGACAACCACCAGCCCACGATCGAGCATCCGGCGGCAGAAGACCAGGTCGTCGGGCTCCGGGGAGCGGGGAAAGGCGTAGAACGCCCCCTCCAGGGGGGTGGTTTCGTACCCGCCCCGGGCAAGGCCATCGGCCACGACGTCACGGCGCGCGCGGTAGAAGGCCCGAACGTCCTCCTTGGGCATTTCGAGGAGCCTGGGCACCGCCCGCTGGAGCAGCGCCGGTGCGTTCACATGCCCCAGGGCGCGCGTGGCAAAGGGGAGGCAGCGGCGCAGGATCTCGCGGTCGGAGCATCCGGGGTGGAGCGCGACGTAGCCGATGCGCTCCCCCGCCAGGCCGCTGTCCTTGCTGAAACTCGTCACGTAGTAGACCTGGTCGTAGAAGCGGGCAGCCTCGGGGGGCGGGGAGGGCGTGTAGTAGAGGTCGTGATAGGGGTCGTCCACGATGAGCGGGATGGGCCGACCCAACTGCGCCGACCGCTGCGCGAGTGCGCGCCCGAGATCCAGGAGGAGCCGCTCCGGGTAGAGGCGTCCCGTGGGGTTGTTGGGCGAGTTGAGGATGACGGCCTTCGTGGTGGCCGTGCATGCGTCCGCCACCCGGTTGGGGTCGGGCAGGAACCCCTCCCGGCAGGGGACCAGCGCGGGGACGCCGCCGAAGTTCTCGACGTAGAAGGGGTACTCCACGAAGGCGGGGGCGAGCAGCACCACGTCGTCCCCCGGATCGAGGAGCGAGCGCATGAGGATGTTGAGCGCGCCCGCCGCCCCCACGGTCATGCAGATGTCGTCCGCTTCGTAGGGCACCCCGGTGCGCCGGGCGAGGTGGGCGGCGACGGCCGCGCGCACGTCGGGGAATCCGGCGTTGCTCATGTAGCGGTGGAGCAACCCTTCGCGCTTCCCCGCCTCCTCCGCCAAGTGCTCGAAGAAGGCCGCGGGCGGCTCGTTGCAGGGGTTGCCGAGGCTCAAGTCGACGACCGCGTCCGCGCCGCGTTCGCGCCGCAGCTTGTGCGCGGCCTCGAACATGCGGCGGATCCACGAGGCGCGTTCGAGGGCCTCGACGACGTTGCGCGCGGCGGGCATGGCGCGTGAGTATACGCGCGCGGCAAGCGCCCTTCCCCGCGGGCCGGAAGAGAACCGGGTGCGGAGGATCGCTCCGCACCCGGAATCGTGCGCTTCGGCATCGCGGCCGCCCGCGCCTGCCCTACTTCAATCCGAACACGCGGTCGTAGCGGTAGTAGACCTCGAGGCACATGACCAGGCAGGCGGTGGAGTAGACGCGGCCGCCGTCCGGGCCCCAGGGATCGATCGGGTCCCACGAGCCGGTCTTGGAGCCGCTGTTCTTCGGGTTCTGGCTCTCCACGATCGCCTTCTGCATCGAGCTGTTCCACTTCTTCCACGCCTCGCCGCCCACCTGGAAGATGGCCAGCGTGGTGTAGTACCAGTAGTACATGTCGATCGAGCCGTCGGTGGTGTTCCAGACCGGCGGCCTGGCGATGCAGAGATCGGCGCCCTTCCGGATCATCTCGCTCTTGGAAGGATCCTCGCCCAGGAAGATGCGGGTCAGGATGCCCACGCCGGTCATCGACTCGGACTTCTCGGCGGGGAACTTGTCCTGCAACCCCTCGGGCCGCGCCGAACCGCCGCCCTGCATGATGTAGCCGCACTTGCCGGTGTCGGCATCCGTCATCTTGTCGATCCAGATGCGGGCGCCGTCGAAGGCGTCCGGGTCGATGTCGAGCTGGGCGAACTTGCCCGACTTGAGGGCCATGACGCACCAGCCGGTCACCGAGGTGTCGTTCTCGCCGCCGCGGATGTTGTAGCGCCAAGCGAGATAGGGGTTGCGCGCCATCGCGATGAAGTTGAGCCCATCCTGCGCCGGCTTCTTGTAGCGCGGGTTGCGAGTCATCCAGTAGGCCTCGGACATCGCCAGCGTGGCGATGGAGTGGTTGTACATGAAGTGCTGGCTCGAACGGGGGCCGTAGCAGCCCTCGTCGTCCTGGATGGTGATCAGGTAGCGCAGCCCCTGCCGCACGTTCTTGGCGTACTTGTTCTCCTTCTCATTGCCGCGGTCGGTGTAGCCCGCCCCGAGGAACGCGAGCAGCGCCAAGCCCGACACGCCCGGATCGTAATGCTGCTTGCCGGGGCCGTCGCACTTGTCGTTGGCGGGATCGTGCTTCATGAAGTCGTCGCAGTCCCACATGCCGCTCTCTTCCACGTCCTGGTGGTCCGCGAGCCACTTGAGCCCCAGCTCGACGGCGTCCTCCGTGAGACCCGAACCGCCGCCGGCGCGCAGGTTCTTGCGCCCGCCGCGCCCGCGCCGCGCGCCGCCCGCCCCGCCGCCGAGGCCGATGGCGCTGTTGGTCGAGGGGCCGGAGAAGGGCGCGTCGGAATTGCCGTCCTCGCCCATCGTCTCCTGGAAGTCCTGGTCGACGTCGACCTCGTTGTGGTCGGCGACCTCCTCGGTCTGGATGGGAGTCTCGACGATCTCCTCCTCCGGCTTCTCCGGCGGGGGCGGCTCGATCTCCTCCTCCTCGGGCTTCTCCTGATCGGGGGCCGTGGCGGCCTTGATGAGGGTGTCGCCCTTCCCTCCCGTGCTGTCCAACTCCATGTTGTAGAGGATGAAGAGGGCAACCGCGTGGACGACCAGGGAGATCATCCACCAGGGGGAGTTCTTGACCAGGTTCTGGACGGCCTCATCGAAGCCGCCGGAGTCCGATCGGGAATCACTGATTTTGCGCATGGCTACCTCAACGGAATCTTGCCCAGCATGGTGGGCTGGGAGACCCATTCTATGAGGAACGGGGCATGGGGCAAACGGTTCGATCGCGAGCGGAGCTGGGCCTTCCGGGCGCCTAAGGGAGCCCGAGGGCGGCCAGCGCCTGTCGCGCCTGATCCAGATCGGCCAGAATCGACCGCCGCAGGTCCTCCCTCACCCGGTCCGGCCGCACGAACGACCGGTCGAGGGCGTTCAGGAGCATCAAGGCGTAGGCCTTATCCCGCCGTGCGCGCCTGATCTTCTCCGCGAGATCGATCATCAGGGCGGAGTCCTGCAGGCTGGGAGGATTCTCGACCTTTCTCTCCAGGAGCAGCGCGAGGCGGAAGCCGCCCCCGGGGATCGGGATGGGGGCGCTGCGCGCCCCCGCCGCGGCCTGCTGCAGGAAGGCCAGGAGGGGGTCGGGGGAGGGTTCGGGCGGGAGGGCCACCCAGCGATCCGCCTGGGCCAGGTCGGCGCCGCGTTCCTGCGCGATCTCCAGGAACGCCTTGCCCCCCCCCAGGGCAGCCTGCACCTCCGCAAGCCGCACCGCCACGCGGCGGCCGATCTCCTCCTCGGACCAGCCGGGTCCCTTCTCCTCGGCCATGGACTCGCGCACGACCGCCATGCGCTCCTCGCGCGTCAGGTCCACCGTGAAGTCGAGGGCGCGCACCTTGACGGAACCCTCCGTGCGGGGCGACGAGAGGGCGAACGCCCTCTCCAATTCGCGCGGGCGCCACCCGGTGTCGTAGGCGAGCACCTTTCCGTCCCGCGCCCGCCCGCGGGCGAGGAGCTCGTTGATGCGGCCCTCGAGCAGGGAGAAGCGTAGCTGCTCCTGGTAGGCGGCCAGCGTGAACCCCTGCTGGCTCATCCACTCGTAGAACTTCGCCTCACCTCCGCGGGCCTCGGTCTGCCGCCCCAGGATGTCCGACACCTCCTTGGGCGAGATCTTGATCGCGAAGACCTCGCCGATCCGCTCCACGAGCTGTCGGCGCAGGACGAGATCGCGCGCATTGCGAAGCTGCTGGTCGCGCAGCTCGCCGGCCGCCGGGAGGCTGGCGGCACTGGCTCCGAGGATCCGGAAGACGTCGCTCTGGGTGAGGATCCGCCCGTTCATCGTGACCGGGAAGCCCAAGGCGTCGTGGGCGGGCGACTCGGGTCGCGGGGAGGCCGGCGGCTCCTCCTGGGCCGGCGCGATCGCGGCCGCGAGGAGCAGAGCCCAACAGGCGCGCATGCGCGGGAAGCATACCAGCCCTACCCCTCGAGCCGCGCGAGGCAGACCTCGAGCGCCCGCGTGGCGGTGGGCGGGAGGACCGGCTCAGCCACGACCGCGAGGCCCTCTTGGGGAAGGCGCAGGGAGGCGCCGAGGTGCTTGCGCAGGAACGGTAGCGCGCGCGCCGGCTCGCGCAGGGCCATCTGGAGCACGCCCCCCTTCTCCAGGGAGAAACGCGCGATGCCGTGCTCCTGGCCCACGATGCGCAGCCTCGCCACATCGAGGAGGGCGCGCGCCGGGGGCGGCGGCTCGCCGCACCGGTCCACCAGCTCCGCCTCGAGGGCCGCGAGGTCGCCTCGGGAGGAGGCCCCCGCGATCCGGCGCGTGAGCCCCAGCTTGAGCGCCGGATCGCCCGCGTACTCGAGAGGGAGGTAGGCCTCCACATCCAGATCCACGAAGGTGTCGGTCGCCTCGACGACCCGCTCCCGCCGCAGCTCCTTGACCGCATCCTCCAGGAGGCGGCAGAAGAGCTCGTACCCGACTTCGGCGATATGCCCGCTCTGCTCGGCCCCGAGCACGTTGCCCGCCCCGCGGATCTCCAGATCCTTGAGCGCGATGCGGAAGCCCGCCCCGAGTTCGCTGTGCTCCTCGATGGCGCGCAGCCGCTTCTCCGCCACCTCCCCCACCGCGTTGCGGCCGGGAGGCAGGAGGAAGAGGGCGAACGCCTTGTGCCGCCCGCGCCCCACCCGCCCGCGCAGCTGGTGCAGATCCGCAAGCCCGATCCACTCGGCGCGGTCGACAATGAGCGTGTTGGCGTTGGGGATGTCGAGGCCCGACTCGATGATCGTCGTGGCGATCAGCACATCCACCTCCCCCGCCACGAACCGCAGCATCGAATCCTCGAGCTCGTGCTTGTTCATCCGTCCGTGGACGACGGCGCGGCGCGCCTGGGGCACCCGCTCGGCCACGAGTCGCTCCAGCCGGTGGATCGACTCGATCCGGTTGTGCACGAGAAACACCTGCCCGCCGCGATGCAGCTCCCGCTCGATCCACTGCTGGACGAGACCCTCGTCGTACTCCCGCACCTCGGTCTGGACCGGCATGCGCCCCTCCGGCGGCGTCGTCAGGTTGGAGATGTCGCGGAGCCCGAGGAGCGACATGTTGAGCGTGCGCGGGATCGGCGTGGCGGTCAGCGTGAGGATGTCCACGGTGGCGCGCAGCGCCTTGAGGCGCTCCTTGTGCTCGACGCCGAACCGCTGCTCCTCGTCGATGACGAGGAGGCCGAGGTCCCGAAACCGCACCTCCGGACCCAGGAGCCGGTGTGTCCCGATGAGGATGTCCAGCTCGCCCGCGGCGGCGGCTTCCAGGATCGCCGTCGCCTCGCCGTCGGTGCGGAAGCGGGAGAGCATCTCGATGCGGACCGGGTAGCCCGCCATCCGCTCCCGAAACGTCGAGAGGTGCTGCGCCGCCAGCACCGTGGTCGGAACCAGGACCGCCACCTGCCGCGCACCGAGCACCGCCTTGAACGCCGCCCGCATGGCCAATTCGGTCTTCCCGTAGCCGACGTCCCCGCAGAGGAGCCGATCCATCGGCCGCGCCACCTCCATGTCCGCCTTGATGGCTTGCAGCGTCGTGATCTGGTCGGGCGTCTCCTCGTAGGGGAAGGAGGCCTCGAATTCGTGCTGCATCGCGTCGTCGGGGGGAAACGCGATGCCGGGCCTCTGGCGCCGCACCGCCTCAAGCTCCAGGAGCCGCACCGCGAGGTCCTTCACCGCCTCCTTCACCCGCTGCTTCGAGCGGGCCCATGCGCCGCCGCCCACCTTCCCGAGGCGCACCTTCCCCCCCGAGGCCCCGACGTACTTCTGGATCAGGTCGATCTTGCTGGAGGGAACGTAGACGCGCACGCCGTCCTGGAACTCGACCAGGGCGTGCTCGACCGAGGCACCCTGCTTCACGATGCGCTCCAGCCCGCGAAAGAGCCCGATGCCGTGGGCGAGGTGGACGACGTGGTCGCCCGGTTCCAGATCGAGGAAATCGTCGATGGCGCGTCCCGGGGCGCGGCGCGGCGCCGGCCGGCGGCGGGTGAGGTGCTGGAGCAGATCGTCGTACCCCAGGAGGGCGAGGTCGTGGTCGGGCATCTCGAAGGAACGGCTCAGGCGTCCCCGCAGGAAGCGCAGCGAGGGGGGCGGGGAGCCGTCGAGCAGATGCAGCACGCGCGCCTCCTCCGCATCGTTGCGGCAGGCGAAATAGGAGTGCCGCGCGTGGAGGCAGGCCTCGCGGATGCGCTCCTTCAGGCTCTCGGGCCCGGCGGCCAACGGCTCGATCTGGCGCACGCGGAAGAGGCGCTCGCCCCGCCCCGCCCCGAAGAGGTCGCCGCCGGGCCACGCGTCCGGCGGCAGCAGGGGATCGAGCCGAAAGAGGGGATCGCCCGCCCCGAGATGATCGGCAAGCGTGGCGTTCCCGCCGAGGCGCGCCGCGAGAGGGACCTCGAGGGTAGCGAGGGCCTGCGCGCCGCGCTGGGTCGTCGCATCGAAGCTGCGGATCCGCTCCAACTCGTCGCCGAAGTACTCCAGCCGCGCCGGAGCGTCGAACCCGGCGGGAAAGAGGTCGAAGATGTCGCCGCGCACGCTGAACTCCCCAGGCGCGGTGACGAGGGTGACCCTGCGCCATCCCTCCTCGGCGAGCCGCCCCGCGAGGGCTGCGGGCCCGGGCGCATTGCCCCCCGGGCGTAGCCGCACCGCCCCCTCCAGGAGCGCGGCGCGGGACGGAACGGGCTGCCGCGCCGCATCGCTCGACGCAATCACGACCGGCGCCAGGGGCATGCGGGCGAGGATGGCGAGCCGCTCGAGCCCGCGCTCGTCGTCCTCGGCGTCGGGGTAGATCCGGAGGCGCGAACCCTCCACGCCGAAGAGTTGGAGGTCGCCGGCGACGTCGTCCCCCTCGCGATCCGGCTCGTGGAGCACGAGCGCGGGCCGATCGGGCGGAACGAGCCGCGAGAGCAGGAGCGCCAGGGACCCCCCGTAGAGGCCGCCAAAGCTGGCGCGCCGGCCCGCCCTCGGCGCCTCGAGGGGGACGAGATCGCTCCAGGGGGGCGCCTTCATGGAGCGCTAGGGCGCCGAAGCGGGGGGCGGCGGGGCCTCGCCGGCCCCCGGCCCGGGCGACCGTCCCCGCCCCCTGCCCCTGCCTCCACGGCGGCGGCGGCGGCGCGGCGCGCCTCCCGGGGGCGGGCCGCCCCCCTCCCCCCGCGCCTCCGCGGGTCCCTCCTGGGCGCCCGGATCCCCGGCAGGCGCCGGCGGCTGCGCCTCGGGACGCGCATCGGGGGGAAGCCCCGCCTCGCCCCCTCCGTTGCCGCGCGGTTCCGCGGCGGGCTGGGGTTCTCCCTGCCTTCCGCCGCGCCGGCGACGGCGGCGACGGCGGCCGCCCAGGTCGCCCTCCCCGGCCTCCGCCGGAGCCGGGCCGCGCGCAGCCGGGCCGGGGCCGCGCCCCGGAGGGCCTATGGCGAGGAGGGTCCCCGCCCCGCGCACGCTGTCGTGCGGGTTCTCGTCCAGTTGGCGGAAGTGGAGGAGCGCGCCGCGCGCGGCCCCCTGCTCAGCCTCCTTCTTCGAGTCGGCGCGGGCTCGCCCGTGCTCCCTGCCGTTGAGCAGCACGGAGACGTCGTAGTTGCGGCCGTGCGCCGGACCCGACTCGCGGTGCACCCGGTAGGAGGGGACGCCGCTGTGCTCTCGCTGGCAGTAGTGCTGCAGCATCGACTTGTAGTTGCGCTCGGCGCGGTCGTCCACGATCTCGCCGATCACGACGTCGAGGTGGCGCATGAGGAACTTGCGCGCGGCGGCGAGGCCGGTGTCCAGGTAGATCGCCCCCACGATCGCCTCGAAGAGGTTGCCGAGGAGCGAGGCGGGGATCTCCCGCTTGAGCACCCCCTTGCCCACGAGGATGAAGCGCTCCAGCCCCATCGCCGCGGCAACGCGCTGGAGGATGGCGCGGCTCACCGCGTGGCTCTTGATGCGGGTGAGGACGCCTTCGTCCTCGGAGGGGAACCGCCGGTAGAGCGTCTCCGAGACGACGAGACCCAGCACCGAGTCGCCGAGGAACTCGAGACGCTCGTTGCTCGGCAGGTCGTCGCTCTTGATGGAGGAGTGGGAGAGCGCGTTGAGAAGGAAGTCTTTGTTGCGGAACGAGTGCCCCAGGAGGACCTCGAGATCCGCCAGTTGGTTTTGATCCATGCTTTGGGGGAAGGGGCGCGCGCGGGGGGCACCGCAGGGCTCTCGCCTCCGTGCGCCGCCAGCGCGCTCCGTTCCCGGTTGCGTTGCGCGGGGAGCCGCGCCGCGGCCGCGGGCTGCGGTGCGGGCTCCCTGCGGAACTCAGTGTCGAAAATGCCGCGTTCCCGTGAATACGAGGGCCAGGCCCCGTTCGTCGGCGAGCCGGATGCAGGCGTCGTCGTTCCGGCTTCCACCGGGTTGGACGGCCGCGGTGATCCCCGCGTCCAGCGCGACTTCGAGGGCGTCGTTGAAAGGGAGGAAAGCGTCGGAGGCGAACACCGCCCCCTGGGCACGCTCTCCGGCCTTGGCGACGGCCAGGCGCGCGGCGTCGACGCGGCTCATCTGGCCCGCGCCCACACCGACGATCCTGGCGTCTCTCGCCAGCACGATGGCGTTGCTCTTGACATGCTTGCAGCAGCGCTGGGCGAAGACGAGATCGGCGATCTCGGCCGCGCTCGGGGCGCGCTTGCTCTTAACCTTCAGATCGGCCGCCGCCGCGGCGGACCCGTCCCCGTCCTGGACCAGGAAGCCCCCGGGCACGCTCCGGACCTCGGGGCCCGGGGGAGCCGTGGAGCAGGCAAGGAGCCGGACGTTCGGCCCCCACTTCGGCTTCTCCGCCAGGATCCGGACCGCCTCCGGGCGGAAGGAGGGGGCGATCACCACCTCCACGAACCGGCCTGGCTCCGCGATGGCCTCGGCCAGGGGGGCTGTCACCTCCCGGTTGAAGGCGAGGATGCCCCCGAACGCCGAGACCGGGTCGCCCTCCCAGGCGGCCCGGAACGCCGCCACGAGATCCGATGCGGAAGCGGCGCCGCAGGGGTTGGCGTGCTTCACCACGACGGCTGTGGGGGCCTCGAAATCGTTCACGGCGCCGTAGGCGGCCACGGCGTCCTGGATGTTGTTGTAGCTGAGGGGCTTGCCGTTCAGGAGGTCCGCGTGCGCGAGCCCTCCGCGGGCGGCGGGGTCGCGGTAGAGCGCCGCGGCCTGGTGGGGGTTCTCGCCGTAGCGCAGGTCCTGCACCTTTTCCGCGGCGAGGAGGAGCGTCGCCGGGAAGCGCTCGCCCTGCAGAGCGCCGAGCCATGCGGCGATGGCCGCGTCGTAGAGAGCGGTGTGGCGGAACGCCTTGCCGGCGAGCATGCGGCGGAAGGCGAGATCGAGCCCGCCGCCGTCCAGCCTCCGCAGCACCTCGGCATAGTCCCCCGGATCGATGACCGGCAGGACGAACTCGTGGTTCTTGGCCGCCGAGCGCACCATCGCCGGGCCCCCGATGTCGATCTGCTCGATCGCCTCGTCCGCCGTGACGCCCGGGCGCGCGATCGTCTCGCGGAAGGGGTAGAGATTGATGCAGACCAGGTCGATGGGAGGGATGCCGTGCGCCTCCATCGCGGCAACGTGGGCCGGATCGTTCCGCCGCCCCAGGATGCCCCCGTGCACTTTCGGGTGGAGGGTCTTCACCCGCCCGTCGAGCATCTCCGGGAATCCGGTGTGCTGGGCGATCTCGACCACCGGGACACCCGCGGCCGCGAGAGCCTTTGCGGTTCCGGACGTGGAGAGGATCTGCGCGCCGCGGCGGTGCAACTCCTGGCCGAAAGCCTCGACTCCGCGCTTGTCGTAGGCGGAGAGCAGGGCACGGGAAATCTTTGTCATCAAAGGCGTTACGTTCGCGCTGACCGGGAAAGCGGCCATCCTAGCACCCTCCCCCGCCACCTCAAGCGTCGGCGCCCCCCTTGCCCATTTTCATCTTGAGGTAGCCCTTGATGAAGGGCTCGAGGTTGCCGTCCAGCACCCCGTTGACGTCCCCCACCTCCACCCCGGTCCTCACGTCCTTGGCCAGCTGGTAAGGCTGGAGCACGTAACTGCGGATCTGGCTGCCGAAGGCGATCTCCCCCTTCTCGCCGTAGAGCTTGCGCAGCTCCTCGTCGCGCTTCATCTCCTGGAGGCGGTAGAGCTTCGCCTTCATGAGCTTCATCGCCAGCGCTCGGTTGCGGTGCTGGCTGCGCTCGTTCTGGCAGGCGACGACGAGGCCGGTGGGCAGATGGGTGAGGCGCACCGCCGATTCCGTCTTGTTGACATGCTGGCCGCCGGCGCCGCCTGCGCGGAAGGTCTCGACGCTCAGGTCCTTCTCCAGGACCTCGATGGCCGCGTCGTCCTCGAACTCCGGCACCACGTCCACCGAGGCGAACGAGGTGTGGCGCCGCTTCTGCGCGTCGAAGGGGGAGATGCGCACGAGGCGGTGGACGCCCAGTTCGGAGCGCAGGAACCCGTAGGCATGGTCGCCGCGCACCGCGAGGGTGACCGACTTGATGCCCCCCTCGTCGTTGGGCAGCATGTCCAGGATCTCCGTGGCGTAGCCCTCGCGCTCCGCCCAGCGCGTGTACATGCGCAAGAGCATGGCGGCCCAGTCGCAGGAGTCGATCCCCCCCGCGCCGGGATGGATGGCGAGGATGGCGTTTCGCGGATCGTGCTCCCCCGACATCATGAGCTGGAACTCGAGGTGCGCGGCCCTGGACTCGAGGCCGGCCAGCGAGGCCTCGATTTCGGCGAGATCGGGGGGGCTCTCCGCCAGGGGGAGGATCTCCACCAGCCCCTCGGCGTCCTTCTCGAGCCTCTTCCAGGGGTCGATCGAGGCCTTGAGCGTTTTCAGCTCGGCCAGGGTCCTCTGCGCGCCCCCCGCGTCGTTCCAGAATTCCGGCGCGGCCATCCTCGTTTCGAGCGCCTCCCGCCGGGCGATGCGCGTGGGCAGGTCAAAGACTCTCCTGGGCGTGGCGGATGCGGGCGCGCAGATGGTCGAGGCGGGCGGCGAATTCGGCGGACACGATGGCTGCTCCGGGAAAGCCCAGTATGGTAACCGCCTCCCCCACCTTCTGCAGGGGGGGCGGGGGCGGGCCCCGAACGCGGGGGCCGGCGGCTCCATTTCCGGCGGTTTTGTCCTGGCACCGTACCTCCTATCGTACCGTCCGCTCTTCGTAGCGGCCGCCGGTGGCTTCGGCGATCTCTTTGAGCAGCGGCACGTGGGTGTGGCCGTCCACGGTACGGACCACGGAGACGGTGTGCACCCTCACCTTGCGCGGGTTGATCTTCTCCAGCTCGGTGAGGATGTCTCGGGGAAGGATCTTGCGGCCGCGGTTCGGCTCCCCGTCCGAGATGAGGAAGATCTCTTCGGGCTTCAGCCCGAGCGCCAACTCCAGCGCGTCGAAGAGGTTGGTGTAGGACTTGATCTCGAGATCGGGCAGGTGGCGCACGAGCAGCTCCTTCGTGACCGGGTCGGCGCGGCTCAGGCGGTTGCGCCAGGGGGTCACCCACTCGTTGAAGAAGACGACCTCGAAGAGGGCGGAGGAGGGCAGCCCCTTCACGGCGCGGGCGAGCTGGTCGTTGGCGAGGGGGAGCTTGTAGCGCATCGATGCGCTCACGTCGCAGCAGAACACCGTCCGGGTCCCCTTCACCGGAATCCCGAAGTAGTACTGGGTGGGCTTGCCGGGCTCTTCGAGCTCGTGGGCGTAGCGGCGCTTCTCCTCCCCGCCCCCCTCTTCTTCCTCCTTTCGCTGCACCGGCGGCGGCGCCAGCGGATCGCGGCTTCCCTCCCCCTCCCACCAGGTCTTCCAGCGCGCGGGCTCGCGGCCGAACTCGCGGCGGGTGAGGATGCCCAGGGATTCGCAGGCCGCCGTGACGAGGCCGGGGTCCTCCTCGTCGAGCATCGCCAGGAGCGGCGGGAAGGCCGCCGGGTCGCGGTCGAGCGCCAGGGCGTGGGCGGCCGCGGCGCGCGCGGCGGGATGCGGGTCGGCGGCGGCGCGGACGCGAAGCGTGGGGCGTGCAGCGGCCGCGGGAAGAAAACCCATGGCGCGCAGGAGGACCGCGCGCTCGAGCGGATCCTCGGCGGCCTCGACGCGCGCCTTGAAGCGCGCAGCGAGCGCCTCCGCCCCGTGGCGGAAGGCCGGGCAGGCCTCGTCGAGGAAGCGGTCGTCCCGCTCCTCCCTCATGTGTTCCAGAAGGGCGTCGAGGGTCCTGGCCGTCGGACGGCGCACGAGCGCCCGGGCGGCGAGGGCACGCTCCTCCGCGGACCAGCGGGGGGAGAGGAACCGGACCAACGCGGTCTCGAGCTTGGTCTCCTCCGCGCCGGCGGCGGGCACCGCCTCGCCCTCCGCGAAGGCGCGGAGCGCGGCGAGACGGCGCGAGCGCTCCCGGGTCCGCAGATCCGCCAGGGCGCGCGGGAACGCCTCGCCCCCCGCCACGGAGGCGGAGAGAAGCAGAGAGAGGAGCAGCGCCCGCATCCCCTCTATCCAACGCACGATGTGATACAACCCGCACGGATGGCCGCGCTCATGCAGGATCGGCTCGAGGCGATTCGTCGGCGGCGGCGCTTCATCATCCTCATCACGTTCCTCGCCATCCTCGTCGCGCTCATTTTCGCCTTCCGCGCGGTCCTGATGCCATTTCTGGTGGCGCTTTTCGCCGCCTACCTGATCGACCCGGTGATCAACCGGATGACGCTCGCCCCGATCGGAAGCCGCTTCCGGCTGGGCCGCGGCACCGCGGTGCTGGTCCTCTACGGCGGGCTCCTGGTCCTCCTGTACGTTGCGGGGACCTTCGCGATCCCCGCGCTCAAGGCGCAGATCGTCCAGGTTCGCACGGAACTGCCCCGGTTCCAGGAGTTCGTCCAGACCCGGGCGGAGGCGGTCGTGCTCCGCTGGAGGAAGCTCGTGGGCGAACAGGAGGAGGCGGCGGCCGCAGCGGCCGTCCCGGCCGGGGAGGCGGCGCCCCCCGAGGAGGCGGAGGAGATGCAGCCGCGCATCCGCCTCACGCTGCTGGGGGGCGGGATGATCCAGGGGCGCCTCGTCGCGCGGCTGCACGACAAGATCGTGCTCGACGCGGGCAACGACCTGATCACGGTGGAGACGCGCCGCGTCGCGAGCGAGGATCTCCTGAGCGCCCTCAAGGTGGTGCTCACGGATGGCACCGTCTACCGCGGGGACCCTCTCGCGGAGCGCGAAGAGGTCCTCTACCTCGACACCGGGATCGAGGTGCGCCAGATTCCGGTGAAGACGATCGCGCGCCGGACGATCCTCTTCGAGCACCACGATGAGGGGGCCGCCGACGTGAAGAAGATCATCGCGCAGGGATTCAACCAGTTCGTCCGCAACCTCGACTCGGTGCTGCTCTTCTCGCTGCGTCTGCTCACCTGGCTCGTGCGCGCGGTCTACCAGATCTTCCTGATCATGATGATCACCGCCTTCCTCGTGATCGACCGCGAGAAGATCGTGAGATTCCTCCACGCCATCCCCCCCGAGCGCCAGCAGGGCGTGAGCCGCCGCCTCGGGGCCTACATCGATCTCGGACTCGCCGGCGTCATCCGCGGCCAGCTGCTCATCTGCACGGTCAACGGGATCCTCACCTGGACCGGGCTGGAGTTCATCGGCGTGCGCTACGCGCTCATGCTCGGCTTCTTCGCCGGGGTGATGAGCCTTATCCCCATCTTCGGGACGATCCTCTCCTCCATCCCGATCGTCCTCATCGCCTTCGCGACCAGCGGCGGCGGCTGGCAGTTGGCTCTCCTCGCCCTGGGCTGGATCCTCCTCATCCACTTCGTCGAGGCCAACTTCCTCAACCCGAAGATCATGGGCCACGCGAGCAAGATCCACCCGGTCGTGATCATCTTCGCGCTGCTTGCGGGGGAGCACACCTACGGCATCGTGGGCGCGCTCCTCGCGGTGCCCACCGCTTCCATCCTGCAATCGATGTTCAAGTTCTACGTGATCGACAAGCAGGCGGAGCTGCCGGACGACTTCCCGGTCACCGCCACGTAGCGCGCGGTAGCTCAGGCCTTGGCGACCCGGACGGTGTTGGTCCGGGTGCCCTTCGCCCAGAGGGGCGCGCCAAAGACGAAGACGACCTGCTCGCCCGTCCGGACCCGTCGGGCGGCGCGCAACCGCTCGAGGACATGCTGGATGAGGAGATCAGGGTCGCGCAGGGGGTGCACCGGCTGCGCCGTCACCCCCCACATGAGCGCCACGCGGCGCCGCACCGGGGGGTGCGGCGTGAAGGCGAACAGGGGCACGGAGGGGCGCCGGGAGCTCACGAGCAGGGCGGTGCGGCCGGAGCCGGTCACCGCCACGATCGCGCGCGCGCCGATCTCGAAGGCGGTATCCACCGCGGCGTCCGCCAGCGCCCAGTCGGGGCGGCTCGCCGCGCTCCCGCGCGCCTGGCGCAAGTCGAGATCGTGGGCGAGGAGCGATGCCTCCACCGCCTGGATGATCCGCCGCATCACGTTGACCACGCGGACCGGATTGACCCCGATGGCGGTCTCGTCGGTCAGCATGACGGCGTCGGCGCCATCCAGCACCGCGTTTCCGACATCCGTGAGCTCGGCGCGCGTCGGGCGCGGAGCGTGTACCATCGAAGCGAGCATCTCCGTCGCCACGATGACCGGCTTGCGCGCGCGATTCGCCGCGGCCACGAGCCTCTTCTGGAGGACCGGAAGCTGTTCCGGCTGCATCTCCACCGCCAGGTCCCCGCGGGCGACCAGGATCCCCTCGGAGGCCGCGGTCACGGCGTCGATCGCGTCCACCGCCTCCGGCCGCTCGATCTTGGCCACGATCGGGATGCCGCCCGCATGCACGCGGCAGCGACGGATGTCTCCCGGCGTCCGCACGAAACTGAGCGCGATGAGATCGACGCCGGCGGCCACGCCTGCTTTCAGATAGGCGAGATCGCGCGCGGTCGGCACCCGCGCGGGCACCGCGGCTCCCGGGATGTTGAAGCCGGCACGCGAGCGGAGCCGCCCGCCCAGGAGCACGCGGCAACGGACGCCGCCAGCGCCTCTCGCGATCACCCGCAGCCGGATGAACCCGTCCTGGAGGAAGAGATCGGTTCCCGGCTTGAGATGACGCGCCGCGCCCCGCAGAGGGGCGGGAATCGCACCGGGGGTCTTCCGGTCGGTGAGGAGCACCGTGGACCCTTCCGCGAGCAGGCGCGGCTCGCTCAGCTCGCCGATGCGCCGCTTCGGCCCCTGCAAGTCGAGCATGACCGCCACGTCGTGCCCGGCTTCCCGCCCGGCCGCGCGGATCTTGCGCACCAGGGGCGCCACCTCCGCGGGCTGGACATGGGAGGCGTTGATCCGGATTGCGTCCACGCCGCCGCCGATGAGCCGCGCCAGGACGCCGGGGGCCATCGACGCGGGGCCCACGGTAGCGATGATCTTGACCCGCTCTCCCATGCGCCCCGCCATCACGACAGGATACAGCGGGCTGTCCAGTCTCCCCTCGCGCTCCCCTCCCCTCGTGAAAGAAGGCGGGGCCCCGCACTTCTCAGTGGAGGGCCCCATTCGGCAAAAAAAGAGTGAAGTGAGAGATGATGCTGGGCAGCCGTTGCAGCTGCCCTGGGCACGGTCGAACTTTGCCACCCCATAGGACGCAGCGATTCCCGCGAGCGTCTGTAAAAAAGCTGCCTTGACGTAAATCGTTATCAATAAATTGGTTGAGATCCTGCAGTCCCGTCGCCGGGGGTCGAGTCGCCCAGGGGTGGGGCCTCCCCACGCCGGCAGCCCCGCACGGCACGCCACCGAAAGCTCGTGGGCCGCCGGGTAACGGCCTCCAGCGATCCGGTTACGGGTTGGTAACGCTCAGCCTCACATGGAGTGAGCCTGGGAACTAGGCGCTCGACGTCGTAAAACTATTTTATATAATGCTTTAGGTGTGATCCGCCGGCGAGTTAGGCCGCTCGAGCGGCTGAGATCGGCTGGAGACACCCACGGTACGACCTTTGCCATGGGAGGGATGCGAGGCAATGCTTCGCGCATCGTTCCGATCCCCTGATTCGCAGGCAAGAGCAAGGAGACGATATGACGAGGATGACCCTACTGGCCGCCATGATGCTCGGCTTGGTCGCCATGGTGGCGACCGATGCCTACGCACACGGTGGCGCGTTCCGCGGCCCCAATGGCGGCGTTCCGCCCGGCCTGCGCGAACCGAGCGACCCCGAACCCCCCCCGCCCCCCCCGTCGGATCCCGGCACGCCTGGCGGTCCGACCACTCCCCCCGACAATCCCGACGGCGGTCCCGTGACCCCGCCGGATAAGGGCGGACACGATACACCCCCGGATTCGGGCGCCCCGACACCGGTCGGTCCGAGCAACAACCCCCAGAAGAAGGCAGCCAAGACCAAGAGCATGACCTTCGAGAACTGGCAGTTCTGGTGGGGCTACAACAACGACGACATCCTGAACCTCAAGGAGAGCATCTACTCGGGTCGTCTCTCCTCCACGTCGCCGCTCATCTTCGCCTCCAAGGAGGACGAGCGGAACCGCCTCAACCCCCTGCGCCCGACGCAGGCGGCGGTGATCAACCAGATCATCCCGGCGCTCGAGGCCCGCCTCGAGGATCCGCGGGACCATGAGGACGTCCACGGCGGCGCGCTCATCGCGCTGGGCAAGGTGGGCGAGGCGAAGTACATCTCCCTCTTCAAGGACTCGGTCTTCAACGTCTACAAGACCTCGAAGGGCGAGAGCATCAAGTTCGGATTCCAGGCTACCGAGTCCGCCGCGATCGCGCTCGGCATGCTGCCGAAGCTCGACGACAAGGACAAGGCCATCGTCCGCCAGATCTGCCTCGAAGTGGTCGCGGACGACAAGCAGCGCACGCGCGAGCGCGCCTGGGCCGCCGTGGCGCTCGGACTGCAGCGCGACCGGGAGGCCGTCCGGCCCCTCATGAAGCTGCTCGAAGTCAAGTACTCCGATGACAACGTCCCCGCCGGCATCCTCGTCGGGCTGGGGCTCATCGGCGACAACTCCATCGTGGACGAGCTTTGCACCGCCTTCAAGGAGAAGAAGCTCGCCGGCCAGGAGGTCACCGATCGCGTCCAGGCCTTCATCGGCTACGCGCTCATGAAGATCGAGGACCCCAAGGCCCTCGACACCATCGTCCAGGTGCTCAAGCTTCGCAGCTTCGGCACCATCGCCAAGCGCTCCGCCGCCATCGCGGCGGGCGTGCTGGGCGCCAAGGCGGACGAGAAGACCAAGGAGGACCTGTTCAAGACGGTCAAGAGCTTCATCGACAAGGTCTCCGACCCCTCCTGCCGCAACTTCGCGACCATCGCCCTCAGCCAGATCGGGACCAAGGAGTGCCTCGAGGCGCTCATGAGCTACGCCGAGGACGGCGATGTCGGCCAGAGGCCGTTCGCGGCGCTCGGGCTCGCCACGCATGTCTTCTACAAGGACCGTGACGCCGCCCGCGGCGGCGAGGGCATGAACCCCGAAATGCGCCTGAAGATCGTCGCCAAGCTCGGCGCGTTGAGCGATAAGCTCAAGGACACCGACACCAAGGCGGCCTTCCTGCTCGCCCGGGGCATCGTGAAGGACAAGTCGGCCGTCGAGACGCTGGTGAACAACGCCGGCGACAAGAGCGGCGATCCGCTCATCCGCGGGTTCAGCTGCGTGGCCCTCGGTCTCTTGGGCGACGCCTCCGACAACGTCAAGAACGCCATCAAGCTCGCGCTCGCCGACGGCAAGAAGTCCGCCGACCTGCGGCGCGATGCCGCCACCGGCCTCGGCCTCCTCAAGGATGCCCGCATCGTGGACACCCTGATCGAGGAGCTGAAGTCGGCCAAGACCTTCGCGGTGCAGGGCGGGCTCATCACCGCCATCGGCACCATTGGCGACCACCGGGCCATCACCCCCCTGGTCGAGATCCTCAACGACCTGAAGCAGCCCGCGCAGACGCGCGCGCTTGCCGCCGTCGGCTTGGGGATGATCGGGGATCTCCGGGAACTCCCGGCCCTCGCGCGGCTCTCGCAGAACTACAACTACCGCGCTTCCGTCAGTGACCTTGACGAGCTGCTCTTCATCCTCTAGCAGCCGCCTCTTGCATGCACGCCGGGCGCCGCACACGCGGCGCCCGGCTGTTTTTACGGGGGCGCACCCGCCGGTAACCCCCCTAACAAAACCCCCCCAACCCCCCCCCACCCACGGCCCCCGGCCCTCGCCCGC
>JBQTIG010000020.1:0-57119 GCA_052388375.1 Planctomycetaceae bacterium | reverse complement strand
TCCGGTCTGGGAGGCCGGGGTCCCGAGGGGAAGAAGGGTCTCCGCGGCGCGCGCCTCGAGCTCGCCGCAGAAACACCCGCTCCGTCGTCCGCACGGAGGCGGACACATCTTGACTAACACGGCGACCTCAAGATAGAACGCGCTTCAAGGGAGGAGTCCGATGACGTTTCTCACGAACAAGGAAAGGGTGCGTAGAGCCCTCGATCTCCTGGAGCCTGCTCTTGCCGCCTACGTGGACCGCACGCTCACGAACCTCTACCAAGAAGGAGCCCACGCCAAGGCACGCGTGTACTTCGACGAGAAGAAGCGTGAGGCCGATCTGCCGATCCGGGAGTGGGATGCACATCTCCTGCTTCTACTCATGAAGCGATCTCGCGGGGATGTCCAGTGGGATCGGGTCGAGGACTCGGTCGTCTGTGCGCTTCTCGAGCTACGCAACCGCGCAACGCATCAACGGGGAGACTTCTCCGATCCCGAAACCAAGAAGGCGCTGGAGATGATCGATCTCCTTCATCGGGCCATCGCTCCGCCGCCCGGGCCCAAGCTGCTCAAGATGTTCAACGAGCAGTTGGAAGAGGAACTGAGCGACCCAACGTGGCCGGAGGTGCTCGACCGGGTATGGAACAACGGCTGCGTCGGGCAGTACTACGGAGCACTCGAAAGTGGGCCGAATCTGAACGGACCGGTATTTCGCGGCAGTCCCGGCGACCGCGGCTGGGAACAGGGCGTCTGGCTCTACGTGCTGCCCATGGATCACTATTATCGCGAGCCGGGCAGGAGCCCAGCCGTGACTCTGGCAGAGGAGATCCTCGCGTCGATGAAGTACCGGAACTCGGGGGTGTTCCTGGCCATCGACGATGAAAGCGTCTCGGCCCTCCAAGAGGGAGTGTGCCGCCTTCGAGCCTGGGAGGAGGTCCTTCGCAATGCGGCGAACCTGATGCCTCATGAGGAGGAGGGGCTTCGTGCCTGCCTCGACGAAGCCGAGCGCACCGTCGTGAGTCTCCTCCGAGATGCCTACCGCTGGCTCCTGGTCCCGACGCAGGCGAAGCCCGGAGCCCAGGTGGAGTGGAAGACGATCCACCTGGAGCAGTCGCAGAACCCGCTAGAACGCGCGTCGAAGGAACTCGATGGGATCGGCGATGTCGTAAACCGCCTCGCTTCGGATCAACTGGCCGAAGTTCTCGGCCGTGTACCCCTCTGGAATGCCGGGCAGCACGTGGAGATCGGGGAGTTGGCACGCGAGTTCGCACGGCATCTTCATCTCCCGCGACTCAAGAACTGGGCGGTGCTCGACAAGGCGATCGCCGAGGCTGTGATGAATCCGGAGTGGAGCGCTTTCGCGTACGCCGTCCACCACGACGACGCCAGGGGATACGCGGGGCTCTACTTCCGCGAAAGCGGCGACAAGCCGACCGCGGGGTTACTCAAGCACCGGGTCGGCTTCCTGGTGAAACCGCAGGTCATCGCTCCAGCGCTCCTCAACGAACGATAGGGGGACCGCATGCTCAGGATGCGTGCGCAGGAAGTGCCGCTGGGATGGCGGCGATTTGTGAGGACGATCTTCGTGCCCGTCGAGCCGGACAAGTTCGTCATCGGCTACGGGCTGGTCTCGGGGTGGTGGGCGACGCAGGAGAAGGCGAGGCGGCCTTACGACTTCAGCGACACGTGGGTCGAGTTCTAGTCAGCCGGAGGAACCCTGGGTAAGCGGAGGATCGAGAGCGGCTGTGACCGGGGATGCTGCGATCAGGGGGCGCCCTCGACACATCTGGACGGGTACTGGCTGCACACGCGATGCCACGCGCCGATCGGGACCAAGATCGACCTCCGGTTCGTCGGCAAGTGGCTGGTCTTCATCAAGCGAGAGGACATCGACCGATGGTGGGCGACCATCGCCGATGCCACGAGGGAGGGCAAGCTCGGGTTTGAGTGCAAGGTGCGAGCCGGTCACCTCGCGCACGAGCGCGGTGAGCGAGCGGTAGACCTTGCCGTCGTGCTCGAAGCCGTGGTCGAGGACCGTGACGCGGATGAGGCGGCCCCGGTACTCGCGCGTGATCTCCGTGCCCGCCATCGGGAGCCGTGCGTCGTGCGTCTTCTGGAACGAGTCGACCCGCGTGCGCCCGGCCGCCGGTGCAGCGCCGTCGCCGAAGGCGTTCTTCGGCGCGCGGACACGCACATCGGCGTCGTTCGCGATCTCGGCGGCGCGGCGGCGCGCGCGCTCGGAGAGGTCGCCTTCCTCCGTCGCCTGAAGCCGCCAGGCGATCGCCTTCCAGAGGTTCTCCTTGTGCTGCGACCGGGGCTCCTCCTCGAAGACCTCGCGGTACTTCACCCGCAGCTCGGGGACCGTCATCTCCTGCAGAACCCGGATGCGGGCGGCCATCGTGGGCTTCATGCGTGGCTCCTTTCCGGTCAACGGGTTCCGTCCGTCAACCACGCACGCATAGAGCGGCTTGGTCGCCCGGTCTATCAAGGCCTTTCTCGGTTTCCGGCGAAGTATCTGGCGCCGCCGGCGGCGCGCCCGCGGGCGCCCGGAGCGCGCGGTGGCGCCAGTATCCGGCGGCGAGGATCGAGGCGACTTCGCGAGCGCGCTGCTCGGGCGTCATCGCGGCGGGGTCGAGCGGGTCCTGCATGGCGTCCTCCGATCGGGACCGGAGAGCGCCGCAGAGAGATGTGGGCTGCCGCCGGCGCGAGCGGGGACATCGCGGGGTCCGCGCGGGGCGGCACCCACAACGTCCTCCGGATCGCGGCCGGTCCGTCGTCTGGTGTCTCTGGCGGTAACCTACCGGAGGCGGTTCAGGAACGCCGGGGGCTTGGGGGCCCAGCCACAACCTTGAAGCCAGATTCAAGGTATTGTAGGCTTTGGGCATGGGCCCCTACACGATCGGACAGCTCGCGCGCGCCGTGGGCGTTCCCACGTCCACGGTGCGCTACTACGAACGCGCGAAGCTTCTCAAGCCGGACGGTCGCACGGGCGGCAACTACCGAGTCTACGGGGCGGCCGCGATCGAACGGCTCCGGTTCATCCGGGCGGCGCAGGCGAACGGCTTCACGCTCGAGGACATCTCGGTCCTCCTGAGCTTCCGCGACGGCGCTACGGCCCGCTGCAAGGAGGTGCAGGGGATGATCAAGGATCGCCTGGCGGATCTCCGGAAGCGCATGGAGCAGATGCGCGAGGTGGAGGCCGTCCTCCGCTCGTCGTTAAAGATGTGCCACCAGTTCGAGCGGACGGGACGCTGCCAGGTCATCGACAGCCTGAAGCGGGCCGCGACCTCTTCCGCTCCGAAGAAGGCCCGCCAGCACTCCTCGAAATAGTTTTCAGAATACCCCTTGACCTTGTACTTGAGTTCAAGGTGTAGACTCCCCTCCAGAAGGGTCGAGGAGATCCGCGCGGGACGTCCCGCGCGGCCGAGACCCGAGGGCTCACTTCTGGAGGACATGCCATGAAGAGGATCGCGACGTGGACGGCAGCAGCCGTCGTGGCGCTGACCGGGGGACTGTTCGCCTACCAGCTCGCCTTCGCGAGCGGAGCCAGGGCCGACTGCCCGGGCAAGATCATCTGCCCGATCACCGGCGAGGAGATCTGCAAGGACCAGTGCCCGCTCATCGACCCCGATCGGCAGGACTGTCCGGGGAAGATCGAGTGCCCGCTCACGGGCGAGCTCGTCTGCCGCGATCGGTGCCCGGTCGGTGGGGAGAAGTCGAAGGCCGGCACGATGCCGAGCTACTGCCAGGGGAAGAAGTAGGAGGTGAACGATGGCTGCACTCTGCCCAGTCGCCGGCAAGCCGGGGAGGCGCGTCGCGGGCGCCACGCTGCGGACCCTCGTGCGCGGCGAGCGCCTTCCCGAGGTTGAGGCTGGCGAGTGGTTCTACTGCGACCTGCCGGACTGCGACGTCGTCTACTTCGCCGCCGACGGTAGGACGCTCAAGAAAGACGCGCTGAAGGTGCGCGTCGGCGCGAAGGAGGAGAGCCCGCCGCACACGGTCTGCTACTGCTTCGGCCACACGGCCGAGAGCATCCGGGAGGAGATCGAGCGGACGGGGCAGAGTACGGTCGCGGCCTCGATCACCGCGAAGGTCAAGACGGGCGAATGCAGCTGCGAGACCTTGAACCCCAAGGGAAGCTGCTGCCTCGGCGACATCAACAAGACCGTCAAGGATGCCTTCGCGGCCGTCGGCGGCGAACGGGCGGAACCCGCACCGGTCGAGGAACCGGCGCACGACTGCTGCGCGGTACCCACCAAGCTGCGTCCGCGGGCGGAGCGCGCCGGTATCCTGGCGGCGGGTGCTTCGGTCCTCTCGGCGATCGTAGCGTCGGCGTGCTGCTGGCTTCCGCTCTTGCTCGTCGCGTTCGGAGCGTCGGCCGCCGGTGCCTCCGCGGCGTTCGAGCGGGCGCGGCCCTTCTTCCTCGTCCTCGCTCCGATCTTCCTCGGGGTCGGCTTCTACTTCGCGTACTTCCGCAAGGAGGCCTGCGGGCCCGGAGGCGCCTGCGCTGCTCCGAATCGCAAGCTCAAGCGGCTCAACCGGGCCATGCTCTGGGTCGCCTCGGTCGTCGTTCTCGCGGTCGCGTTCTTCCCGAACTACGTCGGCCTCCTCTTCCGGCGAGGCCAGCCTCCGGCGAGCGCAGCCGAGGCGGGTCCCACGCAGGTGGTGACGCTGCGGATCGAAGGGATGACGTGCGAGGCGTGCGCCGTCCACATCGAGAGCGAACTCGCCGCCGTGCCGGGCGTTCGCCGGGCGACGGTGTCCTACTCGGAGGGCCGGGCGATCGTCACGGTCGACGCGGCGAGGCCGCCCGACTTGGCGTCGCTCCTTTTGGCCGTCGGGAAGGCGGGCTACCGTGCGGAGGCCGAACCCGGGAGGTAGCCGGGCCGAGTTAGGAACGCCGGGCTTTGGGACCCCAAGCCTTCGCGACCTGTTAAATAAGGCGGGGTGGTAAACAGAGAGTGGGAGAGTTCGAGAGCGATATGGCCGGGGTCCCAAGGCCAACCGTGGGGGTTGGCTTCGGTCCCCAAGGCTCTCGGTTCGGAACGGAGAGTGGCGCCCGATACGGGGCCGCGCGCAACGGCATGGTGGGTGACCGGATACAGCGCGACCCCGCCGGGGCTTCCGGCGGGGCCGCTGTAAACCTACGACCGCCTTTTTTCGGCGGTTGGAATGTTGGCTCCCGGAGTAGGACTTGAACCTACAACCAACCGGTTAACAGCCGGTTGCTCTACCATTGAGCTATCCGGGATTCGGGAAGCCCTTTCTTATACGCGCAACCATCGGCTGCGCAAGCGGCCGGGCTCAAGCGAGGCCCGGGGGAATGGCGCCGGTCCCCGGCCGCGCCGTTCCGTGCGCCGTCAGGCCGGAGGGATCAAGCGCCGCCGTGGCCGTTGCTGCCGTTGCCGCCCGACCCTACCCCCGCGGCGGCGCGGGCCGGCGTGAGGAACCGGAGGGAGGAGGCGAGCTCCTCCTTGAGCCGGGGACGCGGGACGATGCGGTCCACGAACCCGTGCTCCAGCAGGAACTCGGCGCGCTGGAACCCCTCGGGCAGCTGCGCGCCGATGGTGGTGGCGATGACGCGGGGTCCGGCGAAGCCGATGAGCGCGCCGGGTTCGGCGAGAATCACGTCCCCCAGCGCGGCGAAGGAGGCGATCACGCCGCCGGTGCAGGGGTCGGCGAGGACGGAGAGGAAGGGGAGGCGCGCCTCGGCCAGCCTCGCGAGCGCCGCGCAGGTCTTGGCCATCTGCATGAGCGAGAGCGCGCCTTCGTGCATCCGCGCCCCGCCCGAGGTCGCGACCAGGATGAGCGGGATGCCCCGCTCGCGGGCGGTCTCGGCGGCGAGCGCCACCCGCTCCCCCACCACCACCCCCATGGAGCCGCCGATGAAGCTGAACTCCAGGGCGCCGAAGGCGACCTCCATCCCCTCGATGCGTCCGAGGCCCACCAGAGCCGCCTCGGTCGCGTTCGTGGCCGCCTGCGCCTTCTTGATCTTGGCTGGATAGTCCTGGAACTCCAGGGGATCGCCCGCCGCGATCTCCTCGCCCAGCACGCGAAAGCTCTCCTCATCGAGGAGGTGCTGGACCCGTCTCAGCGCATCGATCTTGAAGTGGAATCCGCATTCCGGGCAGAGCTGCAGCGCCTGCTCCACCTTCTTGCGCAGGAGCATGGCGGAACAGCCGGGGCACTTGAGCCAGAGCCCCCCGGGCGTATCCTTCTTCTTGCGGAAGTTCCAACCCATGGGTCACGCCTCCCGGATCCGGCGGATCGCGCCGGCCCGGTCGGACTCCCGGAAGATAGCATTTCCCGCCACGAGGATGTCGGCCCCCGCCCGCTTGGCGGCCCCCGCGGTCTTCGGGCTGATCCCCCCGTCGATCTCCACATCCCCCCGGTAGCCCATCTCCTCCTTCAAGACCGGGATCTTCTCCAGCACCTGCGGCATGAACGCCTGCCCTCCGAATCCGGGCACCACCGACATGACCAGCACCAGCGCGCACCGCTCGATCCAGGGACCGAGGAGGCGCACGTCGGTGGCGGGGTTGACCACCATCCCGGCCTTCGCGCCGGCCTTCTCGATGGCGTCGAAGGTGCGGTCGGGCTCCCCCGGGACCTCCACATGGAAGGTGACGAGGTCGGCCCCCGCCTTCGCGAATGCGGGACCGTAGGCGAGCGGGTCCTCGATCATGAGATGGCAGTCGAGGGGAAGGTCGGTGAGCTTGCGGATCGACTCCACGATGAAGGGACCGAAGGTGATGTTGGGCACGAAGTGGCCGTCCATCACGTCGAGGTGGAGCCAGTCGGCGCCCCCTTCCGCGACCGACGCGATCTCCTCGCGCAGTCGGCCGAAGTCGGCGCTCAAGAGGGAAGGCGCGATCCGGATCAAGGCGGCGGCATTGTAAGCTGACCCCTCAGTGCGCCGCCTCCTCTGGCTTGTTCCCCTGGCCCTCCTGCTCGCGGCGCTCTGGCTGTTCGGGCGCCCGCCCGCCCGGTTCTTGCTCGAGGAGAGCGCGGCGCGGTTCCAGGAGGAGCGGCGCGCGCAGGAGCGGAATCTCGCGGCCGAGCTCCGTACCGCCGAAAGCCTGCTCCAGGCGGCGACGCGGCCGGAGGAGCGCGCGCGCCTGGCGGCCGCTGCCGCGGAGGTCCGGGCGCGGCGCGAAGCGCTCCTGCTGCGCCACGAGACGCTCACGCTCCGCGGTTGGGAGGTGCGTATCCTTCCTCCGGGGGCCGGCCGGCCCGACCCGCGGGAGTTCGTCGCGCTGGAGCCCTACGACCCGAGCGGCGCGGAGGATCCCGCGCCCCTCGCCGGGCCCCACGACTTCTGGGTGGCGCCGCGGGGTCCCCTCGCCCGCCTGCTCTCGCGGCTCGGGCTCAACCCTTGACGATCGTCACGGCGACCAGCGCACCGATGAGCGCGAGCCCGGCCAGGCCGTGGAGGATCTTGAACCGGATGTGGGAGGGCTGCGGTCCCTCCGGCTGCAGCCGCAGCAGGCTGCGCGTGAGGCAGATGTCGCACCCGATGAGGAGCAGCACGCAGGTGAGCTTCATGTGGAAGTAGCCGAGCTTCATGTAGCCCTTGCCCGCGGGATCGCCGAGGAACATGTAGAGGCCCGTGCCGAGCAGGAGGGCCAACCCGATCCAGTCCACGAGGAAATGCATGCGCTTGAAGATGCGGTAGGCGGGCGCGCGCGCCTCGGCGCTGGGAAAGCGCACGGCGTGGCCCAGGAGCCGCGTGAGGGCGAGGAGACCGCCCGCGTAGAGCACGAGCCCGAGGAGATGCACCATCACGAGCCAGCGAGGCATGGTCAGATCGCTCCAATCGCCTGGAGGCCAGGGAGTTCGCATCCTTCGAGCAATTCCAGGGAGGCCCCGCCCCCGGTGCTCACGTGGGTGACTTTAGCGGCGAGCCCAAACTTCTCGATGGCCGCGGCGCTGTCCCCACCCCCGACTACCGTCGTCCCCTTGCAGCGCGCCAAGGCCTCGGCGACCGTCTTGGTGCCTCCCGCGAAGGCGGGCCACTCGAATACTCCCATCGGGCCGTTCCAGAGGACGGTGCCGGCGGTTTCCACGCGCGCGGCGAATCGCCGGCGCGTCTCGGGGCCGATGTCGAGCCCCATGCGGCCTGCGGGGATGGCGGGATCGGCCACCTCCTGCGGGATCGCCCCCTCGTCGAACCGATCCGCGACGATGTGGTCGGAAGGGAGCATCACTTCCACGCCGGAGGCGCGGGCCGAGTCGAGGATGCCCTTCGCGGTGCCGACGAGATCCGCCTCCACGCGGGACGATCCGACCCCGATGCCTCGGGCGCGCAGGAAGGTGTAGGCCATGCCGCCGCCGATGACGAGGGCGTTCACCTTGGGCACGAGGTTGGTGAGGATCGGGATCTTGTCGGCGACCTTGGCGCCGCCGAGCACCGCCACGAAGGGGCGCTTCGGGCTCTTCAGGACCGCGTCGAAGGCCGCGATCTCCTTGTCGATCAGGTAGCCGGGGGCGCCGCCGCCCAGCTTGACCGGCAGCCCCACCGTCGAGGCGTGGGCGCGGTGGCAGGTCCCGAACGCGTCGTTGACGTAGACCTCGCAGAGCCGCGCCAGCTGGTCCACGAAGGCGGGGTCGTTTTTCTCCTCGCCCGCGTGGAAGCGCAGGTTTTCCAGCAGGAGGAGAGCGCCGGGCGCGAGACCCTTCGCCGCCGCCTCCGCCTCCGGACCGACGCAGTCGCGGGTGGTCGCCACCGGTGTCCCGAGCAGTGCGGCGAGTCGCGCGGCCACCGGGGCCATTCTGGCGCCTTCTTCCGGTTTGCCCTTCGGGCGGCCCAGGTGGCTCGCCAGGATGACGCGCGCCTTGCGTGCGCGGAGGAACGCGATGGTCGGCAGCGCGGCGCGGATGCGGCCGTCGTCGGCGACCCCGCCTCCCTCCAGGGGCACGTTGAAGTCGACGCGCAGGAAGACCCGCTTGCCCGCGACGTCGAGCTGCTCGAGGCGCGTCATCCAGCCACTTTCCTCACCAGGTCCGCGACGCGGCAGGAGTAGCCCCACTCGTTGTCGTACCAGCCCACGACCTTCACGAGATCCTTTTCGAGGACCATGGTGAGAGCGCCGTCGAGGGTGCAGGAGACGCTCGTTCCCAGGATGTCGGTGGAGACGAGGGGCTCCTCGGTGTAGGCCAGGATTCCCTTCAAGGGGCCGTCCGCCGCCCGCTTCATCGCCGCATTGACCTCCTCCCGGGTGGTCGGCCGCGCCACCTTTGCGGTCAGGTCCACGATCGAGCCGTCGGGGACCGGCACGCGCAGGGCGAAGCCGTCCAGCTTGCCCTTGAGCGCCGGAATGACCTTGCCCACCGCCCGCGCGGCGCCGGTGGTGGTCGGGATGATGTTGAGGGCCGCGGCCCGCGCCCGGCGCAGGTCCTTGTGGGGCAGGTCCAGGAGATTCTGGTCGTTGGTGTAGGCGTGGATGGTGTTCATCACCCCCTTCTCGATCCCGAACGCCTCGTGGAGCACCTTCGCCATGGGCGCGAGGCAGTTGGTGGTGCAGGAGGCGTTGGAGACGATGGCGTGCTCCGGCTTCAGGACCGAATCGTTGACGCCGAGGACCACCAGCGCATCGACCTCGTCCTTGGGGGGCACCGTGAGGATCACCTTCCGGGCGCCCGCCTTGAGGTGCTTGGCGCACGCCTCGCGGGTGGTGAAGACGCCGGTCGACTCGATGACCACCTCCGCCTTCAGCGCGGCCCAGGTGAGCTTCTCGGGGTCCTTCTCGGCGCTGATCGGGATCCTCCTCCCGTTCACCACCAGCGCGGAGCCCTCCACCTTCACCTCGCCCGGGAACCGGCCGAAGACGCTGTCGAACCGGAGCAGCTGCGCGAGGGTCCCAGCGTCGGTGATGTCGTTGATCCCGACCACCTCGATCTCCTTGCCCTGGGCCGCGATCCGAAACACCGCCCGCCCGATCCTGCCGAAGCCGTTGATCCCGATTCGTGTCATGGCGTCTCCTTGGAAAGGGCCGGCCATCCTAAGGTTTCCGGTACCCGGCGTCAGCTTTCCCGGCGCGGGGCGGTATCCTTGCGGCGCCGTGTTCGCGCCGCCCCCGGGCCGGATCCTCCTCGCCTTCTCCGGCGGCCCCGACTCCGTGGGGCTCGCCGCGGCCCTGAGCCGCCACGAGCCGCTCCTCGCCTACGTCGACCATCGGCTGCGGGGCCCCCGCGCCTCCCGGGAGGAGCGGCTCGTCGTGCGCGAGGTCGCGCGCGCACTCGGCCTTCCCCTGGTCCGCGTGCGCCTCGCGCCCCGGTCCCGTTGTTCGGAAGCGGCGGCGCGGCGCGCGCGATACGACGCCCTGCGGGCGCTGGCGCGCCGCCACGGCTGCAACGCCCTCCTCACGGCGCACAGCGCCGACGACCGCGCCGAGACGATCCTGTTGCGGCTCCTGCGAGGGACCGGGCTGCGCGGCCTGGCCGCCCTTCCCCCCCGCGCCCGCGTGCGCGGCGTCCTGCGGGTCCGACCCGCCATCGACGAGCGGCGGTCCGTGCTCCGCGCGTTCGGCGCGGGCATGCCCTGCGTGGAGGACCGCTCCAACCGGAGCATCGCCTACGCGCGCTCCCGGGTGCGCGGGCTGCTGCTCCCCGCCATCGAAGAGCGCCTCGGGCTCGATCCGGTGCCGCTCCTCTGCGGGTTGGGGGACCTGGCGCAGCGGATCCGCTCGGTCCTGCAGTCCCTCCCTCCGCTCGCGGACCCCGCGGCCGCCCCCGCCCCCCTCTTTCCCTACCTTGTGGAGGGAATGCGCCGGGACGCAGGGTGCGAGGGGCCGCCCTACTCGGGGGCACTCTACGGGGCGCTCCGGGCGTTCCTGGAAGCGCGCGACGGAGCGGCGCGCTTTTCCGCCCCGCGGGGCGAGTGGTGGACGCGCGGGGCGCAGGGACCCGGCCTCAGCCGGAGTCCTTCTCCGCCGGCGAGCCCGACTTCGCTTCCTCGGATTCCTTCTGGATGCGAGGAGACGCCTCATCGGCGTCGCCCTCCTTCAGCCCCTTCTTGAACTCGGTCAACGACGAGCCGAGGCTGCGCGCCAGCCGGGGCAGGCGATTCGCCCCGAAGAGCAGCAGGACGACGAACAGGATGATGACGATCTGCCAGAAGCCGATCTGTCCGAACGCGAGGGGTGTGCTCACGCGCCCATTCTACCGCGGAAAGAGGGCGTAGACCCTCGCATCGCCTACCACGACGAACAGGTTGCCGTCGCTGGTGTTGGCGGGGAAGAAGCGCGCCTTCGGCACGGAGACGGGACCGGCCTGCACCGCACCGGTCCAGGGATCGAGGACCGTGAGCGACGTGCCCTTCGCCAGGACCAACATGCCGCCCACGAGGCCGACCGCGCTCTCGTAGGCCAGATCGGTGAGGAGCGGCTCGCCGCGGCGGTCCAGCACCTCGAGGACGGTGCCCCCGAGGACGAGGCGCTGGCCTCCGAGGAGGGCGGCGCGGCCGGAGACCTTGCGGCCGTTCACCTGCACCAGGTTCTTGCCCGGGATCATGGCGGCGAGGACTTCCCCCTGCACCTCGAGCGTGAAGTGGGACGCGGCGACCTTGGAGTCCGAGAGGCGGATGTCGGTGCCGGGGCCGTTCCCCACGCTGTTCACCTTGCCGCCCCGCACCCAGAGGACTTTCCCCTCGTCCGGGCCCGTCGCGACGCGCAGGCCGTAGACGAAGTTGCTCTTCTCGTAGACCGAGAGTCCGGACTTCATGCCGACCACGAGGAAGTCCCCCATGACCTGCGGCGTCGCCGTGGGACGCTTGCCCGACGCGTGGCTCCAGCGGCGCACGCCGGTGATCCTGTCGAAGCAGTAGATCCCGCCTTCCGCATCGGCCAGGTAGAGGGCGCCCGCCTCGCGCTTGGAGTCAGGGGTGAGGCAGATGCCTACGTCGGAGCCGGCGTCGATCGTCTCCTGCCAGCTGTGGCCGCGCGGCGTGTAGCCGTAGTTCTCGGCGTCCATGCAGGTCAGGATCCCGGTGTCGCTCACGAAATAGAGCTTGGGGTCGCTCGCGTCGCCGCCGACCACGGGGGCCGTGAGCAGATTGCCCTGGGTGCGGTAGCCCCAACCGCGCTGGCCGGACACGAGGCTGAAGGACTCCAGGGTCTTGTTGTTGTCGGGGCTGCCGAGCGTACCGACATAGACGGTGTCCTGCTGGCCGGCGGCGCTGCCCGTGGGCGTGAAGGGCAGTTCGAGCGTGGGCCGCGCGAGGCCGTCCAGGCTGCCTCCCAGGAAGCGCATGACGCGCTCGCCGGAGTGGGAGCTGAGCGCATGGAGGCGGTGGGCGGAAACGATGAAGATGGCGTCGGCGCTTTCGGTGGCGGGAAAGAGGCTCGGCTCCTCGAGGTTCGAGTACCACGCCGGCTGAAGCCCGTCGCGCTCCAGGGCGTAGAGGCCGGGCGGGCTCCCCGCGGTTTCGAGGAGGATCAGATCGGAGAGCAGGTGCACGCGGGTCACCCGCGAGAGCTTCCGGCTCCGCGAACTCTTCGCGTCGTTGAGATCGAGGCGGTGGATCGCGCCGTCGATTCCCAGGCTGGCCAAGGCACGCTCGACCGCGTCGCGGTCGTCGTAGCTCATGGTCACGCTGCGACCGCCGGTGACCTTCGATTCCTTCTTGCCGTTCGCGCTCTGGCAGGCGACGAGGGTGGCGAGAAGTCCGACAAGGATGAGGCGCATGGCCATTCCGATCCTCCGAATTGCCGAAGCCCAGAACTCCAGCGATGCCCATGGCCTCGGGGCGGACGCTCCGCCCGGAGTCCCTTCGCAGGAGAGAGGGCGTACCATACCGGAGCGCCGGAAGGGGTGTCAAGATCAAAGTCATGGAGGTCGCGGTCGTATCCCTTTCCGGACAAGGGAGTTAGAACAGCGGCATGGATCTGCAAGATCGCGTCGCCCGCGTGAAGGACCGGATCGCAGCCGCCACGGCTCGCGCGGGGCAGCCCGGTCGACCCGTCACGATCGTCGCGGTGACCAAGGGGCGGCCTGCGTTCGCCGTCGACGCCCTCGCCGCCTCTGGGCTCGTGGACATCGGTGAGAACCGCGTCCAGGAGGCGCTGGCAAAGGCCCCCGATGTCTCCGCGGGGGTGCGCTGGCATCTCGTGGGACACCTGCAGCGCAACAAGGCGCGCAAGGCGGCCGCGCTCTTTTCGACGATCCACTCGGTCGACTCGGCCGCCTTGCTCGATGCGCTCGCTCCGGCCGGCCGCCCCCTCGACCTGTTCCTCCAGATCAGCATCTCCGGGGAGGCCACCAAGCACGGCGTTCCTCCGGCCGAGGCGCCCGCTCTCTTGGCCAAGGCCTTCGCCACGCCCCCCCTGCGCCCCATCGGCCTCATGACCGTGGCCCCCTATGCGGCAGATCCGGAATCGGCGCGCCCCACGTTTCGCGAGCTCCGCAGACTGCTCAGGGATCTCAACGCGGCCGGCATCGGCCCCCCCCTGGACGGGCTCAGCATGGGCATGAGCGGCGAATTCGAAATCGCCGTCGAGGAGGGGGCGACGCATGTCCGGATCGGCACCGCGCTCCTGGGCTGAGGATGTGCGCCATGGATTACAATAAACGGGCTGAGAGCTCATTTCGGTCGGTCGTCTCCGGCGCTGGGCGGAGTCGCCGGAGCCAGGCGGGCTACCGGAACGAGTTCGCTGGGCTGGAGCTGACGCGAACGTGCCGATCCTGACCGTTTCCAGGGGCCCCGACAGGGGCAAGCAGATCCGTGTCGTCCCCGGACAAAGCTACGTCATCGGGAGCGACCCCTCGGCCTCGCTCGTCCTGAGCGACCCCAAGGTGCTCGACAAGCACTGCACGCTGGCCGTCGAGAACGGCCGCGTGAGCCTGGTGAACCTTACCGCGAGCGCCGGCACCTTCATGGGCGACAAGAAGATCGACAAGGCGGACCTGGCCCCGGGCGGCACGTTTCGCGTCGGCGATACGCTGCTGACGCTCAAAGGGGAGACCACCCCCCCCACGAGTCCGCCCAATGCGCCGAAGGCGCCCGCCTCCACGGAGAACGAGGTGCCCGACGCGCTCGTGGGGAAGATCGTCGGCGGCTACCACCTCAGGGAGGTCGTGGGCCGTGGCGGCATGGGCACCGTCTACAGGGCGACCCAGCTCTCGTTGAACCGCGACGTGGCGGTGAAGATCCTCGCCGCAAAATACTCCTCGGACGCCGCGTTCCGCGACCTGTTCATCAATGAGGCCCGCGCGGCGGGGCAGCTCATCCATCCCAACGTCGTGCAGGTCTTCGACGCCGGCACCGAGGGCGCGATCACCTATTTCTCCATGGAATTCATGGCGTTCGGTTCCGTGGAGGAGGTGCTCGCGCGAGAAGGGAAGATCCCCTGGGAGCGGGCCATCCTCATGCTCCTGGATGCCGCCCACGGCCTCGACTTCGCCGACAAGAAGCAGATCGTCCACAGGGACATCAAGCCCGACAACCTCATGATGAACGAGGATGGGCGGGTCAAGATCGCGGACCTGGGATTGGCCAAGCGCGGAGAGGGGCGGCCGGGGGCGGAGGAGACGGGGATCATCGGAACCCCCCACTTCATGGCGCCCGAGCAGGCGCTCGGGAAGTCGGTGGACCACCGCGCCGACCTCTACAGCCTTGGCGCCACCTTCTTCCGGATGATCACAGGCCGCACCCTCTTCAACGGCAAGACGGCCAAGGAGATCGTGCTCCGGCACATCAAGGAACCGCCCCCGGCCGCTTCGGAACTGGCCGACGGCATCCCCGGCGCCCTCGATCTCGTGTTGGCCCGGCTCCTCGCCAAGGATCCCGATCAGCGTACCGCCCACGCGCAAGACCTCATCAAGGCTCTCGAGGAGATCTGCGCCCACCACGGCATCAAGGGGGCGGTCATCCGCAGGGGTGTCCCCAAGCGCGTCCTGATCCCCATCCTGGCCCTCCTCGTGGCCGCGCTCGGCGCCGCGGGCTACTTCCTCTTCATCAAGCAGCCCGACCCGGCGGAGCGGCTCCGGCGCGAAGAGGCGGAGCGGAAGGCGCAGGAAGCGCGCCTCGATGCGGAACGCACCGAGCGCGGGCGCATCGAGGCGGAGCGCCTCCGCAGACAAGGTGAGGCGCGGATCGCCTTCGGGAAGCTCGAGCTCGCCCAGGCGAAGATCACGCCGGGCATCGACGACACCTACGACGATCCGCTGGAGGCCGCCCAGCGGGAGGCGGCCTGGCGTGAGATCGCGGCCGCCTACCGCGAGTTCGCCGAGTCGCCGCCCGCGCGGGAGTTCTCGACGGAGGAGACGGACCGGACCACGGCCGCCCCCCTGCATGAGAAGGCGTCCGAGCAGGCGCAGAGGATCGAGGATCGGCTCGCCTACCTCAAGGCGACCGCGGAGGGCCGCCGCAAGTGGATCGAGGGGCGGGTGGCGCTCATCCGGTCGCGCGCCAAGGAGGTGGAAGAGGCCACCGCGCGACTCGTGTCGGAGCGGCGCTACGGCGCCGCCATCCACAAGATGCGCGGACCGGCCGAGGGCAAGCCCGAGGCCGAGGATCCCTTCCTCGAGATCCTCAAGTCGGAGTGGGTCAGCCCGGACGGCAAGGAGAGGCTGCCTGCGGAGCGCCGCAAGGCGATCACCGACGAGGTGGAGAAGGCGCGCAAGGCCTTCGCGGAGCAGGCCAAGCGGCTCCTCCCCGCGGCGGCCAAGGATTGGGAAGCGACGTCCAAGCGCGCCGACGAGCTGCGCCGCCGCGACGAGGCCGGAGTGCAGGAGGCGATCCAGCTGCTCCAGGGGGTCGAGGAGCGCTTTCCCGCGCCGGACGCCCCCCCCATCCGGGAGATCACCGAGCTGGTCGCCAAGGCGACTTCGTTGCGCGCCGAGCTCGAGGCGGAACGGGCCAGGGAGCTGGAGCGGCGGCTCGCCGAGGACCGCGAGAAGTTCCGGCGGTTGCGTGCCCGCATCCAGACCTTGAGCCCCGTCGCGCAGTTCAACTACGTGATGGACGCCCGCTTCTCCAAGGCCCTCGAGGAGATCGAGCAGGCGCGCAGGGCAGCGCTCACCGAAGAGTACCGCGCCCAGTACGAGGCGTGGCAGGGCCGCGTCCGCTGGATGGCGTGGCTCTTCCTGCGCTTCCGCGCCGGGCTCCAGGCGTCCCTCGACCGAAAGCAGGAAGGCGCCTTCTCCACCCTCGATCTGGTGCTCGATCTGCCCGCCGGCCCGGAACGGGAAACGCCCGAGAAGGTGCCGGGCGCATTCTATGCGTGGCCCAAGGAGCCCGAGGGCCCCTTCGAGGACTTCGCGTTCCGCCGCAAGTTCCGCTCGAACACCGAAATCTACCGTCTGGGCGAATTCCCGATGGATTGGGTCTACACCCAGGTTTTCCTCGTGGACGGCAAGCCGCGCTGGAGCGAGGTCGGCCCGGAGCTCGAGTTCGCCTTGGCGGTCTTCTGCCACGAGACCTGCCAGTTCGCCGCGGCCCAGCACCATTTCGAGGCTCTCGCCGGCGACGCGACCTACGGTGCCGCGGCCTCCCAACTCGCGGAGAGCTGCGCCCGGGAGGGGAAGCTCCTGGCGGAGTACGTCGACTACCTGCGCGCCCGCACGGAGGAGCGCACCTCCGCGGAGATGCAGCGAATGCGCGGAGAATTGGCGAAGCTCGCCGAGCGCCACCCCCTCTCGCTCCTGATCCTCGACATCCTCCCCACCGACGAGCCCCACAAGGGGACGCTTCCCGCCCCGGCGCGGCTCCCTCCCCTCCCGCCTTGAGCGCGTCCGGGATTCCCGTGCGCGGTACCCGGAGAGGCGCCACGCTGGCGGTGCGCGCGAAACCGTGCGCCACGGCCGACGCGGTCCTGGGGCTCCAGGGCGGAGCCTTGAGGGTGGCCGTCCGCGCCCGCGCGGAGAAGGGTCTCGCCAACGAGGCGATCGCTCGTCTGCTCGCGGAAGCCGCCGGGATCCCCCCTTCGCGCGTGTCGCTCCTTCGCGGAGAGAGCTCCCGCACCAAGGTGGTCCTCTTCGAGGGTCTTTCGGAATCGGACCTGCGCGAGCGCCTCCGGGCGATCCTGGTAAGAGCCTATGCGAAAACCCGGCTGCATTCGGCCGGCGGCGCGGGTCGATCGCTTCGCCTCTCCTCCATCGCCGTAGTTCGCCACTACGGCTTCGTCGTCGCGGCTCGCGCTCGGCCCGCTCGCTCGGCCTCGGTGTTGACGCCGGGTTTTCGGACAGGCTCTAAGCACCCCCGCCTTCGAGAACGCGCGCCTCGGGACGCGCGTCTCCGTGATCGTCGCCGCGGTCATCCCCATGGAGTTCCTCGCCGCCTTCCTCGTGGTGAGGACCGGCTCCCTGGCGCGCACCTCCTGATCCGCGCGCGTGGGCGGAGAGATAGCCGAGGACGAGGCGCTGGCCTTCGGCATCGAGGCGCGCCCGGCGCCCGTACTTGCGGACGTAGAAATCCCACTCGTGGGCGGAGAACGATCGCGGCATGTAGAGCGCGTGGCAGCGCTGGCAGGACTGTTCATAGAGCGCGCGCCCGCTCCCCGGGGGGGGCGGGGCATCGCGGCTGTGCATCCCCGTGGATGCGCAGGCCGCGGCGAGGAGGAGCGCGCCTAGAAGAAGCTTGCCCATGAGATCGTGAACCGGTTTGCCGAGCCGGACTGGAAGCCCGCCTGGTCGCTGTCGATGAAGGTGTAGTCGATCTTGAAGACCGTGCGCTCCACCGGGCGGAAGTTGATCCCCACCACCACCTGGCTCAGGTCGTCGCGGAACGCCGCGCCGGTGGTGGAGTGGTTGAGATCGAGCGCCTCCACGCGCACCACGAAGGTGAAGGTGGACTCGTCGTTGAAGAAGCGGTGCCGGCCGCGCAACGCAGACGGGAAGAAGTGCGCCCGCGCCTCGACGTACCAGCCGTCCATGCGCCGCGGATCGGTAGGCGGCGCCGCGGCGTCGCGCTCGAATCGCAGGTTCATGGTCTCCGCCACCAGCTCGAACCGCCCCTTCTTGACGAAGAGGTCGAAGGCGAAGCCGGTGACGGAGAAGTGGCCCGCGTCGTCGTACTTCCCGACCGTCCCCGAATGGCCGATCTCCAGCGTGTCGACGAAGCGCACGGGCACCGCCACGACGAACCTCCAGAAGAGCTGCTTGTTCTCGTTGTTGTCGGAACGAAAGCTCTGGCGGCCGTCGCGCACCCCGTTGTTGGAGGAGATGTCGCTGTCGAAGCCCTGGACCAGCGCGAGGTCGTAGTCCACGAACCACCCCCGCCCGAGGTCGAGGGTCCCTTCCGCTCCCACTCCGGGCTGATCGAACGCGACCGCCCCCAGCCGAAGGGAGACCTCCGGCCGGTCGGTCAGGTCGTTGAGCGGGTCGTCGTGCAGCTTGTTGAACCGGCCCCAACCCACGAGCAGGGCCCCCACCTTGAACGTGAAGATCTCTTCGAGGATCTCGAAGCGCAATTCGGCGAACTCGACGAGGATCTCGTTGTCGGAGAGGAAGTCGACGTCGGCCCCGCCGCCCTCGATCTCGATCTCGGTTTCGAAGAGGATCCCGTCGGCGACATCCGCCTGGATCTTGGGAACGAGACGGTGGAAGTCGAACTCCATCTTCTTTCCATCCCCGTCGTCGCGGAACTCGAGACTGAAGTAGCCGCTGACCCGAACGCGGCCGACGGCGCCTCCCCCGCCCCCCTCCGCCTCGCCCCACGCGGGGTCGGTCCCCACCGCCTCCAGATACTCTTCCACCTCGCTGCGCAGAGCCGACCCGCGGTCGCCCCGCAAGCGCATGACCTCGCTCGTCAGCTCCTCGATCTTCTCGCCCTGCCGGCGGAGGACCTCGGCCAAATCCTCGCCGGCAAGCGCAGGCGAGCAGCCTAGAAGTAGAATCAGGACCCGAGTGAACGTTTGTTCGAGTTTCATGTCTGGCGCGCATGTTATGATATTGAGAATCATTCTCAAGAGAATTCCCCGCGAAAACTTTCAGGATGGATTTCCGGGCCGGGGGCGGGGGCCTCGCCTCTTCGGGTGTTGACTCCTCCCGGACCGCCCCTAGGGTTAGGGGTCTTCCCAGGCACCCCCATCGATGACAAAAACCAAGACCGTGCGCAGCCGGGCCGAGATGTCGCCGGAGTACTTCCAGGCGCTCAGCCGGATGATCCTCAGCCAGGCCTACCGCGAACTCGCCGCCTCGGTCGGTTTCGCCCACGCGCTCCAGTTCGTGCCGGGCCTCGAGTTCAAGCAGAAGGTGATCGCCCACGTCGTGGAGGAGATGGGCCATTACAAGACCTGCGCGGAACTCTATCGGGAGATCGGGGCGGGGGATCTGGACGCCGTCTGCCAGGGGCGCGTGGAGCGCGAGCGGCGCATCCCCCCCATCGAATCGTTCCTGGAGCTGGGGGTGGCGCAGTTCCTCTACGATCGCGCTTCGGGCTACCAGCTCCGCGAGTACGAGAATTCCTCCTTCGACCCCTACTGCCGTGTCGTCGGGCAGATCCTCGAGGAGGAGGAGGGGCACGAGGACTTCGGGGCGGAGGTGCTCATCGAACACTGCCGCGACCCGCGGCATCGACCGGCGGCGCAGGAGCTGTTCGACAAGTGGCTGGCCGTGTCGCTCCGGTCCTTCGGACGCCCGGGGACTCCGGGAGACCGCTTCGCCGTCTCCGTCGGGCTGAAGACGCGCGGCTCGGCCGCCGTGATGCAGGACTACGTCGACGACGTGAAATCGACGATGCGGGTCTGCGGCCTCCAGTTCCCCACCCGGCAGCGCCTCAGGGAGCTGGGCGTGGAGACGGCCCCCGACATCGATCTCACGCTATGACGTTTCAGGCCGCGGGCTCGCTCCTCTTCTCGCCCTTCGAGATCCGCGGCCTGCGCCTCGCCAACCGCGTCGTCCTGCCGGCGATGGTGACGCGACTCGCCGGGGAGGATGGGTTCGTCAACCGGCAGATCACCGAGCGCTACCTGCGCCACGCCCGGGGGGAGCCCGGCCTCATGGTGCTCGAGGCGATTGGCGTCCACGACGCCAAGAGCGGCCCGCTCCTGCGCGCCAGCCATGCCCGCTACGTTTCGGGGCTCCGCGGGCTGGTGGATCGCCTGCATGGCGAGGCCCCGGTCAAGGTGGCGGCCCAGATCATCCATTTCCTCAAGATCAGCCGCTCCGGGTGGCGCGAGAAGATCCAGGACATCGACCGCGCCGCCATCGACGCGGTGGTGGAGGCGTACGGGGAGGCCGCGCTCCGCATCCGCGAGGCGGGCTTCGACGGCGTCGAGCTGCACATGGCGCACGCCTATACCCTCTCCTCGTTCCTCTCGAGGCGCAACGACCGCCATGACGAGTATGGCGGGCGCTCCCTGGAGAACCGCCTGCGCGCCCCCTCCCGGGTGTTGCGCCGCGTGCGGGAGAGGGTGGGCGACGACTTCCCCATCGGCGTCCGGTTCGACGGGGAGGAGGCGATCAAAGGGGGCTACAGCGTCGCCGACGCCGCGCTGTTCGCCGTCCGGTTCGCCCGCCTCGGGGCCGACTACCTCTCGGTGTCCGCCGGGGGGAAGTTCGAGGATGCGGTCCACCACCCCGGCGAGCCGCTCTATCCCTACACCGGCTACAGTGGCGACCGCTGCATGCCCAGCGCAGGGTATCCCGACGGGCTCAACGTCTACCTGGCGGAGGGGATCCGCAGCGCCCTTCGCGAGCGCGGCTTCGCGGTCCCGGTGATCGCATCGGGCAAGATCCGCACGCCGGAGATGGCGGAGGCGACGCTGCGCGAGGGGCGCGCCGACCTCGTCGGCATGGCGCGCCAACTCCTCGCGGACCCCGATTGGCCGCGCAAGGTGCGCGCGGGGAGGGGGGACACCGTGGTGCCCTGCGTCTACAACAACGTCTGCAAGGCGCTGGACGAGCGGTTCCACCGCGTGCGCTGCACCCTCTGGCGGCGACGCGACTTGCACGCGCCTGAGGCGCCCGCCGACCGGGACGCTCCCCGCTGGCCCGCGGACGCCTCCCTGGCGGCCCGCGCGCACGACGGTCGCGTTCGCCTGGAGTGGACCCCGGCCCTCGACGAGGAGGGCGTCTACGGCTACATGGTCCTCCGCTCCGAGGGCGGGGGGCCCTTCCACCACGTCGACTCGGCGCGCGGGGTCGCGCACCGGTTCGAGGATGCGGGGGCGCTGGGCGGCGTGCCCTACCGCTACCGCATCGTCGCCTACGACAGGGCGGGCAACCGCTCCGATCCCCTCGGGCCGGTGGCGGTCTCCCTCCCCTCCTTCGATGCGTGACCTCGCTCTCGTCACCGGCGGCGAGTCGGGCATCGGCAAGGCGATCGTCGAGGCGCTCGAGGCGGCGGGCACCGAGGTCGTCACCGCGTCCCGCCGGCGCGGCGTCGATCTCCTCGACCGCACGGCACTGCGGCGCCTGATGACGTCGCTCCCCCGGCTCGATCTCCTGGTCAACAACGCAGGCATCGCGGAGAGCGCGCCGCTGGAGCGGATCTCCGACGACGCGTGGGATCGCCACCTCGCCCTCAACGTCACCGCGCCCTTCCTGCTCGTGCGGGCCGCGCTGCCGCTCCTGCGCCGCTCGCCGCGCCCCCGGATCGTGAACATCGCCTCCACGGCGGCGCTCCGCGGCGCCCCCTACATCGCGGCCTACGCCGCCAGCAAGCACGCGCTCCTGGGCCTGAGCCGCGTCCTTTCCGCCGAACTCAAGGGGATCGCCGTCTGCGCCGTCTGCCCCGGTTATGTCGACTCCCCACTCACCGATCGCACCGTGGCCAACATCGCGGCGAAGACCGGGCGGAGCGAGGCCGAGGCGCGCGCGGCCCTCGCGGCGGCCAACCCGTGCGGGCGACTGATCCGCCCCGCCGAAGTCGCGGCCGCGGTGGTGGCCTTGGCGCAGTCCGGCGAAACCGGGCGCGAGTGGCTCCTAGAGTGAGTGCGCGTACTCCACCACGTCGTGCCGCGCCAGGAAGCCCGCGCGCGTGTAGCGGCGGATCTCGCGGGGCGAGTCCCCGGCAATCACGAAGTCGAGGCAGCGGACGTCGGGGTTGGCGAAGGCGCAGCGCATCCCCTCGGCCATGAGCGCCACCCCCAGCCCCTTGCCGAGCAGCGGCTCCTTGCCCTGGAGGTGCTCGATGGTCGCCACCTCCCCGAAACGCATGTCGACCTCCACGAACCCCACGATCGCCTCCCGCTCGTAGGCGATGACGATGGCGTAGCCGTCCGACTTGAGGAGCGAGCGCGTCTGGCGTTCCGTGCGCGGCACGAACTTCCGGACGAAGGCGTGGACCTCCGGCGTGTGGTCGTACTTCGCCCGTGCGAGCCGCGCGCGGCGGGTCTTGAAGAAGGGCACCTCCGCGACCCGCGGGAGCCGCAGGCAGGTGTGCCGGGCGACCTCCACGAACCCCGATTCGCGCAGGAACGCCTGGGCGGCGTTGTTGAAGGCTCCCACGGAAGCGCGCACCCTACGCTGCTTGACCGCGCGCGCCTGGCGCAGGATCTCCACGAGAAGCGACGTGCCGCGCCCCGAGCGCCGGCAATCGGGGTGGATGATGGGCCCGATGAGCAGCGCGTCCCGGAGATCGGGGCAGAAGTCGAGCGCCGCGTAGCCGACGATTCCCCCCTCCCCCACCGCCACGCGCGCCCGGCACTCGGGTTCCCGCGCCCGCGACGCCCCGTCGGCCAGGAGCTCCGCCTCGATGCAGGGCGGGAAGGGATCGATGGCGTCCTCCGGCCGGGCACGAACGATCTGCGCCAGCGCGGCAACGACCGCGCTATCCTCGCTCGTGCAGGGCCGTGTGGCCAGTCCGCCTAGATGCGCCGCCATCTCCTCGGATCCTAGGATACGGCCGCCGCCGACGAGTCCCAGGTTTTGGGGGGGCGCAGGAGCACGATCGGGTACAAACGGAACTCGATGCAGGGCTCCTTCGATTTCCAGGTGCGCGAGGGCGTGGGGGTCGTCACGTTCACCCGCCCCAAGACGCTCCATTCCCTCACGTTCGACGTCTACCGCGAGCTCGAGCAGCTCCTGCGCGAGGGGGGACGCGACGACCGCTTCCGGGCGCTCGTGATCACGGGCAGCGGCAAGGGCTTCTGCAGCGGCGGCGACGTGCACGAGATCATCGGCGAGCTCTTCCGGCGCGACATGAAGGGGCTGCTGGAGTTCACGCGCATGACCGGCGACCTCGTGAAGGCGATCCGGCTCCTCGCCAAGCCGGTGCTCGCCGCCGTGAACGGGCTCGCCGCCGGGGCAGGCGCGGTGATCGCCCTCGCCTGCGACCTGCGCGTGGTCGCCCAGTCGGCCCGCTTCGCCTTCCTCTTCACGAAGGTCGGGCTCACCGGGGCCGACATGGGCGCGGGCTGGCTCCTGCCCCGGGTGGTGGGGCTCTCCCGCGCGAGCGAATTGCTCCTGCTGGGGGACACCATCGACGCGGCCACAGCGGAACGCTTCGGCCTCGCCAACAAGGTCGTCCCGGACGGCGAGTCGCTCCCGGCGGCGTTCGAGTTGGCGAAGCGGCTGGCGGAGGGGCCCACCCTCGCCCTCGCCATGACGAAGCGCATGCTCCACAACGAGCTGCAGATGGACTTCTCCTCCGCCATCGAGGCGGAGGCGCAGGCGCAGGCGCTGCTCCTGCAGGGGAAGGACCACAAGGCGTTTTTCGAGGCGTTCCAGGAGAAGCGCCCGCCGCGCTTTTCCGGCCAATGAGGGGGGGTGCGGGGGCCGGGCTGCGGGAGCGCGTGCGCGCGGCGGTCCAACGGCATGTCCTGCCCGGCGCGCGGGCGGCCGACGCGGATCGGACCTTCCTGCGCGCCCCCCTCGAGGCGCTGGCGCGGGAAGGTTGGGTGGGCGCGCCCATCCCGCGGGAGTGGGGCGGCGCGGGGATGTCGAACCGCGAAAGCGTGGTGGTCTACGAGGAGACGGGGCGGGTCTGCACCTCCACGCGCGGCTTCCTGGCGGTGCAGGTGGGCCTCGTGGCGCAATGCATCCTCGACTGGGGCAGCGAGGAGCAGAAGCGGCGCTGGCTCCCGCGGCTCTGCTCGATGGAGGCGATCGGCTGCTACGCGCTCACGGAGCCGGAGGCGGGCTCCGACGTGGCGGGGATCCAGACCACGGCGAAGGGCGGGCGCATCACCGGCTCGAAGTGGTGGATCACCAACGGCTCCGTCGCCGATGTCGCCATCGTCTTCGCCCGCACCGGGCCCGACCGGCACAGGGGGATCACGGCGTTCCTCTGCACGGAGTTCACCGCAGAGCGCATGGAGGAGCTGGAGCTCGGCCACCGCGGCTCCGACCACGCGCGTCTCGTCTTCGACGGATCCCCCGGCGAACCGCTCGGGGGGGAGGGACGCGGGTTCGAGGTGGCGATGAGCGCCCTCGACCATGGGCGGTTGGGCGTGGCGGCCGGCGCGGTGGGGATCCACACGGCCTGCCTCGAAGAGAGCCTCGCCTTCGCCCGCGCCCGCCGGCAGTTCGGCCGGCGCATCGGGGACTTCCAGCTCGTCCAGGCGGATCTGGCCGACATGGCCACCGAGCTGGAAGCCTCCCGGGCGCTGGTCGAGCGCGCCGCCCTGCTGCAGGACGAGAAGAGTCCCGAGGCGCGCCGCGCCACCTCCATGGCCAAGCTCTACGGCACCGAAGCGGCCGCGCGCGCCGCGGGCAAGGCGGTTCTGCTCCTCGGCGCCCGCGGCTACCACAACGCCCATCCGGTGGAGCGCCACTACAGGGACATCAAGGGCCTCGAGATCTACGAGGGGACCTCGCACATCCAGCGGCTCATCATCGGGCGCGATCTTGTGGGCGAGGAGACGGCGTGAGCAACCCCTACCGCGTCCACGCCTTCGTCTGTCTCGGAGGCAAGTCCTGCCCGTCCCAGGGGAGCGAGGCGGTCTGGGCCGAGCTCAAGCGCCGCGTGAAGGAGGAGGGTCTCGGCGAGACGGTCCGGGTGAACAAGGCGGGCTGCATGAGCCAGTGCGGCAACGGCCCGATGCTCTGCGTCTATCCGCACGATGTCTGGTACGGCGGCGTGCAGCTCGCGGACGTGGACGACATCCTCGCCCACCTCAAGGGCGGCGCGCCCCACACGGAACGCCTCTACACGCCCAAACAACCAGGATCCAACCAGGTGCCGAACGCATGAACGACCCGCGCTACTGGAACCCCAAGACCGAGACGATGCCGCGCGCCGATCTGGACCGGCTCAAGCTCCTCAAGCTCCGCAAGCTCTGCGCGTGGGCGGCGGCCAGGAGCCCCTTCCACGCGCGCGCCTTCGAGGCGGCGGGCTTTCGCCCAAAACAGCTCAAGACGCTGGACGATCTGCGCCGCGTCCCGGTCATGACGCGGGCCGCGTGGATGGAGAGCCAGGCGACGACCCCGCTCTTCGGCGATCTGCTCGCGGCCCCGCCGGAGGCCGCCATCCGCTACCACCTCACCTCCGGCACCAGCGGCCGGCAGCCGCTGCGCGTCCTGGACGGGATGAAGGACTGGGAGTGGATCGCGGAGTGCTGGTGCTACGGCTTCTGGGCGTTTGGCGTGCGGCCCACCGACACGGTCTTTTTCGCCTTCAGCTACGGCTCGTTCATCGGCTTTTGGGGCGCGCACTACTGCTGCGAGAAGATCGGATCGCTCGTGCTCGCCTCCGGCAACAGCACCACGGAGAACCGGGTGAAGCAGATCTTGGAGATGGGGGCCACCACCGTCTGCGCCACGCCCACCTACGCGCTGCGCATGGCCCAGGTGGCGCGCGAGCTGGGGCTCGATCTCCCGAAGAGCCGCGTGAACAAGCTCATCGTGAGCGGCGAACCCGCCGGCTCGATCCCCGCAGTGAAGCGGATGCTGGAGGAGCAGTGGGGCGCCAAGTGCGGCGACACCGCCGGCATGACCGAGATCGGGACGATCATGATTTTCGAGTGCGACCGCCAACCGGGAGGCACCCACATCATCGAGGACCACTTCATCGAGGAGGTGGTCGATCCGCAGACCCTCGAGCCGCTCCCCTACGGCGCCGAGGGCGAACGGGTGGTCACGAGCTTCGGCCGCGGGATCCTCCCGCTCCTGCGCTACCGCACCGGCGATCTCGTGAAGAAGGTCCCCCACACGGAGTGCACCTGCGGCCGCACCTTCGACCTCTACGAGGGCGGCATCCTCGGCCGCACCGACGACATGAAGCTGATCCGCGGGACCAACGTCTACCCCCGCGCGGTGGAGGCGATCGTGCGGGAATTCGACGCCATCGACGAATTCCAGATCGTGGTCTGGCGCAAGGACGACGTCCAGGACGAGATCACCGTCAAGGTCGAGGTGAAGCCGGACAGGGGGGCGGGGGCGGACGCCCTGCTGGCCAAGCTCGCGAAAGACCTCGCCGCCGCCCACGAGGGGCTGCGGTTCAACGTCGAGCCCGCGGCGTACGGCTCCTTGCCGCGCTTCGAGTTGAAGGCCAAGCGGTTGAAGGACGAGCGGAGGAGGGCGTGATGGACAAGGATCTGCTGGGCAACCCCACCACCGAGGTCGAGCGCGAGGTCGCGCGCCTCTACGACGCCCTCAAGACGCTGGCGCGTCGCGGCGACGCGCCGCCCTGCGTGGCGCGCAACGCCAGAAAGGCGCTCGCCTGCCTCTGGCAGGCCGCCAACGATCTCGCGCTGGTCCACGAACAGCTCTACGACCTCGGCGTCTAGGAGAGTCCAGGCGTGCGGCGCGCGGGGATCCTGTTCGGCCTCCTCCTCCTCGCGATCGTCGCGGCCTTCGAGTTCGCGTCCCCCGCCCCCCTCCCCCGGCATCGAGGCCCGGAGCCCGCGCCGTCCGATCTCATCGCGGAGCGGCGTTACGAGCATCTGCTGCACGGAAGGCGTTCGGCCATCCTGGAGGTGCGCTGGACGCGGGTTGCGCGCGACGGTACGGTCCTCGTCCGCGACGTGACGAAAACCCGATCGCGCACCGCGCGCATGATGGGGCGGGTCCGCGATCTCTTCGAGAGCGAGGACGTGACCGACATCCTCCGCACCGTGGATGGGGACCTGGTCGCGCAGCGCACTTCGATGCAACAGGGCGGACGCGAAGACGCGGTCGTGATCGAACGCACCGCGACGGGGTATCACGTGCGCCGCTCCATCGGGGGCAGGGAGGAGTCGTTCGCCATCGAGACCACGGGGCCGGCGAAGCTGGATGCCGAGGCGTTCCTGGGGGAGCGCATCCGGGCGGGCGAGGCGCGTCCCGGCACCCGCTGGGAGTGCCGGCTGCTCGACGTGGAGCGGCGGCGCCTGGTGGACGCCTCCTTCGAGGTGATCGGGATCGACGCGGAGGGGCCGGGGCTGAAGGTCGCCGAGACCGTCGAGGGACGGCGCGCGCTCTGGTGGTTCGACGCCGACGGCGCCGTGATGCGCCTGCGCTCCGGCGGGACAGTGGTGCAGCGCAACGACCACGCCACGCTGCAGGATGCGCCGGGGCGGACGGCCTCGTTTCGCGTCACCCTCGATGCCGACCACGATCTGCCGCGGCTCTTCGACACCCGGGAGATGCTCGTGACGCTTCTGGTGGAGAGGGACGAGACGGTGGATCTGCCGGCGATCGAGCCGAGCCCGTTCACCGCGATCGTCGGGAAGGGCGAGGCGGCGCTGCGGCTCCGGCTGCTGACCCACGACGCGCGAGGCGTCTCCGCGACGCTCCCCGTGACGGATCCGCAGTTCGCGCCCTTCCTGGAGTCGACGCCGCTCCTCGAATCGGACTCCCCGGAGTTACGCGCGGTCGCGCGGGAGGTGGTGGGCGGGGGGACCGACGCGCGGGAGGCGGCGGCGCGCATCGGCTCCTTCGTCTTCCGCACCATCGAGAAGGGCTCGCCCGACATCGCCGAGCTGAGCGCGCGCGAGATCCTGCGGCGGAAGATGGGCGACTGCTCCGAGCACGCCACACTCTTCCTCGCGCTCTGCCGGGCGGCGGGCATCCCGGCGCGGCGCTGCAGCGGGTTCGTCTGCGCCGGGGACCTCTGGGGGGGGCACGCTTGGGCGGAGATCTGGGTGGGCGCCTGGATCGGCGTGGATCCCACCACCAACGAGATCGGGACGCGGGCGCGCTACATCCTCTGCGCGCGGGAAGGGGACCGGGAGCGCCCGCCCGCGGCGATCCTTCCGGAGTTCACGCGCATCCGCATCGAGCGCGCGGTGTACGACGATGGCGCCGTCGACTTCTCCGAGGGGGGAGAGCAGGACGAGGAGGTCGTTTCCGGAATCCGGCTCGCCGCCGACGGCTGGACGGTCGCGCGGGCCTGGGGGACGGTGGAGCTCGATCGCGACGGAACCAGCGTGAGCGCGCGGCTCTATCCCGACCATGGCTACCGCGAGATCGACATGATGCTCACGAACTGGGACGGAGCTCGTCCGGTGGAGTTCGGCGGACGGCCGGCTGTTCGCTGGGGCACGCGCAAGGGGGGCGCGACCTGGCTCGTCCCGCTGGGTCGCCACAATTTGCAGGTACGCATCGGGCAGCGCGGCAGCTCGGGGCCGGGCGACGAGGAGATCGCCGCGCTGTTCGCGCCCACGCTGACGAAGGAGGCGGACTGATGGAGCTGCGGGGCAGCAAGGCGCTGGTCACGGGCGGCGGGACCGGGATCGGAAAGGCGATCGCGGCCGCCCTCGGTGCGGCGGGCGCCGACGTGCGCATCGTGGGGCGCCGCGCGAAGGTGCTCGCCGCCGCGGCGGCGGAGATGGGCGCCGAGGGGGTGGCCGCCGATGTCTCCGTGGAGGCGGACGCCGTCCGCGTCGTGGAGGAGTTCGTCTCGGCCCACGGGCGCATCGACATCCTCGTCAACAACGCCGGCGTCTTCCATCGCGCGCCCCTGGTCGACCAGGACGCGGCGGGGTTCGAGGCGGTCTGGCGCACCAACGTCTTCGGCGCCATGCTCATGGCGCGCGAGGCGGCACGGCACTTCGTCCGGCAGGGGAGGGGGAACCTCGTGAACATCGCCTCCACCTCGGGCCTGCGGGGCGATCCCGGCAGCGGCGCCTACGCGGCGAGCAAGTTCGCGCTGCGCGGCCTCTCGGAGTGCTGGCGCGCGGAGTTGCGCCGGCACAACGTCCGCGTCTTCTGCGTCTGCCCGAGCGAGGTGGTCCTCGACGCGGCCCTGCAGACGCCCAACAAGCTGCGCCCCCAGGAGATCGCGGACGCCCTGCTCGGCGCGCTCCGCATGGACGACCGCGGTTTACTCCCCGAATTCGCGGTCTTCGCCACCAATCCCTTCTAGCGCTCCTCCCCGGACGGCGGCCTCGTCCGCGGCCTGGTCCCCGGCCCCGCAGCGCCACCCGTGGCGCACCCCACCGCCGCAAGTCCCTGCCCTAGAGTACGTTACACGCGCTCCGGACTTGCAATGCGAATCATTCTCAGGGTTGAAGGGATGGACTGTGCCGAGGAGACGGCGCTCCTGCGGCGGGAGGTCGGGGCGTTGCCGGGGGTGCGGGAGGTGACGTTCGACATCGTGCGCGGGCGCATGGCGGTCGCGTGCGACGCGGGCGTCGAGCGAGCGGCGCTCCTCGCGGCGGTGAAGCGCGCCGGGCTGCGCGCGAGTCCGTGGGAGGAGCGCTCCTCAGGAGGGGGCGCGGGGGCCCGCACCATCGCCACGCTGCTCTCGGCGGCGGCGCTGGCCGCGGGGGCGGCGGCGCAGGGGTTCGGACGAGGAGGCGTGCCCTTCTACGCGGTTGCCGTCGCCGCGGGCATGGTCGAGGTGGTCCCGCGCGCCGTGGCGGCGGCGCGACGCCTGCGCCCCGACATGCACCTGCTCATGGTGATCGCCGTGGCCGGGGCGATGGGGATCGGCGAGTGGCTCGAAGCGGCCTCGGTGGCGTTCCTCTTTTCGCTCTCGCTCTCCCTCGAGGCCTGGAGCGTGGGGCGCGCGCGCCGCGCGGTCTCTTCGCTCCTCGAGCTGGCCCCGGCCGAGGCGACGCTTCTGGAGGGGGGCGGGGAGCGGCGCGTTCCCGCAGACGCGGTGGCCGTCGGGAGCCGCATCGTGGTGCGCCCGCATGAGCGCATCCCCCTCGACGGCGCGATCCTCGCGGGACGGAGCGACGTGGACGAGGCCGCGCTCACCGGGGAGAGCATGCGCGTGGCGCGCGAAACCGGGGACCCGGTCTATGCGGGCACGATCAACGGGGACGGGGCCCTCGAGATCGAAACGAGCAAGCCGCCAGGCGAGACGACCGTGGCGCACATCGCGCGGCTCGTGGAGGCCGCGGGGCTGAAGCGCAGCCGCGTGGAGGCCTGGGTGGACCGCTTCGCGCTCTTCTACACCCCCGCCGTCCTCGGCCTGGCCGTCCTCCTGCTCCTCCTGCCGCCACTCGCCTTCGCCGCCGGCTGGGAGACCTGGATCTACCGCGCGTTGGTGCTGCTGGTCATCGCCTGCCCCTGCGCCCTGGTCATCTCCACGCCGGTGGGCATCGTGGCCGGTCTCGCCTCCGCCGCGCGGCACGGCGTGCTGGTGAAGAGCGGGCTCTTCCTGGAGATTCCCTCGCGGCTCCGCGCCTTCGCCCTCGACAAGACCGGCACGCTCACGCTCGGCCGGCCCCGCGTCGTGCGGATCGTCCCGCTCGACGGCCACACCGAGGAGGAGCTCCTGGCCCGCGCCGCGGCGGTGGAGGCACGGGCGCAGCACCCCATCGGCCGCGCCATCGTCGAGGCGGCACGGGAGCGCGGCCTCTCCCCGGTCGCGGCCCAGGATGTGGCGGTGCTGGCGGGCAAGGGTGCCGAAGGGCTCATCGAGGGACGGCGCTACCGCGTGGGCTCCCGGCGATGGCTGAAGGAGCAGGAGACCGATGTGGCCGAGGCGCGAGGCCTGCTCGAGGAGCTTTCCGGGCCGGGGCGATCCGCGGTCTTCGTGAGCAGCGACCGGCACGTCTGCGGGGTGCTCTCCCTGGCCGACGCGATCCGACCGGGGGCACGAGAGGCCCTGGACGCGCTCCGCGCCCTCGGCATCGAGCGCACCGTCATGCTCACCGGCGACAACCGCCCCACCGCCGAGGCGATCGCGCGGGAAACCGGCGTGGACGAGGTGCTTGCGGAGCTGCTGCCCGAAGCGAAGCTGGCGGCGCTGGAGGAGTTGAAAGCGCGCTTCGGCGCCGTGGCGATGGTGGGCGACGGGGTGAACGACGCCCCTGCCCTGGCGCGCGCCGATCTCGGCATCGCCATGGCAGCCGCGGGCAGCGACGCCGCCATCGAAACGGCGGACGTAGCGCTCATGGGAGACGACCTCTCCCGCATCCCTTGGCTCGTGGGCCACTCCCGCCGCACCCTTCGGATCATCCGACAAAACGTCGCCGCCTCCCTGGCGACCAAAGCGCTCTTCGTCCTCCTCACCTTCGTCGGCACCGCTTCCCTCTGGTCGGCCATCGCCGCCGACATGGGCGTCTCCCTGGCCGTGGTCTTCAACTCCCTGCGGCTGCTGCGCGAACCTCGCACGCGCGGCTAGGATGGCGCCTCCGCGGGAGGTCATGCATGCGGGACACGCCCAATATCGACGACGCCAACCTGGCCCTTCGCCTCTACGAGCTGCGCCGCGAAAGCGAAATGCGCAAGGCGCGCGCCATGGTAGGCCGCCTCGTGGCGGGCCAGCCCTGGGAAACGATCCGCCCGCTCTTCGACTACGCGCACGGCGAGAACGCCCACCTGCGGCAGGTCACCTCCTACTGGGAGATCGCCGCCTCCTTCGTGAATCGCGGGATCTTCCACCCGGACGTCTACCTCGACGCCTGCGGGGAAGGGATCTTCACCTACTGGTGCTTTCGGCCGCACCTCGACAAGATCCGCGAGGCGGGCCGCCCGCGATTCCTGGCCGAGACCGAGCGGGTCATCCTCTCCTCGCCCGCCGCCCGCGAACGGCTCGAGATGATCGACCGCGGCATGGCTGCGCGCGCCGCGGCGGCCAAGCCCGCATCCGGCAAGAAGGCGAAGAAGGCGAAGAAGTAGCGTTGATCGCGCGCGTCAGCGCGCAAGGGCAGCCTCCAGGCTCCCCACCCTCTCGAACGGACCCGTGGGGAGATCGTAGAGAACGCGTTCCGCGTCGTCCGGCCGGGAGAGCCTCACCGAGGCCCAGCCCCCGCCCCCTCACCCGTAACTCATCGACCCTATGGCCAAGACCGCGTCCTTGGCGCCGAGCACCTTGAAGAGGACCGGCACCCGCCGATCGTCCCGGTAGACCGACAGGCCGCGCCCGTCGGCGCCCTGGATGGAGAAGCGCAGCTGCAGTTCGGCGCCGTGGCGCTTCGCCGTGCCCTTGAAGTGAACCGCGCCGCCCGCGGCGATGCGCAGGGTCTTCCCCGCGGCGAGGGCGATCGGCTGCCCGGGCGCGCCGGTGGAGGAGAGGAACCAGTGGGTCCCCTCCGCCATGCGTTCCACCCGCGAGCTCTTGAGCCGGTACTCGCCCGCCGGAACCGCGCAGGATGCGCCGGCCGACGTTTCGCTCCAGACCAGGGCGACATCGCCCTGCGGCCCCTTGAGGATGAGGGAGCCGGTCTCGAAATCGGGTTCCACGCGGGCCGCCGCCGCGTCGGCGCGCGCGAGCGCGTCCACCCGCGCGGGCCGCCGCCGGTTCGGGTCCTTGAGCCACTCGATCAGGGCCGCACGGGCCCCGGCCGGGGTGCTCGTTCAACTCGTGCGATTCACCTGGTCGAGCCAGGCGCGATCGGTGCGGAGCGAGGGATCCGGCACCGTATGGCAGCTCGCGCACCTGGATGCGAAGAGCCGGGCGGCGCCGAGATCGGCTTGCTCCTGCGCCGACGCGCGGGGGAGCCCTGCCGCCGCGGCGAGGCCCAGGAGAGGGAGGAGAAGGGTCGTGCGCATGGTGGTTCCCGGAATCGTACCGTGCCTGTGGGTCTTGCGGGGAGCCCCCTCCAACAAGCCCATTTCGCGACACGCCGCCACGTCTGAGGCGCGCGATCATCCCGCCGAAGGTGCGAACGATCGCCGTCGCCGGCCCTGTCCGCTACTTGGCGGCCTTGAGCTCTTCGAGCCACTCGGCCACGCGCTTGTCGGGCCCGCCCGCATCCACGTACAGCTGGTAGAAGGCGATCGCGTCGTCGGGCTGCTTGAGATCGACCTCGTAGAGGATCCCGATGGTCTTGAGAAGGGGCACGTTGGTGGGATCGAGCGCGCGCGCCTTCAGGAGCGCCTCGAGAGCGTCCTTGGGCTTTCGGAGATCGGCTGCGACGTTTCCAAGGCGGATCCAGGCATCGGGGGAGTCAGGCTCGAGCTTGGTCGCCTCCTTGTAGGCAGCCAGCGCCTCTTTCAGGCGGCCGGTCGCCTCGCAGGCGCTCCCGAGCGCCAGCCGGTAGGAGACGCTGCGGGAATCCTTGGTGCAGGCCACCTGGTAGCACTTGAGCGCCCGCTCCATGTCGCCTGAGCGCTCGTGGGAGAGCCCCAGGTAGTACTGCATCGAGGCGCTTCCGGGCGCGAGCCGCACCGCCTGCCCGTAGGCGGTGATCGCCGAGCGGAACTGGCCGCGCAGCAGCGCCGCGTAGCCGCGCGCGGCGAAGGCGGGGGCGCACCGCGGATCGATGCGTAGAGCCGCGTCGACCGCTTTCGACGATAGGAGCCACTCGGAAAGCTCGGCATAGGACTCGGCCAGAAGAACCAGGAGGAGCGGATCGGCCGGCGCGAGGTCGAGCGCCGTCGCGTAGCACTTCGCGGCATCGGCCTCCCGACCCAAGGTGCTCAAGACAAGACCGGTGTGCACCAGCACCTGCGGATCCTTGGGCGCGCTGCGGCGCGCATCGGCCAGCTGCTGCAGGGCCTCCTCCCCGCGCCCGGTGCGGGAGAGCAGATGAGCGAGATCGAAGCGCGCCGGAAGATACCCGGGGGAGAGCCGGATCGCCTCGCGATAGGCGGCCTCGGCGCCGGCCCGGTCCCCGGACTGCTCCAGGATCCAGCCCTGGGTCGCCTGCGCCTCACGGGACGCGGGATCGAGGTCCGTGGCGTTCTTGGCCGCGGCGGCCGCCTCCTTCATGCGCCCGGTCTGGTCCAGGGCGCGGGCGAGGCCGATCCAGCCGGGCACGAACTTCGGGGCAAGACGGGTGACGACCTTGTACTCCGAGACCGCACGCTCGCCGCGCAGCAGGCGGGCGTGCAGGTAGCGTGCCTCGGGGTCCTTGGGCGAGTCCTTCGCCCGCTCCGCGTACCGGGTGAGGGCCTCCGACTCGCGCTCGGAGCCGCGCAGGAGGTCCTGGTAGAGCATGTGCGCCTCGAGGGAGGCGGGCTCCTTCTCCACCAGCCCGGCGAGCAGATCGAGCGCCTTCGTGCGCTCCCCCTCCCGCAGGTACTTGTCCACCTGACCAATGGTCGCCTGAAGGTCGTCAGCCCTCGCCGGCAGGGCGAGGGCTGATACGACGAGAGCCCAAGCAAGCGATCTGGTCACAGATCAGCCTTCGTCGCGTTCGTGCTTCCCTTCATCGCCGTCCCGCTCGCGGTCCTTCTCGCCGTCGCGCTCACGATCCTTCTCGCCATCGCGCTCACGATCCTTCTCGCCGTCGCGCTCGCGGTCCTTGTCGCCGTCGCGCTCACGATCCTTCTCGCCGTCCCGCTCGCGGTCCTTGTCGCAGTCGCGCTCGCGGTCCTTGTCACCGTCGCGCTCGCGACGCTCGCGCAGATCGCGGCGAGCCCGATCGCACTCCTCCTTGCGGTCCCGGCGGCGCTCGTCGTCCCGGATCTTGTCGCGCATCTTCTCGCGATGCTCCTCGCTGCCCTCGCGGCGCGAAGCGTGACGCCTCTCCTTGCGCTCGCGCTCCGCCTTTTCGCGGCGTTCGGATTCGCTTCCCGAACGACGTCCCTCGCGGTCCTTGTCTTCGCGACCAGGTTCGACGCCCTTGCCGCCATCCTCCTTGCCCTCACGGCCTTCCTTGGGAGGGGGGCGCGGGGGGGGGCGATCGCCGCCATCCCTCTCGCGCCCGCTGGCGGGAGTCGGATAGGCGAGGACCGCGGCAAGGATGGGCAGAGCCCAGCGGATCTTGAATCGTCTGTTCATCTTCGTTTCTCCACCCATTGCCTTAGCAAGGGTCGTACCCTACGAGCGGCTCATCCTAACATCCTGCGCACAATGAAGTTGTGCCAAGCGGCTGCAAGGGCCCCAGACATTTTCGGGAAGCCGTAGCTCGCCCACCGACATTTTTGTCGGGTCACCGGCCAATGTCCAGACCGTACTTTCTGATCTTGTAGCGCAGCACGCGATCGGGAATCCCGAGCCGCTTCGCCGCCTGGGCGCGGATCCCGCCGGTCTCCGCAAGGGCGCGCTCGAGCCAGGCGCGCTCGAGCGCCTCCACCGCATCCGTCAGGGTCGCAGGCTCAGCCCCCGCCCCCCTCCCGCGGATCGACGCGGGCAGATCGCCGGGACCGATGGACTCCCCGCGCGCCAGGATCAGCGCGCGCTCCAGCAGGTTTTCCAGCTCCCGCACATTGCCGGGGAACGGATGCGCCACCAGCGCCGCGAGCGCTTCCCGCGAGAGGGGCCGGAACGCGACGGAATTGCGCGCGGCGCATCGGCGCAGGAGCCGGTCGGCCAGAACGGGGATGTCCTCGGGCCGCTCCCGCAGCGGCGGGAGCGGGATCTCGATGACCTTGAGCCGGTAGAGGAGATCCTCTCGGAACTTCCCCTCGCGCACGAGCGCCTCCAGGTCGCGGTGCGTAGCCGCGAGCAGGCGGATGTCGACTCTCTCCGGCTTGCGCGCGCCCACGCGCAGCACTTCGCGCTCCTGCAGCACGCGCAGCAGGCGCACCTGGAGCGCGCCGCCGATGTCCCCGATCTCGTCGAGAAGAAGCGTTCCCCCGGAGGCTGCCTCGAAGAGCCCGCGACGGCGCGCGTCGGCGCCGGTAAACGCCCCCTTCTCGTGGCCGAAGAGTTCCGCCTCGAGGAGCGTCTCGGTGAGCGCGGCGCAGTTGATCCTCAGGAAGGGGCCGCCCGCGCGGCGGCTGGCGGCATGGATCCGCTCCGCCATCAGCTCCTTTCCCACCCCCGATTCCCCCGTGAGGAGAATCGTCGCCTCCGACGGCGCGACGCGATCCGCCGTCTCGCAGGCGGCGCGCATCGCCGCGCCCAGGCCGGCGAAGGGATCGGCCTCCTCACCCAGGCGCCGCCGCAGGGTGCGATTCTCCGCCGTAAGTCGCCGCTTTTCCGCCACCCGCGCCAGCACCTGGTCCAGCTCGTCGAGATGGAGCGGCTTGGTGAGGTAGTCGCAGGCGCCGGCGCGCATCGCCTCCACCGCGTTTTCGATGGTGCCGAATGCCGTCATCACGAGGAAATCGGCGGTGGATCCCTGCGCCCGCGCGCGCCGCAGGAACTCCACCCCGTCGACGCCGGGCAGACGGAGATCGGAGAGGACGAGATCGGCCGGACGCGCAGCGAGGAGCCGGAGCGCCTCCTCGGCGCTCCCCGCCTGGCGCACCTCGTGGCCCGCGGCGGCAAGGTACTCGGCGAGCATGGCGCGCTGCGTCGCCTCGTCATCCACCACCAGAAGTTCGCTCATGCCTCTTCCCCCCGGATCGGCAGGAGCAGGCGGAAGAGCGCGCCGCCGCCCGGCGCCTCCTCCAACTCGATGGTCCCGCCGTGCGCCTGCGCCGCCGAAAGCGCGATGGGCAGGCCGAGCCCGCCCCCCTGGGCCTGGAACGGCTCGAAGATGGCGTCGCGCCGCTCCGCCGGCACGCCCGTGCCGCGATCGCGCACCTCGATGGCGACCCGGCCCCCGCGACGCGCCAAGCCGACCGTCACCGCCTCCGCGGGGGGCGAGGCCTGGATGGCGTTGCGCAAGAGGTTCCAGACCGCTCCCTGCAAGAGATCAGGATCGCCCCGCATCGGCAGGGCCGCGGGCCCGGCGACCTCCACGCGCACGCCGCGCGCCTCCGCTTCGGGACGCGCCAGGGTGGCGACGCCGGAGACCAGGCGCGCCGCATCCATCTCCTCGATGCGCGCCGCGCGCGGGCGAGCGAAGCGCAGCACGTCCTCCACCATCCGGTTGAGGCGCTCCACCTCCCCGAGCACCACACCGGCGAGCCGCGTCACGTCGGCGGGGGCGCCGGGGGCGCGCTCCACGCGCTGCACGGCGAGCCCGATGGCGTTGAGCGGATTGCGCACCTCGTGGGCGATGGCCGCGGCGAGCCGCCCCAGGGACTGGAGCCGGTCGTCGCGCCGTTCCCGCTCGCGCAACGCCTCGTGCGCCCGCCTCAGGCGAAGCACGCCCCAGGCGGCGGCGGTGGCGACGGCGGCGAGAAGCGCGCCCGAGATGATCGAGAACCGCACCTGCACGGCGAGCGCCTCGCGCAGGGGCGTGAGATCGATGCCGACGCGCAGGATGCCCGGGGGGGCGCGGGGGGACGCGACATGCCGCTCCACTTCGAGCACCTCCCCATGGTGCTCCGGCGCACGCAGGTTGAAGCGCACGTAGGCGATGCGCGTCTCTTCTTCCAGCCGGCGCGCCACGGCGTCGCCGCCTGCGGCCGCGCCTACCCGCGCGAACGCCTCCGCATCCTGGACCAGGACCGCCACCGCCCCCGAGCGGAGGCGCACCGCGGCGGCCAGCGAGGGCTTGAGCCCCGCCCCCGGCACTTCGAGTTCGCGCACGACGAGTTGTCCGCTCGCCTCCAGCGCGAGGGCCCGGGCCGCGTCCTCGAGGGAGAGGCGCAGCCGCCCCGGGTCGAGTCCGGCGCCGCCCCCCGGGGAGGGCACGTAGCGCGCCGCCGCGACGAGCGCCCCGTCGGGCGAAAAGACCAGCACATGTTTGAGTCCGGCTGCCGCGGCGAACCGCTCCAGGGAGGCGGGATCCTCGCGCGCACGCTCCTCGCTCTGGGAGAGGAGCGCCGCCTTCCGCCGCAGCGACTCTTCCAACTCGTGCTCCAGCTCCCCGAGCACTTCGAGGGAGGAGCGGAGCCCCGCCGCGGCCGTCTCGGCCACCGACCCGCCCAGATCGTGGACGATGGCAAGGAGCCGCTCCCGGAAGGAGCGATGGGCGAGCCACCCGTGCGCGGCGGTGGCGGCGGCGAAGGCGCACGCCAAGAGAAGCAACAGCGGTCGTTCGCGGGCGCGGCGGCTCGTCACGTTCGCGCCATGGTAGCGCCCCGCCCCCTTACTCCAGGCGTTCCCGGAGCGCGGCGGGATCGATGCCCATCTTCCGGTAGTAGCGCGCGGGGTCCTTCCGGAAGGTCTCGATGCATTCGTCGCAGCAGAAGCGCACACGGATACCGTCGAAGTCCGCGAAGATCTCGCCCTCGCCTTCGACGGTCTCCTGGGCCATGACCGGGCACTCCTTGTTGCGCAGGTCCATGACGGGGGGGAGGTAGGTGTACCCGAGGGTGGCGAGGTGCTTGCCGGCCTCCTTGGGGAAGCCTGTCTTGCAGCGCGCGCAGCAGAATCGGACCCGCACGCTCCCGAGGGTCGCAAAGACTTCGGCCTTCGCGGGCCGCCCCATGACCGGACAGCGCGCGTTGGCGAGATCCACGATCGGCGCCTCCGCCGTGCCCGCGATCTCGAGCCCCAGCTTTGCGAGGAACGCGCCGGGTTTTTCGCGGAATCTCACGCGCGCCTCCTCGCCGGCGAGATGCACGCGCACGCCGAGCCGGTCCTCGGTCACCCCTGTCTCGATCTTTGCGCCGGTCACGGGGCAGAGCGCGTTGCGCAGATCGACGATGCCCGGGACAAGCACCGGTTCGCGGGGCTGCTCGCCCGCGGGCAGAAGCGACGCGAAGAACAGCGTGAGGATCGCGGTGCGCATGGATGGCCTCCAGCGACATCTTAGCTCAGTCTCTTGCTGCGCGGTGCGCTGTCCCGATACTGGGCGGTCCATGCCGATGGCTCCGTGGCACACCCTGGAAGCGAGCGAGGCGCTCGTCCGGCTCGAAACGCGCGAGGCGGGGCTCGATGCCGCGGAAGCGGCCCGGCGCCTGGGCGCGCATGGACCCAACGAGCTGCGCGCCGCGGCGCCGGCGCGCGCGCTGCCGATCCTCCTCGCCCAGTTCCGCAGTCTCATCGTCTGGATCCTCATCGTGGCCGGGTTGGTCTCCGGGATGTTGGGCGAGTGGCTGGACGGCTTCGCCATCCTGGCCATCGTCCTCCTGAACGCAGCGGTCGGCTTCGCGCAGGAGTTTCGCGCGGAGCGCTCTCTCGCTGCCCTGCGCGCCCTCACCGCGCCCCGCGCGCGCGTGCGGCGCGGCGGCCGCTCGGCGCTGGTGCCCGCCCGCGAGCTGGTCCCGGGCGACATCCTCGAGCTGGAATCGGGCGACCTCGTGAGCGGCGACGCGCGGCTCCTCACCGCCCATGTGCTCCGCTGCAACGAGGCCTCCCTCACCGGCGAGTCGGAGCCGGTGGAGAAGTCCCCCGCCCCCCTCACGCACGTCGCGGCGCCGCTGGGGGACCGCGCCTGCATGGTCTTTGCGGGCACCAGCGTGGCGATGGGACGCGCCACCGCCGTCGTCGCCGCGACCGGCATGGGCACGGAGATCGGCCGCATCGCGCAGCTCGTCGTGGAGGCCGCGGCGCAGACCCAGACGCCGCTCCAGCACCGGCTGCACGCCTTCGGACGCCTGCTCGTCTGGGCCTCCCTGGGCGTGGTGGGCCTCATCTTCCTGTTCGGGATCCTGCGCGGCATCCCGCTCTTCGAGCTGTTCCTCACGTCGGTGAGCCTCGCGGTCGCGGCGGTCCCGGAGGGGCTGCCCGCCATCGTCACGATCGCGCTCGCCGTCGGCGTGCAGCGCATGGCGAGGCAGCGGGCGCTCGTGCGCAAGTTGCACGCCGTCGAGACTCTCGGCTCCGCCACTGTTCTCTGCACCGACAAGACCGGCACGCTCACCGTGGGCGAGATGACCGTGCGGGCGCTCTGGACCGCGGACGCCGCGTACGCGGTGGAGGGGGAGGGCTACGCGCCGGAAGGGCGCATTCTTCGCGATGGCCGCGAGCCGACGGGGGAGGAGCTCGGGCGGTTGCGCGAGCTGATGCAGGTCTTTGTCGGATGCAACAGCGCGGAGCTGGCTCTCGAGAAGGGCGCGTGGCAGGTCGTGGGCGATCCGACCGAGGGGGCGCTCCTGGCCGCGGGCGCGAAGGTGGGGGTCACCGCCGCCACCCTGGCGGAGCGCCATCCGCCGGTGCTCCAGCTCCCGTTCGACTCCGACCGCAAGCGCATGACCGTGGTGCGGAAGTGGGGGGAGGGGACTTGGCGCGCCCTCGTGAAGGGGGCTCCCGATCTGCTCTTGGCGCGCTGCACCCACGTGCGGGCGAGTGGCGCGGGGCACGAGGTCCGGCCTCTCACCGGGGCGGATCGCGCCGCGATCCTTGCCGCCAACGACGCCATGGCGGAGCGCGCGTTGCGCGTGCTCGCCGCCGCCTGCCGCGACACCGGGAGCGCCGAGGAGACCGACGCCGAGGCGGTGGAGTCGAATCTGGTGTTTTGCGGACTGGCGGGGATGCAGGATCCGCCCCGCGCGGAGGCCGCCGCGGCGGTGGCGCGCTGCCGGCGCGCCGGGATCCGGCCGGTCATGATCACCGGGGACCATCCGCAGACCGCCCGGGCGATCGCCCGCGAACTGGGGATCTCCGGTCCGGAGGACCGGGCGCTCTCCGGCGCCGAACTCGACGCCCTCGACGAGGCCGGACTGGCGGAAGCCGCGCCCGCCGTCGCCGCCTATGCGCGGGTCACCGCGGCCCACAAGCTGCGCATCGTGCGCGCGCTGCAGGCGCACGGGGAGATCGTCGGCATGACCGGGGACGGCGTGAACGACGCGCCCGCGCTGAAGGGCGCCGACATCGGCATCGCCATGGGCCGCACCGGCACCGAGGTCGCCAAGGAATCCTCCGACATGGTGATCACCGACGACAACTTCGCGACGATCGTGACGGCGGTGGAGCAGGGGCGCGGGATCTACGAAAACATCCGGAAAACCATCCAGTACCTGCTGGCCGGCAACACCGGAGAGCTGCTGCTCATGACCGTCTGCGTCGTCGCGGGCCTGCCGCTTCCCCTGCTCCCCATCCAGCTCCTCTGGATCAATCTCGTGACGGACGGCCTGCCCGCGCTCTGTCTCTCCGTGGACCCCATCGACCGCACGCTCATGGACCGGCCCCCTCGCGCGGCCGGGGAGCGCATCGCGGACCGCGCCTTCCTGGAGCGTCTCTTCACCACCGGGACGCTCACCGCCGCGGTCTCGCTCCTCGTCTACGTGCACGCCCTGCGCACCAAGGACCTGGAGACCGCCCGGGCGCACGCCTTCAATGCCCTCGTCTTCGCCGAACTGTTCAAGTCCTTCGGCTTTCGGAGCGCGACGCTCCCGGTCTGGCGCATCAGCCTCCTCACCAACCTGCGGCTGCTCGGGGTGGTGGCGGCGACGGCGGCGTTCCAGCTCTGGAGCCATCACAGCGACGCGCTGAGCCGGTTCCTCAAGTCTCCGCTCCTCCCCTGGAGCGACGTCGCGGTCCTCGCCGCCCTGGCGCTGCTCCCCCTCGCCGGCGTGGAGATCCTCAAGCTGGTGAGCAGGCCTCGATCGCCTTCTTGAGCCGCTCGAGCTGGTCGCCGTCCTGCTTCTTCATGCCCTTCACGATCATCGGGACGAAGAGCTTCATGAGGAAGTTGCCCTTCACCTCCGCTTCCAGTCGCACGTGGGTGCCGCCGTCGGCGGCCTCCAGCCAGTAGCGGTAGGTGCCGGTGATGCCGGCCATCCGGACGGTCCCCGCGTGGAGCAGGCCCTCCTCCGACTCCGTGACCTCCACCACCGCGGTCTGCTTCCGCTTCCCGCACAAGCGCGTCTCCTTGAATCTCGTGCCGACACCCACCGGCCCCGGCGTGATCTTCTCGAACTCCACGATGGCGGGGTTCCACGCCTTCACGTCCTTCTCGCCGATGATCCAGCGCCACACCTCGTCGGGGGACCGGGCAATCTGCACGCCTGCCGTGAATCCTGCCATCTCGTCTCCTCAGCGCAACGGCGCCATCTCGAAGTCCTGCCTGAGCTTGACCATCGTATCGTGCGGCACGTAGCCGCGGACCGCGGCGCAAGCATAGACCAGCACGTTCCGTCCGAGGACCGTGCCGGGGTTGAGGACGGAATTGCATCCGGTGCTGGCGCGGTCGCCGAGAATCGCGCCGAACTTCGTCAGCTTCGTATCGACCGTCGCCCCATCCACGACGAGGCGGATCGTCTTGTCCGCCGCGATCTTGTAGTTGGAGAGCTTGGTCCCGGCCCCCAGATTCGCGAAGTTGCCCAGGATCGAGTCGCCGCAGTAGTTGTAGTGCGGGGCCGCCGCGCCGTTCAGGAGCACGGTGTTCTTGAGCTCGGTGGCGTTGCCCACCACGCACCCGTCGCCGACCAGGGCGTCGCCGCGGATGTAGGCGTTGGCGCGGATCTGACAGTTGCTCCCGATGAGCGCCGGCCCCTTGATGTAGGCGCCCGCCTCGACCAGGGTGCCGGAGCCGAGGAACACATCACCCAGAATGTGCGCGCCCGGCTCCACCTTGCCGTGGATCGCGGGCCGCACGTGGCGTCGCAGATAGTCGGAGATGCGCGGCAGCGCGTCCCAGACGAACGCGCACCCGTCGAAGAGGGCGCGGTGGGCGAAGGACGAGAGGTCGAAGAAATCTCCAGGGGCGAGCTTCATGCCGGGGTCTCCAGGATGCGTGCGCCGAATTCGGTGCGCTCGTAGCCGCGCTCCGTGACGCGGACCACTCTCTCCTTGTTGGCCATCTCCTCGAGGAGCCGCCCGCGATGGACGCCCATCGGGATGGGGAGCTTCTCCGCGGGCAGCGGCCCACCGGCGAGCGCGTGCAGCACGCCGCGTTCGGCCGCCGCCATGGGATGGTTCCAGTCCTTCATGGTGCGCGCCAGGTAGAGGCGTGCGGCCTCTCCCGCTGCGGTGAGCGCCGCCGCGTCCTCCATGGTTCCGCGCACGTTCACCCCGGTCTTGTCCTCTGTGCCGGAGTTGCGCACGAAGATGCCGGCGCGCTGGCGGCCGCGCTCGTCGCGGGCCGCGAGGTAGAGCATGTCGGGCTCCTCCGCGTGCGGCTCCTCGACCATCGGGCCGAACGCGCACGCCTTGCCGATCACCTCCGCCACGCCGCGGAAGGTCTCGGTGCCGACCGCGAGCTGCTCCTTGCGCGTGTAGTAGACGTAGAAGGTGCGCTTGAAGCCGGGCGGGAAGGGGTGATGCGCCGCCCGGGGCGCCAGGCCGCGGGTGGCCACGTAGGTGTTGATGGCGCTCTTGAGGCCGTTGCCGGCGAAGAAGGGCACCTCGCTGCCGTCCCGCCGCCGCAAGAGGCCGCGCGAGATGCTGTGGCCGGTCTCCTCGCTGCCGATCCCCCAGAGGTCGGGGTCGCGCGCCGCGCGCTGCAGGACCCACTTGTCACCGACCGCGGTGAGCACCGGCCGAAACCCCAGATCCTCCGCCGCGCGCGCGGCGTTGAGATCGCTCTCCACGGTGTTGACGTAGAGGGCGCCCGGGCGGCAGCGCCCCTGCGCTTGCAGGAAGCGCGCCTGGTGGAGCGCGGTCTCGTCGCCGCTCAAGACCAGGATCGACCCGCTCGCCGCGTCGTGGTCGAGGCGATAGAACCGGTCCCCGTCGGCGTCGAAGACCGCCGCAGAGCCCCCCCGGGCGAACAGCTCCTGCACCGCGCGGTGCTCCGCGAAGCGCCGGTCCCCCGGGGCGATCTCCTTGGTGCCCTCGAGATCGGCCACGCCGCTCCGGTGGTTGACGAGTCCGCTCCGCGCGTCGCCGTTCACCTCGATCACCGGGCCGCCATGCAGCTCCCGGAGGATGCCGGCGGCGATGCCCGAGAGCGCCCCGTTCGCCGCGTCCACCACGAGGGGAAACTCCCCCAGTTTCTCGCCGGGGGCGAGCCAGGAGTTGCGCGGGTCGAGGTGGAACGCGCGCACCACATCGAGGGCCACCTCCTGCGCCTCGACAAGCCCGCCCGACAGCGGCTTTCCCGCAACGTCGCGGGCGTAGTCCAAGGCCAGGATGCGTCGCGTGAGAGCGCGGTCGTCCTCCGGCAGCAGCTTGAGCGCCTGCGGGCCGTGGAACATCTTGATGCCGTTCTGGTCGCGGAAGTTGTGGCTGGCGGTGATCATGAGCGCCGCGGGGGCGCCCCGCCACACTTGCAGGAGCGCGACTCCGGGGGTGGGGCAGACGCCGGCGAGCACCGCCGTCGCGCCCGCCTTGCGGATCCCCGCCACCGCCGCGCCCGTGAAGATTCCCTCCGGGTCGCGCGGGTCCCATCCGATCACGACCTCGCCCCGGTGCTCGAGTCCCGAGACGTAGGCGTAGGCATACAGCTCGAAGAACTGCTCCGTGAGGAGCCCGCGATCGAGAAACGCGAGGAGCGGCGTCAACCCCTTCACCCGCGCGTCGCTCGAGAGCGCCACCGGCCGCCGCACGCCATCGGTGCCCTGGAGCCGCTCAACCGGCATAGGCGATCCCCTCGATCTCCACCAGCGCGGCCGGATCGAAAAGTCCCTTCACCTCGGCGAGGGTCATGGGCGGGTAGTGGCGCCCGAAGCGCGCCCGCCACGCCTCGCCCAGCGTCTTGGCGCGCGCGCGGTAGTCGCCCACGTCGGTCACGAAGATGCGCAGGTGCGCCAGCTCCTCGGGCTTTCCGCCGGCGGCGCGCAGCGCCACGAGCAGGTTGTCGAGGGCGCGCGCGAACTGCGCCGCCAGATCGCCCGGCGCCTCGATCCGCCCGGTGGCATCGCAGCCGATCTGCCCCGCGAGCAGGATCGCCCTCCCGCTTCCGATCGCGGCGTGGGCATAGCCGCGCGGCTTCACCAGCGCGTCGGGGTTCACGAGCCGCACCGCCATGGTCAGACCCCCCGGCGAATCGTCTGCAGGACCCGCGCGTATTCGACGAGGTCGCGCACCCGCACGAAGGCGATGCCCTTGTTTTGCGCCTCCAGCACCGCTTCCGACCCCTCGTAGGCGAAAAAGAGCGTCCCCTCCCCGGTGAAGGGGTGCAGCCCCAGGTGGGTGATCGCCGTGTCGGGGGCGCCGAAGAGCTCCTGCGCCATCGTCCGCGCGCCCTGCTCCACGCCGTACCGCCAGCGCGCCACCGGCTCGGTCGCGAACCCGAAGACCATCTCCCCCCGCGTCTCCAGGAAGCGGTCGCAGGAGATCGCGATCCCCTGCACGAGCGGCAGCAGCTCCTCGCCCGCGATCACGCGACCCTGGCTCTCGGGACTGAACCGGAAGCGCCCCCCCACCATGCGGCTCACGCGGTAGGCGCGGCGCGGCAGGTCGAGGGCGAGCGCCTGCCGCACCGCCTCCAGCGTGCTCGGCATGTCGTCCACCAGCACCGCCTCGTCGGTGGAGAGCACGCCGATGCCGTTGCGTCGCCGGATGGCGTGGAGCAGCTCCTTGGAGGAGCCGGGAGGCGCGGACTCCCCGGGCTGGATCCAGATCTCCTGGCGGCCGCTCGACACATGTCCGAGCAGGGCGAGGCGCAGCCCCGCGGGCGCCGCGCCGGCGAAGAGCGCCACCGCGAACGAGGTCATCTCTTGCACGCTGCTCGGATAGGCGTGCAGGATGGCGCCGCCGCTCAGGGCGCAGACCAGCCCGCGCTCCGCGATGACATGCAGGCGCGGGGCGCCCTCCACCACCGCCCGCGCGGCGTTGAGCGGCTCCGCCATCGAGGCGGCGACGCCGGTGCCCGGCATCCGCGCCAACTCCTCCACCTCGTGGGAGGCGACCCCCGCGCCCCAGCTAGGCAGCTCGAAGACGGCGAGCATCGGCCCCTGCAGGTGGATCCCCTGCCGGTCGGCCGCGGCCACCGTCTCCTCGACCTTTCGCTGCAGTCGCGAATCGCTCACGCCCGCGCCCCTACTCCTTCCATTCGTAGAACCCACGTCCGCTCTTCTTCCCGAGCCGCCCCGCCGCCACCATCGAGCGGAGGAGCGCCGGAGGCTCGAAGTGCGGCGCCTGGAGCGCGCGGGCGAGGTGTTCCCCGATGGCGAGCCGCACGTCGAGGCCGACCAGGTCGGTGAGGCGCAGGGGTCCCATGGGATGGCCATACCCGAACACCATCGCCTTGTCGATGTCGGCGGCCGAGGCGACGCCCTGCTCCAGCATGCGGATCGCCTCCATGCCGAGGCAGATGCCCAGGCGCGAGGAGGCGAATCCGGGCGCATCCTGGACGACGATCACCTCCTTGCCGATCCGCTCGCCGAACGCGCGGGCCGCCTCGATCGTCGCCGGGGAGGTCTGTTCGCCGGCCACCAGCTCGAGGAGCTTCATGATCGGGACCGGGTTGAAGAAGTGCATGCCCAGGACCCGCTCGGGCCGCGTGGCCGCCTCGGCGATGCGCGTGACCGGGAGCGAGGAGGTGTTGGTGGCGAGGATGGCGTGAGGGGGGGCGGGGGCCGAAATGGAGCGGAACAGCTTGCGCTTGAGGTCGAGATCCTCCGGCGCCGCCTCGACCACCAGATCGGCCCCCCCCACGGCCCCGGCCAGGTCGGCGCAGGGCCGGATGCGGGCGAGCGCCGCCTCGCGATCGGCGGCCGCGACCTTGCCCTTGTCGACCCCTGTCTGGAGGCTCCTGGCGATCCGATCCCGTCCTGCGTCGGCCCGTTCCAACGTGACGTCGTAGAGCCGGGTGGCGCAGCCCGCCAGCGCGCAGACCTGAGCGATCCCGCTCCCCATCGTGCCGGCGCCCAGGACGGCGGCGGTGCGGATTTCCATGGGCGGAGTCTAACCCGCGCGCGATCCCGGGACCAAGACGCGACTGCGGTTGACGTCCCACAGCCGCTGGCCCATCCTGTGCCCCCGGCCCCCCCACACGTCGCACCCCATGACCGGACCGCTCCGCCGCCTCTTCGCCCTTCCCCCGCCGGAGGTCACCGCCCCGCGCTGGCACGTCTCTCCCCTCGTGGATGTGGTCGCCTACCACTTCAGCTGGGTCTGGCTCTTGGTGCCGCTCCTCCTCTTGGGCCAGCGCCACCCCCAGGACTACCTGCTGATCTTCCTGGGCGTGCTCACGCTCAACTTCTCGCATCAGGCATTGAGCCTCCCTTATGTCTATCTCGACAGCGAGGTGTTTCGCGCCCACCGGCTCCGCTGCACGCTCTTCCCGCTGGTCATGCTCGGGGGGTTTCTGCTCTGCGTGCGGCTCTGGCAATGGCGGGTGCCGATCGGCCACTACTCCGCCATGGATTTCGCGATCGGGGCCGGAGTGCTCCTGCTCCTCCTGGAGATCCACCTGCTCGCGCGCCGCGGCCACCGACTCCGCTGGCTCCAGGCCGCGCTCTTCGCCGTGGCGCCGCTGTCGCCCTGGCTGCTGGGTTTCGCCCCGGCGCCCGCGCACTGGCCGGGGCTCGCGGGGCTGGGGCTCTTCGCCGTGCTGCTCGCCCGCGGGGCCACGGGGCGGGCGCCGATGTGGCTGGCCGGGACGATCGCCCTGGCCGCGGCTGCACTCTTCTTCCTGCCGGGAAGCGACCACGCCCTCTGGCCCAGGAAGTCGTTCGGCTTCCATCTGGTCATCGGGGCGGTCTCCGGCGCCGCCTACCTCTGGAACTTCTGGCACATCTACATGCAGAAGTTCGGAATCCTGCGGCTCTACAACGCCAAGTCGCAGGCGCCGCCGGAGGCGAAGGCGCCGCCCTGGGTGGACCGGCTGCTGGTCTTCGGTTGGCTGCCGCTCACCGTCCTGGTCATCGGCATGCGCTACCGGGCGGAGCTGATGCGCAACCTCTTCGAGATCCGGCCCTTCCTGGGCCCGGTCATCGACGCGGTGAGCGCCGCAGCCCCGTACGGCATCGCCCCCGCCGCCGCGGTTGCGTTGGCGAGCGTCGTTTTCTTCCTCAGGCAGGAGTGGCGCGCCCACCGCTTCCGCAACGCGCCGCGCCTCTCCGCCGCGGCCGGGTTCGTTCTCCTGAGCGCGAGCATGCTGGTCCTGAACCCGATCAAGGCGGTGCTCGCGTTCGGCTTCAGCCACGCCGTGGAGTACTTCGTCTTCGTCTGGGCGTTCCTGCGGCGCAAGTACCGCGTCGAGCTGCCCCACCGCCCGATCCTGCAGCGCGCCCTGCGCCGGCCGCTCCTCGCCTGGGTGGTCTTCTTCCTCTTCGTGAGCGGCGGCTACTTCGTCTTCATCACCTACGGCGGCTACATCTTCCGCGGCCGGCCCGGCATCCGCGTGGGCGGCATCCCCGCGGGCCAAATCGTCATGGTGCTCGGCATCTTCCAAGCGCTCGTGCACTTCTACTTCGACGGCTTCCTCTGGAAAATGCGTACCCCCCAAGTGCGAAAATCCATCTGACTACCCAGCCGACCATGCGACGCGTCCGACTCTCCGTGGCGATGAGCCTCGACGGCCACATCGCGGGTCCCAAGGGGGAGAGCGACTGGATCCTCATGGACCCCGACATCGACTTCCGCGCGCTCATGGGATCCTTCGACACCATCCTCCTGGGCCGCAAGACCTACGAGGCGACGAAGCAACAGGGGGGCGGGGGCGGAATGCCCGGCATGAGGGCGTATGTCTTCTCGACCACGCTCCGCCAGAAGGACTGCCCCGGCGTGGTCGTTTCCGACGATCCCGCGGCGACCTTGAAGGCCCTCAAGGCGGCCCCTGGCAAGGACCTCTGGCTCTTCGGCGGAGGCTCGCTCTTCGGAAGCCTCCTCCAGTTGGGGCTCGTGGATTCCGTGGAGGTTGCCGTGATTCCCGTCCTACTCGGCGCCGGATTGCCCCTGCTCCCGCACCCGGCACGGCAGAAGAAGCTGAAGCTGGTGAAGCACCGGATCTTCGAGAAGACCGGCACGGTGTCGCTGGAGTACGCGCCGGCCTAGCGCGCGGAAAAACGAGGGGAGCGGGCAGGCCGGGCCGCAGGGAGGACTACGTGCAGATTCGGGCAGTGCGTTCCGACGAGCGTCCGAGGTGGCTCGAACTTCGTTCGCGGCTCTGGCCGGACCACTCTCCGGAAGAGCTCGCGCGGGAGCAGGAGTGGCTCCTCGCGCAGTCGGAGAAAAACGGAGTCCTGGTGGCCGCCGGGCCGGACGGCCGCCTCGTGGGCTTCGTCGAAGTCTCGCTCCGCGACTGGGCCCAAGGGTGCGGAACCCATCCGGTCGGGTATCTCGAAGGATGGTACGTCGCGCCGGAGCACCGTCGCCTTGGGCTCGGACGCAGGCTGCTGGAGGCCGCCGAGCGCTGGGCGCGGTCGAAGGGCTGCACCGAGATGGGCTCCGACGCCGACCCCGACAATGTCGTCAGCCACGCCGCCCACGGCGCCCTGGGCTTCGCCGAGGTCGGCCGGCAAGTTCTCTTCCGCAAGAGCCTCGCGCCCTGAGAGAGTTGGAGCGGACGCGGCTCAACCGCCGTCGGGCGGCTGGGGCCCCGCCATCCCTCGCTCGCGCGGGCGCGGGGTCAAGGAGGCTGGATTGCACGGATGGCGCCCTATCCTGCAACGGACCCATGCACCCAGTCCGACCGGATAGACTCCCGAATCCACGATGCTGAGAGCAACGGACAGTCCCCCGTATGAGGCCGCGCACGTTGCGGCGGGCGGAGCGAGCTTCGAGTTTCTCGCACGGTAGCGATCCCGCCCATGCCCTCCGCCATCACGATCCGCGACCTCCTCCCCTCCGAGGCGCCCGCGTTCCAGGCGCTGCGGCTCCGGGGATTGCGCGAATGCCCGGCGGCGTTCGCCTCGAGTGCGGAGGAGGAGGGGGGGGAGAGCGCGGCGGAAGTCGCCGCGCGCCTGGCTCCCGGCGCGGGGAGGGCGATGCTCGGCGCGTTCTCCGGCGTGAGCCTCGTCGGGTTCGCGGGCCTGCAGCGCGAGTCGTTCCGCAAGCTGGCGCACAAGGTAGTCCTCTGGGGCATGATCGTCGCGCCGGAGAGCCGCCGGACCGGGGTGGGACGTCTTCTCGTCGTCCATGCGCTCCAACGCGCCTTCTCCATGCCCGGCGTGCGCCAAGTCACGCTCGGCGTGAACGCGAACAATTCCGCCGCCCTGGCGCTCTACGAATCCTGCGGCTTCGAACGCTTCGGGCTCGAGCGGCAGTTCCTGCTGCTGGACGGCGTGGCGCAGGACGAGATCCACATGGTCCGCTTCGCGCCCGCACGCTGAGGCGTCACCCCTGCCAGCGAGCCTCCTCCTCGCTCCGGGAGGGACGCACCTCCGGCCGCCAGCGGAACTTCCTGCGGAACGCGTTCTCGCGCCCCTCCACCGCGTCGGCGACGAGCAGGCCGAGCTCGGCCCCGAACTTGAGCGCGTGGCCGCTCCCGCCCGTGGCGAGGACGAGCCCCGGGCGGTGCGGCACGCGCGTGATCCAGAAGTGACCGTCCGGCGTGTCGCAGTAGAGGCAGACGCGGGTGTGCACGATGGGCGCGTCGGCCAGACCGGGAATCGCCTCCCGCAGGAAGGCGCGCAGCCGCGCGGTCTCCTCTTCCGTGACGACGCGCTCGCGAGACTCGGGGTGCAGGAGGCGCCCGGGTCCGTGATTGGCGATCTTCAACACGCCATGGCGCGGATGCAACGGGAATCCGTAGTACCCCGTGGTCGAAACATCCGCGGTGAAGACGGGGAACCGGTCGGCGGTGAACCGCGAGGGGTCGCTCGGCCGCAGGTGGAAGACCGGCATGCCCGGCGTGCGGAAGAAGGGCGCGGTCTCGGGCAACAGATAGGGCGTCCAGGCGCCGAGAGCCAAAACCACGGTCTCGGCCTCCAGTCGCTCCCCCGCAGCGGTCTCGACTCCGGTGACGCGGTCGCCCTTCCGCAGCAGCCGCGCTACCGCCACCCCCTCCCGGACCCCGACCCCCTCCTCGCGCGCCAGCGCGGCGAACCGCGCGATCGCCTCGCCGCTCTCCACCCAGCCGCCCGCGGCGTGAACGAAGCCGTGCGGGAACGCGCCGGCGTTCCACTCGGGAAACCGCGCGCGCAGCGCCGCGGCGTCCAGCGCGTCGGGGGTATGCCCGCGCTTGCGCAGGAGGCGCAGGCTCTCGCCCTCGAACGTGCCGGGAGAAAGGGGCGTACGCCGCAGGAAGAGGACGCCGGTCTCGTGGAAGTGCGGGTCGGAGCGCCAGCCCAAAAGCGCGCGCTCGCCCAGCGCCATGTACTCCTCGTCCGCACCGTACTCGATCCGCATCACCTTGCTGATGTCGGTGGAGGCGGCGAGAGGGTGCGGGACGGGTCCGGGATCGAGGAGCGTGACCGCGTGGCCGCGGCGCCGCAACTCCCGCGCGCCCTGAAGGCCGAAGACGCCCGCGCCGGCGACGAGGATCACGGCGCGCTACCGCTTCCGGCGCTTCTCGAGAAACGCCGTCATCCGCTCGCGCTTGTCCGCCGAATCGAAGAGCACGGCCTGCGCCACCTGCTCCAGGAGCAGGCCCGCATCCTGGCCGGTGCGGCTGGAGGCGTTGAGCGCGAGCTTGGCGAGCCGCACCGCCAACGAGCCCTGCTCCAGGATGTCGCGCGCCAGCTTTTTCGCCGCGTCGAGCACTTCCGCGTCGGGCACCACGCGGTTGACCAGGCCGATCCCGAGCGCCTCGGCGGCGTCGAGGATGCGGCCGGTGAAGATGATCTCCTTGGCGCGCCCCAGGCCCACGAGCCGCGGGAGCCGCTGGGTGCCGCCGGCCGCCGGGATGATCCCGAGCTTCACCTCCGGCTGCCCGAACTTCGCCCCCTCGCCGGCCACGCGCAGGTCGCAGGCCATGGCCATCTCGCAACCGCCGCCGAGCGCGTAGCCGCGGATCGCGGCGATGGTGGGGAAGGGGAGCGCCTCGATCTTGTTGAAGAGCGAGGCGTTGATGGTGCGGAGCGCGTCCAGCGACCCGCGCTCCCGCATCTGCGCGATGTCGGCGCCGCCGGCGAAGGCCTTGTCCCCGGCGCCGGTGAGGACCAGCGCCTGCACCTCGCCGTCCGCCAGAAGCCCGTCCAGCGCGTCGTGCAGCTCGTTCACCATCGTCGCGTCGATGGCGTTGCGCACCTCGGGACGGTTGAGCGTGATGACGGCGAGTCGCTCCTCGATCTCGATCAGGACGGCGCGGGCCTCTTCGCTCATGGTCTCCTCGGGGGCCAAAGCTCGTCGACGAGCCGCTCGTCGATGCCGAGCTTGCGACAGGTCTCCTTCAGGCGGCGCTCGCGGTACCCCAGCTCGTAGAGCTCCGCGAGCACCTCGCGCTGCGCCGTCGCTTCGGCGGGCCGCAGCACCTTGAGCTCGGCGCCCGAGACGAGGGTGCCGGTCAGGATCTCGTTTTCGAACGCCTCCCAGGCGCTGGGGCAGACCTGCTTCACGAAGGTCGCGGTCGCCTCGCCGTAGGCGCGTACTTCCAGCTGCGCGTGCGGATCCATGCGCAGCTTCAGGAAGTGCATGAGGTTGTGCAGATCGATCTTCCAGTACCACTCCGTGTACATGGAGAGCGGGAGGACGCAGCGGGCGATCTCGCGCGCGACACCCTCCGCGAGGAGCGTCTGGTAGAGCGCGTAGGAACGGCGGTTCTGCTCGGCGTAGACGTCGCGGATGGCCTGGAGCTTCGCCTTGCGGTCGGGGAAGAAGTGGAGAAGCTGCTCCACCCAGTAGACGTAGTTCTCCGCGGGCGTCATGCCCGCGGCGGCCTTGCCCTCGCTCCAGGAGGGGGCGAACGCATCCCGGTGCGCCGGTTCGAGCAGCCCGCGACGCGAGATACCGCGGCCGTCCGGCGCCACGAGGATCGCGGTCTCGCCGCTCAGGAACGAACAGGGCACCGGGGGGCGCGTGCGCTCAGAGAGCGCGCTGGCCAGCTCGCGGACCTGGTCGCTGCGGCCCTGCCGGTTCACGGCGTCCTGCTCGGCGATGGCGCCGAGGGAGGGCACCCAGAAGCGGTCGGGCACGATGGAGTAGCGCGCGCTGTACTCGTTGATCGAGACCATTCTGTGCCGCACCACCTGCCGCGCGATGAAGACCGGCATCCGCATGAGGAACTTGAACTCCACCATCTCGAGAGGGGTGGTGTGGCGGTGGCGGATGAGATAGGCGATGAGCGCCTTGTCCGTGCTGACCTTCTTGGTGCCCTTCCCGTAGCTGACGCGCGCCGCCTGCACGATGGAATGGTCGCCGCCCATCGACTCCACCAGGGCGACGAATCCGTGGTCGAGCACGCGCCGGTAGGGAAGCTCCGGCGGGTATTCAGGATTCTCGTGCAGTTCCTCGCTCACAAGACGACCACGACCTTACGGGACGACCACGACCTTGCCGAAGACGGCGCGCTCGCCCAGGCGGCGGTGCGCCTGCCGAATCTCGGCGAAAGGGAAGACGCGGTCGATCACGGGCCTCAACCGCCCCGCCGCGACGTGACTCAGCACCATCTTCAACTCCTCGAGCGTGCCCATCGTATGGCCCATGAGGGACAGCTGCTTGAAGAAGAGGTGGCGCAGGTCGAACTTCACCTCGTGGCCCGAAGTGCCGCCGCAGGTGACGAGCCGCCCGCCCTTGCGCAGGCACTGGATGCTGCCGGCGAAGGTGGCGGGGCCGACGTGCTCGAAGACCACGTCCACCCCCGCCTTTTCGGTGATGCGCCGCGACTCCCGCACGAAATCCTCGTAGCCGATCGCTTCGTCGGCGCCCAGCTCCCGCGCCTTGCGCCGTTTCTCCTCCGTCGAGGCGGTGGCGATGACGCGCGCGTTGTGCAGTTTCGCGATCTGAACCGCGGCGGTGCCCACGCCGGAGCCGGCCGCATGCACCAGCACCCACTCGCCCGGCCGCACCGCGGCGCGCCGCGCGAGCATCGCCCAGGCGGTGAGGAAGGTGAGAGGCACCGCGGCGGCCTCCTCGAACGTGAGGTTGGCGGGCTTGGGCAGGACGTTCTCGCGCGGCACCACGATGAATTCCGCGCAGGTGCCGTCCCGCGTCTCGCCCAGGATCCCGTAGTCGCGGTCCATCGGATCGCCGACGCCGGGCGAGAGCACCACCTCGCTCCCCGGCGCCAGCCCCCGCGCGGCTTCCCCCACGGCGTCCACCACGCCGGCTCCGTCGCAACCGGGAATCAGGGGGAGCGGGAACTGGAAGCCCTGGATGCCGCGCCGCACCCAGGTATCCAGGTGGTTGAGCGCGATGGCGCGGACGCGCACGCGCACCTCGTCGGGACGAGGTTCGGGGGCGGGGCGCTCCTCGAGAAGCAGCTTCTCGTACGAGCCGTGCTCGCGGATCACGACGGCCTTCATGGCGCGGAGTGTAGCCGGGCAGTCGACCCGCACGCCACCCTTCCGGCGGCCCCGCCCCCGGTTCGCCCGCCGTGTAGGATGGGCGGCCATGAAGCGAATCCTCGCCCTCTCCGCTCTTCTCGGCCTCGCGACGGCGGGGCCCGGCGAGCTGACCTGGACCGCGCCGCAACTCGTGCCCGATCGGAAAACCGGCGACAGCGTCGCCATCGCCTACAGCGGCAAGACCCTCCACATGGTCTATCGCGGCCGCCGCAAGCCGACCCTCTACCACTCCCGGTTCGACGGCACGCGCTGGACCGGCGAAGTGGAGGTCGGCGGGCGGGAGAGCCGCGCGACGCCGGCGCTGGCGGCGTTGGGCGACCAGCTCCACATGATCTCCCTGGGTGCCAGCGGCAATTCCCTCTACCACTCCGTCTGGAACGGCACGTTCTGGTCCCCCGAAGTGGAGATCGGCGGCCGCCAATCGAAGCAGGCCCCGGCTCTGGCGGTCTTCCAGGGCCAGCTCCACATGGCCTACGTGGGCGAGAAGTCGGACAAGGTCTACCACTCCCTTTTCGAGGGCCGCTATTGGACGCCCGAGATGTCCATTCCCGGCGCCAACAGCCGCGCCCGCCCCGCCCTCGCCGCCCTCGGCGACACGCTCCACCTCGTCTTCCGGCCCAACGACGGCGACGAGCTCCGCCACGTGACCTACGACGGAACCCAGTGGTCCGGCGTCTCGCGCATCGCTGTGGCCAACAGCTTCGCGACCCCCGCCCTCGCCGTCGTCGACAGCACGATTTTCATGGCCGTCACCGTCGACCGGGAAGGCTCCATCGGGTGGGCCACCACCACCGGCGCCACCTGGCAGGAGGTCCGTCCCATCACCGGCCAGAAGTGCGGGGGCGGGCCGGGACTCGCCGCGGCGGCGGGGGCGCCGCCGCTCCTCCACCTCGTCTATCGCGATCCGAAGGCCGACACGATCTGGCACTCGCAGGGCAAGTGAGGACGCGTCGCATCCTCGTCGCGATGCTCCTCGCCGCAGGATGTGGGGGGGGCGGGGGGGCCGCCAAGCTCGCCTTCTTCCTCACCGGCCTCACTCCGGCGGTCTCGACGGGGCTCAACGGCGGCGATCAGGTCACGATCACCGGGAGCAACTTCCTTGCGGCGGTCATCCTGGTCGTCCGGTTCGGGGACCAGCCCGCACTCAACCTCCAGGTGGTGAACGACACCACGCTGCGCGTCAACACGCCTCCCGCGCCGGGACGCATCCCGCAGACCGTGAGCGTCATCGTCGATTCCCTCAATGCCGGCTCGAAGTCGCTCTTCAGCGCCTTCACCTACCAGGGCTCTTCCAGCCCCCCCAACCCCCAGACCATCGTCCCGACCAGCTACGTCTCCACCGGCGCGGAGCGCTTCACGATCCAGGGGACCGATCTCGGTCCGCCCGGCGGCATCGTCCAGGTGACGTTCCAGGGGATCGGCACCGTGACCGCGAACGTCTCCAACGACTCCACCATCGTGCAGGGGCGCGCCCCGCTCCCCCCCGGCGCGCCCCCCTCCGGTCTGCTCACGGTGACGGTGGGGAACGGCGCGCTGAGCGGGGACGTCGTCACGAAGGTCACCTTTCCCCACGCCCCCCCCCAGCCCCTGGCGGTGCCGAATCAGCGCGCGGGCGGCGCATCCCTTCCGGAGCGCCTTGCGGACGGCTGGGCCGCGCTCTGCACCGCGGGCGCCAACGGAATCTGGCGCGACGGCGACGACGAGCTGCTCCTGGTGCGCGGGCCGCCCAACGCCGTGGCGGTGCTTCCGGTGCGGCGGCCGGGCGCGCTCCCGGTGGGGTTCCTGGACCGCGACAACTCCGCGCCGGCCGCGATGGACGGCAACACCTTCTGTGTCGCCTCCGTCGGACCCAACGGCGCGCCGGGCGACGCCGACGACCGCGTGCTCCTCGTCACCGCGGCGCAGACGGCGCCGGTCGTCACCGACATCGTCGTCGCCGGGCTCAACACCGCCCCGCTCGCCCCCATCGCCTCCAACCGCGTCGCGCTCACCCACGCGGGGGCAGACACACTCCTCGGCACGTTGGACGACACCCTCGTCATCCTGGAGTTCACCGGTACGGCGGTGACCGGGGGCGGCCAGACCATCTTCATCGGTCCGGTCGACACGACGCCGGGCGCGGGCAATCTCTCCATCCCCTTCACGGCGGACGGCAACGCCGCCTTCGTCGTCACGCTCGGCGGGAACGGGCTCCCGCGCGACCAGGACGACGTGGTGACGCGGCTCTCCCTTCCCTCGCAACAGGTGCGCTCCGCGCCGGTTCCTGCCCTCCTGCGACGCCCCTTCGCGCTCTCGGGGATCCTCCTCGCGGGGGCGGGGAAGGGACCGGACGGCGTCCCCGGCAGCGCCGACGACGACCTGATCGTGGTGTTCGAATCCGCGGGCGCGCTCTCCACGCTGCGCCGCGCCCTGGGGAGCCGCCTCCAGGCGGGCGCGCTCGCGCCCGATGCGCGGGTCGGGGGCGGCGCGGTGGCGCTCGCCACGGCGGGGCCCAACGGCATTCCCAACGACGCCGACGACCGGCTCCTGGTGTTTCTCGATCCTCGCGCGGGCGCGGCCACCCCCTTCGATCTCGCGGGAATCCCGCTGCTCGCCACCTTCGGCTCCGGCGAACTGGCGATCTTCGGGCGCGGCCCCGACCTCGCGGATGGCACCGCCGACGATGTCGCGCTGCGACTCGACGCGGCCGCGTCGTTCGCGCAACCCTTCGTGACGGTGCCGCGCTGGGGTCGCGGATTCCTGCCCAGGACCGACCTGGAACGGCTCTTCGCGGTCGGTCCGGGGGCCGACGGCGTGGCGGGCACCCTCGACGACGAGCTGATCGTGCACCAGACCCGCGCGCTCGGCCAGGCGCGCGACGCGACGCCGCTTCCCCTTGCGGCGGCGGGCGCGCCGGTGAATCCGCCCAACCTCGCGCCCCTCCCGTTCGTGCCCATCGGCCCCGGCTGGGGGCTGATGCAGAGCCCGGGGGCGGGGGGTGGACCGCTGCCGCTCTGCGGCGACGCCGACGATCAGCTGCGGGTCGTGCGGGCTTGAGAGCCTCTCCGAAGACC